>MAAY01000108.1 GCA_002162795.1 Rhodobacterales bacterium 56_14_T64
TGAACGGAACCGCGATGTTCAACCATTCCAACCTGCGCCTGCCCCTGCCGCTGGATCGCATCCTGCGGCGGGTTCTAGTGACCCCCGATATGCACCGCGTGCACCACTCGACCCGGCGCGAGGAACACGACAGCAACTATGGCTTTGCGCTGGCGATCTGGGACCACCTGCTCGGCACCTACCTCGCCCAACCCGCCAAGGGTCACGACAAGATGACCGTCGGGCTGCAATGGCAAAACGGCAGCCCTGCCCGATTGGGTTGGAGCCTGCTGCTCCCCTTCAAAGGTAAATGATGCTGGAGCAGTTGAACGTGATGGTGCAGGCACAAGGCCTGGAGATCCACGGAACCCTGCATCCCCGCCAAACCCCGGTCACTGGGCTAAAGACAGGCACACTGGTATTGCTTGGCACCGAGGGTGCCTTCTGGCCCATCTTCAGCACATCAGCAGAGGCACAGGATGGCAAGCCGGACCCAGTTGATCGCTGGTCCAGCCGGGTAATCGACGCCTTGGCCGAACAGTTTTCCGCCGCCGCGTATTTCCCTTTCGGAGGCCCACCCTATGCGCCCTTCATAAACTGGGCGCTGGCATCCGGGCGTGCCTTTTCCTCGCCATCACAGATGATGGTGCATGATCAGGTTGGCCTGATGACCTCGTACCGTGGGGCCCTGCATTTCGACGCGGAATGGGACATTCCACCGCCTCCGCTCGACCGTTCTCCCTGCGATAGTTGCAGCGACAAGCCCTGTCTCAGCACCTGTCCGGTCGGAGCCCTGGTTGATGGTGGTCCCTACGATCTGGGGGCCTGCCACGACTTTCTGGGCAGTGATGCCGGCACGCCTTGTATGGATCAGGGTTGCCAGGCCAGACGCGCTTGTCCGCTTAGTTCCGGCGCAAATCGAGATTTTTCTCAATCTTCTCATCATATGCACTATTTTCATTCCTTATGACCCACACATTGATTCTGACCCGCCACGCCAAATCCGCCTGGGACAGCTCTGCGCCCAGCGATCATGCCCGCCCCCTGAATAAGCGAGGGCGCCATTCTGCCACCGCTCTGGGATTATGGCTCAAGGAAAGGGGACATGTGCCGGATCAGGTGATTTCCTCGCCTTCGCAACGCACCCGCGAAACCTATGAGCGGATGCAGTTGCAAGCCCCGGCAGCCTTTGTTGAACGGTTGTACCACGCCAGCGCCGACATCATTTTCCAGGTCCTCAGCGAGGCTGAGCGCCCCTGCACAATGATCCTGGGCCACAACCCTGGCATCGGCACATTTGCCCGCAACATTGCCGCACAAGCGCCAGATCACCCTCGGTTTTTCAACTACCCAACTGGGGCAACGCTGGTGCTGCAATTCGATATTGCGCGCTGGGGAGACCTGCAATGGGGCAGTGGAACGTCGGTAGATTTTGTGGTCCCGCGTGAGCTGTTGGTGGAATAAGACCCAACCGGCGGTGCGTGCAAGCACACACCAGAGTCTGCCAGTGTCTATTCAAACAAAAAGGCCGGGCGCTGTGCCCGGCCTTTTCTATTGTCGCGTTTTGCAGTCCGGGTCAGTGACCCAGAATTTGGCTCAGGAACAGTTTGGTGCGTTCGCTCTTTGGATTGTTAAAGAACTCTTCGGGTTCATTCTGTTCCACAATCTGACCGGCATCCATAAAGATAACCCGGTTCGCCACCTGACGGGCAAAGCCCATCTCATGGGTCACCACCAACATGGTCATACCCTCTTCGGCCAGCTCGATCATGGTGTCAAGCACCTCTTTGATCATCTCCGGATCCAGCGCCGATGTGGGTTCGTCAAACAGCATGATACGCGGTTTCATGCACAAAGAGCGGGCAATCGCCACCCGCTGTTGCTGACCACCAGAAAGCTGACCTGGGTACTTGCTGGCCTGCTCTGGAATCTTGACCTTCTCGAGGAAATGCATCGCCGTTTCTTCAGCTTCCTTCTTGGGTGTTTTACGCACCCAAATCGGAGCCAGCGTTAGGTTCTCTAGGATCGTCAGATGCGGGAAAAGGTTGAAGTGCTGGAACACCATCCCCACTTCGCGACGGATCTTGTCGATGTTTTTCAGATCGTTCGACAGAACGGTCCCATCCACAGTGATCTGACCCTGCTGGTGCTCTTCCAGCGCGTTCAGGCAACGGATCAGGGTTGATTTCCCCGAACCCGAAGGCCCGGCGATCACAATCCGTTCGCCTTGGTTGACGGTCAGGTTGATATCACGCAGCACGTGAAACGCCCCATACCACTTGTTCATATTGTTGATTTCGATCGCAACCTGATCCGAGACTTGCATCTTGGAACGGTCGATTTCGCGTGCGGTAGCCTGTTCAGACATCTGTCGAACTCCTTAACGGTGGCCAGTCTGAAGCTTGCGCTCCAGATACATGGAATAACGGGACATAGAGAAACAGACGATGAAGAACAGGAACGCGATGAACGCGAACAGTTCCCAGTAGATGCCGTTCCAGGAGGTATCAGCGCGGATGGCGCTAGCCAGTCCGATCACGTCAAACAACCCGATAATCGACACCAGAGTCGTATCCTTAAAGATCCCGATGAATGTACTTACGATGCCCGGAATGGAAACCTTCAGGGCTTGCGGCATGATGATCAACCGCTGTGCCTGCCAGTAATCCAGCCCCAGGCTGTCTGCGCCTTCGTACTGCCCACGTGGCAGCGCCGCCAGACCACCCCGGATCACTTCGGCCATATAGGCCGCCGAGAACAGGGTCATCATGATCATCACCCGCAGGATGATGTCAAAGTTGGTGCCAGGCGGCATGAAGATGTTCAGCAGCAGCGAGGCCACAAACAGCAACGTAATCAGTGGAACACCCCGAATGAACTCGATAAAGCCAACGCAGAGTGCCTTGACGATAACCAGATCAGACTGACGACCCAAAGCCAGAACCACCCCAATTGGCAACGAAGCACCAATTGCGACAACACCCAGCAGGATCGCAATCATGAACCCACCAAACTTGCGGGATTCCACGGCCTCTATGCCAATGGGAAGCACCGAAGACAGACCGTCAGACACGTAACCAGACAGCACAAGCCACCAGATAACCGCAGCTGCAACCGCCGCAATCATCGTCACAAGTTCGCTCATATGGTCCTTACCGAAGCGCAGGACAACAAAACCGATCACAAAACCAAGCGCGGCACAAATTGGCGGCCAGATGGTTCCGCCCCACATCAGCCAAGGCATCAGGAAGGGATAGACCGCAGTGAACATCAACGGATTGGGAAGACGTTTTGCACCCTGCGCAATCTGTTCAGCCCGATCGGATCCGGAAAGAGTAACCAGTTGGTACCCAATAAAGAGGGTCGCGGCCGCAAAGCCGATGCGCAGGATCCAAACAAAGATCGAAGCATCCATCAACATCGCAGTGACAAAGAATGCCAGTGCCAACAGGAACCAATTCATCCGACGCGAGATCATGTTGAACAGAATCGGCGTCAAAGCCAACAGCAACAATACCAAAGCAAGGATAGGACGCCCGTACAGATAGCTTGGATAGAACCCAAACAATAACTGCAGCCAACGCTCGTTGATGACCCCCCAGCAGGCATGACCATGGGTTCCACCCCAAGTCGCATTCATGATCTCCCGACATTCGGTCAGGGACCCGGCGTTCCAGACGGATAGGAACACCCAAGGCAGAATACCGGCCAGAACATAATAGATCGCATAGAGCGACAGGACTGTCAGAATGCCATTGATCCAGCTCGAGAACAGATTGTGCCGCAACCAGCCGATGACACCAACTTCAGACCCAGGTGGGGCCTGCTCTGGCAGCATCTCTGTGCGGACAAAAGAAACATCACTCATATTACCGCTCCACCAGTTTGACACTATTGTTATACCAGTTCATCACCCCGGAAATGCTCAGTGAGATGACCAGATATACTGCCATCAGCATCATCACACATTCCAGTTCGCGACCGGTCTGGTTCATGGTGATACCGCCCAAAGTGCCGGTGATATCCATGTAGCCAACGGCAATTGCCAGCGACGAGTTCTTGGTCAGGTTCAGATAGTTTGAGATCATCGGTGGGATGATAACCCGCAGCGCCTGCGGCAAGATCACCAGGCGCATTGTCCGGCTCGACCGCATTCCTAGCGCAGAGGCCGCCTCTGATTGACCGGTTGAAATCGCAAGAATACCCGCGCGCACGATCTCGGCGATGAAGGCTGCCGTATAAAGCGACAGTGCCAACCACAGGGCAATCAGCGAGTTACGCATGTGAATGCCGCCCTTGAAGTTAAAACCCTTCAGCTCGGGATAGCCCAGGTGGAACCCCAGAACGATCATCAGAACAAGTGTCGGCCCAAACAGCAAACCCAGCAGAACATGCCAGGTTTTTGGACGATCACCGGTTTCTTCCTGAATGGCATTGGCCCGTGCGGTAACCTTGCGCATGCCAAAGATGCTCAACCCCAACACGATCAGGAAGGCAACCAGATCCATCGAGATGTTAAACCGTAGTGCCATGTCGCCTAGGACGTGAATGTCGCCCAGGCTCCGCGAGAACAGCGGCTCGGGAATATAGACACCGCGATTGGTGACCGCGACAGTGTTGAACAAATCCATCGTCGCGGTGGGGGTATCGCCCTTGAACGCGCGAGGCATCGGCAGGGTTTCGATCAGAATGGCCATCGCCAGAATGATCCACAGCAGAACCGGCACATTGCGGAAGGTTTCCACATAGACGGTCATGATCCGCGCGATCAGCCAGTTATTGGACAGTCGCATAACGCCAACAAACACGCCCACGATGGTAGCAGTAATGCAGCCCAGCACAGCAACGACCAGGGTGTTCAGCAATCCCATCAGCGCGGCGCGGATATGGCTGTCTTGGCTGTCATAGTCCAGCAAGCGCTGGTTGATGTCATAACCCGCCGTGTCGCTCAGGAAACCAAACGAAATCGGCTTGCCTAGCGTGTTCAGGTTGATGATTGCATTGTTAATAAGCCAAGCCGCCAGAAGCATGAACGCAAACATTGCGATGACTTGGATTGTAGCTGACCGATACCGTGTATCGTAAAGGAGCATCGATAGTCGAAACGACTCCTTTGGTGGGTCAGTGAGTATTGTCATGACCTAGAAATCCCCATGGCTGTCGGACTGATTTTTTTCGGCGGGGTTAGGTCCCCACTCGTCGACGATCCGAAGCGTTCAATAGATAAGAAAAGGGCGCAGGGGTTACCTGCGCCCTTTCCCACTAAGTGTTTAGCGGAACGGTGGTGAGTAGATCAGACCGCCATTTGTCCACTGTGCGTTCAACCCGCGCGCCAGACCAATCGGAGTTTCTTCGCCGATGTTCATGGCAAAGATTTCACCGTAGTTACCACCGGACATGATGGCAGCTTTGGCCCAATCAGCGTCCAGACCCAGCATCGCGCCCAGAGTACCTTCGGTACCCAGCAGACGGTTGATTTCTGGGTTGTTGGTGCCAGCAGTCATCTCAGCGATGTTTGCCGACGTCACACCCAGCTCTTCAGCTGTGACCAGTGCGTTCAGAGTCCAGCGAACAACATCGCCCCACTCGTTGTCGCCGTGACGGACCAATGGGCCCAGCGGCTCTTTGGAGATGATTTCTGGCAGCAGAACGTGATCAGCTGGTGCTTCGAATGTGGCACGAGTAGCGGCCAGACCGGAAGCGTCAGTGGTGTATACGTCACATGCGCCAGCCAGATACTGCTGCTGACCTTCGGCGTTTGTTTCGATTGGAACCGGCTCGTAGCTGATGTTGTTCGAGCGGAAGAAGTCCGCCAGGTTCAGCTCGGTGGTGGTACCGGTTTGGATACAAACAGTCGCACCGTCCAGTTCAGTCGCCGAGGACACACCCAGGTCTTTGGGGACCATGAAGCCTTGGCCGTCATAGTAGTTGACGCCAACAAAGGTGAACTTCAGGTCAACATCGCGCGAGAAGGTCCATGTGGTGTTACGGGCCAACATGTCGATCTCGCCAGAAGCCAGCGCGGTGAAGCGTGTCTTACCGGTAGTCGGAACAAATTCAACGGCCGTGGGATCACCCAGAACAGCAGCAGCAACGGCACGGCAGATGGAGACGTCGAAGCCACCCCATTCGCCATTGGCGTCGGGTGCAGCAAATCCAACCAGACCGGTTGTTACGCCACAGTTCAGTTTGCCACGGGCTTTGACATCGTCAAGTGTACCAGCAGCGGCCACGCCAGCAGCCAGACCAGCTACAGTGAGCGCACCCAAAAATACGGTTTTTTTCATTTTTACCTCTTCCTGATATTTCCGCCTTAGGTGGCGGATTGTTCCCGACACCAGCAATGTCGGAAAAATGGACTGAAATAGGTTATTCCCCTAATTCGACGTTAAGTCTGGGTAATTCATCAACACTCGTCAAGTGGGGGATCATGAAATTCGATGGTCGGATTGCGAACTCTTCCAATGCTATTTGGACTTACTATGTCGCAAACCGCGCAATCCGCGTCGCAAACCAAGACGTCGGCAGTCTTTTTTGACGTCAACAAAAATCGTAAAATCGTTTAGCGTGAAGAAAAGCCAGCCGTTTAATTTCAGTATCAGCCTGAGCCTCGTCATCCGGGCCCCACTGCTCTTCCTGCCACAGCTCGTCCAAACGCGATAACGCCCAGATCTCGGCCGCGCCGCGCCAATCAGCCGCCGCCGCAAACCCAAGGATCAAAGACCCCGACATGCTGACCAAGTCATGAAAAGCGGCCAATTGGAACGCTGACAGAGCCTGAACCCGTGTCCGCAAGCTCTGCAGGGCTTTTGCATCTTGTGGTTGATGTTGAATGCCTTGACGTAGGATCAAACGAACTCCCAGCTCTGTTGCCGCCCAATCCAGCGCCGGATTCCAACGCTCATTTTGGCGTTGAACCAGCTCAATCGGACTCTCGGCCCGATAGCACAACAGGTCGGAATCGCCATATTCTGCTAACATGTCAGCGACTTCAATATGCTGGATCTGTACTTTGTCCAGCGCGGCATTGGCCGACCGGGTGCAGGGCATAGTATGTGGATTTACCGCGCCGTCCTGGGCCCGCCATTCTTCTGCAATCGCCTCGGCCATGGCCCGAGTCGGCAAAGACAACACAGCCTTAGCGGGTGTTTTCACCTGACGGCCATCCAATTCGATCGCGAATCGGCCCTCTGATTCGGTCACCGAGACCTGCTCCCAGAACCGTTTCTGCTTCCATGTGCTCATGATTCAGGCCTTCCAAAGTCGCTGCAACAGCGGCGCCAATTCGGCAAAACTACCGATAATGTGATGTGCACCCAGCTGATCCGCGGGATGATAGCCCCAGTCCACCGCAATCGTCGTCACCCCGGCAGCGAGCCCCATGTCGATGTCATAACTGGTGTCACCAATCATCACCGTATGCTCCGGCGCAACGCCAGTTTCTGACATCGCAGTATGGATCATCGAGGGGTGTGGTTTAGACGGGTGAAAATCGGCTGATTGCCGGGTCACAAAGCAGTTCAATTCATGCGTAGAAATCACCGCATCCAACCCGCGCTGGGATTTCCCGGTGGCGACCCCCAGCAGGTATTCTGGCACCGCATTCAACGCCATCAGCATCTCAGTTGTGCCGGGATACAGGGGCGAATGCGCCGCACCTGTGGCCTGACGAGACACCATGTACGAGGACTTATAGCCCTCAACCAGTGCGTCGCAGGTGGCCGCATCAGCGCCGGGGGCCAGTTTTGCCATCGCCAAATCCAGCGATAGCCCTACAATCGACAGGATCGCCTCTCGCGCTGGTGCGGCATAGCCAACTTTGGCAAAGGCCTCACCCATGGCGCCGGTGATAGCGACCTGGCTGTCCACCAGGGTGCCATCCATATCAAACAGGACCAGTCGCAGGTCTGCGCTCATTCCTCTATCTCAAACGGATCTTCGGGCACATCTTTGGGATTCCACTGGAAATAGTCCCAGGTGTCTTGCATGTGCGGCGGCAGCGGCGCGGTGATGTGCAGCACCGATTTATTGACCGGATGCTCAATCTTCAGACTGCGCGCATGCAGATGCAGCCTTTTCGAGATATCACCGCCCAGCTGTGCGCCCCAGCCATCGCCCATGTTTTCCTGGCTTGAGCCACCGTATTTGCCATCCCCAACAATGGGATGACCCAGCTCGCCCATATGGGCACGCAGCTGGTGGGTGCGTCCGGTGATCGGCTGCAGCGCCATCCACGCCGCGCGTCGACCTGCGGGCTCTAGCACAACATAATCGGTGATCGCCTTTTTGGCGCCCGGCGTGTCGTCGATGTCGCGTGGGTGGATGTTGTACATCTTCTCGCCCTCACCCTTATCACCATGCCCAAACCCCTTGACCAAACCGGTCTTGATCATACCGAGCTTGGGATGCGGCACTCCGGCCACCACCGCCCAATAGATTTTCTGGGTCTCACGGTGGCGGAACGCAGCGGTCAGCGCCTTGGCCGACAGCCGATCCCGCGCCAGCAGCAACACACCCGACGTGTCCTTGTCCAACCGGTGCACCAGCTTGGGCTTATCCTCATAGCCAAAGCGCAGGGCCTCGGCCAACCCGTCCACATGGCGGCTTTGACCGCTGCCACCCTGCACCGCCAACCCATGCGGCTTGTTAAGGGCAATCACATGGTCGTCGCGGTAAATCACGCAGGACTGAATCAGCTTGATATCAGCATCCGAGAGGCGTCGCTCGGCGATGTCGTTGGGTTGGTGATCTTTGGCAGGCAGTGGAGGCACCCGCACCGTTTGCCCGGCCATCACCCGCGTCGAGGGTTTAACCCGGCCACTGTCGATGCGCAGATCGCCCTTGCGGCACATCTTCTCAATGCGCCCCTGGCTGACATGTGGAAACAGCCGCCGCAGCCAGCGATCCAACCGCTGATCCGTGTCGTCGTCCGAAACGATAATTTTCTGTACGCCGCTCATGTCAGCACCCCTCTTGCGGCCATCAGGCCTAGAAACAAACCGCCCACCGACAACCCGACCGACAGCGCCACATACAGGGCCGCATGCCCCAGCTGTCCGCGCTCGATCAAATTTACCGTCTCCAGCGAGAATGCCGAAAACGTGGTGAACCCGCCTAACAGTCCGGTCATCACAAAGGGACTGTAAATCCCAATCCCACGATGCGCTGCTGTCACGACAAAAGCCCCCATCAGAAAAGATCCAATGACGTTCACCGTGATGATGGCCAGCGGAATCGGGTGGTGCCCCAGCATACGGATGACTCCGATGCCCACCAAGTACCGGCACGCCGCGCCAATTGCGCCACCAAAGGCGACATGTAAGACTGTATAAAACATCGGCGGTCTCTCGCGCGTGGCGCGTCGGATGTCAAGTTTTGCCCGCCTTGCACCAGACGCAGAGCTTAGAACCGCCAATAGCACCCTGTGTAGGGTGTGTGCTTGCACGCACCTGCCCTTAGCTGTTGCGCTGCGTCCGTAACTTGGCAAAAAACTCAACCCGTCGTTTCAACTCACGTTCGAACCCACGTTCGACCGGTTGATACAACACCGGGTGTTTTACCCCGTCCGGGAAATAGTTCTGTCCAGAAAACCCATCCTCGGCGTTATGGTCATAGTCATAACCTTCACCATAGCCCTGCTCGGCCATCAGCTTGGTCGGCGCGTTCAGGATGTGTTTCGGAGGCGGTGCACTGCCGGTCTCTTTGGCGAGCCGACGCGCAGCCTTGTAAGCCATGTAGCCCGCATTGGTTTTAGGGGCCAAAGCCAGATAGATCACCGCCTGCGCCAGGGCCAGCTCACCCTCGGGGCTGCCGATGCGTTCATAGGTTTCCCAGGCCTGCAGACAGACCGCCTGCGCCTGCGGGTCAGCCAGTGCAATATCTTCAACCGCCATCCGGGTCAGACGACGCGCCAGATACCGAGGATCCTCGCCGCCCTCCAGCATGCGCGCATACCAGTACAGTGCCGCATCCGGATCTGATCCACGCACAGATTTGTGCAGTGCTGAAATCAGATTGTAGTGTTCGTCACCGGATTTGTCATATTTTGCCGCCCGTCGCATCAACCGGGTAGCCAGCGTATCCCGGTTTAGCGGTTCATTCACCTTCCATGCCGAGACCTGTTCAATCAGGTTCAGCAAAGCGCGACCGTCACCATCGGCCATTTCCTGTAGCGCATCACGGGCATCTGCAACCAGCGGCAGCGCACGGCCCAGCTCTTGTTCGGCACGCTGGGTCATTAACTCGAGATCCGCCAGCGACAATCGTTCCAGCACCAATACCTGCGAGCGGCTGAGCAGCGCGGCGTTCAACTCGAAACTTGGGTTTTCGGTGGTGGCCCCGACCAGCAGGATGGTGCCATCCTCCATATGCGGCAGGAACCCGTCCTGCTGGGCCTTGTTGAAGCGGTGTACCTCGTCCACGAACAGCAAAGTTCCGCGCCCGTTTTGGCGCCGGATCTTGGCGGATTCGAACACCTTCTTCAGGTCGGCCACACCGGAAAAAATCGCGCTGATCTGGACAAAATGCAGATCAGTCTCATCTGCCAGCAATCGCGCAATCGTGGTCTTGCCCACCCCTGGCGGCCCCCAGAATATCAGCGAGGACAGCGACCCAGACGCCAGCATCACGCCAAGTGGTGCCTCGGGGCCCAGCACTTGAGCCTGACCAATCACCTGTGCCAGAGACTGCGGCCGCAAGCGGTCAGCCAGAGGCCGGTTGGGTTGCGGCTGGTCCGCCTGCGTTGCGCCGGTGTCGAAAAGGTCTGCCATGGTTACAACCGGAACCTCAGGTTCAGTTTCTGACCGCCCCGCAGCAGGTCCAAGTTCAAGCGTCGCCCCGGATCTGTCAGCAGGTCAGGCACATCGCTGGTTTCGACCACAACATTTCCATTGATCGTCTGCAGCACATCGCCGGGCCGCAGTCCCGCCCGCGCACCGTATTGCCCCGGATCGGTGATCACCACACCTTCGGCATTCAGAGGCAGGCCCAGTCGAATGATCACCAAAGGGTTGATCCGCGCCACGGTCAAGCCAGGCAAAACGGAGGTCTTGTTCAACTGCATCGGCTGCGCTGGCGGTGTATTGGGGGCCATCATCATCATGACTTCAAGTACCTCAACCTCTGTGCCGCGCACCCGGCTGACCTGAGCCTTGCTGCCCATGCCAGCAATCGACATACGAAAGGCCATCTCGGACGGGGAATTGACAATTTCATCACCCACCGAGGTGATTACATCGCCCACCTTAAATCCGGCCGCGACAAAGGAACTGGCCGGGTGCAGATCCGAGATCACCATACCTTCGGGCCGCTCCATCCCAAGCGAGGCCGCCAGATCCGCATCCACCGGCTGACCGGACATCCCCGCCCAAGGGCGCTGGAACTCTTCGGCACCGCCTTGCGCCTGATGCATGAATTCACGCACCAAATTAGCCGGAATGGCAAAGCCAATACCGTTGGAGCCGCCCGAGCGGCTGAGGATACGAGTGTTGATACCGATAAGGTCGCCGTTGACGTCAATCAGCGCGCCCCCTGAGTTGCCAGGGTTAATCGCCGCATCCGTCTGAAGATAGTAGCCAAAACCTTCGCCGGTAGCGGTACCTGTTCGAGCCAGACCGGAAATGATGCCGCTACTGACGGTTTGGCCAACACCAAAGGGATTACCGATGGCCAGTGCCAGTTCTCCGACTTCGACCTGATCACTGTTGCGCAGGTCGAGGTAAGGCAGATCTACCGCCTCTTCCAGCTGAAGGATCGCCAGATCGCTGGCCTGATCAGCCAACACAACCTGCGCGTTGTACTCACGCCGATCCGTAGTTACCACGCGGATGTCCGTTGCCATGCCAACAACGTGATAGTTTGACACCACGATTCCGTCGGCCGATAGGATAACCCCCGAACCCAGCGAGTTCTGCACCCTTAGTTGCGGCTTATGTAACCCCTGAAAGAACTGATCAAAGAAGGGATCATTTGAGAACGGCGTGCGCTGGCGTTCCTGGGTGATGATTTTGGCATAGATATTCACAACCGCAGGCGCGGCGTCTTTGACCAATGGCGCAAAGCCCAGACTGATTTCAGCTTGCGAGCTGGGTACTTTGGTCTCCGCCTGCAGCGGCGCTGCGGCAATAACGATAAGGGCAATGAGGGCTGCGCGGATCATGTTGGCTCCAGAATAGATGTCCTTAGGATATGCGGGGGCGATGGGGCAATTGCAAGCTTGGCTCTTGTCTAAGAACAACAGCAGGGGCGCTGCCTCCCTTGGCTCGGCCCTTCCGGATGCAGGGGACAAATTGGCGATTTTGTGCTATCCTACCGCGAATAGGCAGCCCCCATTGTCGAGGTTCAGACATGGGCGGGCTTGTGTGCACCTGTCAAAATAGAGGAGATTGGAAATGCTTTGGTTGCTTGTCCCAAAATTTGCGTTGCTGCTACTGGCGGGCGCGATTGCGCTGGAATTTGCCGGACGAAACGCATCGAAACGGCCGTTTTCAAGACATTCATTAAACAAGCGCCGTTGGGATGATCCCAATAACAAAGACAAATTGGATGCGGCCGTGCCGAGCAGTCTGTCTTGCTCGGGCATCATGCTTGGCCACGAGAATTTCTACCTGATTTCAAAAGACCCCGCGGTTCAAACAAAACTTTTGTCAGGGCCAGTTAGCCCTTAAATACCGCGCCGGCCTGAACGAAGCGGCGCCCACCAAAAATTGGGTTTAGACGGGCTTGCTCGCTGCAGCGTTCAGCGGCAGCCAACCAACAAAAAAGCCCCCGCTCCGGATGGAACGAGGGCTTTGGACACTCGGGATCTAAGATCCGGAGGTCCTATTCGTCAGCGGCAACTTCTGCAGCTGCAACGCGGGCTTTGTCGCCAGCACCTTTGGCATCGCGGTCGCGATCCACAAATTCGATGATCGCCATTGGCGCCATGTCACCATAACGGAAACCAGCTTTGATGACGCGAACATAACCACCGGTGCGGTCTTTGTAGCGTGGACCCAGGATGTCGAACAATTTGGCGACATATTGGTCTTGCTTCAGCTTGGACGAAGCCTGACGACGGGCGTGCAGGTCGCCGCGTTTTGCCAGCGTGATCATCTTTTCGATGATCGGGCGCAATTCTTTAGCTTTTGGCAGAGTAGTTTTGATCTGCTCGTGCTCGATCAATGAGCCGGCCATGTTACAAAACAGGGCTTTCCGGTGCTCATGAGTACGATTCAGGCGGCGATAACCACGTGCGTGACGCATTTTCTAATTCCTTCGTTATGTTTTGCTTTGTCTGGCAGCCGATGCGGGTCAGCTACTCTCCTTGGGGCATTGATGCCCAGATCTTCCCCACCAGTGTGGGCATTTTGGAGAGGGCTTTACGCCCTCTCCGATCTCTTGACCAGTCCTATTAGAACGAGTCTTCGAACTTTTTCGCCAGATCTTCGATGTTGTCCGGTGGCCAGTCCTCGACGTCCATGCCGAGATGCAGACCCATGCCCGAAAGCACTTCCTTGATCTCGTTCAGCGACTTGCGGCCGAAGTTCGGCGTACGCAGCATTTCTGCTTCGGTTTTCTGGATCAGATCGCCGATGTAGACAATGTTGTCGTTCTTCAGGCAGTTTGCCGAACGAACAGACAGTTCCAACTCGTCCACTTTCTTGAGCAGAAGCGGGTTGAACTCAAGACCATCGTCTTCGTCTGCACGAGTGGCAGACTCAGGCTCGTCGAAGTTCACGAAGATCGACAGCTGGTCCTGCAGGATACGGGCAGCAAAAGCCACCGCGTCGTCCGGCGTGATCGAACCATCGGTGTCGATTTTCATGGTCAGCTTGTCATAGTCCAGAACCTGACCTTCGCGGGTCGGCTGCACGTCATACGAGACCTTTTTGACCGGCGAGTAGATCGCATCGATCGGGATCAGGCCAATGGGTGCATCTTCCGGCTTGTTCTTGTCAGCCGAAACATAACCATTGCCAGTGTTCACAGTCAGTTCCATGAACAGATCAGCGCCATCGTCCAAGTGACAGATCACGTGGTCGCGGTTCAGGATCTCGATGCCAGCGCTTTCAGAGATGTCACCAGCGGTAACTACAGCTGGGCCTTTGGCGTTGATCGACAGCCGCTTGGGGCCTTCGACTTCCATCCGCAGGCAGACGCCTTTGAGGTTCAGAACGATGTCAGTGACGTCTTCACGTACACCAGCAACGCTGGAAAATTCGTGCAGAACGTTATCGATCTGGACGGATGTGATGGCAGCACCTTGCAGCGAGCTCATCAGAATACGACGCAGGGCGTTGCCCAGGGTCAGACCAAAGCCACGTTCCAGCGGCTCGGCTACAACAGTAGCCTGGCGTGCGGGGTCGTTGCCTGGCTTAACTTCAAGCTGTGTCGGCTTGATCAGTTCTGCCCAATTCTTATGGATCATGCGTTCCCTCCATTCCTGCCTGTACCCCATGTCCGATAGGTTCAGGCGCCCGAGGTTTCTAATGACAAACTGGGGCCCGCGAAATAACACGGGACCCCAGCGATAATGTGTGTCGCTTAGACGCGGCGGCGTTTCGGCGGACGACAGCCGTTGTGTGCCATCGGTGTTACATCACGGATCGAAGTGATGTTGAGGCCGATTGCGGCCAGAGCGCGCAACGCGGATTCACGTCCACCACCTGGGCCCTGAACTTCGACTTCCAAGGTTTTAACACCATGTTCCTGTGCTTTTTTGCCTGCATCTTCTGCAGCCAGCTGAGCAGCGTAAGGCGTGGATTTCCGCGAGCCCTTAAAGCCCATGGTGCCAGCCGAAGACCATGCAATTGCATTGCCCTGAACATCCGAGATGAGGATCTTGGTGTTGTTGAACGAGCTGTTAACGTGAGCAACGCCGGAGGCGATGTTCTTGCGCTCTTTTTTCTTCGTACGAGTCTTTTCGCGTGCCATTGATCAAACCCTCCCTTACTTCTTCTTACCAGCAATTGCCCGAGCGGGGCCTTTGCGAGTACGAGCGTTGGTGTGAGTCCGCTGACCACGAACAGGCAGGTTACGACGGTGGCGCAGGCCACGGTAGCAACCCAGATCCATCAGACGCTTGATGTTGATCTGTACGGAACGGCGCACATCGCCTTCGACTTCGATGTTTGCGTCGATGTGCTCGCGAATTTTCAAAACTTCGGCGTCGGACAACTCGTTTACACGACGGGTCATTTCGATGCCTACGGCTTCGCAAATGGCCTGAGCCGTGGTGTTACCGATTCCGGTGATATAGGTGAGGGCGATTGGAACCCGCTTTGCAGTCGGGATGTTTACGCCGGCAATACGTGCCACGTGATACGTTCCTTTTGTTGCGATTCCGTAGCTCCGGAACCTTTTTTCACAACACTTGACCATGGCAGTGACGCCGTTTGATCCAGTATTTTCGAGGTAGTCTTGCAGATGGGCGAACCCCATCCACAGGAATTGATTCCCGTTAGGGATGGGCTTGGGTATGAGGTATTTTCCAGATCGTCAACCCACCTTTTGGTTGACGCCACGGATCGCTGCTAGCGCCATCAAACCAATGGGGTCAATCAGTGCAGGAGTAGAACCGTGTTGGTTCCTCGGAGCCATCATACATCACTACAACACCTGGCTCGTCCTCTGTCATCAGAAAGGTAAACAAAGTAGGGGTGTAAAACGGCCCCGGTTCCTGGCAATGCCCCATGTGGGTTGTGGCCTGCCAGCCGTCCCAGTGGAACTTCAGGTCAGGTTGGAATTCACAAAAATACTCGAGCGAGCTGAAGCCAGAGTCGTTCAGAATCAAGCCACCGCTTCCCGCAAAGTCCAGATCCCCGTATTCCTGCTCCAACATATGACAAGAATTGGGATCATTCAGAAAGATCCGCTCGGCTGATACCGGGGCAGCAAGCAACAACGTCGCAAAGGTAAGGAAATGGCGAAATATCATTGGTTGAATTCCTGAATCAAAAAGGGGCTAAGAAAACCTAGCCCCAATTCATTATCAAATCACCAATGCGATGGATCAGCCCAGAATGGCCTCGATCGATTTTTGCACTTCGGTGATGTCGGCCAGACCGTTGACCGGACGCAAGTCGCCCTTGGCATAGTAATAGCCAATCAGCGGCGAGGTCTTTTTGTAGTATTCCATCAAACGCGTGCGCAGGCTTTCTTCGTTGTCATCCGCGCGCCGCACCATGTTGGTGCTGCCGCAGTTGTCACATTTGTCAGCCTCGGTCGTGGGTTTGGTATCGTCGTGATAGCCTTCACCACAATCGCCACAGGTGAAGCGGCCGGTGATCCGTGTGACAAGCGCATCGTCGTCGACCCGCATTTCGATCACGGTGTGCAGCGACTGGCCAAGCTTGGCCAGCAGAGCTGCCAGCGCATCGGCCTGAGCCAAAGTACGCGGAAAGCCGTCGAAAATGAAACCAGCGCCAGATTCGGCGGTCAGTTTCTCTTCGATCAGACCGATAACGATCTCGTCCGTCACCAGTTTGCCGGCATCCATGATGGCGGAAACTTTATTGCCCATCTCGGTGCCGCTGGATTTGGCCTCGCGCAGCATATCACCGGTGCTCAGCTGAACCATGCCACGGGTTTCGACCAAATGGCGGGCTTGGGTGCCTTTACCAGCACCCGGGGGGCCAAGCAGAATGATATTCATCGGCGAGATGGCCCCCGCTTATTGCGCTTCTTGTTCTTGCCGCGCAGCTGACTTTTCTCGATCAGGCCTTCGTACTGGTGTGCCAGCAAATGGCTTTGCGCCTGTTGAATGGTGTCCATGGTCACCGAGACAACAATCAGAACCGAGGTGCCACCGAAGTAGAACGGGATCGCAAACTGACCGCGCAGGATTTCTGGCAGCAGCATGACCAGCACCAAATAGCCCGAACCCAGAACCAGCACGCGGTTGACCACGTACTCCAGATACTCAGCTGTTTTCTTGCCAGGACGGATACCGGGAACAAAGCCATTCTGGTTCTTCAGGTTGTCGGCGACCTCTTCAGGTTTAAACGACACGTTGAAGGTGTAGAAATAGGCAAAGAACACGATCATCGACACAAAGAACAGCAGGTACAGCGGCTGGCCGGGGCCAAAGTTGGCCAACATCCAGGACATCACCGGACCACTGGTGGCCCCCGACGAGAAAGTCGAGATTGTAGTTGGCAGCAACAGCAGCGAGCTGGCAAAGATGGCCGGGATCACGCCTGCTGGGTTCACTTTAACTGGCAGGTGCGAAGAACCACCATCATAGACTTTCATGCCAACCTGACGGCGTGGGTACTGAATATGGATCTTGCGCAGGGCGCGCTCCATAAAGACCACGAACATGATGATGGCAACAACCATCACCAGCACCATCACGATAACAGCAGGGCTGATTGCGCCAGAGCGACCAGAGGCAAAGAACTGAGCCAGAGCCGCAGGCACTTCGGCGATGATGCCGACAAAGATGATCAGAGAGATACCATTGCCCAAGCCACGCTGGGTGATCTGCTCGCCCAGCCACATCAGGAACATGGTGCCGCCAACAAGCGTAATCATACAGGCAAGACGGAAATACATGCCGGGATCAGTGGCCAACTCACCTGCTTCGAGCGACACAGCCAGTCCATAGGACTGGGCAGTGGCCAGCGCCACGGTGCCGAAACGGGTGTATTGGTTGATCTTCTTGCGGCCCTGCTCGCCCTCTTTCTTCAACTGCTCCAGCGCCGGGACCATCGAGGTCAGCAGCTGGATGATAATCGAAGCCGAGATATACGGCATGATGCCAAGGGCAAAGATACCCATACGGCCAAGCGCGCCACCAGTGAACATGGAGATCATGCCGCCGATACCCTGGCCGGCCTGAGCCATAAATTCCTTTAGGGCGATTGTGTCGATGCCGGGAACCGGAATGAAAGTCCCCAGACGGTAGACAATCAATAGAGCCAAGGTGAACAGGATGCGATTACGCAGGTCTGTCGCTTTGCCAAGCGCGGACCAGCTGGTGTTCGCCGCCATTTGTTCTGCTGCTGATACCATGAATAAGGTCTCTTTATTGCGAAAACGCCGCCCTGAACCATTTTCCGGCTCGGGCGGCGTCAATTGGAAAACTGAAGACTATGTAAGCGGCATTGTTGCCGCTCACAAGCGCTTACTCAGCTGCGGCTTCTTTTGCCACGATAGTCAGTGCGCCGCCTGCTTTTTCGACTGCTTCAACGGCTGCTTTTGAGGCACCGGTCACAGCGATAGTTGCTTTGGCAGTGATTTCGCCTTTGGCCAGGACGCGGATACCGTCCAGCTTGCGACGAACAACACCTGATTCGATCAGGGCGTCTTCGGAGATCGAATTGGCATCAAGTTTGCCCAAGTCGATGAATTTCTGGATCAGGCCCAGGTTGATAACAGCAAATGCCTTGCGGTTCGGCTTGTTGAAGCCACGCTTTGGCAGACGTTGGTACAAAGGCATCTGACCGCCTTCAAAACCTTTGATCGCCACACCCGAACGGGATTTCTGACCTTTGATACCACGGCCAGCCATTTTACCGGTGCCGGAACCCGGACCACGGCCAACGCGCTTGCGTTTTTTGGTTGCGCCTGGGTTGTCGCTCAGTTCGTTGAGTCTCATATCGCTTCTCCTTAGCCGGATGTGACCCACGAAGCGTATTCGGGCCAACCACGGCATATAGTGATTTTGATTCTTATGGCCCGTATGGCCACCGGGTGCCTATAGACCTGTTGCCGGGTTGGGGCAAGGGTGGAAGGCATGGCTTGCGTTACTAGCTTGCGCACGCAACAGTTGCGCCACCTTAGGTTTTAACGACCTACCTTGCCCTGGAAAGACATGAGAAACTTATTTCCCAAGAAAACCAGCACCACCGGTAGTAACATACGCAGACTGTGGACGCTCGCATCTGTCGTAATGTGCCTCGTCATGTTGCTGGAAGTTGTTAACCCGGTATTTGTCGGGGACAGGCCGGCGATCGAGAAATTTGCGGCAGGAATTTTGATCTTGTGGTCCACCGCCTATTTCATCCTCGTCGTGGCCACGATCCCATTTTTAACATCCCATCATTTCTGGCCGAACCCTGTCCGCCTTGCGACTGACGCATCGGTCTCCATCGCACAAACCATTTTCGCCTTTGCGATTGCTTACAGAATTTATGGGATTGTCGGGCCCCCTGAAGAACTACCCCCATCGCCGTGGGATCATCTTTACTTTTCGGCGGTCACGTTTTCCACATTGGGCTATGGGGACTTCCGGCCGGATGTGGCCGCCCGTGGATTTGCAGCATTCCAATCAATCGTCGGAAACTTGCACCTAGGGATGATAGTTGGTGTTGCCTTTTTCGCCGCTCAACCCGAACGATCAGATAAACATCGCGACCACGATACCACTGGCAACTAAAAGAGCTGCGCCCATGATTGCGGTTCCGACGGTCTGAAGGATACGATAGTTTTTAGTTGTCAAAGTAACGCCTCCTCTTTGGCAGGGGGATTTCAAGTCCACATAACGGAATTATATGTCCAGATAGTGCATATATAGTACCTACAAGCTCATTTTCATAGTTATTTGTGACGACAACTGTCCGCCAAGGCCCCTGCCCTGTCGGTTATCATCGTGCTGCTTACTGTTTAACGGGTGGGCCGGATAAGAATGGCGGCGCCGCCGGGGTGGATACAGACGGGGACATGCCCCGCGCAAGGAACGGTTCAGATGCGCCCCCTTCTTTACGAAGGCCAGGCTCCGGGTGTGGGCCGGGGTGCCAAGCCCGGCTAGATCGCGATCAAATAGGAGACTACAACGCGCCGGTTTCAGATTCCTAAGCAGGGCGTCCGCTGACTGCGCAACGGGGCTAGCCTGCTGCGCCGTTCAGACACTGGGCCTCCCACTCGGTCAGGAACTCCATGATCTCGACCGAATCCTGCACGCGGGGCGACGGGCGCTGTGCCTCGGTCCGGCCTTGGGACAGGTTCTGTTCGACCATTTTGATCTGGTGGTAGAACGCGTCATGCCCGATTTCGACAAAGATATCCTCGACCACACCATCATAGGGGCACCATTGCAGATGGTTCGCGCCGGGCACGGGCAGCCACGGGTTGGTGACGAACCGCAGCACGCCCTTACTGCCGCTGATGGTAAAGCCATGCGCCATGCCGTAGCTGTCGGTGGATTGCAGACTAGCCAGCACGCCATTGTCAAACCGCGCCGTCATCGCCGCATCGCAGATGGTGCCGTCGTGGTCCGAGACATTGCCAAAGCCACTCATGCGGCGGGTCGCAAACATCTGCTCGCCGCACATGGTCTGCACCACCAGATGCATCAGCGAGGCCGGATAGCAGCCAAGATTATACAATGTGCCGCGCCCCAGCGGGTTGGTCACCTGCCAGATATCCGCCGCGTAGAAGCCATGGATCGCCCGCAGCTCTCCCAGCCGACCATCCAACAGGATCTCTTGCAGGCGTTGGTACAGGGGGTGGGCCAGATACATGTAGCCTTCGACAAAGAAGGTATTGGCCTGACGGACCGACGCGACCAGTTGATGCGCCTGCTCCATGGTGGTGGTCAGAGACTTTTCGCTGAGCACCGCCTTGCCCTGCGCCGCCGCCTGCGCTGTCAGTGTGTGATGCACGTGGTTGGGCAAGCCGATATAGGCAACGTCTACCGCTGGGTCGTTCAAAGCGTCGTCGTAACCGATGCTGTGGTGCGGGATGTCGAATTGTTTTTGAAACGCCTGCACTGTCTCGGGCTTGCGCCCCGCAACAGTCCACAGTTCAGAGCCGTCGCTGTGCTGGATGGCCTTGGCCACCGCGTTGGAAATGAACCCAGTCCCCAATATCGCCCACTTTAGCATCCTGCCCTCCTGTGTGTTTGCAAAGGACAAGGGCTAGAGAACTGCCCGGCAGAAGGCAAACCCAACGTGTGACCCCACAACAGAAAACGCCCCCGCAATGCGGAGGCGTTACTGGTCATTCAAACCCCGGGAGGAGGATAGGGTCGAACGAATTCCGGAATTACTTGCCGTATACGTGGATGCGAGAAATCTCGGCGATGTCGCAGCGACGGACACCGATGTCGGCCAACTCGCGGTTCTCAAGAGTATCCAGTTCGGCATATGTGCGCTTGTACTCGGCGTTCAATGCCCAGGCCTGCTTGGTGTCTTCGACGAGGCCACGGATGCGGGCGATGAAGTGGAAACCAGTGGAGGCGGTGTTGATGACGTGAGCCATGATATAGTCCTTACGTTGTTAGCCGAGACCCATTCCTCAGCTCTGTGTTCTGTTCTTGTGTGGTAAGGCTTAGATAAAGGTTCTGGTCGCGCTAACAACCGACAGTTCGGTCGCCCCGGTATGCGCTGGCTGCATGGGAAAGTTCATAATTCGTTCACAATGGCATCGCCGCCTGAGTCGCTCGACTTGCTTGATTTCATTTTTGGTTTTGCGGAAGTCCGTCGGTAAGGTCGTAATAGTCACCTTTGTCAGACACAAAGATGTGCAGTCCCATCTGAACATGGGTGGGTGTATCAAAGGCCCCCATCGCAATTGCGGTCTGCTGTTGGAATAGCGGATCCCAGAACAAAGTCGAACCACAGGTGGCACAAAACCCACGTCGCACCTTGCCCGAGGATTGGTACCACACAAGACTCTCCTTGCCGCTCACTTTTAGCTTTGACCGCTCAACATCGGTCGAAACCAGATAGTGCCCGGTTTGTTTGCGGCACTGAGAACAATGACAGCCATTGGGCGCAGCTAGCTCCCCGTCAAATTCAAACGTCACCGCGCCGCACAGGCAGGATCCATTGTGCATCCCTGTCTCCCAAATCGGACATGTGTTGGCGGTCGGGCAGATCAGGCTAAAGCACTGCCCAGATCGCGAGCAGGCACAATATGACCAGCATTGCCCAGCCCGCCACGTAGGTAAATGTACGCAGACCCTGAGTGGCCTTGCCCATGTTCTGAGCATAGACGTAAACATACAGCAAACGGGTTACCAGAAAGGCGGCCATCAATAGATTGACCCAAGCGGCCGACACCCCGACCAAAATACAGGCAAACAATGCAATCGCTGCTGCAGGCATGATCTCGGTGCCGTTTTGGTGAGAGCGGTTGAGCCGGTACAGCGGATTGTCATAATCCGGTTCAGGTGAACTACCGGGCGCCACGCCTGCTTTGGCCTTGGCGGCGCCAACCATGGCGGACTGAAGCAAGACCACCAACACAAAGACGAGAAGAGAAATGAGGGCGATGGAATAGTCGGCGACGATCTCTGGCATGTGTATTCTCCGAAATTTGATTGAGGAATATTGCCATCAAACAAGAGAATGGGTCTTGGCGTCAAATTTTTGGTCGTTTTGCAGTTGGTTGGTAGTTGATTGAACAAGCTCCCGCTTAGTGTCTAGCGAAACCTCAATCAGCTCGTACCCGCGCAAGTACGCCGGGTGGCTTCCGGATTACTAGGTCGAACACTTGAGTGTGCCCAAACAAAAACGCCCCCGGCGGAACCAGAGGCGTTTTCGATGATTTGTTGAAGAAGGGGTTAGCCTTTTTCTTCGATGATCTCGACCATGTGTGAAATCTTGTTCACCATGCCGCGAACCGAAGGAGTGTCTTCCAGTTCACGTGTCTTGTGCATCTTGTTAAGGCCCAGGCCGATCAGAGTCTGACGCTGTTTGGCGGGGCGGCGGATCGGGGAACCGATCTGCTTGACGACGATAGTTTTAGCCATCTTCCAGTCTCCTTAAGCTTCAGCTTCGGCAGGTGCCGCTGCTGGTGCTTCGTCCCGCTTGGGCAGAATGTCGGCAACTTTCTTACCACGACGCTGTGCAACCGAACGTGGGCTGGACTCTTTGCGGAGGCCGTCCATGGTTGCGCGGATCATGTTGTAAGGGTTCTGCGAACCCAGCGACTTGGACACAACGTCTTTGATGCCGAGCATTTCGAAAACGGCACGCATTGGACCACCAGCGATGATACCAGTACCTTCGGGTGCAGTCCGCATCACAACTTTACCGGCGCCGTGGCGACCTTCCATGTCGTGGTGCAGTGTCCGACCTTCACGCAGCTGAACGCGGATCATCTGACGCTTGGCCTGCTCGGTGGCTTTACGAATGGCCTCGGGGACCTCTTTCGCTTTACCTTTACCAAAGCCAACGCGGCCTTTTTGGTCGCCTACAACTACGAGAGCTGCAAAACCAAAGCGCTTACCACCTTTAACGGTTTTGGAAACGCGGTTGATCGCTACCAAGCGATCGGAAAATTCCGGATTTTCGTCGCGATCACGACGGCCACCGCGGCGGTTATCTTCTCTTGCCATGAGGCATTCCTTTCATCCGGCGCATACGCGCCTAAATTCCAATCCTGGTGAGTGCCCGTTGACAGGGCACCCCCGGATTATCGGGGCGGCACTACGCGCGCCGCCCGCAACGTTTAGATCTTCAGGCCACCTTCACGGGCAGCGTCGGCGACAGCCTTCACTTTACCGTGGAACAGGAAACCACCGCGATCAAAGTATGCTTCTTCAACACCGGCTTTCTTAGCACGCTCGGCAATAACCGCGCCCACTTTGGTAGCTGCTTCGATGCTGTTCTTGCCAACGAAACCCAGATCTTTTTCCAGGGTCGAGGCAGAAGCCATGGTTACGCCACGAACGTCGTCGATCAGCTGAACGCTGATGTTCTTGTTCGAGCGGTGAACGGAGAGACGAAGACGTCCCGAGTTCACCCGGCGCAGTTTGTTCCGGACGCGCAAGCGGCGCTTCAGAAACAGGGTTCTTTTGCTGGTTGCCATTTTGCAGGTCCTTACTTCTTCTTGCCTTCTTTGCGGAAGACAAATTCACCTTTGTAACGAATGCCTTTGCCCTTGTAGGGCTCGGGCTTACGCCATTCACGAATGTTAGCCGCAACCTGACCAACAGCCTGATCATCAATGCCTTCGACAATGATGATGGTCGGCTTGGGCGAGGTAACAGTCACACCTTCGGGAGCGGTGTAAGTCACATCGTGAGACAGGCCCAGGTTCAGCTTCAGGTCATTACCCTGCATCTGAGCCCGGTAACCAACACCCTGGATCTCCAGCTCTTTCTTAAAGCCGACGGTGACCCCGGTTACCAGATTGGCAACCATGGTGCGGGACATGCCCCACTGCTGACGTGCCCGTTTGGACATGCCGCGTGGTGTGATGGAAACAACGTTATCTTCGACCGCAAGGGTCACGTCGTCAGTGGCTTTGAAGCTACGGGTCCCTTTCGGGCCCTTAACTTCGATGGTCTGGCCGGACACCGATGCAGTAACACCTGCAGGCAGCGTAACCGGTTTTTTACCAATACGAGACATCGATTGACCTCCTTAGAAGACGGTGCAGAGCACTTCGCCGCCAACATTGGCTGCACGTGCTTTTGCGTCCGACATCACACCCTGTGGGGTGGAGACAATCGACACACCCAGGCCCTGACGGACCGACGGGATGTCATGGACGCCCATGTAAACGCGACGACCGGGCTTGGAAACCCGCTTCAGTTCGCGAATGACAGGTTCGCCATCATAGTACTTCAGGCTGATTTCGATTGCCGGGTGGCCATCGGTACCAGTTTTTGACTCATAGCCACGGATGTAACCTTCGTCTTCCAGCACGTCCAGAACCCAGACGCGCAGCTTGGAAGCTGGTGTCGAGACTGTGGATTTGCCGCGCAACGAAGAGTTACGGATCCGGGTGAGCATATCTGCGATAGGATCGTTCATATCTGTCTCTCCCTTACCAGCTCGACTTCACCATGCCGGGGATCTGGCCTGCTGAGCCAAGGTCCCGCAGCGCGATCCGACTAATCTTAAACTTACGGTAGTAAGCGTGAGGACGTCCGGTCAGCTGGCAACGGTTATGCAAACGTGTAGCCGAGCTATTGCGCGGCAGTTTCGCCAATTTCAGACGCGCCGCGAAGCGCTCTTCCATTGGACGGCTTTGGTCACTCGCGATCTCTTTCAGCTCGGCACGTTTTGCAGCAAATTTAGCCACCAGACGCACCCGCTTTTTCTCGCGTTCGATCATGCTTTTCTTAGCCATGTCTATTCCTTCCCGCGCTTACGAATTGAAGGGCATGTTGAGAGCTTTCAACAGCGCCTTGGCTTCCGCGTCAGTCTTCGCGGTCGTAGCGATCACAATATCCATGCCCCAGGTTTCGTCGACTTTATCAAAATCGATTTCCGGGAACAC
The DNA here is from genome assembly GCA_002162795.1 of Rhodobacterales bacterium 56_14_T64. GTDB lineage: Bacteria > Pseudomonadota > Alphaproteobacteria > Rhodobacterales > Rhodobacteraceae > Parasedimentitalea. Next base: position 25,138 of record MAAY01000108.1, read on the forward strand.
AAGAAGCTCTTTCAGGCCCATGGCGTAGTTGCCACGACCATCAAAAGATTTACCCGATACGCCGCGGAAATCGCGGATACGAGGCATTGCGATGGTGATCAGACGGTCCAGAAATTCGAACATCCGGTCGCCGCGCAGCGTCACCTTGGCACCCATTGGCATGCCTTCGCGAACGCGGAAGCCAGCAATGGAAGTCTTGGCGATGGTGGTCAGAGCTTTCTGACCAGCAATCAAGGTCAGTTCAGCCTGAGCTGACTTTGCTTTTTTGCTGTCGCGGACGGCGGCACGGCCACAGCCGATGTTCAGAACGATCTTATCCAGCTTAGGGATCATCATTTCGTTCTTGTAGCCGAATTCCTCTTTCAGAGTGCCGCGAACGGTCTCTTTATAGATGGTCTTCATGCGCGGGGTGTAAGCAACTGTATCAAGCATCGATCACGTCCCCTGTAGTTTTTGCAAAACGAACCTTCTTGTCGCCTTCCATGCGGAAGCCAACGCGGGTTGCTTTGCCGTTTGCGTCCAGCAGTGCCAGGTTCGACAGCTGGATCGGCAGGGCTTTGGGCAGACGCCCGCCTTGCTCGGTCTGGGTCTGACGAGTGGCGCGGATGGCGATATTCACGCCATCAACAATTGCTTTACCAGCCTGGGGGTTCACAGAAGCGATAACGCCCTCTTTGCCCTTATCCTTGCCAGCCAGCACGATGACCTTGTCACCTTTGCGGAGTTTAGCGGCCATTGTTACAGCACCTCCGGAGCAAGCGAGATGATTTTCATAAAGCTCTTGGCGCGCAACTCACGAACAACTGGTCCAAAGATACGTGTACCGATGGGCTCGTTTTTCGCGTTGATGATGACGGCTGCGTTGCTATCAAAGCGGATAGCTGTGCCGTCTGCGCGGCGAACCGCTTGAGCAGTGCGTACGACGACGGCCTTAAGGACGTCACCTTTCTTTACGCGACCACGTGGGATGGCTTCCTTTACCGAGACGACAATGATGTCACCTACGGATGCGTATCTACGCTTGGAACCACCCAGAACCTTGATGCACTGTACTCGGCGAGCGCCTGAGTTATCAGCAACATCCAGGTTAGTTTGCATCTGGATCATTTGGTTTCTCCCGACCTATGGAAACTGGCGATGCGTGCCATGACGCTTCCAGGGTTTCGACAAACTGGGACGTCTGTCGGTATAAGGGTTCTAAAGGCTCTTAAGCTTCCAGAACTTCCCAGCGTTTCGTTTTCGACTTTGGCGCGCATTCGATGATACGAACTTGATCGCCAACTTTGAAAACGTTCTGTTCATCGTGAGCCCGATATTTCTTGGACTTACGGATGGTCTTCTTCAGAACAGGGTGCGTGAAGCGGCGTTCAACCGAGACAGTAACAGTCTGGGCGTTTGCGTCGCTGGTCACGGTGCCAGTGAGAATGCGTTTGGGCATCGTGTCGCTCCTTATTCAGCTGCAGCTGCAGCTTTTTGGTTCAGAATGGTCTTAACACGGGCAGCGCCGCGGCGAGCCGCTTTGATGCCTGATGTGTTTTCCAGCTGACCGGTGGCCTGTTGAAAGCGCAAATTAAAGCTCTCTTTCTTCAGGTTTGCGAGTTCATCGCGGAGTTCATCCGCGGATTTTTCGCGAAGATCCTTGGCATTCATAGCCGCAGTCCTTTCCAATGCACCAGAAGGCCCCGATTGGGTAACCTCGCACCTGGTGGGTTATGTCACCTGCACCGAAATGCAGAAAAGAATCACCTAGCCCTGATTTCTTGCGAAATAGGGGTCGGCGATGGGTTCCTATAGGGGAGTGCGGGTATGGGGGCAAGGGAAAGGTTCAGATAGCCATACATGACCCTCCCTCCCCGTTTCGGCATGAACTTGCTTCAATCGCAGTTCCCCATTTCAAGGTACGCAGCATTTCCTGCTTTGCCGGTTGCCGATATAGATCCAGAAGGCAGTTTGGTTGTGCGGAATATGAGTGAACTCCAACCATCACCTATTTTCGAACATGTATTTATCAGAAAGGTGCTTCATTACTTCATCCGGAATATCTGGAATGAAAACCCTCAGTATCTCACATGCAATTCTTGTTTCCTCGAGCAAGTTTGGACCGGGCTTATGGCCTAGACCAAGCAGTTTTCGAGGGTGACAATAGCGCCATTGGAAATCTTTCAAACCGTCCAAAATTTGGAAGAGCCTATTCACGGTACCCAGCCCCACCTGCGACCAAAATTGCTTCGCGGGCAGGGATAGCTCTTCACGGTTCCTATTGCGGAAGTCCCGCTCATATTTGAGGGCTTCAACAAGGAGAGGTCCTTCTTTACGGACCGCTTCAGCCAATTGGGTCAATTTTGCGTAGTCGATGGTAATTCTCCCAAACGAATTACTTCAATCTGTATTTTGAATCTGGCACGGGCCAAATGCCGGGGCTGCGCCTGAGTAGGCTCCGCCTGTTCGAACCAGAATTGATCCCCCGGATCATTTCCCGGACGGTTCTCACTCCCTTCGGGAAGGCGCTTCACACCTCCCCAAGGTCAGGCGCGACCCAGATTTTTTCGCGTAGCCTCTAAGACCAGCTATAATTGAAACTCACCGAGATCCGGTCGTCTTCGGACATGTTCATCGGCACCTCGTGGCGCAGCCAGCTTTCCCAGAGCAGCACATCACCGACGTCTGGCTTCATATAGATAAACGGCTTCAACTCGCGGCGAGCGTCCTTGGTGCGGATCGGCGAGGCCATCATCATGGCGGAGCGGGGATCTTCCAGCTTTAGCGCGCTGGTGTCTTCGGGCATCGCCACATAGGTGGTACCGCTGATCACGGAATGCGGATGGATGTGGCTGGCGTGCATACCGCCCTCGGGCAGGATGTTGATCCACAGATCCTCGAGCTTGAGCGCGCGGCCATCCAGATCAAACTGCAGGTCCTTGGCGAATTCTGCCACATGCAGATCCAGCACCTTGACCAGATCGGCGAAGATCGGGAAGCGCCAGGGCAGATCACTTAGCGAGGCATAGGAGGTATAGCCGGGATAGGCGTTTTCCTCGCACCAGTCCTGACCGGCCTCGTCATCATT
>MAAY01000062.1:0-105550 GCA_002162795.1 Rhodobacterales bacterium 56_14_T64
GCAGGATCGCCAGAATTTGGGGTTCACTATATCTCGTCTTCTTCATCAAAATCTCCTCAGTCATTCTTGCCGAGAAAATTCTACTTTCGCATCCCCTTAGTTCCGGGGGGGATTACCCAATGGCTTGTTGGGTTTTATTGAAAACAAAGGAAGAAATAGGTTGAGTAGGCCAGATGTACAGCCAGATCAGATGCGCGGAAACTGGCGCGATTATGATAGTACTGATGAAACTCAATGACTTGAAATTCTGGATAGTGGCATCGAGCGCCAATAACAGGTTTGTCAAGATACGGTAAAGGAGCGTGAAGCAATCCGCGCCCGGCTCATCCGCCGCTCCGCTGGCAAGACATGGGTTGGAAGCGGCCGTTAGACGTGAATTGCACCAAGGCCCGTAATTGTCCATTCGCTACATTTATGGGCGAGTGAAGAGGGCCCAATTTCTTAACTAAGCACATTTTGACAACAAGGGCGGTGGGCCGACATTCAGTGCAGTGCAGTGATCGTGATTGGTCAAGTTGCGGACAAGCTTACCTTTCGCTGCATATTCGCCAATGACGACTTTTAGTAGGACAACTTAAGGTCGTTACTGTTGTGAAGCTCATTTCAGCCGAAGGCACTCTGGTATTCGCTGACATGAACGCCGAAACGGCGTTGGAATGCGCGCCGCATACGTTGCAGGTCACCAAACCCACTGTCAGCAGCGACTTGTTTCAGAGTGAGGTTTTCGGACAATAATCCTCTGGCGTGATCAACACGGACCCTCTCCACGAATTGAGCGGGGGTCTCTTGCAAAACTCGCTGGAAATGTCGTGACAGGGTGCGTGGGTTCATCCCTGCCGTCTGCGCCAAAGCATTGAGTGACCAGTCCAGGTGAGGTTGCGAAACGACTTTTTCAATCAAACGGGTCAGAGTGTCATCGCGGGTGAATTGACCCGCCAAGTGAATAGCATACTGGCTTTGTCCACCAGTGCGGCGCAATTGGACAACCAATTCTCGAGCGGCGGCAAGAGCAACCTTCGGGCCGCAATCTGCACGGATAATGGCCAATGCTAGGTCGATTCCTGTGGTCACGCCAGCAGACGTAAAGACACGCTCTTGTGACGTGCTGATTAAGTCGAGATCCCAAAGGACATTCTCATACTGCAGTGTATCCACAGAGCGCGACCAATGGGTGGTCGCGGGGCGTCCATCCAGAACACCTGCTGCAGCCAACACAAGAGCACCGGAGCAGATTGATATAAGGCGCCCATCACCTTCACGTGCGGCGCGGTACTGGATTACCTCTCGGACCGCTGCGTGTTGGATAATGGCATCGACTCCACTGCCTCCGGGGATCAATAGATCATCGCTATTTGAATGCACTGAAAGCCGTCCATCAGCCATGAGCCTTAGACCGCAGGCCGCACGCACCGGTTCTCCATTAGGCGACACGTATCGCATGGCGTATTGGCTCCTGCCGTCGATCAAAGCGGCTCCAAATGCCTGAACCGGACCGGACACGTCCAGCAAGTTCACATCATCGAAAAGCAAAACGTCAATTGTACGGGGCATAAAGGGTGTGTCCATTTTTGATGCCACTTTGACATATTAGACATCTTTGATTGCCGCTACAAAGCACTGTGTCAACCGCTTCGAATAGGACTCCAATGATGTCTACCTCATTTTTTGGCCATAACAGTCGTTTCATCGGCCTGCTTTCAGCCAGTACGATCTTAGGGTCTGCTATGCCCATGCTGATCATTCTGGGCGGGCTTGCTGGGCTGACGTTGGCTCCGACAACTGCGCTTGCGACCCTGCCAGCATCGGTGCAAACGCTCGCCGGGCTGTTCGCGGCAGCCCCGTTTTCTTTTTTGATGGGGCGGTTTGGCCGTAAAACCGGTTTCTTTATCGGCGGAGGGCTTGCAATTGTAGGTGCGCTGATTGGCACCTGGGCGCTGATTTCAGGTAGCTTTATCCTATTATGTATAGCTCATTTTGCACTGGGAACAGCGCTTGCCTGCTATCAGTACTTTCGATTTGCCGCGGCAGAGTTGGTTCGTTCCGAATGGCAACCTGTGGCCATATCCTTGATGTTGACGTCTGGTTTGGTTGCGGCATTTGTCGGCCCGCAGATATTCATCATGGCCAATGATGCTCTTGCCCCCATCCCATTGGCTGGTGCCTATGTGGCAATTGGCGTGATAACCCTTGTCGGTCTTGGGCCGTTGGCATTTGTCAGTTTTCCAACAATCAAACCCGTAACACGGCGTACAACAGGCAGTCGCTTCGCTGCGCTTGCGGTTCTCAAGCGGCCTCCGGTCCGAACTGCAGTTGGCATCGGAGCCATATCGCAAGGGATTATGGTTTTTCTCATGATCCCAACACCTCTGGCTATGATCGGATGCGGGTTTTCAGAAGCGATTTCGGGTGATGTGATCCGCTGGCATGTCGTTGCAATGTTTGCGCCCAGCTTTTTCACCGGGTTCCTGATCAAGCGGTTCGGCACCAGGCGCATAGCGATGACCGGGCTGATATTGCTGATCATGGCAGCGCTCGTCGCAGCCAGCGGCCTGTCATCAGCAAATTTCTATGGATCTCTAATATTACTTGGTGTCGGTTGGAATTTCGGCTTCATAGGAGCAACAACCATGTTGGCAAATGTGGTTTCTGAAGATGAAAAATCGGTAGTCCAAGGAGTGAACGATACTATCATCGCCTTGGTCTCAACCCTGTGCGCCTTTGCGGCCGGTGCAATCATCGCCGGATTTGGCTGGGAGATCCTTGCCTTCGTCGCAGTGGTTATTCTTGTGCTGACCATTGGTGCCGTAACGTTTGAGAAACGGCAAACAGTTTAGACCGTAGGTGATTGTCCTTCCCAGAAAAGACGCCAATGGTGCATCGCAGAATATCGGGAGATTGGGCTCAAAGTGTGAATGCGCAGCCCTTCCTCTGAATGGTGTTTTTTGCTCCAGAGAACGGTTTACGGGCCAGAGCCCTTTACAATTCGCTTGACGATTGAGTGTCGACCCAGCATCGTTATGGATTGGTTGATTTTGGTTTCATCGACACAAAGCAAACCATGGCAAACATGGCCAGAAATGCGAATGGCAGGCTGCCAGTGAAAATGGTGCGGGCAACGGTTTGGGCGGCATCCACTGAACCGTCTATCGAAAAACCAGCATAGTTGGCCAAAATACCGCAAACCGATGCGCCGACCGCAAACCCAAGGCGCCCAGTCGTGGGCAGAGCGCCGGACAGGCGTTCCACATCATCATCTGCTGCCAGCCGTTTTGAGCGTCTAACAACAAACGTCCAGGCGGTGCCGTAACCAATTCCTTCGAGTGTCGCCAAGGCCGCCACCAGTAAGATCGGGCCATTTGCGACGGCAAATATCATGCCAACCACGCTAACACATACCAGTACCATGCCGACTGCAATGTATATGGGGTCATGCTTTTCGGGGGCACCGGACACGATGAGGGCAGCAGAGCTCCAGCCGATGGCAACGCAGGCCAGAACATAACCGGCCACAATTGTTGGTGTGCCATGGATGATCACCATCAAGAGTGGTCCATAGGCGCTGAGACCCATTGTTGATATGTTCAGGGTGAAGGTCATCAACAGGGCCGCGCCGACAGGGTTGCGCGGATTGAACGGGTGTTTGGGGAGAATGCGGTTGCCAGGACTGTTGCCGTCGATGATCAAAAATGCCGCCAATATGCCCAGCCCACAGGTCAATAAAATCGGCGTACGCAGCACGGTTACCTCGATCCCCGCATAGGCGATGAACAACACTCCCAATGACAAGAGTAACAGGCGTGCCACCGGGATCGGCTTGCTGCGGTCTTGATTGCCCAAAGGTTCGCTGACGCGGCTACCGAACATCACGAAAGTCGCAAGAAACAGTGCCTGAACGGCAAAAAACACAAAACCCAACCGCCAGTTGGAATATGTGGTGAAAAGCCCACCAATCAGAGGCCCTAGGAACGCCGAAGACCCCCACAGCACCGAGATGGCGCCCATAACGCGGGCGATCAGGCGGCCCGGAAACAGGCGCGCGGTGCCAATAAAGGCCAGCGCCGTCAACCCGCCGCCGCCCAAACCCTGAAACAGGCGCCCAACCAGTAGTCCCTGCATGTTGAACGCGGCGGCGCTGATTAGACAGCCAAGGGCAAATGTCATGGATGCAATAAACATCGGCTGGCGAATGCCCATTTTCAGAACCAGAACAGCCCCGGAAGCGCCAGCAACGATTGAGCCGATTTCATACAGGGCAATGGACCAGGCAACGTAAGCTTCGCCGCCAAGGTCGGCGACAATGTTTGGCATCATAGTTGCAACGAGCAAACTATCGGCGGCATGGAGCCAGACCCCAAGGCAGACAAGCAACAATGGCGCTGCATATTCTCTGTTCAATATCTCGTGCCATCCGACGGGGGCAGTTTCTTGAAAATCCGTCATTCCTGGGCACTCCATTGGTTTGGGAACAGTGACCAAGACTTTCTAATTCCTAAAGTGCACTTCAGGTCAAGAAGTACTTTCGTACTTCGCGGCAGTTTGCACGAACGGTTGCTGAGCGGACAAAACCGTTGTTTGCAGCACCACTGGCATGGTGCGAAAAAGGCTGACTTTTCTTCGTGCCCAACGGGTGTTGGCTGGCAAGGAGGAGCCTGACAGTCCAGCACTGGAGAGTGGCTTGGCTGAATGCTTCTGACGCCTCTATTGAACGCGTCACGACCGCCCAAGTTACATCATGTCATTCCAACGGTCTCAAAGGTACATCAAAAATGGATCACATCTTGACATTCATTCAGAAATCTCTAGTAGTTCTGTTATGACAGAAATTCTTGATATATCAGACGCCTCAGCAAAGTCGCAATTCGTCCTCTACTGGGGCGACATGGGTGGGCAATGGGGCGTCAATCGCTCTGTCGCGCAGATACATGCGCTGCTGTTTCTGAGTGTCTCTCCGCTCAATGCGGAACAAATCTCAAGTGAACTGGGAATTGCTCGTTCAAATGTTTCCAACTCTTTGAAGGAGCTGGTCGGCTGGAAACTGATCCGCCGCATCCCGGTCCCGGGTGATCGCAGAGAACATTTTGGTGCCGAGACAGACGTCTGGGAAATGGCGATGCGCATCGCTCAGGGACGCAAGGAACGTGAAATCGACCCGGCAATTTCAGCAATATCTGATTGCCTTGAAAAGGCGGAAACTGAGCCGGAAATTCACCCTGAGGTGCTAAAACGCATGCAGGAAATGCAAGCATTCCTGACGACTGTTGATACCTGGTATGGCCAGATGCTGAACGTGCCAAAATCAAAGCTGAATTTGCTTATGAAAATGGGCAACAAGGTGATTTCCCTCCTTACGTTGACCGGTAAGAAGTCGGAGTAAGCCAACGACAATTTTTTTCGCTTAAAGAGTTCTGTAATTACAGAAATTACTAACTGCTCTGATCAGGTGATTATCATGCAAAATGACCCCACACTTCATTTAGACTTTGAGATAGTTGATACCCGTTTTAGCGCACTTTTGGGTGCGGCTATGTGGAAAGAACTACCGCTTGCTGTTCGTCAACGATTTGGCAAACGCGTCAAGGGCGGGGCCAGTGTGACCTACCAGGGCAGCGTTGAAACTATGAAGATGAATTGGGCGGGGAAGCTCCTGGCGCATGCAGCGCGGCTGGTTGGCGCACCGCTGCCTTTTGACATGTCCAGTGTTGGCCGGCCCGCCGTCGTGGTGGTGACCGAAGATATCGCAGGCAATGGGCAGTTCTGGATCCGTCAGTACGGCCGTGCATCTGGCTTTCCCCACGTGGTTCATAGCTCAAAGCGGTTTGCAGGTCCGACAGGGCTTGAAGAATACATCGGTTACGGCATCGGGATGGCCCTGAACGTTGTGGTCCAAGACGCGGACCTGTTCTTCAAAAGCGATCACTATTTCCTGGCTTTGTGGGGCCATCGTTTCCGGCTGCCCGGCTGCCTAAGCCCTGGCGCATTGGTCATTGGACATCACGACATGGGGCAGGGCCAGTTCCGATTTTCGCTCCGGCTGAAAAACCGCCTGTTTGGCGACATGCTGGAACAAGACGCAATTTTTCAAGACGCAAAGGATTAACCCGATGGACAACCCAGTCTTATGGAGCCTTATTTCTATCCAAGTGTTTATGGGGGCATTTGATACGCTCGTTCACCACGAAGGCACCGAACGTTTGGCGTGGCGCGCATCCCAAAAGCAAGAGCTGCGCCTGCATGGCGTGCGCAATTTTTTCTATGCGGTGATCTTTCTGAGCTTCGCATGGCTGGAGCCGCACGGCATTTTTACCATGATCCTTACCGGCATTCTCGCGCTTGAAGTTCTGATAACCCTTTGGGATTTTGTCGAAGAGGACATGACCCGCAAGCTGCCCGCCACCGAACGTATCAACCATACCCTCTTGGCGCTGAACTATGGGGCCATCCTTGCACTGGCCGCACCATATTTCTGGCAGTGGTCTGCCCTGCCAAATGCGCTGATCCCGGTCAGCTACGGTTGGTGGAGTGTCTTTGCAACGGTGTCTGCGTTGGCTGTGGGAGTGTTCAGTCTCCGTGATCTGTTGGCCGCAAACCGTAGTATGCGATTGGATCGCGGCGATCCGGCAAAATTGGTCGCTGCATTGCCAGCACGACAGCGCATCTTGATTACAGGTGGAACCGGTTTCATAGGTGCGCGTTTGGTACAGGCCCTTGTTGCTGCTGGCCACTACGTTACGGTTTTAACCCGAGATCCCAAGAAAGCGAGCGATCTGGCTCATCCCGTGCGTGTGATTTCTAACCTTGAGATGATCCAGAACGAAGATGGTTTTGACGCAATCGTCAATCTTGCTGGAGAAGGGATCGCAACCGGGCTTTGGACTGCCGCTAAACGCGCACGTATTGTCCAGTCTCGCGTGGATGTAACCACTCAGATCAGCACACTTATTGCACGTTTAAACCATAAACCTGCTGTGGTGATTAGCGGTTCGGCAATCGGCTGGTACGGCCTGCGCGAGGATGATGAAGGATTGGCGGAAGACGCCGCCGCACAGCCCGCATTCGTGCATGACATCTGTGCCGCTTGGGAGGCGGCCGCAGCCCCGATTGCGGCGCAAGGAGTGCGATTGGTCTTGCTGCGCACAGGACTTGTGTTGGGAGTCGATGGCGGCATTTTGGCGAAACTGCTGACCCCGTTCGAATTTGGGCTCGGCGGCGCAATGGGCAGTGGTTCGCAGTGGATGTCTTGGATTGAACACGATGATCTTATCCGTGTGATTGCCTTTGCTATCGCCCAGCCGGACGTTGAAGGCCCCGTGAACGCGGTCGCTCCACATGCGGTTCAGAACACGGGCTTTACCGACGCGCTTGCGTCTGCCCTTCACCGGCCAGCAGTGTTTAATATACCGGCATGGGTTTTGACCAACGGGCTGGGTGATATGGGAAAGGAAACAATGGTTGGAGGTCAACGCGTTCTTCCAAAAGCGCTGCTGGGCCACGGGTTTCATTTCAACCACATCAAGCTTGAGGCAATGCTGAAGGAAATCACCGGTTCGAAAGACGCAAGCCGAATTATGCAAGAAGGTCAGGGTGTTTGATTATGCTCGCACGGAGGGTGTCAGATAGTGGTCAATTTGTCATCCTAGCGTCCTTTCTAACGACTTCCTTCGGCGCATATCGTTACCAGCTCCATGGCACTCGAAGGCCAGCAACGGACCAGCATTGTATAAGGCAAATATGAAAAGTGCCAAATTCAGCTTCAATCATGTTTGAGATGGGTGTGCTCTAACCTGCCAGTTTCGACAAAGAGCACGACCGGCGGGTGTGGGCCATGCACTGCGGCAAAGGGATGAGTTGGTGCCAAGTGCACGAAACGTAACTACAAAAAATAGTCCCAAATCCGTTTGCCAACGGGACCTAGCGACCGGTTGGCAAGTTTGGTCAGATAAATGGGGAGCGAAAGGTCACCTAAGGTACTAAGTACCACGAGCTTACCGCTGGATAATTCCGGCTCCGCAAAGTGATGCGGAAGCCGCCCCCAGCCGAGGCCCGCACAGATCAGTGCCTTCTTTGCGTGCAGATCTGTGACGTACCATTTCAAGGCATCATCGAGGATCCCGACATCCGGCGACTTTTCATCGGTGGACTTTACAATGACCTGAGGGTGGCGGGCCAAATCGGTTTCGGAAATCTTCGTAGGGTCGTTCTCAATTAGGTCTCGGGAAATGACCAAAGGAACGTTCATGCTGTCGATTTGCTGGTAATCAATAAACACGCTTTGGCTCGGGGCTCCAAAAATCGCGATGTCCACTTTTTCTTCTTGGAGGATACGCTCACCTGACGCGATTTCCATTTCCAGATGAATGGTTGTCGTGGGAAAGTCAGCCTTTAGGGACTTCAACAGCCCTGTGAGCTTTTCGAGTGGAAAGTGACTACTGACGCCAAGTCTCAGCTCTACTTCATTATCGCCCTTCAACTCGTGCACAAAATCCTCGAAATTTTGCGCCTGTTTCAACAGGTAGCGGATTTGCACGAGAAGGATTTTTCCGTCTGCGGTTAGCTCAGGTCGGTATTTTGAACGATCAAATATCTGAATTTGGTAGAATTCTTCGACCTGTTTAACCGAGTAAGACACCGCAGACCGGGCCTTGTTCAGCTTTTCGCTGGCCAGTTGAAAACTGCCCACGTCGCAGACGGTGCTTACAACATTTAGGTGGTCGAGATTGGTCATGGTCTAATTATATGACCATCTTGTTCGATAAGCTATGCTTTTTACTGACCGATTTGACCTCTAGTTCCTACTCAACACGTCATCAAACGTACAAGGGAACACCCCATGAAAATACTCGTAGTCGGCGCCTCGGGCGTCATCGGCAGCGCCATCGTCAACGCTCTATCGGGCGAACATCAGGTCATTTCGGCCAGCCGCTCATCTGGAGACGTCACTGTTGACCTTTCCAACCCGGCCTCCATTCGCGCAATGTTCTCCCAGATTGATCAGGTCGATGCGATTATCTCTGCCGCTGGCGAGGCTGACGTCAAGCCGCTGGAGGCACTGACAGATCAGGATTATGACCGCGCTTCTGGCATGCAGCTCATGGGCCAGATCAATCTGTTTCGCTATGGCAAAGACAGCCTTGCCCCAGGTGGTTCAGTGACGCTGACATCAGGTGTTGCCAGCAAATACAATTTTCCGGGTGCTGCCGCCATTGGCATGGCCTGTGCAGGGCTTGAACGCTTTGCTGACGCAGCGGCGCAAGAATTGACAGACATCCGCCTGAACGTCGTCTCGCCGACATCAGTGACCGAATCCATGGAGAAGCTGGGTTGGCCAACCGAAGGGTCCATCACAGCTGCCAATACCGCCAAGTCTTATCTCGCCGCAGTCACCGGCACGATGACTGGCCAGACATTGAACACAGCAGAATACGCGTAGCACTTCCAACAGAGATAGAATGTGCGGGCGAACACCGGCTCGCATATCCTGATCCGCCAACACATCAGAGGCCACCATGTCCAAGCTTGAAACGTTTCAATCAACAGCCGTCAAATCCGGCGTTCTCAGAACACCCGACTCCGCGTTTGCCAATCTTCCCGATTTTCCGTTTGAGCCGAATTACATCGAAGTCGACGGGATGCGGATGCACTACGTTGATGAGGGACGTGAAAACCCAAGGACTATCTTTCTGCTACATGGTCAGCCATCGTGGAGCTACCTTTACCGCAAGATGATACCTCTGTTTGTCGCCGCTGGTTATCGCGTCATAGCCCCCGACCTTATTGGCTTTGGCCGCTCGGACAAGCCCGCAAGCTCGGATTCGCACAGCTATCAGGCACATGTGGACTGGATGACAACATTTGTGCAGAAATTGGGCATCAAGGACGCCACCGTCTTTATGCAGGACTGGGGCGGAATGATTGGCCTGCGGGTATTGGCAAACAACCCGGACTGGGCGTCGCATCTCGTGGTTGCCAATACGGCGCTTGGCAATGCCAAAGGTCCATTCAAGTATATTTTGCCACGCATGCTCAAGGCGATGCGGGTTTTTGCGGGCAAGCCGAAAATCGAGGATCTGGCGGTCAAACAATCCTATGGCAATTGGGCGGGCTATTTCCTGTGGTCTCCAAAACTGGACTTCGGCAAGGTTATGCAGATCCTTACCACGTCCAAACTGTCTGCCGCTGAGATGTCAGCCTACGACGCCCCCTTTGCGGATCATCGCTTTTACGCAGGCCCGCGTAAAATGCCTCAGATCGTAGCCGCACAGCAGGACGAAGGTCGTGATGCTTGGGCCAAACTGGGGCAAAGCAACAGGCCAGTTCTGACCTTGTTCAGTGACAAGGATCCGTTTCTGGCGCAGACCGATTATGACAAGCAGTTTCAGACGCTTCCAGGTGCGGCGTCGCAACCGCACGACACAATCACCAACGCGTCGCATTTCCTGCAGGAAGACAAAGGTGTTGAGATTGCAGGCAAGGTTTTGAAATGGCTGCAAAGCAATGGCTATTAAGGCAATCAGCTTTAGACCCGTGGTAAGCCAACTTCGGAAAAGGCGAGAGACGCAATGAAAGAGCAGGTACAAAAAACCGCGATTGTCACGGGTGCAAACACTGGCCTTGGATATGAAACGGCGCTTGAGCTGTATCGGCAGGGGATGCATGTCATCGTCGCCAGTCGCAATCCCGAAAAGGGGCGGGAAGCCTGCGAGCGTATGCAAGCCGCAGCCCCTTCTTCAGTCGGAAAAACTGAATTTGTGCAGTTGAACCTGTCGAGTCTTGAGGCCGTAAAAAGTTTTGCTGACTGGGCAAAAAACCGTTTGGAGCGACTGGATCTGTTGATCAACAATGCGGGTATCATGACGCCACCGCCCACAACGACCGATGATGGATACGAAGCCCAGTTTGGCGTGAATTTCGTGGCACATTTTGCTTTGACCGGATGTTTGTTTGCACTGCTGGAAAAAACACCAGGTGCCCGAGTTGTCTCGCTGAGCAGCAGGGCGCATCGCGGCAGTGTGATTGATCTCGCGAATTGCGCCCTCGAAAAACCATACGATCCTGGGCGTGAATACGCTCAAAGCAAACTTGCCAACCTGATTTTCGCGTTGGAATTTGACCGCCGCCTTCGTGTTTCAGGTCACCAGCTTAGGTCTCTGGCGGCGCATCCAGGGGTCAGTCAGACTGATCTTTTCCGCCATATAGGCCCAACGCCGGATGGGATAAAGTTCATGTCTGCTGCAGAGGGTGCGGCTCCTACGGTCATGGCGGCGACCTTGGGTACTGCGCAGGGTGGTCAGTATTTTGGACCCGAAGGGCCGGGAGAGGCCAACGGCAAACCGGCTTTGGCAAAAATCAGTGCATCAGCACTGGACGCAACTGTGAACCGCAATCTCTGGCAATGGGCGCAAAAGGCGACGGGTGTGTACTACCCCTAAACTCGATGGCCTGGCCTAATGTTCAAAAAGGAAACAAAAATGCAATCTGATTTCCCAGCAACAACACCACACGGCGAAATTCGCCAGATTTTCCAAGATGTGTTCGTCGTTACCGGCAGTGTGATGATGGTGCCTGGGATACAGGTTAGCCGTAACATGATCATCCTGCGCGAAGGCGAGGCACTGACCCTGATCAGCACCGTTCGCCTCAACGATGAAGGCCTGAAGGTGCTAGAGGCCTTGGGAAGGGTTGAAAATATCGTCAAGCTTGGCGCCTACCACCTGGGTGTTCACAATGGGTTAGACGATTCGTTCTACGTGGAGCGCTACGCCGCCAATTTGTGGGCACTGGACGAGATGGAACACAAAGGCGGTCTAACAACCACACACCCTCTGCGCCCGCGCGGCGACATGCCGGTGACGCAGGCCTCCTTGTTCACATACGACAGTTCCAAAATGCCCGAAGGGATGCTTTTGCTTCACAAAGAGGGCGGTATTTTGGTCGCAGCTGACAGTTTGCAAAACTGGGCTGAGGTCGATGAGTTCTTCAGCGAAAACGCCGCGATCAGGATGCAGCAAGCGGAGTTTATTAAACCCGCAAACATCGGCCCGGAATGGCTGCGTGTATGCCAGCCAGAACCAAAAGAGTTTGCCAGGGTGGCTGAACTGGATTTCGCTCATCTCATACCCTCGCACGGAACTCCAATTCTGAACACTGCGAAGGAAGAGTTCAAAACGACGTTTGCGAAACAACCTTTCTGAAAAATCTGGCCTGTGAGCGAACACTTGGGTGCTGTTAAACAAACGCTCAACCCGGAGCCTTAAACTCAGTACAAAAAAATTTGGCGAACGAGGATCCAAACTTACTCGGGGTCGGCCAAATTGAGGTGCAAGTGCGTGCTTTTCAGCGGCGATACTGTCAACAGTCAAAAATGATCGCGGAGCAGACATTGGTGGGGGGCGCAGCGAAGGGCTGCTAACCGCCGATTCTGTGGAAAAACACCGTGTTGCTGGCGCAGAAGATAAGGGACTGAACGTCGGGCGAGCGCCTTTCTTATCAGGCTTCGCTCGTTTGCTGCGGTGCAGGAAAGATCTTGGCCAACTTGCGGAGGTTTTGGGCGGTGGCGGCGAGCAAGAATTCATCATTTGCACCACATGGGCCGCGTAATCGCAACCGCCCCACCCCAAGGATGCGTTTAAGGTGAGCGAAGAGCATTTCCACCTTCTTTCACGGCCGCATCGAGATCGCATATTGCTTGGTTTTGGCAATATCACGGGCGACCTGGCGGGCGTCTTCATGTTCTTCGTGGGTGATCTTGCGAGCATCAGCTTTGGGGCAGCATTTCATTTTTGATGGACAGGCTTGGCAGGTGTGCTTCAGGGCCTGGTATTTCGCCACACCCTTGCCGCTGGGACCACGGTTGGGGTCGGAGTAATTACGCCTGAACTGCTTGAGCGTCTCACCTTCAGGGCAGATGTACTGGTTGTTCTCGGCGTCCCAATCAAAGTCAGCGCGGGACCATGTGCCATCCTTACGTCCAGCCTGATCAAGCACTGGGATGTGGGGTTTGATATTCTGTTTCACGATCCAATCCAGCATAGGGCCCGATCCATAAGCTGCGTCCGCGATGAGCCGTTCAGGGTGAAGGTCAAATCGGTCTTCGACGCGGCCCAGCATGGTGCGCACTGATCTGACTTCAGCCTGGCGGATCGATCTCGTTGCTTCAACATCCACGATCACGCTGTGATCCGTATCGATCAGATAATTCGTGGAATAGGCAAAGAATGCAGGACCCTTACGCGCTGCTGTCCACTGGCTGGATGGATCCGAATGAGAGGTGAACTTTGGCTCAACCACCGTTGCAGCCCCAAACGCCGCATCATCCAGAACCTCAAGATATTCCTTTACCGCGCGTGGGGCATCTGCCGGATCAATGGCGCTGCGGTCCCACTTCTCCTTCGGTGTGGAGTTTTGTTTGTTGGCATCAGCTTCTATAAGGCTGGCATCAGCCGCAAAATGCTGACCGCTCACTAAACCGTCAGAAATGCACCGTGCCAGGGTCACCTCAAACAGATGACGCAGCAGATCGCTATCGCGGAAACGGCCGTGTCGGTTCTTGGAAAACGTCGAATGGTTGGGCACAGGATCGGACAGATCAAGACGGCAGAACCAGCGGTACGCCAGGTTAAGATGCACTTCTTCGCAGAGCCTGCGTTCAGATCGAATGCCAAGACAATAGCCCACCAGCAACATGCGGATCAAGAGTTCGGGATCAATTGATGGGCGTCCGGTGTGGCTGTAAAACTCAGAGAGATATCGGCGGATACTGGACAAATCCACGAAGCGATCAATCGAACGCAATAAGTGATCTTGAGGCACGTGATCATCGATTGAAAACTCGTAGAAAAGTGCGCTTTGCGCTTCTTGCTTAGGTCCTAACATCGTCAATCTCCCGCATTCACGGGTAAATTGAATCAGTGATGGACCCTCAAATCAACAAGAGTTTTTCAACAGAATTGGCCATCCTAACAATCACCGCGCCTGCAGTATTGTCCGCTGAGTGTGCTAGGTCGGAGCTTTCTGTGTGTCGTTTGAATGCCAGCTTTCGGATGGAATTGTTCAGAAATGGTCTTGTCACGCTTGAGTTCTGGCCTCTCCACTCATTTCGGCTGCCTTTCGTTCGAAGGCCAAGGGACTTTTCCCGCCTAACGATGAATGCCGCCGCCGTAGATTGTAAAGGCCATTGATCTACTGGATACCCCCCTTCGACTTCAATGGGCAACTCTGACCGAATGTACTCAGGCACGCCGTGAAGAATGAACCAGTCCGTCAACGCGTCGATGACTTCGGTCGAATCCAGCTTCCGATTCACCCGGATCGTCCCGCTGCCCGGCAGGTGATTGCGAAGCAATCGATGAGAGGGGGCACTCCCGGCTGTGTTCGTCCAAAAAGTTCAATGACCTGAACGCCCTTCCATCATAGGTTCGGTGGTGCATCGAGCCATTGAGAGCGTCATTGGTTCGAGCGACAATGGCGAGGGTCGTGCGACCAAACATGATTGCGAACCTCGGGTCGTATCGGACCGGTGGACCAAAGGCTAACTTTCACCTTGGACCACGCAAGTGGGGCTGCTCGGCTCTAACGGCCTTTCCCGCAATATCATTGCGCCTGGCGACAGCGTTTATGGGGTGGTATTCGGCCCGGGTTTCTGTTGGTAGATAGAGCATTTGTAACGCCAATCTAAGATTGGTGACCATGTTTTGGAATCCTCTCTCAATAAACTATCTTATCGAATTTGTTTTGATACTTATGGTTGCCGGTCATTTTTCTTATCGCCTCATTAATGAACGAAATACATGGCAGGAAACCCGGAGTACTGGTCTGAAAGTCTGCAGAACCAGTGGTCCGCGCGCAGCTATCACGGGTCGGTCGAGCATAACTCCCGTGCGGTCATCAACCGCTATCTGGGATATTGGGATGCCAACCCGACCACGTTGATCCCCCTGTCTCCCAAAGCCTCTGCACCACTTTACGTCGAAATGATGGGCGGGGCAGCCCCAATCCTGACAAAGGGTCAAGAACTGTATGACGAAGGCTTGTATCTG
The DNA here is from genome assembly GCA_002162795.1 of Rhodobacterales bacterium 56_14_T64. Taxonomy (GTDB): domain Bacteria; phylum Pseudomonadota; class Alphaproteobacteria; order Rhodobacterales; family Rhodobacteraceae; genus Parasedimentitalea. The sequence continues at coordinate 15,033 of MAAY01000062.1, forward strand.
CAAGCAACTGAAATCCTGAACAAACTGGTCTACTCCGAGCCGCAGAACCAGGACACCAAGGACATGCTGGCTGCTGCGTTTGAACAGATCGGCTATCAGAAAGAGAGCCCTTCGGTACGGAATTCGTTCCTGGCTGCGGCCTACGAATTGCGCAATGGGCTCCCACAGGGGCATCGATTGAAACCACTGGACCTGACACCATTAAGGCGATGCCTACGTCTATGTGGTTGGATTTCCTTGCCATCCGCGTGAACAGTGAAAAAGCGGCGGATATGGATTTCACCATCAACGTGAACATGCCGGACCGGGATGAACAGATTGTGGTCGAGATGAGCAATGCGACCCTGACCCACATCGTTGGATACACTGAAGACGATGCCACGCTGAGTGTTGAAATCAATCGTTCGGACCTGGAAAGAGTTATGACCGGGGAAGTTCGTTTGCTTGATCTGATCAAAGACGGCACCGCCAAATCCACTGGCGATACTTCGGTTCTGGATCAACTGGCTTCAGTTCTTGATCTGTTTGATCTTGGTTTCGAGTTGATGCCAGGCACCGGCGCTCAGGATCTGACAAAAGCAGCCAATCCATTTGCCCAACCCGCGCCGGCCAACACCAACGGCGGCTAATCAAGCCAATAGATGTTGGCGGTGCTCGACGATGGGACCGCCAAATTCACTTTTGTTGCTTCCCGGTTCCCTCGTACGGGGGACGACACTCATCTCCTACCGGAGATGCGCCGTCTTCTTTCCTTCAGCGGGGAGGGGGCGGTGTCGGCGATTTAGCAGCACAAAGCTCTTATCACCAAAACCCAACGCAGCATTTGTCTTTTGCGGCATGCATTGAATAGGAAAATCTTCAAAACTGACATTCACCAAATGGAACACCCTGTGCCTCAAATAGAAACAGATGTGCATCGGATTGAGTAATTATGACGCGCTGCTTTGCCGGAACGCCATCCGCATTTTCAGCCTGATGCGGTTACTGAACTCTACTTCAGGCTTAACGGTACATCGAAACCGACAGAGGGCGTCCACGGAGAAAAAACTTGGCTGATACCAGCGTCAACCGCCCAGAGACCTCTTGATTGCAGCCAAAAGATCAGCGCGCATAACTGGTTTGTTCAGGCGGATGTCTTCCGGCTGCAAACCGTTTCTGTGTACGGTTGCCTCGTTCGCATACCCGGACATAAAGACAACTGGCAGATCCGGTGCCTGCTTGCGAATAGCCTGGCTTAGTGCCGGCCCTTGAAGGCTTCCCGGCATCACGATATCGGTCAATAAAAGATCGAAAGTTGGATTTACCTCAAACTGTGCAAGGGCTTCGTCCCCAGTCCCGACCGCTGTGACGTCGTAGCCCGCCTTTTCAAGGGTTTTAATCAGGATACTACGAACATTGTCTTGATCCTCGGCGACAAGGATCTGCTGCCCCCCACCTTTGGGACTTTCTGATTGGCTAGGCTCGACAACTCTGGTTTTGGCTTCACCTGTGAACGCTTTGAAATATAGTCTAAAAGTAGTTCCAACGTCAGCTTCTGAGGTGAGCTGTACCGTTCCGCCAGACTGCTGCATGAAGCCCATGATCATCGACAGACCAAGGCCTGTTCCTGCGCCGGGCGCCTTGGTTGAGAAGAACGGTTCAAAGATGTGCTCTATTGTTTCGTCAGGAATGCCGTGGCCAGTATCGCTGACTGCAAGCAAGACATACCGCCCAGGCTCCATTTTTTCATGATGCACATCAAGATAGGCCCTATCGACACGCACATTCGCGGTTTCGATCGTCAGCTTCCCCCCTTCGGGCATGGCATCACGGGCGTTCAATATCAGGTTCAGTAGCGAACTTTCGGTTGAACTGATATCCACCTTGATCGGCCATAGCCCGGCTAACAGTGACGTTTCGACCTCTATTTTGGACGGCAGGGCGCGTCCGGCCCAGTTGCAGGTCTCGTTCACCAACGTGTTTAGCTCGATCACACTGGGCTCCAAACTCGCCCGACGGGCGAAGGCCAGCATGTTGCGTGTCAATTCGGCTCCGCGCTGGGTAGCGCGAATTCCGGTGTCGATCAGGGACAGCTGTTCTGCGTCAGTTTCGTCGTCACGCAACAATTCCAGGCTACCCAAAATTGCAGCCAACAAGTTGTTGAAATCATGCGCCACGCCGCCCGTCAGCTGTCCGATGCTCTCAAGTTTTTGAGCTCGATCTGCAATTGCTTTTTGTGCCTCCAATTGCTGCTGTGCCACCACTTCCGCAGTAACATCCGAGATAAAACCAACGGTGAGAATACCGCCATCCTCTTGGGCAAAAACATTGGTGTTGGTTTCCAACCATTTGGGTTCGCCTGAACGATTGATGATTGGGTAACGGCTCGAATAAGGTTCAGGGGTTTCGACCGCTTTGACCCAGATTTGACGGATTTCTCGCAGATGTATTGGGTCAACCGTGGTCTCCAGAACGCCCTTGGTTGCGTAGATCTCTTTAGGGGTGTAGCCCCAAATATCCGCAGATTGAGGGCTCACATAGATGATAGCTTCACCTTCGGATTTCGTAATCCTTCGACTAATGATTGCCCCCGGCAAGCTGGTGATGATCTGGTCTAAACGGGCTTCTGCGAACGCACGGTCACTCTCAGCTTGGCACCGCATAGAAATATCACGCACCATTAGAGCCGTCTCGTCGGACCCGGCAATTGGACACAGGCGTGCCTCACGATCCCGTCGTTTTCCCTCAACCTCCAAGTGATACTCCCAAGTCACAACGCCCTGCGTGGCTTGTTGCTTGCGCATATTTTCTTCGAACAGCGCGCGGGCCTCAGGAGGCAATATATCGGCGAAATCGCGACCAATGTAGGTGGCTGGATCCTTGACCAGGCTAGGTTCAATACGGACTGTGAAATCCAGAATGGTTCCATTTTTGTCGAGGCGAACAAAGTTGTCCGGGAGCCCTTCAAGCAGTGCCGCCATCATCCTGGCGCGATCCTTAACCTCCGTTTCAAGCGCTTGTTCGCGAAGTATCGACTCACGGAAAACTGCCAACGCCTTTGCCATTGCTCCAATCTCATCTCGACGGTTTTGTCCCTTGATCGGGAACGCGATGTCCCCATCAGTAAGACGCCCCATCGACGCCGTGATGGCCTTGATCGCTTTGGCGTTGCGGGAACCAATGAGCCAGGCAAAACCGCTGCCAATCAAAATAGCGGCCGCGACTGCGGCAAGGATACTGGGTTTTGCCGTCTGAACGGACAGCTCGTTTTCAGCTATCCGCAGCTCTATCAGTCTCTCTTCCTCGGCGGTGAACGCGGTCATGATTTCGCGGAATTGAGCGAAAATTATTTTGCCGCGACCCTGGCCGACAAGGTCGGCCATATCATCCATGGTTTTTGCGTTAGCACGGGTATGCATGTTTGGCGCGACAACGATGGCACGCCGCAATTCAATTTGCCGTTCGGCAACTTCGACCTGCCACTGCACCAGGATATGCTCTGCCTCGGTCAGCCGTGCAATTTGGGCCGGATCGTTGCTGACAATTTCCCGCAATCGAGCAAAATCTGAATAAACCCCAGTAACGCCGTTCTGGTACGATTCCAGGAAGGTTTCCTTTCCCGCCAGCAGATAACCGCGCATGCTGGATTCCATGTCGACCGCCGCAGCAACGATTGTATCGGCCTCTTCCATTACTGCATGTGTGTGGTTTACCCAGCGAGAGGTCTCTGACATGCGACCAAGGTTCAGGCTTGCGATAACAGCTATGCCGATGGTGAAGATCAGAGGTACGGCGGCAACCATCATTATTTTGGTCTTAGTGTTCAAATTCGAGAGTGAAAATGGGTTTCGCGAAACCGTTGGATTTTCTCGATCTGACATTGAAGTAACTTCCTTATCCAGATTCTGAGGATCCCGTTTCGGCGCAGAAACTTAGCTGATCGACATTTCCCGTGTGGAAAGCCACTCGCCTCAAGTTGCCAATGACATGAAGTTTGATCAAGCTTTTTTGGACACTAATTTATCGCTTCTGCAACTGTAGCACCCGATTCATGCTGTTATTTGCGTCATCTTCAGGCTTTGCTTTTGCCGCTCCTTGAATTGCCCCTAGAATTGTAGACGCCTTGCTTGGAGGTTTTGGAAGCAAGGAGACAGGGATTAGATTCACAGACGAGTTCAAGCGTGACGCGGTCGCGCAAGTGGTTGACCGAGGCTATTCGATTGGGGGTGTTTCGGAGCGTTTAGGGATCAATACGAAGTCACTTTACACATGGCGGGCGCAATTTTCGCGGCCGTGCAAGTAAGTAAAAGGGACGACCGCACAAGCTGCTGAGATCCGGCGCTTGAAGAACGAATTGGCCCGAGTTTCGGAGGAACGCGACATCTTAAACTGAAGGGATCAGGAAAGGCCCCAGAGAGGCGTTTACCCAATGAAGGCCACCGCGTATTTCGCCAGGGATGCAAAGTGAGGTACGCGTTTATTCATTGCCCAGCAGGGTATTGCGTAGCAATGCACGAGAGGGGAAAAGCATCACCAGCTGTTTTCGGCGCGCGGGATGTGCCGTTGTTTTCGCCTGCATCCCAGCGGTTTCTATGCATGGGTTAAAGTCCAGTAAGCCGAGGTGCGCAGGAGGATGCACGCCAGACAAAGCAACTCAGAGAGGCTTGGAAAGAAAGCGGCACTATATACGGTTACCGCAATATGCAGGATGATCTCTTCGATCTGAGTGAGACGTGTTGCCCAAATCGCGTGGCTCGGTTGGCAAGATTAGCAGTCATACATGCCCAAATCGGCTACCCATAATAAAACGCGCGAAGGGTTTGCGTATTTGGCAGTTGTAATCGACCTCTTTTCTCGCCGCGTGGTCGGTTGGTCGATGCAGAATAGGCAGCCAACAGATTTGGTTCTACAGGCATTACTCATAGCTGTTTGGAGGCGTAAGCCAACGAGCAAAGTATTGGTTCATTCCCCCTCTCGTGATTTGCTGTGCAATACCCTGCCGGGCAGCGGATCAAGTTTCCAGTTCACCAGCATTGAATGGGCGTTCGGGCAGTCACTCTAACCGATGGAGTGCCAACCCTCACTTTCTCAAGCAGCACAATCTTGAACGCAATATAAGTAGACGCGGCAATTGTCATCCTTCTCGGGCATGAAATGCCCTGTCAGGCAACGGATAACGCTGTCGCGGAAAGCGTATTCAACCTTCTGAACTCACTTGTTCATCGTTGAAATTACAACCCCCAAATCTGATGTAACCTCTGGTCTTGTCAGGCCACTGCTGGTTGCGATGCGCACCGCATCACGGCGAAACTCGTCTGTATATCTGATTGATTGCCATTTCCTGTCTCCTTCATGGCAATTATTGCTCTAAAGAAACCGGAACTAAACCGGGGCACGACCAAAGTCGAAATCTTGTCGAAATGGCCAAGCCGGCCCGTTGGTCAGACGTTCCTTAAGTAAGGGCGGACAGGTGCCATTCACTGCAGTTGCAACAATGTCGGCTTTGGGGGGTGGTTTCAACGGGTCGACGCAACACTTGCATTGAAACGCTCGGCTGGTGTCTCATATTCTAGCGTTTTTCGAGGTCGTTCGTTGAGTAGCCTTGCGACGGCACTCAGCTTCGCTTGACTATGTATCGACAATTCTGTGCCCCTTGGGTAGCACTGTCGCAGCAAACGGTTGGTTTCAAGGATCTAGCAGTTGATCGCACAGATAGTTGCGCAGTCAGGCCTGGTGATATCTCCTCGCGTTCAGCCAAACTCAGAGCCAAACGGGACCTCATGCGATCTAGCGGACGGATACCACCGGTGCGCACTGGCAGCGGATAAATTGAGGATGATGCGCGATCAAAACCACGTCCAGTCGAACTCATCGACTCTCCGCGTTGCCAACGATCCCAGATCTCTGATTTCTGTTTATCTGTAAAAAATGTCTGCGGTGATAGGCCATGATTTACACTCCATCTTTCCATAAAGACTAAAGTGTTGCGCCGACCCGTTGAAATCGCCGCTGGAAACTACCGTCAGAGGGGTTAGGCACGAAGGGCCACTTAGGATCGTTCATGCGGATGCTGAACGTGGAAAATGCCAGAAACTGCATTCGGTGAGAGATGCGCGGGCGAGCATTGGCCTTGTCATAGCCCACTGGTGCAGCGACGCTGGACCGGGTTCTGGGGGGCTGCGATATAGATTTCGGTGCCGCTGAAGGACTTGATAAAGCGCAGGGTGTCGTTCGAGGCTCAGGACCTCGACGTAGGGTGACTTTGGTGGTTGGTTTTGGATGTGTCAGCTCAGAAATGGTCATGATGGTCCCCTTTGAATGGTTCAGAGGCAAAGGCATCACGGTGGAGAGGAGGCAGTCGCGCATGTCCTTTCCACTGTCATCGGACCAGTGCCGGGCTGTCGGGGAGATAAAGGCCGTTTGTGCGGTGTTACTCATGCGGCCAAATATTTAACCGGGCAAAAATGCAGACACCCTACAACTAGTTGTGGTTGCAGCGGTTCATGAGGGCCTGCCCAGATCGGTGGGGATTTGCGCGCCAGTCAATTTCGGCGGGTGGCAGCCTCTTCCAACCAGTCTACCAATTCGGCGACGATGTTGTCCTGGGCTTCATCCGATTGGCCGATGAATGGGCGGGCAGGGATGGTGCCCCAGGGGATTGAAGCGCCGGTTGAAGCCTTGCCAAAAATTTCCATACCCGCGCCGAACTGCATCACGGCGGCCTGAATGACGTTTGAACCGTATTCAACGTTGCCTTGGGCGGCCTCATAAAAAGCGTGTCGCGCATATCTCCCGAGACGGTCAGCGGTGCGCCAAAGGTCAGCCCCAGTTTGGTATAGCGGTCCAGGGTGGATTGCTTGCGCGGAGCAAAACGCGTGCCGTCGGGTTGCGCGCCGTCACGCATGCGGTCCTGGGCCGAGACCAGCAGTAACTCGCAATGGCCTCCATCACCGGGGTCATACCGGCCACAGCCGCAGCAACCGCAATCAGGGCAGGGTCCAGAGTGTCAGTATTGGATTCGGTTCTGGCCATGGCGAATTCTACCTTCGCTGTTGATGTTGGCCTTAGGTAGCCAAGCTCTTTGGTTTAAGCCGTCAGCACATATTATTTGTAACCGATACGAATTACACAGCAATTGAGTAACGAGGGTGTGGATTGCTGATGGGGTGGATGGCTCCTGCTCCAATCGACGTCGCAATGGGTCATACGGCAGATGTCACAAACTGCAAATGAGAGGAGCTAGCCCATGAACGTTCCAACAATAGGCGTTGGTCTGGCTAAGAACATTTTTCAGGTTCACGGGATCACTGGAAATGATGAGGTCGTCAGCAACAAGCCTTTGAGACGCGCACAGTTGTTACCGTTCTTCGCCCAGCGTGTGCCTTGTCTGATCGGCATGGAGGCATGTAGCGGCGCACATCATTGGGCTCAGGAACTAACTACGTTGGGCTATGATGTCCGTCTGATCCCACCGATGTATGTCAGAGCACATGTCAAACGCGGGAAGTCTGCTGCCATCGATGCCAAGGCCATTTGTGAGGCTGTGACGCGTCCGACGATGCAGTTTGTTGCGGTGAAGACGGTTGAACATCAAGCTCTACTGTTGATTCATCGCGCCCGGGCTCTGCTTGTCCGGCAACGTACATCGCGCGGGGCCTCGCGCGTGTCATCGGATTTGCAGAGGACATTTTGGCCGGCAAAGTGCTGAAACTACCCGAGATTGCCAATGAGTTGATCCATAATCTTTGTGAACATCACATGGCTTTGTATGCACGGGTCCGTTGGTATGAAAACCGGCCGAAGCTGGTCGCCAATGAAGATGCGCGGGTCCGTTTGTTGCGCAGTGGCCGCGATTTTGCAGCATGGCTTGGTCTGACACCTGCGAACAAGTCCAGCGGCGGCAAAGAGAAACTGGGACGCATTACAACCCCTCTCGGGACATCGCTTGCGATGCCTTGCCGGGCAGTGAATGGGTGATCAATACCTAAGATCATTGCTCGCCGTTGGCATGACGTCGCTTGTTCGCCAGACCCGAGCGCACCCGGAACGCGCAAGCAAATGGCTAACATCGTTGCTGGACCGTAAACCGGCCCGTATCGCGACCGTCGCCATGGCGAACAAGACTGCAAGGATTATTTGGGCCGTTTTGATCCGCAACGAACCATATACGCCTCGCGCTGCCTAAAGGAGAAAGAACAACGAGCTAGCAAGACCCGCGAGATGATGGTGCATAAGTCTGCCGCTAGAACCAAGGCACCCCGCCGAATGGCTTGGGCGCTGCAGCCCGCAAAGCTGATAGGGACTTGGTTTGCGGACCCCTTCAGGGCCAGCGGTCAAAATCGCGCAAACAGGCCGGACACATGACTACGTCTGAGCCGGACACATGACTGCGTCTGACAAGTGCACAAATCAGATCAAATATATCTTGCTATGCAGGAGCCATCCACACAAGCAGCAGTCGCTGCGATGATCACAAATGGCCAGGCTGCGGACAATGCCCCTGCTTAATGTCATTGGGACTACAGGAGCGAAGGCTCCTAACCGGCCAATCGTGCCACACCCGTCTAACGGCAGACTTCAGCCTAAATCAGACCATTTTTACAGTGTATCCATCGTCACAGTGCAGCTTTCGCAATGCGACCCTCAGGAACATTGCAGCACTTTTAGGTCCTACCGTTCGCAATGATGCATTCTTCATTTTAAGGTTTGGGAGGCTATGACATGCGGAGAAAGACAGATACAATCCGAGGGATGTGGGGTTGGAATATTATGCAGGTAATGGCGATGAACGGAGTATGACGCAGATTGATGGGGAGTTGCGGGTTGATTTTGTCAGCGGTTCTGTTGCGCATCGACTCCGGTTTGGAGGGGGGCGCGGGCAAGCTCTGGCAAAAGCGATGGGCTTGCGAGCGGGTAAAACACCAGTGATTATTGATGCGACGGCTGGCTTAGGCCGCGACTCATTTTTATTGGCGTCGCTGGGAGCGCAGGTCACAATGATCGAGCGGTCGGAGAGAATTCATTCTTTGTTGGTTCAAGGCATGGATCGAGCAGCTAAAGAGGGAGGCGAATTCGCCGAGATCATTAGCCGCATGACACTCCTTAAAGGAGATGCCAAGGATTTGCTGCCTGAGCTGTCTGGCGAAGCAATTTTGATTGATCCAATGCATCCTCCACGTAAAAACTCGGCGCTGGTGAAGCGCGAGTTACGTCAAGTTCGCGAGATCGTTGGAACGGATGATGACGCTGTAGAATTGGTGCGCGTGGCGCTCAAATATGCGCGCACTCGAGTGGTTCTAAAGTGGCCATCAAAGGCTGATCCGATCAAAGGAATACAGGCGAGATCCCATCAAATACGGGGAAAAACAACGAGTTACGATGTTTTTATGGTCGGGTGAGGCTTTGTTGCACAAATCGACCTGATGTTGGACTTCCCTTTCCCGGACGGACTTAGCCTAAGGCAAAACAGTTTCTGGTATGCCAAGAGCTGTGAAGCCATCGCGGACCGCGGCACGGATTTGGATCTCCGTAACCTGCCGATTGAAGTCTCGCGCAGAGAGACGCTGACCGAGCAGTCTTACAAATACATCCACTGACCGGCAGGGCATCGCAGCGCGATGTCCCGAGAGGGGATCAGAAGGTGCAATGGCCCAGATGAACCCCTGTATGGAATGGCAACCGACAAGGTCCTCTGAGCTACTCCCTAATAGTTGGACAGTATCTGGCGTGACTTAAGCTACTTTCTGCTCCTGCTGACCGGGTTTGGTTGTTTGTTACTCAGCCAATAGACCACGGCTGGTGACTTGCCGCCAAGCGCGGAATGAGGGCGCTTACGATTATAGAACTCCATCCATTTTTTGACGCCAGCTTTCGCCTCTGATCCGGTTTCCCAGGCATGAAGGTAAACACACTCGTATTTCATCGAACGCCATAGACGCTCAATGAAGATATTGTCGAGAAAGCGGCCCTTGCCGTCCATTCACTGCCCGGCAGTGCATGTTTACATGCACGAGAGGGGAGATGCGGATGTTTGACCGTCGCAGCCGGTCCGTCCAGACGAAGGATGTGAACTGGCTGCCCTGGTCTGTGTTCATGATCTCGGGAGGCCCAAAGCGGTGGATCGCCTCGTTCAGCACCTCGACACAGAACTCTGCCTCCAGCGTATTTGAGATGCGCCAGGCCAGCACCTTGCGGGTGTGCCAGTCCATAATCGCGACCAGGTACAGGAACCCACGTCGCATCCACTGCCCGGCAGGCGATTGCAAAGCAATCTGCCGAGAGGGGGTAGATAAGTAATATCGGAACACCAGACCTGATTGGGACGGGTCACTCGAAGGTTACGCAGCAGGTAGGGGTAAACTTTGTGCCCCTTCGCCGCCTTGCTGGTATTGGGCTTCTGGTAGATCGGCATCAGACCCATCAACCGCATGTGCCGCCGAACGCGCTTTTCGTTCACCAGGTGGCCTTCGTTGCGAAGATGCCAAGTCATCTGGCGTACGCCATAAAAGGGTGTTTCCAGGAACTGTTCATCAATCTGACGTATCAGATCCAGGTTCAACTCGCTCTCGCCCTTGGCTTCATAGTAAAATGATGACCGTGAGATCGACAAAAGCCTGCACTGCTTGCCGACGGAAAGGCTTGGGGTGGTTGGCTCAATCATGTTCCGCCTCACTTGCCGGTCCAAGGCTTGAGCTTTCTTACCAAAAAACCGTTGGCGACAGCCAGCTCCCCGATTTTGGCATGCAGTTCTTTAACCTGTTCTTCGTCAACGTTCGCCACCTTCCGGCCGCCGCGCTCAAACACCCCGGATGCCCCTTCCAGTAGAGCTTTCTTCCCCTGATGGATCATGGTGGGGGGAGTCCCGAACCGGCTCGCCAGTTCCGAAACAGTCTCCTCGCCCTTCAGTGCTTCCAATGCCACTTTGGCCTTAAAATCTGGATGATGTTGCTTTCGTTTCGACATCGCCGATCTCCTTCAGATTGAAGATCAACAGACAACAAATCGTAGCTTACGTCAGTGTCCGAATTTCGGGGGGTAGCTCACTCTGTCGTCGACACAAGGTGCTGAAGTCCGGCACGGTCAATCCAGCCCGACCAATTCCAAGGATTTCTACCAACCCGGTCATCTGCCTCAAGGGCAAACCTAACAGCACTTTGATAGTTGAATGGCCGCATCACCATAAGAATGCTGACGTCCCCGCTGGGCTGAAGGTTTTGCCTCCCACGCCATCTCACCGTCAAACCAGTATGATAAAGACCCGCGTTGCTTCAGCGTTCGATTATAGTTCGACCAGTATCAAAGCTGCGTGCATCTTGGTCTATAACAACTTTTGGTCCGCCAACTTATGGTCGATTTATTGTGAAGCCCACTGTCAGCCGCGACCTGTTTTAGAGGGAGGTTCTCGGACAATAGTCCTCTGACGTGATCAACACGGACCCTCTCCACGAATTGAGCGGGGGACTTTTACAAATCACGTTGGAAATGTCGTGACAGGGTGCGCGGGTTCATCCGTGTTGTCTGCGCCAAGGCATTGAGCGACCAGCCCAGGTGAGGTTGCGAAACGACTTTTCAATCAAACGGGTGAGCCTCCCCCCAAAAAGTGGTCCGCACCTATGATTAGGATACCGGAGGACCATAGATGGCGATTAAGAGACCCAAGCCCGAAGAGATTGTCGTGAAGTTACGGCAGGTTGAAGTACTGACGCGGCAGTACGGCCGGTATGGCTACCGCCGGGTGGCTGCCTGTTACGAGACGCAGGCTGGTCCCTCTCGGGGTGTAGACACCGCCTGCCGGCAACGGGTGAATAACAAATGTGTTAAGCGCTGGTGGAAACGTGAGGGGCTGAAGGTGCCTATGAAACAACCCAAGAAGGGGCGGTTCTGGCTAAACCTCTCTCGGGACATCGCCGTGCGATGCCCTGCCGGGCAGTGCTTGGGAGAACGGATATTGCGAAAGTTTCAACGGGAGAATGCGGAATGAATTACTGAGCGGTGAAACCTTCTATTCGTTACGCGACGCCCAAATCATCATCGAAAGCTGGAGGAAACACTACAACACCAATCGACCCCACAGTGTTCTGGGCTACGGCCCACTCGCGCCTGAGGCCATCGTCCCGGTGGACCAAAGGCCAACCATGCACTAACTTTCAACTTGGACCACGCAAGTGGGGCTGCTCAATATCGCTATCTGCGCACAGCCGCCGTTGGAGCTGGCCGCAATGAAAGACTGCAATCCGCACTAATGTCGAAATGTGCATGGTGCAGCATTGATCTCAAATGCTCTAGAGAAACCCTGCTGTGAGCTGCTGAGCCTTGGCCTGACCTTTGATGTCAGCGACTTGGCCGAAGCGCTTGTTGTTGCGAGATATCGCAAAGAGCTTATGCAGTTCAGGGTAGATCTTGCTCCACTGACTGAAGCGCCCCGTGTTTTCGTCTACGATAGCGGCGAAGATATGCCGTTCAAGGCGGGTCGTTAGGCGATGCCAAATGCGCTGATTGAGGCAGCAGGTAGCACCAACATCATGGACGATCTTGAGAAAACTGATCCACTGGTGGTTGAGCGACCATTATGGAGAGGACAGCAAACCCAGATAGCCACAATATCACCGGTTTTTGCATAACGATGGGCTGCAGGCTGATCTTGCTTGTCCTGTCCATTTCTATTGCACTGAGCGTTGGGGCAATTTCAATTCCCTTGCCCACCGTCTGGGAGATACCTCTGAACAAAATATCCCCGGGTACTGTGACGCAAGAATGGTCTGCCGGGCGCCAAGCGACTGTCTGGGATATCCGCTTTCCCGGCGCGTTACAGGCTTGTCTGGTCGGGGCCTCTACGGGTCGTCACTCGCCCCCCTGGCGGATGCCCACTTGCATGGAATCTCGGCAGGAGGGGCTTAGTGCGACAAATCTGCTTTGGTCTGACGTCATCGCCCGCACAGTCATGGCACCTGATGATATACCCATTGGCATTGGCCTGATCGGCGGAGTATTTTTCGTCTGGCTTTTGCGTCGCCGGCAAAGCTGAATCGGTGCTAAGTTGCCGTTGGTGAAAAGTGCCGCTAAGGGCGGCACTCCGCCGTTAGTGACGAAATGTGCAGGGGGCAGCAACCAGGCCGCTTTCCTTGCCCCTCACAGTCACTAACGATGGTGGTTTCAGCCGATCACCGGATGACCAGCCTGCTGCATACATTGCACCAAATAGTTGCGTTGCGCCTCTTTGACCTGAGCATCGCCGACTGCGGCACCTGCAATTGCGCCCAAGACTGCCCCAACGGCGGCCTTGTCGCGGTTTTCGGTTGCTCCGACTAATGCGCCACCAACGCCACCCACGGCGGCAGTTTTTCCAATGTGACCCTGACCAACCTGCCGCGCCAGGGACCGACACTGGGCCTCGTCGGCGGCAAAATTCGCGCCCGCTGCCCCGTTCAACTGCAGCGGCGCATCCACAGGGACGGTGTCACATGCCGCCAGCAGCAAGATTGATGCGGTGAGTGTCAGAAATTTACCGGTCATAGCCAGTTTCCTTTGCCAAAATGTTCAACCAATGGCGCAAGGATAGTGCCCCGACTGGCTTTGGACCAGTGCTATGCATAGAAAAAGGCCGCCCATCACAGGCGGCCTTTCCCAAATTCTCAGCTCGAATAAGAAGAGATTAGGCTTCTTCTTCGGCCGCTGGTGCGTCGTCATCATCCGATGCGGCGCCGCCCAGATCGTCGAACAGTTCCGAAATCTCGAACTCAGCAGCGGCTTCTTCTTCCGCTTCCAGTTCCTGGATCGACTTGCCCGCAGCCTGCAGGTCGGCTTCTTCAACCGAACGTGCAACGTTCATTTCGATCTCAACGGTGACTTCGGGGTGCAGCATAACTGCAACGGCGTGCAGACCCAGGTCCTTGATCGGAGCGATCAGGGCAACCTGTTTCTTGTCAACCGAGAAGCCTTCGGCGGTGGCAGCGTCTGCGGCGTCACGCGGAGTGACCGACCCGTACAGAGCGCCGGCATCCGATGCCGAACGAATCACAACGAACTGCTGGCCAGCCAGCTTTTCGCCCAGGGCTTCTGCTTCTGCTTTGGTCTCCAGGTTGCGTGCTTCTAGCTGCGCTTTCTGGGTTTCAAAGTTGGCAATGTTGGCTGCGGAAGCAGACAAGCCTTTGCCCTGTGGAAGCAGGAAGTTACGTGCGAAGCCAGCTTTGACGTCAACAACGTCGCCCATCTGGCCCAGTTTCGCAACGCGCTCAAGAAGGATAACTTTCATGTCAGTTGCTCCTTATTTAACAGCGTAGGGCAGCAGGGCGAGAAAACGTGCGCGTTTGATGGCACGAGCCAGTTCACGCTGTTTTTTCGCCGAGACGGCGGTGATCCGCGAGGGAACAATTTTGCCGCGCTCAGAGATGTAGCGCTGCAGCAGGCGGGTGTCTTTGTAGTCGATCGCAGGTGCGTTGTCGCCCGAGAATGGGCAAACTTTACGACGACGGAAAAATGGTTTTGCGGCCATGGTTTAGCGTCCTTTCGATCAACGACGGCTGCGACGGTCGTCGCGCTCGTCACGTTTCTGCATCTGGACCGAAGGGCCCTCTTTGTGCTCGTCCATCTTGATGGTCAGAACACGCATAACGTCGTCATGCAGACGCATCAGGCGCTCCATTTCCTGGATCGCCGGTGCCGGAGCATCGGTGCGCAGGAAGGCATAGTGGCCCTTGCGGTTTTTGTTGATCTTATAGGCCATCGTCTTGACGCCCCAGTACTCACTGTCGACCAGCGTTCCGCCGTTGTCGGACAGTACAGCACCGAAATGTTCGATGAGACCTTCAGCTTGCGTGTTGGACAAGTCCTGACGCGCAATCATAACATGCTCATATAGCGGCATGTGTGCTCCTGTTATGTTCAAGGCGCATTTCAAAGGTAGGGCGGTTAAACCTTCCGCTGCCCCACCACGAGAGTCTGCGCGGATCGAATTAGATACGGAAGGAAGCCCCCATATACAGGCTGTGGCCAAAAGGGCAAGCCAGCTTTGCTTGCATCGCTGCCGTTGCCACAACTCTCACAAGTTTGCCCGCTATTTACCCCGCATCTGCCCCATTGCCGTCGCATTCTTGGTCTTGATTGGGATTAACAACAGGTTAATGGCCAGCCCGAACAAGGGCGGCGGCAGAGGAAGGGCAGAGGATATGACCGCGACAGACCAGATCCCGATGAATAGTTCCCACATGACCCCGGCACGCGGGCTCTATGCGATGGCCGAGGCCCTGCCACTGGTATTGACCTTTCGCCCTAACTACCATCTGCGCTCAGTCGTGATGCGGGTTGTCGGCGCGGCGATGGTGCTCAGCTCGACCGGTATCTGGCTGATGCCCGGTGCGGCCTATGACCCCGAGATGGCGTTGATCAAGATCGGCATTTCGGTGTTCTTCCTGTTTGCCGGCATGGCGCTGATGATGATCAATGACCCTGACAGCCACCCCGATGCCTATTTCGACCCGATCCGCCGCGAGCTGCGGGTATTGCAGCGCTCGGGCAAAGGACGACCGCGCACCGTGTTGCGCCGCGGTTATGACAGCCTGGGCAGTGTCCGCTTCAAGGATCGCTCGGTCGAGCTGTTCGAGATCGACGGCACTCTGTTGATCCGGCTGCCACTTAATCTTGGTTCCACCCGCCAGTTGCTGCGTGAACAGCTCAGCGGCGTGGTTCCGATCCTCAGCTGATCCACATCACATCTGCGCGAGAATGCACCCGGTCCGACGTGGCCGGGTGTTTCGTTCGTATGTTCACAGATAGTGTTGATTTTTGCTGACTTCCCATTTCGGGGGGCAGTTGCCATCTCTTTAGTCATATAAATTGTTCAACCGGAGCCTCTCCAAATGAAAAAGACACTGATCGCCGCCGCTTTGGCCACCGTCGCTGCCACTGCTGCTTTTGCGACTCCCGAAAAGTACGTGCTGGATTCCAGCCACAGCCAGATCCTGTTCAGCTATAACCACCTCGGCTTCTCAACCACTTGGGGTCTGTTCTCGGGTTTTGAGGGCGATGTGATGTTCGACCAGGAAAACCCGGCGGGTTCTAGCGTCACCGTGTCGATGCCAACCAAATCGATGTTCACAGGCTGGGAAGAGCGCTTTGGCCACTTCATGTCGCAGGACTTCTTTGGCGCCGAGGACAGCGATCTGATCAGCTTTACCTCTACCGGCATCGAAGTAACCGGTGACACCACCGCGCAAATCACCGGTGATCTGACCATCAACGGCACCACCAAGCCAGTGGTTCTGGATGCGGTGATGAACCAGGCGGGCGATCACCCGATGGCAGGCAAGCCTTGGGCTGGCTTTGATGCCAGTGCAACAGTGTTGCGGTCGGATTTCAACTTGGGCAAATTTGCTCCGTTTGTCAGCGATGAAGTCCAAATCAAGATCTCGATCGAGGCCATGAAGGCCGAGTAAGCAAAACTTTAGATCGGCGAACCGCCAGTCTGACAAAATCCAACTCAACCCTCGGCCATTCATTGGTTGGGGGTTTTGTACTATATAAGGGGTGTGCCAGCGCCGTCAGCCTTCCTTTGGCTCGTAAGGCGCTATTCTTACTGTAGTGTTTTTACCCAAAAGGAGCCTTTCGATATGAAGATAACTCTATTTGCTGCTTTGATAACGGCCAGCGCCGCCTCTGTTGCCGTTGCGGCGCCTGAAAAATACTTACTGGACGCCCCCCACAGCCAGATCGTGTTTAGCTACGACCACTTGGGATATTCGACATCACACGGAATGTTCTCGGGGTTTGAGGGCGTGGTGATGTTTGATCAGGACGATCCCACCGCATCCAGCGTTTCTGTCTCCATGCCCGCCCAGTCGATGATCACCGGGTGGTCGGAACGATTTGACCACTTCATGTCCAAGGATTTCTTTGGCGCAGATGCAGACGAGCTGATCAGTTTCAAATCCACAGCGATCGAGGTCACAGGCGACAATACGGCCCTAATCACTGGCGATCTGACCCTAAACGGCGTGACCAGACCGGTGGTGCTGGACGCAGTCCTAAACCAGATCGGCGACCACCCAATGGCTGGAAAACCCTGGGCTGGTTTTAATGCCAGCGCCTCGATCCTACGGTCTCAATTCGAGCTGGGTAAATTTGCGCCTTTTGTCGGCGACGAGGTGACCATCATGATATCGATTGAGGCGATGAAGGCCGATTGAACGCGTCCCTAAAATGACCATTGGTCGCCACTGGCCGACTGGTGGCAGCACCTAGCCGTAGCTGCCGCCCAGCGCCACGTTGAGTTGAACAAAGTCGACGGCAAAATTACGTCGGTCCAACGCCAAGGCATTTTCGCTGGTCAGCAGGGACCGTTCCGCATCAAGAACTTGCAAAAATCCAATTTCGCCTGCGATGTATCCTGTTCGGGCCAGTTGCAAAACGTCACGCTTGGCATCCAGAGAGTCCTTGGTTGCCGCGACGGCTTCCTTGTGAAACTTGAGGCTGACCAAGGCGTTTTGGACCTCTTCGACAGCCTCAACGACCTTTTCATTCCACTCCAGCAACAGCTCAGACGCACGCGCCTGTTGGGCGGCAACCTTGGCTTGGCGCTCTGGCAGGTCAAACAGAGGAACATCCAGCCCAACCCGGAAAAATCCAGCCGAGGGCAGCCAGTCGCTGCCCGAATAATTGATGTTCAAATTCCCAGTCAGCTGCAGCCGCGGGTAAAGTTCGGCCTCCACAGAACCAGCCAGCGCGACAGCCTCAGCCAGCCGGTATTCGGCAAACAAGACATCTGGGCGATTGCGCACCAGATCAACGGGAATGCCGACTTTCAGCTTTGATAGATCTGCTTCGGGTTGGGGGGCCTTTTTGTCCAAACCACTGCGCGGTCGTTCCCAGGCTTGCCCCAGCAACGCCCCAATCCGGGATGCGGATTTGAAGAACAAGATGGTCGCCTCTGGCAGCTCTGCCTTAGCGGTGGCAACCAGTGACCGCGCCTGAGCAACATCCAGTTCGGTGACTTCTTCCAACTCGGAGGATTCTCCAGCGGCCCGCTCGGACAGGGTGGCCTGTAGTGTTTCTTCGCGCGATGCCACAACACGTTGGTTGACGCGAATAAGCTCCTGATAAAATCGAAGGTCGGCATAGGCCGTGACCAGTTCACTCAGCAGCGTCGTGCGCGCGACATTTGCATCGGCAAAAGAAGAGGCAAGTCGATACGAGGCCGCCTCGCGTTCACGTTTCAACTGGCCGTATAGGTCCAATTGCCAACTTGCCTCGGCCCGCACAAAGCCGCTGTCGCTGCGCCCGTCGGCGCCACCGCCTGTGGCCTTGGCTTCTCCTATGCGCGATACACCGGACACCGGATACCCGGCGCCACTCAGAATGGCGCGGGATTGTTCAATGCGTGCGATGGCTTTTCTTATGTCCAGATTTTGCGCCAACCCCATCGAGACCAGCCGGTCAAGGGCCGGATCATTGAATTTCTTCCACCACTCGGCAGCCCCGCGGGCTTGGGCGTCTTTTTCCCGAGTGTGGAAGAACTGATCTGGCAATTCGGCGGATGGACTTTCAAAATCTGTCCCAATGGTGCAGCCTTGTCCCAGAAAAGCGATTGCCCCAAGGCCAGAACAGAAGGTCCGGCGCGATGGGGCGGGCTTTGTGTCGTCTTCAATGGGGCGCAATGTTTGAAAAGCCTTGGTCTGTGGTTCGTTACCGCACGATAGAAGACCACCCGATAAAGAGAAAGGATTGTCTCGTGCAATCCTTTCTCAGCTTCAAACTGCGCTATTTGGAACGCTGTGCGTCGAGTGTGATATCGACGTCGACACCAAACCCAAGTGAGCTTTCGTCTGGCATGCCGCGGCCAATGTCAAAATCCAGACGGTTCAGGCTGGCACTGGCAGTCATGCTGGCCACGTCCCCTTGCAGATCCAAAGTAAAGGGCAGGGTCAGCGGCAGCACCTTATCCCGGATCGTCAGCGTTCCGACCGCCTGATACCCTTCCTCCAGCTTCTCGATGTCCGCCTTGAACAGGGCAGTGGGGAAGGTGGTACTGTCAAAATAGTCCGCCCCCATCGCCTGGGCACTGACCGTGCCAAGATCAAAGGACGCAATAGCGATGGTTACTTCCACGTCTCCAGCCGGGCCAACTGGGGCGGTGTCATCAAAATTGATGGCGGCGGTCCACTCGGTGAAGCTACCCGAAACCTGACTACCCATCTGTGTGATACTGATGCCAAGTGTGCCATTTTGAACCTCCCAGCCAGACACCACTTGTTCCAATGGCGCCGATTGCGCAGGGGTGGCGTGTGTGGTGGCCTGACTTCCAGACGAGAAGACACCAAAGGCAAACCCGGCACCCAGCGTTGCAACCCAAAAAGCCACCGCGGTGATCGCGGGTACCAAGCTGGCAACATGCTCTGGCGGCTGCGGCAGGGCAGGTGTTCCCGGTAGCATCCGGCGCAACGTGGCGTCGCGGTCGATCACGTGATGCTTCATCGCACCGGCAATATGCAACAACAGGGCGACAATCAGCACCCGGCCAAGGATGACGTGCAGCACTGCAAAGCCATGGGCGAGGCTCTCGGATTTAGGAACCAAGGGCAGATCTTGTCCAAATGGCCACCAGATTGGCGCAAAGCCACTGGTTGCAGCATGTTCAATCCAACCACTCAGTGGCACCAGTACTAGTGAGCCGTACAGCAACCAATGCACGGTTTCTGCCGCCCAAGACTCGAGCTTGCGATCCGGGTGCAACAGCCCCGGCTTGGGTTGGCTTATGGCCCATAAGATGCGCAGGATGGCTGTGAAGAACACCGCCACACCAATGGTTTTGTGTAGCGAAAACAGTAGGTAGACGCGTGAAATGGTGTCCTGAGAACCGTCAAAGTCAGGGCTGAGAATCTGCTGAGACAGATCATTGGCAATCAGCCCCAGTGGAATAGCAGACAGGATCAGCAGTGCTGTCAGCCAGTGAAAAACCTTGGCGATGCTACCGTATCTGGACGAACTGTTGTATCTGGACACGCGGGTATACCTTTTGAACTATCTGTTGGTCACAACCTAACAATCATGTCTCCGGTTGCAATGTGCGAGGATGTCCGCTTGTGCACAGGTTTGGTGCGCAAACATGCAGTTCCCTTGTGTGAAACGTCATGGACCGCTAAACCGGCAAAAATCGCAGAGTATTCAGACTAGATGAGGTGTTGGATGACAACCGCATTCGTTTTTCCCGGACAGGGCGCGCAGACAATTGGAATGGGCAAGGCGCTCGCTGATGCCTATCCGGCAGCGAGGGCTGTGTTCGACGAGGTGGACGCCGCATTGGGCGAAAACCTCAGCAACCTGATCTGGGAGGGTGACATTGATGCCCTGACCCTGACCCAGAACGCACAACCTGCGCTGATGGCCACCTCTGTGGCCGCCATACGCGCGTTGGAAACCGAAGGTGTCACCCTCGACAAGGCCGCTTTTGTTGCCGGTCACTCGTTGGGTGAATATTCCGCACTGGCCGCTGTCGGCGCGATTTCCCTTGCCGACACTGCCCGCCTGCTGCGCACCCGTGGTCAGGCCATGCAAAGCGCCGTGCCGGTGGGCGTTGGTGCCATGGCCGCGCTTTTGGGGCTGGACTTTGAAGCGGTCAAGGAAGTGGCCGCCGAGGCCGCTGCCGAAGGTGAAGTTGTTCAGGCAGCCAATGACAACGACCCAACTCAGGTTGTGGTCTCGGGCCACAAGGCCGCCGTTGAACGCGCCGCCGAAATCGCCAAGGGCAGGGGCGCGCGTCGTGCGGTGATGCTACCGGTCAGCGCCCCTTTCCACTGCGCCCTGATGCAGCCCGCCGCCGAAGTGATGGCCGAAGCTCTGGCTGCAGTTACCATCAACGCGCCCGCAGTCCCTTTGATTGCTAACGTCCGTGCCGATGTTGTCACCGACCCCGCTGAAATCCGCGCGCTTCTGGTCGAACAGGTCACCGGGTCCGTGCGCTGGCGTGAAAGCGTGCAGGTCATGGCCGCCAAAGGCGTGACCGAATTTTGGGAAATCGGCGCAGGCAAAGCCCTGTCCGGTATGATCCGCAAAATCGACCGCAGTCTGACCAGCCGTCAGGTGGGAACACCCGACGACGTCAAGGCCGCAGCCCAAGCCTAATTGATATTCCAATTCCAGCGTTCCGAAACGGGGACGCTCCGGGACCCAAAAGGATAAGACATGTTTGATTTGACTGGTAAAAACGCGCTCATTACCGGTGCTTCCGGCGGCATTGGTGGCGATATCGCCCGCTCATTGCACGCCGCTGGCGCCACCGTGGTTCTGTCCGGCACCCGCCAAGAACCACTGGATGCTCTGGCCGCTGAGCTGGGTGAACGCGCCCATGTGCTGACTTGTAATCTGTCCGACAAAGAGTCAGTCGAGGCACTGCCCAAAGCGGCCATCGCTGCCATGGGCTCGGTTGATATTCTGGTCAACAACGCCGGCATCACCCGTGACAACCTGTTCATGCGCATGAAAGACGACGAGTGGGATAGCGTGATCAACGTCAACCTGACCTCGACCATGCGCCTGTGCCGTGGCGTGTTGCGCGGCATGATGAAGGCCCGTTGGGGTCGCATCATCAATATCTCGTCCATCGTCGGCGCTACCGGTAATCCGGGTCAGGGCAACTATGCAGCGTCCAAGGCAGGCATGGTTGGTATGTCGAAATCACTCGCCTATGAAGTTGCCAACCGGGGCATCACCGTCAACGCTGTCGCGCCGGGCTTTATCGCCACCGCGATGACTGACAAGCTCAATGAGACCCAGAAAGACGCCATCCTGACCCAGATCCCGGCCGGCCGCATGGGCGAGTCGAAAGAGATCGCCGCCGCAGTGCTGTACCTTGCCAGCGCCGAGGCCGCTTATGTGACGGGCACCACCCTGCACGTCAACGGCGGCATGGCGATGCTTTGATCGGCAGAGAATCACGCAGCGCACCACGTGAAGACTGTCGCCAAGAATAGCCTGAGTTTTCTTTGAGAACCCCCTGGCTTATTCTTTGGCAGTGGGTTGTACCCGGTCAGGTTGACGCATATGTGCGCCAAGCTTACAACGGCATTCCAAGCCAAGACGTGGATTGAATGACTTTGTAAGCGGTATGCGGCGACCCAGTGAAACCGTTTGCCTCTGCGTCCGTCTGTGTTATAGGCGGCGCATCTCTGTTCCGGAGGGTTCCAATTGGGAATTCCGGACAAGCCCCCCGCACTTTGGGGATTGAACCGCCCAGATTGGGCAAAAGAACGCCATCCCCAGCGGGCAAGGGCAGAACTGGGCCAACAGGCCCCGAATGAACGAGGAATTGACATGAGCGACGTCGCAGACCGCGTAAAAAAGATCGTTGTAGAGCACCTGGGTGTTGAAGAAGACAAAGTAACCGAGAACGCTTCGTTCATCGACGACCTGGGCGCTGACAGCCTGGACACCGTCGAGCTGGTTATGGCCTTCGAAGAAGAGTTCGGCATTGAAATCCCTGACGACGCTGCTGAGACTATTCAGTCCTTCGGCGACGCGGTGAAGTTCATCACCGAAGCTTCCTAAGCTTTCCAATCACCCTATGGTGATTGCCTGAACGGCGCTTTCCTTGCGGAGAGCGCCGTTTTTGTTTGTGGCAAACGGCAAAAAACGGCCCAGTCTCAGATTCAACGGGCACGATATGGTATCATGCCCTGAGTGTTGCGATTGGAGGCTGTTCACCATGATGATTTATCCGACGATGGAATTGCAAAACGGGCATTGCGTGACCCTGGACAAAGGGCGGCTGGATGAACCAATGATGTGGCACGTAGACCCGGTCGAGACCGCCTGTGGTTTTGCTGCGGCTGGTGCAGAATGGATGCATCTGACCGATTTCAACGCGATTGAGGGCAATGGTGACAATGCAACCCTGATCGAGGAAATCATTCGCGGCGTAGGCATCCCGGTGCAATTGGGCGGCGGCATGCGCAGTCGCGAGCATATTGAGCATTGGATCGAGAAAGGCGCGGGGCGTATCGTTGTTGGCACTCTGGCGGCCCGTGATCCGCAACTGGTCGAGGAGCTGGCGCGCCATCACCCCGATCAGATCGTTTTGGCGGTGGATGTCTGGCAGGGTCAGGTGATGACCGACGGTTGGCGTCAGTCCGGCGCCTTTACACCCGAAGCCTTTATCGCCGCGTTCGGCGACGCGCCGTTTGCCGGTATTATCATCACGGACATCGACAGCGACATGTCAGATGTCGACGCGCAGCTAGGGCTTATCGCCGGGTTGGCCAGCTCGGCGCGGGCTCCGGTTATCGCCAGCGGTGTGGTGCGGACCGTCGATGACATTGCGCGGCTAAAATATGTCGGCGGCATTTCCGGCGCATTGGTTGGGCGGGCCCTGTTCCGCAAAACGCTGTCGGTCGAACAGGCCCTGAAAACGGCAATGCCCGAACCCGAAGCCGTGGCCGAACTGATCTGACTTCAGGTCGATCATGGGTCTTAAATCAGGCGCCATGGTCTCACAAAAACTTGATGCAGACCGCGAAGGCGTGGCTCACGTTCGCGATCTGCATCATACCTGCCCCCGGGAACGCATTGAGGGCAGGGAACCAAATACTCGTTACCAAATTCATCTAAACATGAGCACGAGTTTGGCGGCTAAGGGTTAACCATGACCTACCGCCTCCGTCAGTTCCCCGTGAAATCAACAGGTACTTGGGCCACTTGCACTTTTGGGGCAATCTAAGTTATTTGAGAACAAATTGCCGAGGCAAAGGAGAGCAAAGAATGCGTCGAGTTGTTGTTACCGGACTGGGATTGGTCACACCGCTGGCCTGTGGCGTCGAAGAAACCTGGTCTCGCTTGCTTGATGGGCAGTCTGGTGCTGGCCCCATCACCCTGTTTGATGCCGTCGAAAGTGGTGTCGCCACCACTTATGCTTGCGAAGTGCCGCGTGGCGACGGGACTGATGGCTCGTTCAATCCTGATGATTGGCTGTCCAAAAAAGAACAGCGCAAGATTGATGACTTTATCCTTTATGGAATCGCTGCCGCCGCTATGGCAGTGCGCGATGCAGGTTGGGTTGCCGAAACTGAGGATGATCAGTTCCGCACCGGTGTGATGATCGGCTCCGGCATTGGTGGTCTCAGCTCCATCGCCAACACCGCGGTGATGATCAAAGAACGTGGGCCCCGTCGGGTCTCGCCGTTCTTTATTCCCGGCGCGCTGATTAACTTGATCTCCGGTCAGGTGTCGATCCAGCACGGTTTCAAAGGCCCGAACCATTCGGTTGTGACCGCCTGTTCAACTGGCGCCCACGCCATCGGCGACGCCAGCCGTCTGATCAAACACGGCGACGCCGATGTGATGATCGCCGGCGGTGCCGAAGCAGCCATCTGCGAAGTTGGTATTGCCGGTTTCAACGCCTGTAAGGCGCTGTCGACCAAAATGGCAGATGATCCGACCAAGGCCAGCCGTCCTTATGACAACGACCGTGATGGTTTTGTCATGGGCGAGGGCGCAGGTGTTGTGGTGCTGGAAGAATACGAGCACGCCAAAGCGCGCGGTGCGAAAATCTATGCCGAGGTGCTGGGTTACGGTATGTCCGGTGACGCCTATCACATTACTGCCCCCGCCGAGAGCGGCGAAGGTGGCGAACGCTCGATGCGGGCGGCGCTGAACAATGCCGGTCTGAAACCAACCGACATTGACTATATCAATGCGCATGGCACCTCGACCATGGCGGATACAATTGAATTGGGCGCTGTGGAGCGGCTGCTGGGCGATCATGCGGCTTCGGTCACTATGTCTTCCACCAAATCCTCCACGGGTCACCTGTTGGGCGCTGCGGGCGCGATCGAGGCGATCTTCTCGATCCTGGCGATCCGCGATCAGGTTGCCCCACCCACAATCAACCTGGACAATCCGGCCGTGGACTCGGTGGTCGACCTGGCCCCCAATGCCAAACGTGAACGCAAGATTGACGTGGTCCTGTCCAACTCCTTTGGCTTTGGCGGCACCAACGCCAGCGTGATCTTCGGAAAGGCCGACTGATGTGGCGTAGCCTCGCTTCAAATATGCTGACGATGCTGGTGGTGGGCTTGTTCCTGCTGGGCGGCGTCATCCTTTGGGGGAAAACGCAATATACCGCCTCAGGACCGCTGGAAACGGCGATCTGTCTGCGGGTCGAGCGGGGCTCGAATATGACAAAAGTAAGCCGCGATCTGGAATCCCAGGGGGCGGTGATCAGCGGTGCAATGTTCCGTGTCGGTGCTAGATACAGTGAAAAAACCGGTGATCTGAAAGCCGGCAGCTTCCTGGTGGATGCCGGATCGTCGATGGAACAGATCGTCGCTCAGGTGACCACCGCCGGAGCCAGCTCTTGCGGCACCGAGATTGTCTACCGCGTTGGCATCACCCGGATCACGGCGCAGGTGCGCGAGCTGGATCCAGCCAGCAACAAATTTGTCGAACGTGCGGAGTTTCAGCTAAATACTGATGAAATTCCAGCGGTCTACACAGAGAAACGCGGCGAACGTGACACCCGCTATCGCATCGCCCTGGCCGAAGGTGTGACCAGCTGGCAGGTGGTCGAGGCGCTCAAGATGATGGATATGCTCGACGGTGAAACCGGCGTGCGCCCCCCCGAGGGCATGCTCGCCCCCGACAGCTACGAGATTGTTCCCGGCACCAAACGCGTGGATGTTCTGGCCGAGATGCAGACCCGCCAGCAGCTGCGTATCAACGCCGCATGGGAGGCCCGTACAGACGGCCTGCCGCTGGCTTCGCCTGAGGAAATGCTAATCCTCGCCTCGATCATCGAAAAAGAAACCGGCGTCCCAACCGAGCGCCGTCAGGTCGCCAGCGTCTTCACCAACCGCCTCAATCGCGGCATGCGCCTGCAAACCGACCCCACGGTGATCTATGGCGTCACCAAGGGCGAGGGCATCCTGGGCCGGGGCCTGCGCCAAAGCGAGCTGCGCAAAGTGACCCCGTGGAACACCTATGTGATCGAAGGCCTGCCACCGACCCCGATCGCTAACCCCGGCATGGCAAGCCTTGAGGCCGCTGTGAATCCGGATCAGACGAAGTACGTGTTCTTCGTCGCCGACGGCACCGGCGGTCACGCCTTCGCGGAAACGCTGCAGGAGCACAACCGCAACGTCCAAAAATGGCGTGCGATCGAAGCGGACCGGCAGAATAACTAGACTTGATTAACTGCTATGGGAAGAGGGCGCTACGGCGCTCTTTTTCATTTCCATTTTACTGGCATGCCGCTTGTGTATCTAAAAAATCCCAGCTGAAGAGGAACAAAAATATGCTGTCAGGCGTATGTATCGGCACCAATGACATCACCGCTGCCACTCAGTTCTACGACACAGTTCTGGCGACCATCGGCATGCACCCTGTCCTGACCGAACTGCGCGAAGTGGGCTATGCAGGCGCTGACGGGCGAATAAGCGTGTTTCTAATCGTTCCCTACAACGACCAACCGGCTACCTTTGGCAATGGCACCCAGTTCATGTTCTACGCGCCAGATGCTCAGGCGGTGCGGGCGTTTCACGAAGCGGCGCTGCACTGTGGCGGCACAGACGAAGGCCAACCCGGCCCAAGGGACTATCATCCGGATTACTACGGCGCCTATGTGCGGGATCTGGATGGCAACAAACTGAATGTTTCGGTGAGCTTGGAGACTAACTCTGGGGCATGATGCCGTGATGGTCTGTTGCCTACCGACCGCCCGCCCCCATCATTCCAAACCTTGACTTTTGTGAAATTTTCACGTATAGGTTGTGACGCAGTTGGAAGACATCAGGACGGCCTCAGGGGTCTAATCCCGTGGTCGTTCTCGCGTCTCTCATGCGGATCATCACGCATGAGGAAATCCAGGTCATGGTGCAAAACCCACTGACTCCCCAAATCGAAAGAACCGCTGATCTGCTCAGGTCACTGCAGGATTCCATCCAACGTTTGCGCAACACCGCCGAGGCCCTACGCGAACAGCTGGAGGCCGAGCAGGAGATCGGCGGCGAAATCTCGACACCACATCTCACCAAGCTTGAGGGGCTTATCCGGGACTGCCAGAAAGTGGAGAAAACCCTTGTCGCACAAAGCAGCCAATTTGCCTCGCTCGTCGATACCGACCCCAGCCTTGACCTCGACAACTTGCGCACTGACCTTCGCTGCCGACTATCTAACCTGCGTGCCTGCTGCGATGAGCGAGATGTTTCTGGATGAACTTCCGGATGAGCTGCTGATCGCGCTGCCTTATCTGTTCGAGGTCTGGGCCCTGCCGCATCAACTGCCACCCAGTGGCGACTGGCGCAATTGGATCATTCTGGGCGGGCGCGGCGCTGGTAAAACCCGCGCTGGCGCCGAATGGGTGCGCGCCCAGGTCGAAGGCAACCTGCCGATGGAGGCAGGTGCGGCCCGCCGCGTAGCGCTACTGGGCGAAACCTATGATCAAGTTCGCGATGTGATGATCCAGGGCGACAGCGGCATCCTTGCCTGTTCGCCCCCCGATCGTCGCCCAACGTGGAAAGCGGGTGAACGCAAACTGATCTGGCCCAATGGCGCCACCGCGCAGGTCTTTTCCGCCCACGACCCCGAGGCCCTGCGCGGCCCGCAGTTCGATGCCGCTTGGGCGGATGAACTCGCCAAGTGGAAGAAAGCGCGCTCCAGTTGGGACATGCTGCAGTTTGCCCTGCGTCTGGGGCAGGATCCTCGGCTCTGTGTGACCACCACACCGCGCAACGTCGCCGTTCTGCGCGAGATCATGGCACTGTCGTCCACCGTGTTGACCCACGCCCCCACCGAGGCCAACCGCGCCAACTTGGCGCCGTCTTTTCTGACCGAAGTGCGCAGGCGTTATGCTGGCACCCGGTTGGGACAGCAAGAGCTGGACGGAGTGCTTCTGTCGGATATCGAGGGTGCGCTGTGGACGGACAAGATGCTGCAGGCCGCCTTGCTGGACCGTGCGCCGGATATGGACCGCATTGTTGTGGCCGTGGACCCGGCAGTGAGTGCCGGAAAATCCTCGGACGCCTGCGGGATTGTCGTGGTTGGTGCCGCCCTCCAAGGCCCGCCACAGGACTGGCGGGCTTATGTGCTGGCGGATCGCACGGTACAAGGGGTTGGGCCGCTGGCCTGGGCTCAGGCCTCGATTGCGGCGATGCAGGAGTTCGGGGCCGACCGGCTGGTGGCCGAGGTGAACCAGGGCGGTGCACTGGTGGAAAACGTGCTGCGTCAGGTCGATCCATTGGTGCCGTACAAAGCCCTGCATGCCAGCCGCTCTAAATCGGCGCGCGCGGAACCGGTGGCGGCGCTGTACGAGCAAGGGCGGGTGCATCATCTACCCGGATTGGCGGAGCTGGAGCTTGAGATGAGCCAAATGACTCCGCAGGGCTATCGTGGGTCGGGATCTCCGGACCGGGTGGATGCGCTGGTCTGGGCGCTGCATGACCTGATTATCCTGCCAGGGTCACTGGCGCTCAGGCCTCGGCTTAGGGTGTTATGATCACAACCGCCTGCCTGTGTGGCGGGCGGTTTCTTTGAGTATTTTTAGCAAAAAGAAGGTTCGGGCATAGGGGGTGTTGCGCAGCCGGCGTTCGCGCTGGATCGGAAATCTTCAGGCACGTCAGGGATAAAAGTCTCAGCAAGGGGGCGACAGTGCCTCGAAGATGAGAATGAGGAAATGTCATGGTGTTTGACCTCCTGCGGCGCAAGAAGACCCCTATCGAGCAAAAGGCAAGCGCAGCCGCCCGTGTGGTGGCCTGGCAAGGCGCGGGCCGGGTGGCTTGGAGCCCGCGTGATAGTCAGTCGCTGATCCGTAGCGGATTTTTAGGCAACCCGGTTGGGTTTCGCTGTGTCAAACTGATCGCCGAGGCCGCCGCCGCGTTGCCGCTAGTGTTACAGGACCAGCAGCAACGGTTTGAACAACATCCCATTTTGGCCCTGCTGGCGCGCCCCAATGTGGCGCAGGGGCGGGCCGAACTGCTGGAGTCGTTGTTTGGTCAGTTGCTGCTTACTGGCAATACTTATGTCGAGGCGGTGGCGGGCGATCAGGGCCTGCCGGTTGAGCTGCATGTGTTGCGTTCGGACCGGGTTTCGGTGCTGCCGGGGACAGATGGCTGGCCCTCGGGCTATGAGTATAAGGTGGGGAGCCGCAAACACCACTTTGAGATGACTGGTACGCGTGCTGCGATCTGCCACATCAAGAGCTTTCACCCGCAGGACGATCACTATGGATTGTCACCGCTGCAGGCGGCGGCGATGGCGGTGGATGTGCACAACAGTGCCTCGCGCTGGTCCAAGGCGCTGCTGGACAATGCAGCGCGCCCGTCTGGTGCGCTGGTCTGGAAGGGTAGCGATGGGCAGGGCAGCATGGCGGATGATCAGTTCCGCCGCTTAAGTGATGAAATCGAAGCCAATTTTCAGGGCGCGCGCAATGCCGGGCGGCCTATGGTGCTCGAAGGGGGCTTAGATTGGAAACCGATGGGGTTTTCCCCCAGCGATATGGAGTTCCAAAAGACCAAAGAAGCCGCCGCGCGGGAAATTGCTCTGGCCTTTGGGGTGCCGCCGATGCTGCTGGGCATTCAGGGCGATGCCACTTACGCCAACTACCAAGAGGCCAACCGCGCCTTTTACCGGCTCACGGTGGTGCCGCTGGTCACCCGCGTTGCAGCCGCCTTAATCGACTGGCTGTCAGGGTTTGAGGGCGCTCAGTTGACGTTGAAACCGGATCTGGATCAGGTGGCGGCGCTGTCGGCGGAACGCGATGCGCAATGGGCGCGGGTGTCTTCCGCCGCGTTTCTCAGCCGCAGCGAAAAACGCCGCTTGCTGGGACTGCCCCCCGAGGACGGAGGCACAGAAGATGCGTGATGCTATGCCGCCGCCCTTTGACTGCGCGCCCGGGCTGCGTCTGGCGGCGCATGAACGGCTGATGCAGCTGCAAACCGACCACCTGAACCGGCGTCTGGACCGTCTGGAACAGATGATGGAACGGCTGGATCGACGTTTGTGGTTCACCGTCTACGGCGTGGCTGCGGTCATTCTGGGGCAGGCGTTCCGGTCCTTCATGCTGTTGCAATAGCAACGTGTTAACAAAGTATTAATCGAGGTTTCTAATGCAAAATGAAACTCAGTTAGAGCAAAAATTCATGGCCGCCAAAACCGCGCTCAGCCTCTCTGACGGGCAGGTGATCGAAGGTTACGCCAGCCGATTTGGCGAGGTGGACCAGAGCGGTGATGTGGTGCTGCGTGGCGCCTATGCGGCTTCGCTTGCGGCACTGCAGGCGCGCGGCGGTAAGGTCAAGATGCTGTGGCAACACGACCCGGCGCAGCCCATTGGGGTCTGGGATGACGTGCGCGAGGATGACCACGGGCTGTGGGTCAAGGGCCGCTTGCTGGTGGAAACCCGCCGTGGCGCCGAGGCCGCAGCCTTGATTGCCGCCGGGGCCATTGACGGACTGTCGATCGGCTATCGCACCAAATGCGCCAGCAAGGGCGACAAAGGCGAACGCCGCTTAAGCGAGGTCGAGCTGTGGGAGGTGTCTTTAGTGACTTTTCCAATGCTGCCCACCGCGCGGGTGACAGGCAAAGCGGCGGCGGATCCGGTCTTGGATGCATTGCAGGACATGGCCGGGATCCTGGCACAGGCGCGACGTCAGATGACGCAGCGCTGACAGGGGGCAAATCAAACCAAACAGGACACTCAGATGAGCAAGACCATACCCCAACACGGGGCCACGGACGCTGCCCCTTTGATCCGGGACGTGACCCAGTCGATGGCTGGATTTGTCGAAGATTTCAAAGGCTTCCGCGACGACATCAAGGCAAAACTGAAACTGACCGAAGAGCGAGTAACCATGCTGGACCGAAAAACTCAAATCGCGGCGCGCCCGCAGCTGTCTGCCTGCAATGATGCTGGCGCCCCACACCAAAAAGCCTTTCAGTCTTACCTTCGTTCAGGCGATGACGATGGGCTGCGCGGGTTGCAACTGGACGGCAAGTCGCTGTCGACAGCCGTGAACAGCGATGGTGGATATCTGGTCGATCCAGTTACTGCCGAGACGGTGATTTCAGTGCTACAAGCCACCGCCTCGATCCGCGCGATTGCGGCGGTGGTCACGGTCGAGGCGACGTCTTATGACGTGCTGATTGACCACACTGATGTGGGAGCCGGCTGGGCCACTGAAGCCGATCCTGCCTCGGAAACCGGCACCCCGGTTATTGATCGGATTACCATTCCCCTGCATGAACTTAGCGCCCTTCCCAAGGCCTCGCAGCGGTTGCTGGATGACAGCGCTTTTGACATCGAGTCCTGGCTGGCCGGGCGCATTGCCGACAAGTTCTCGCGGGCCGAAGCCTCGGCGTTTCTGAACGGCGATGGTGTCGACAAACCAACCGGTATTCTGACTCATGCGGTGGTGGACAATGACAGCTGGAGTTGGGGCAATATTGGCTATGTCGCCAGTGGCAGTGACGGCGGGATTGGCGATGGTGATGCCATTGTCGATCTGGTCTACGCACTGGGCGCGCAGTACCGGGCAAATGGCACTTTTGTAATGAATTCAAAGACTGCGGGCCTGATCCGCAAGTTGAAAGATGGCGATGGCCGCTTCCTGTGGTCCGATGGTCTGGCGGCGGGTGAGCCCGCACGTCTGATGGGCTATCCGGTTCTGGTGGCCGAGGATATGCCGGATGCCGCCAGCGACAGCTACTCAATAGCCTTTGGTGATTTCTCGGCTGGTTATACCATTGCCGAACGTCCCGATTTGCGGGTGCTGCGGGATCCGTTCAGCGCTAAGCCGCATGTGCTGTTTTATGCCACCAAACGTGTTGGCGGTGATGTCAGCGATTTTGCCGCCATCAAGCTGCTGAAATTCGGCCTGACCTAACTGGTCTAGCCGATGACGTGACCGGCAGCCCGGTCACGTTGGCAGGCGTGTGTCTCAATCTTGTGCCGTCCAGCTGCTCCCCTCCGTCCGAGCGGCACAGGAAGACGCGCGCCTGCTGTATCAAAGTTCTGTCCCTCGCGGACGCAAGTTTCCGGAGTAATGAGATGATGTTGAGTGAACAAACGCCGGTGCCCGAGACCGCGCTGCCGTTAGAGCCGTTCAAGGCACATCTGCGGCTGGGAACCGGATTTGGCGAAGGCAATCTGCAGGATGAAGTTTTGGTCAGTTTTCTGCGCGCTGCCATTGCCGCAATCGAAGCAAGGACCGGCAAGGTGCTGATAACCCGGCAGTTTACCCTCAACATGCATCAATGGCGCGATCCTGTAGCGCAGGTGCTGCCTTTGGTGCCGGTAACATCCGTAGGCACTGTTGTATTGGTAGATGCTGAAGGTGGCGAAGACACACTTGAGACAAGCTTGTATCATCTGGTTCAGGATAGCCAGCATCCTCAGCTTTGTCCCACCGGCAGTCTGTTGCCTGCGGTTGTTAACGGTGGTGCGCTGCGCATCACGTTGACAGCGGGCATGGCAGGTGATTGGGGTGGGCTCCCGGCTGATCTGGGGCAGGCGGTGTTAATGCTGGCATCGCATTATTACAACTATCGCGACGACACCGGACTGTCGGGCGGCTGCATGCCTTTTGGTGTCACCAGCCTGATCGAGCGCTACCGCGTTGTCCGTCTCAGCCTGGGGCGGGTGCAATGACTGCGCCGGTTCTGTCGCGTCGTCTGACGCTCGAAGACCCACAACGCGCCAGTGATGGCAGCGGTGGGCATGTCGAGGCATGGGAGGCTCTGGGGGATCTTTGGGCTGAGGTTAAGCCTTTGACAGGTCGTGCCAAAATGCAGGGCGGCGTGGATCTGTCCTTGCAGCGGTACCGCGTCACTGTGCGTGCGACACCAGTAGGATCTGCCAGCCGCCCGCGACCGGATCAACGGTTTCGCGATGGCACACAACTGTTTCTGATCCACGCCGTGGCCGAGGCCGATGCCTTGGGACGCTACCTAACCTGTTTTGTGCAAGAGGAGGTCTCGGCATGAGTTACGCTTTGTCTGCTGCGCTGCAATCGGCGGTGTTTCAGCACCTGAGCAACGATCCCGCGCTGGTCGGCGTTGCCATCCATGACGCGCTGCCCTCGGGCACTGTGCCGCAGACCTATGTGCTGCTGGGAAGTGAAGATGTGCGGGATGGTTCTGATGTCTCGGGTGCTGGGGCGCTGCATCGATTTAACGTTTCAATTCATTCCGATAGCGCCGGTTTCCTATCAGCGAAACAGCTTGCCGCAACGCTGTGTGACACTCTGCTGGATGCGCCCCTGATCCTGTCGCGAGGGCATCTGATCGGCCTCTGGTTTGATCGCGCCAATGCAAGGCGGATGAGCGACGGCAGCCGCAGGATCGAACTGCGGTTTCGCGCCCGGGTCGAGGATAGCTGATGTCCCGACCGACCTTTCAAATTAACGCGCTGAAATAACAGGAGAAATTACAATGACAGCCCAAAATGGTAAGGACCTATTGGTCAAGGTGGACATGACCGGCGACGGGCAGTTCGACACTCTCGCAGGCCTGCGCGCCACGCGGATCAGTTTCAATGCAGAAACGGTGGATGTCACCAGTCTGGAAAGCCAGGGTGGCTGGCGCGAGCTGTTGTCCGGTGCTGGTGTGCGCTCGGCCTCGATCTCGGGGTCTGGCGTGTTCCGCGATGCTGGGTCGGATGAGCGGGCTCGACAGTTGTTCTTTGACGGCGAAACTCCGGATTTTCAGGTGATCATCCCGGATTTTGGCATTGTGGCGGGCGCCTTTCAGGTTACCGCGCTGGAATATGCCGGCAGCCACAACGGCGAGGCCACTTACGAGCTGTCACTGGCCAGCGCCGGGGTGCTTGCCTTTACGGCGGTCTAAGCCATGGCCAATCCCTGGACAGGCGAAGTGGAACTGGTGATTGACGGGACCCCACGGGTTATGAAGCTGACCCTGGGCGCGCTGGCAGAACTTGAGCAGGCGCTGAAAGTCGGGTCGCTGGTGGATCTTGTGCAACGGTTTGAAAGCGGTGGTTTTTCGGCGGCGGATGTCTTGGCGCTGATTGGGGCCGGGCTGCAGGGCGGCGGAATGCCGATATCTGCCGAGGATCTGGCCCATGCTGAAATAGACGGTGGCCCGATGGCAGCGGCTAGGGCAGCGGCGCAACTGTTGGCGCGGGCCTTTATGACGCCGGATCTGCCGTGAGCCAGTTGGACTGGCCATCTATGATGCGGGCCGGGTTGTTGGGGCTGCGGTTGCTGCCCGCTGATTTCTGGCGGCTGACCCCAGCTGAATTGCGGTTGATGCTGGGGCAAAGCGCAGCTCAGACCCCGATGGGCCGGGCGGGGCTTGATGCTTTGATGAACGCCTATCCCGACCAGACAGGAGACGACGATGAGTGATCATGAGGCAATTGCGGACCTGGAACTGCAAAGCGAGAACCTGGGCGAAGCCCTGGGTGATGCGGCGGGAATGGCGGCAACATTTGACGCCGAATTGCGCCGGGTGCGCGAGGCATTTGCCGCCACCGGACGGGACGCAGCTACGTTGGAACGCGGCATGTCCAAGGGCCTGCGCCGCGCGTTTGATGGCGTGGTGATGGATGGCATGAAACTGTCCGATGCGCTGGAAACCGTAGCGCGCTCGATGATCCAGACCACCTATAATGCGGCGATCAAGCCAGTGACGGATCACGTTGGCGGGGTGCTGGCAAGTGGCGTGACACAGCTGATCAGCGGCATTCTGCCTTTCGGCGATGGTGCGGCGTTCTCACAAGGTCGAGTGATGCCTTTTGCCCGTGGTGGCGTGGTTAGCGGCGCCACCAGTTTCCCCATGCGTGGTGGTAGCGGATTGATGGGCGAGGCTGGCCCCGAGGCGATCTTGCCACTGGCACGGGGTCCGGATGGTTCACTCGGCGTGCGTAGTGGCGGCGCTGGTACGGTCAAGGTGGTGATGAATGTCACCACACCAGATGTGCAGAGCTTTGCCCGCAGTCAGGGCCAGATTGCTGCACAGATGAGCCGGGCCTTGGGGCGTGGCAACCGCAATCGCTAAAGGGCCACTGTTTTGCCTGGCCGATAGGCCGGGCGCGCCTGACCTTCCCGTCAAACCGTAGGTTTGCCTTCGGCAAAACGGAGAAGGCGCTTTTCACCTCCCCAAGGTCAGGCGAGCCCTAGAGACCAAGACGAGACACAAGCCAAGAGCGCGTTTGGAGACAGCAGCAATGACATTCCACGAGGTAAGATTTCCCGCCAGTCTCAGCTTTGGCTCGATTGGCGGACCAGAGCGGCGCACGGACGTGGTGACGCTGGCCAATGGGTTCGAGGAGCGCAACACCCCTTGGGCGCACTCACGTCGGCGCTATGACGCCGGGCTGGGGTTGCGGTCGCTGGATGATATCGAAGTGTTGATTGCCTTTTTCGAGGCGCGGCGCGGGCAAATGCACG
This sequence comes from Rhodobacterales bacterium 56_14_T64, assembly GCA_002162795.1. Classification (GTDB taxonomy): domain Bacteria; phylum Pseudomonadota; class Alphaproteobacteria; order Rhodobacterales; family Rhodobacteraceae; genus Parasedimentitalea. The sequence goes on from MAAY01000062.1 coordinate 50,390, forward strand.
GGTTTCGCTGGAAAGACTGGTCAGATTACAAATCGGCGCGCGCTACGGCGGATGTGGCGTTTGATGATCAGGTGATTGCCAGTGGCGATGGCACCTCGGTCACGTTTCAGTTGTGTAAGACCTACCGCTCGGGGAGTTACAGCTATGAACGGCCTGTTGCCAAACCCGTGGCGGGGTCGGTGCGCATCGGGATCGAGCAGGACGAGCTGCGCGAGACGGTGGATTTTGATCTGGACGACAGCACGGGCCTGATCAGTTTTGCACATCCACCAGCCGAGGGCATGGCTATCGTGGCCGGGTTTGAATTTGACGTGCCGGTGCGGTTTGACACCGATCGCATCCTGACCAGTATCGCCAGTTTTCAGGCGGGTGATGTGCCCAATGTGCCGGTGGTCGAGGTGCGTGTGTGATGGCGGTCATGTCACAGGCGTTTCAGGACCATGTGCAAGGCGGGCTGACCAGCCTGTGCCGGGCTTGGGCAATCAGCCGTCAGGACGGGGTGGTGCTTGGCTTTACTGATCATGATCGGGATCTGAGTTTTGACGGTTACAGCTTCAAGGCAGGCTCGGGCCTGAGCGCGCTGGCGTTGCAGCAGACCACTGGACTGTCAGTGGATAACTCCGAGGCGATCGGCGGTCTTAGCGATGCCTCGGTGACCGAGGCCGATATCAATGCGGGTCGGTTTGATGGGGCTGCCGTCCAATGCTGGCTGGTGAACTGGTCGGATGTCTCGGTGCGCTGGCTGATGTTTCGCGGATCAATCGGCCAGTTGCGTCGCTCGGGTGGTGCGTTCCATGCCGAGTTGCGCGGGCTGAGCGAGGTATTGAACCGGCCGTTGGGGCGGGTCTATCAGAAACCCTGTACAGCGGTGCTGGGCGATGGGGGATGCAAGTTTGCGCTGGACACGCCGGGATACAGCGAAGACCTGCCGGTCGAGCAGGTTGAGCGCGGCCAGGAGTTTCGATGGCAGGATCTGGCGGGGTTTGAGCCAGGTTGGTTTGCCCGTGGACGGCTAGAGGTGCTGTCGGGTCCCGCGCAGGGGCTGAATGGCGTCATCAAGCAGGATCGCAGTGACGATGCAGCTCGGGTGATCGAGCTGTGGCAGCCGATCCGCGCTGAGGTGCTGCCGGGTGATATGCTGCGGCTGCAGGCGGGCTGTGACAAGCGGATGCAGAGCTGCCGATTGAAATTCAACAATCTGGTCAACTATCAGGGCTTTCCAGATATCCCCGGCGAGGACTGGATGATGTCGGTGCCCAAGCAAAGTGGCACCAATAGCGGCGGCAGTCGCAGATGAGCGCGCAGGGGGACATAATCCTTGCTGTGGCACGTAGCTGGGTCGGAACGCCTTATGTGCATCAGGGGGCCTGCAAAGGCGCCGGCTGTGACTGTCTGGGGCTGGTGCGCGGTATCTGGAGTGAAGTGCACGGGCAAGAGCCGGAACAGGTGCCGGCCTACTCATTGGATTGGTCTGAACCTCAGGGCGAGGAACGCCTATGGCAGGCAGCTCTGCGGCATCTGCAGGCGAAACCGCTGGATCAGGCGGCTGCGGGGGATGTGATCCTGTTTCGCATGCGTGCTGGTGCGGTGGCTAAGCATCTTGGGGTGCAGTCTTGCGTTGCAGCATTAGCGCAAAGGAGCGCGCCTATCGGCAGTGCCAGAACCGCTTCAAAATTCATTCATGCCTACAGCGGCCACGGCGTGGTCGAAAGCCCGCTGAGCGCGCCCTGGCAACGGCGCATCGTTGCGCGGTTTCAATTTCCAAAGGAGACAGACTGATGGCAACCATACTTTTGTCTGCAGCAGGTGCTGCCATTGGCGGTGCGGTTGGGGGCACCGTTGCTGGGTTGTCCTCGGTGGTGATTGGCCGCGCAGTGGGGGCAACGCTGGGACGTGCCATTGATGCGCGGCTACTGGGTTCCGGTTCAGCTGCGGTTGAGACCGGTAAGGTCGAACGTTTCCGTTTGACCAACGCCAGCGAAGGCGTGCCGGTGCCGCAGGTCTATGGACGGATGCGGGTGGGCGGTCAGGTGATCTGGACCTCGCAGTTCCGTGAAAGCACGACCACCAGCGGTGGGGGTGGCAAAGGCGCACCCAAGCAGCCGCAGACCACCAGTTATAGTTACTCAGTATCGCTGGCGATTGCCCTGTGCGAGGGCGAAGTGACCAATGTGCAGCGCATCTGGGCGGATGGCGAGGAAGTGGCGCTGTCGGATCTGAACCTGCGGCTGTACCCCGGTACTCAAGACCAAGAGCCCGACCCGGTGATCACGGCAATCGAAGGCAGTGATCAGGTGCCCGCCTATCGCGGCACCGCCTATGTGGTGTTCGAGGATCTGGCGCTAGAGGCTTATGGCAACAGGGTACCGCAGTTCTCGTTTGAGGTGGTGCGGGCAGAACAGCCCTCCAGCGTCACATATGAACAGGATCTGGGGCAACTGTTGCGTGGCGTGGCGCTGATGCCGGGGACCGGGGAATATGCGCTGGCCACCACGGCGGTGCATTATGACCATGGACCGGGACAGGCGCAGGCGGCCAACAGTCACGCGCCCTCGGGAATGACGGATTTTCTGACCTCGGTGGCGGCGCTTGAGGAGGAATTGCCAACCTGCGATGCCGCGTCCCTGATTGTGTCGTGGTTTGGCGATGATCTGCGCTGTGGCAATTGCAGCCTGCGTCCTAAGGTCGAACATCACCTGTCTGATGGTGCCAATATGCCCTGGTCTGTGTCTGGTGTTGCACGTGCTGCCGCGCAGGCGGTGGCGCAGGAGGACGGCCGACCGGTCTATGGCGGCACCCCGGCGGATGCGTCGGTGATTGAGGCGATCCAGCATTTGCGCGCACAGGGGCGTCGGGTGATGTTCTATCCCTTTATCCTGATGGAGCAGCAGGTGGGAAATGGTCTGCCCGACCCATGGAGCGAAGCCGAAGATCAACCACATCTGCCCTGGCGGGGCAGGATTACCCTGTCGAAGGCACCGGGACGTGCAGGCTCGCCGGATGGGACAGCTGTAGCCGATGCTCAGGTCTCCAGTTTCTTGGGTACGGTGACAGCGGCGCATTTCACTGTGGGGGAAGGGACCGTCAGCTATAGCGGCCCCAGTGAGTGGAGCCTGTCGCGGTTCATCCTGCACTATGCGGCGCTTTGTGCGGCGGCAGGTGGGGTCGAGGCATTCTGTATTGGCTCCGAGATGCGTGGGCTGACCCAGATCCGCGGCGCAACTGGCTTTGTCGTGGTAGATGCGCTGATAAGTCTGGCAGCTGAGGCGCGTATTCTACTGGGGGAGGAGACCAAGATCAGCTATGCTGCTGACTGGTCCGAGTATTTTGGCTATAACACCCCCGAAGGCGACCGTCTGTTCCATCTTGATACGCTGTGGGCGGATGACAACATCGATTTCATCGGGATTGACAACTACATGCCGCTGTCTGACTGGCGTGAGGGGGAGGATCATCTGGATGCGCAGGCAGGCGCGCCCAGCATCTATGATCCCACCTATCTGGATAGCAATGTCGAAGGCGGTGAGGGCTATGACTGGTATTATCACTCCCCCGAGGCTGAGGCGGCGCAGATCCGAACGCAGATAACCGATACTGCTCATGGCGAGCACTGGATCTGGCGGTATAAGGATATTCGCGCTTGGTGGCAGAATGAGCATCACGAACGTATCGGTGGGCTCCGTCAGGCCATAGCCACCGCATGGGAGCCGCAGAGCAAACCGATCTGGTTTACCGAGCTGGGCTGTGCGGCCATCGATAAGGGCACCAATCAGCCGAACAAGTTTCTGGATCCCAAAAGCTCGGAATCGAAACTGCCGAAGTTCTCAAATGGGCTGCGTGATGATCTTATCCAGATCCAGTACCTGCGCACGGTGCTGGGGCACTGGGGGAAAGGCGACAACAATCCTGTGTCAGACATCTTTGGCGCGCCCATGCTGGACATGTCCAATGCCTATGTCTGGGCCTGGGACGCACGACCCTATCCGGTGTTCCCCAATGCGGTGGAGGTCTGGAGCGACGGCGACAATTACACCCGTGGGCATTGGCTGAACGGACGGGTGGGGCAACGAACCCTGGCCTCGGTCGTGGCCGAGATCTGCGCGCGCGCTGGGCTGAAGGCCGACAGCTATGATGTTTCCCAGCTGCATGGGCTGGTGCGGGGCTATGTGGTGGCCGATGTCGGCGATGCGCGCGCGGCACTGCAACCGCTGATGTTGCGTCACGGATTTGATGCGATCGAACGGGATGGCGTGCTGTTGTTTCGTCTGCGCAGTGGCACCAAAGCGGTGGAGCTGGACCCGGACCTGCTGGCGATGAGTGACGAGTTGCAAGGCGGTACAGAACAGAGCCGTGAGAGCGAGGCGGAACTGGCGGGACGGGTGCGGCTGCGCTTTGTGCAGGCGGGGGGCGATCATGACGTGGTAGGTGAAGAGGCGGTGCTGCCGGATAAGGCCACCCATGCGGTCAGTCAGAACGATCTGCCCATGGCGCTGACCCGCGCCGAAGGGCGACAGGTGGTCGAACGCTGGCTGACTGAATCCCGGGTGGCGCGGGACACGGTGAAATTCTCCCTGCCACCCTCGGCCATGGCGCTGGGCGCTGGTGATGTGGTGCGTCTGCCGAACGGCGAGGGGACCGGCACTCTGTACCGGATCGACCAACTGGAGCAGACCGAGCTGCAACTGGCCGAGGCAGTGCGTATTGAACCCGAGGTTTATACCCCCTCAGAGATCCCTGAGGATCTGCCGGGTCTCAGCGCCTTTGCCGCCCCTGTGCCGGTGCTGCCGCTGTTCATGGATCTGCCGCTGATGCGCGGTGACGAGGTGCCGCATGCGCCACATCTGGCTGTCACCGCACAGCCCTGGCCAGGCACTGTGGCGCTGTATGGCTCGGCGAGTGATGACAATTACGCCTTGGATCAAATCATTGCTGCTGGCGCGACAATTGGGGTCACGCAAACACCACTGCTGGCCGGGCCGTCTGGGCGCTGGGACATGGGGGCTGACCTGCAGGTCACGATGATCTCGGGCAGCCTGGAAAACCGCGAGGCGGAGGCGGTGCTGAACGGGGCTAATCTGGTGGCGATTGGTGATGGTTCGCCCGGTAACTGGGAGCTGTTGCAGTTTCAGGAGGCCGAGTTGATCGCGCCAGACAGCTATCTTTTGCGTCGGCGGTTGCGAGGGCAATTGGGCAGTGATGCGCTGATGCCTGTTGTCTGGCCTACCGGGTCCTGGTTGGTGCTGCTGGATGGCACAGCTGTGCAGCCCGAGCTGTCTCCAGCGCAACGCCGCATCTCTCGCCATTATCGCATCGGCTCAGCGCGCCGCAGTTACGACGACCCTTCGTATGTGCATCTGGTCGAGGCTTTTGATGGCAATGGCTTGCGTCCGTACAGCCCTGTTCATTTGGCCCAAAGCGGCGCGCTGGGCGCCGATGTGGCGCTGACTTGGATCCGACGAACCCGGATCGAAGGCGACAGCTGGGACTTGCCCGAGGTGCCGCTGGGGGAAGAGATTGAGAGCTACCAGATTCAGGTGCTGCGGGGGGGGACGTTGCTGGGGGACTACACTGTAAGCAATCCCGTCTGGAGCTATAGCACCGCGCAGCAGATGGCCGATGGCGTTTTGGCGGGTGACCGGGTTGAGGTTGCTCAGGTCTCGGCGCGGTACGGAGCGGGATTGTCGCGGCAGGTGACACTGACGTGATGCGGCCCGTCTTGAACGGTGATGTGACCTCGGCTGCGCGGGCGCTGTTGTATGTGCCGGCGAAACAGCGGCCGACGTTGTGTCGTCAGATTTTCGAACAGGCAGAAGTGGCAGACAGGCATGTTCGGCGGACCCGTCGCAGTCACCAGTTCGGCAATGGTTCCCTGATGGCTGCAGCGCGTCGTTACCCGTTGGCGGACGAGCCGACGTTTGACTGTGCCGACTATTGTCGCTGTTTCAGCACGGTGTTGACTATGCTTCACTTCGCTAAAGTTGGAGGTATAGATGATTTTGGCTCGGGGCCAACAGTGTGGCAATGAGTTAAACAGGTCTACGCGACTGTCCAGTTGGGGTCCTCAAGCAAGCTTGAGGCCTTGTGGCTCGACGCACTGTGGAGTGATTTTATTCATTCCAAACGACAATGTGAGCCATCAAATCTTTGCATTTGGCAAAAGACTTCTTAGATGCCACAGTTAAGCGCAGCATAGGATGCATAGACATGGTTGAAACACAACACGCCGTCACCTCGATCGATCCGGTCTGGGATCAGATCACTGCCGAAGCTCAGGATGCCGTGGCCACTCAGCCGCTGATGGGCGGGCTGATCCATGCCTGTATCCTGCACCATACCTCGATCGAGAAGGCGCTGTCGTATCGTATCGCCGCCAAGCTGAGCTCGAACGAGATGTCGATGATGGTGCTGCGCGAAATCGTGGATGACGCTTTTGCCAAATCCCCGGCGATTGTCGAGGCAGCACGGGCTGACCTGATGGCGATCTATGACCGCGATCCGGCCTGCCACCGGTTGTTGCAGCCAATCCTGTACTTCAAGGGCTATCAGGCGGTTCAGGCCTACCGCGTTAGTCATTGGCTGTGGACCCAAGGGCAGCAGGATCTGGCTTATTTCTTCCAGATGCGCACCTCGGAAATTTTTGGCATGGATATCCATCCCGGTGCCAAGGTCGGGCAGGGGATCATGATTGACCATGCCCATTCCATTGTGATCGGTGAAACGGCTGTGGTGGGCAATAATGTCTCCATGCTGCACTCGGTGACCCTGGGAGGCACCGGCAAGGAAGAGGAAGACCGTCACCCTAAGATTGCCGATGGTGTGCTGATCGGGGCTGGGGCCAAGATCCTTGGTAATATCAAGGTGGGTCGTTGCAGCCGGATTGCGGCTGGGTCGGTGGTGCTGAAAGATGTGCCAGAATGCACTACCGTGGCTGGGGTGCCGGCCAAGATCGTCGGCGAGGCCGGTTGTGATCAGCCTGCGGTCAATATGGATCAGGTGGTGCCCTGCGGCAGCGGTAAATAAGTCGGCCATGGAAGGTTGACCGGAAGGGGCGTTTTGCGCCCCTTTTTTGTTTCCAACAGGCGTGCGCCTTAGTTGCTTGCGTCGTCCGGAAAACAAAAAGCCCCAGTCAATGGCCGGGGCTTTTGATATTTTGAAGTGTGCGGGTCAGGCCAGCATCATCATCGGATTCTCCAGGTTTTCAACGATGGCATTCAACAAGTTAGCCCCCACTGCGCCGTCGATGACACGGTGGTCAACAGACATGGTGACGGACATCACTGTGGCCACTTTCAACTCGCCGTCTTCGCCAACTACGGGCTGTTTTTTACCAGCACCCACAGCCAGAATGCCGGCATGGGGTGGGTTCACGATGGCATCAAAATTGTCGATGCCAAACATGCCGAGGTTGGAGATCGCAAAGGAACCGCCCTGATATTCATGCGGTGCCAGTTTGCGGTCGCGGGCCCGTGCTGCGAGGTCTTTCATCTGGACCGACAGTGACGAAAGGGATCTTGTGTCAGCGTCCTGCAGAACCGGTGTGAACAAGCCGCCCTCAATCGCAACAGCGACGGCTACATCCGAGGCTTTGAGTTGCAAAACACGATCGCCTGCCCAGACCGCATTGGCCTCGGGGACGGTTTGCAGGGCGTTGGCGACGGCCTTGATGATGAAATCGTTGACCGAGAGCTTCACACCGCGTGCTTCGAGCTGTTTGTTCAGCTGGGCGCGGAATTTGAGCAACGCATCCAGCTGAATGTCGCGGCGCAGGTAGAAGTGCGGGATGGTCTGCTTGGCCTCGGACAGACGCGCGGCGATGACCTTGCGCATGCCGTTGAGGGGGATTTCTTCGTAGTCGCGATCCGTGTACATCTTCGCAACCATTTCGGCCGAAGGACCGGTTGGCGCAGCGACAACTGCGGGTGCAGCCGCAGCGGCTGCCGGAGCAACCATGGGTGCTGCAGATGCATTTTCTACATCCGCTTTGACGATACGACCACGCGGGCCAGATCCCTGCAGCGTTGCCAAGTCCAGACCTTTGTCCGCCGCGATGCGACGGGCCAGAGGCGAGGCAAAGACGCGGGTGCCGTCTGCCGCAGCAGGGGATGCTGGGGCAGGTGACGCAGGGGCGGCTGCTTCAACCGCCGCAGGGGCGGCATCATTAGCCGCGGCTGCAGGGGCAGCGGGTGCGGCGCTGGTTGAGATGTCGTCGGCGGTTTCGCCGTCTTCCAGCAGGATGGCGATAGCAGTGTTGACCTTTACCCCTTCGGCGCCTTCGGCGATCAGGATCTTGCCGATGACACCTTCGTCAACGGCTTCGAATTCCATCGTCGCTTTGTCGGTCTCGATCTCGGCTAGCAGGTCACCGGAGGACACGGTGTCGCCCTCTTTGACCAGCCATTTCGCCAGGGTGCCTTCCTCCATGGTGGGGGACAGCGCGGGCATCAGTATTTCTGTAGGCATACGTCTGTCTCCTTACCGGTAAGTCACTTGTTTCACGGCAGAAATCACCTCGTCGGTGGTGATCAGTGCGTGTTTTTCGAGGTTGGCGGCATAGGGCATGGGCACGTCCTTGCCGGTGCAGGTGATGATCGGCGCATCCAGGTGATCGAAGGCTTGCTGCATCACCTCGGACGCGATGTAGCTGCCGACGGAGCCCTGTGGCCAGCCTTCCTCGACGGTGACCAGACGGTTGGTCTTTTTCACCGACTTGATCACCGTGGGCAGATCCATCGGACGCAGGGTGCGCAGGTCGATGACCTCGGCCGAGATACCGTCTTCGGCCAGCTTATCAGCGGCTTCCAGAGCGTATTGCATGCCGATGCTGAAGGAGACGATGGTGACGTCCGTGCCCTCGCGGCAAATTTTAGCCTTGCCGAAGGGAACGGTGAAATCATCCAGCTTGGGAACGTCAAAGGCGCGGCCGTACATGATTTCGTTTTCCAGGAAAATCACCGGGTTGGGGTCGCGGATGGCTGTTTTCAGCAGGCCCTTGGCATCCGAGGCCGAGTAGGGCGCGACGACTTTGAGGCCGGGGATCTGCATGTACCAAGCGGCAAAACACTGGCTGTGCTGCGCGCCAACGCGGGCTGCGGCGCCGTTGGCACCACGAAACACCATCGGAGCGCCCATCTGGCCGCCGGACATATAGAGCGTTTTGGCGGCGGAGTTGATGATCTGGTCAATCGCCTGCATGGCGAAGTTGAAGGTCATGAACTCGACGATTGGCTTCAGGCCACCAAAAGCGGCGCCAACGGCGATGCCGGTAAAACCGTGTTCAGTGATTGGCGTGTCGATGACGCGCTTGGCGCCGAATTCGTCCAGTAGGCCCTGCGAGATTTTGTAAGCGCCCTGATATTCGGCGACCTCTTCACCCATCAGAAAGACGTTTTCGTCACCGCGCATCTCTTCGGCCATGGCGTCGCGCAAAGCTTCGCGCACCGTGGATTGCACCAGTTCGGTGCCCTCGGGCCAGTCTGGGGTCAGATCGGCAGCAGGGGCTGCAGCAACGGGCGCAGCGGCGGTTGTTGGGGCCGGAGCCTCAACAGCGGCTGGGGCTGCAGCGGCGGCGGCCGGTGTTGCATCCAGAGCTTCGCCTTCTTCGACCAGGATGGCGATGGCGGTGTTGACCTTTACGGCTTCGGTGCCTTCGGCGATCAGGATTTTGCCGATCACGCCTTCATCAACGGCTTCGAACTCCATCGTGGCCTTGTCGGTTTCGATTTCGGCCATGATGTCGCCGGAAGCGACAGTGTCGCCTTCTTTGACTAGCCATTTTGCCAGCGTGCCTTCTTCCATGGTTGGAGACAGGGCGGGCATCAGAATTTCAGTTGCCATGTTGTATGTTCCCCTCAGGCGTAAATGTCGGTCCAGAGCTCGTCGAGCGCTGGTTCCGGGCTGGTGCGGGCAAATTCGGCGGCCTCGTTGACTGCGGCCTTGATGTCCTTGTCGATCGCTTTGAGGTCGTCCTCGGTGGCGTATTTATTGTCCAAGAGCATGGCACGGACCTGTTCGATTGGGTCGCGTTCCTCGCGCATTTTCTGGACTTCTTCGCGGGTGCGGTATTTTGCCGGGTCCGACATCGAGTGGCCACGGTAGCGGTAGGTTTTGACCTCGAGGATATAGGGACCTTTGCCCGCGCGGCAGTGGGCAACGGCGCGCTCACCTGCTTCTTTAACTGTCAAAACACTCATACCATCGACCGCTTCGCCGGGGATGCCAAAGGCTTCGCCGCGGGTGTAGATGTCGGGGGTGACAGAGGATCGTTTTTGCGACGTGCCCATGGCGAAGCCGTTGTTCTCGATGACAAAGACGACTGGAAGCTGCCAGAGTGCGGCCATGTTGAAGGTCTCGTAGACCTGACCCTGGTTGGAAGCGCCGTCACCGAAGTAGGTGAAGGAGACGCGATCGTTGCCCTTATACTTGTCGGCAAAGGCCAGACCAGCGCCGATGGGCACCTGAGCGCCAACGATACCGTGGCCGCCGTAGAAGTTTTTCTCTTTCGAGAACATGTGCATGGAGCCGCCCTTGCCCTTTGACAAGCCACCGATGCGGCCGGTGAGTTCGGCCATGACGCCGCCCGGTTCCATGCCGCAGGCCAACATGTGGCCGTGGTCGCGGTAGGAGGTCAGGCGCTTGTCGCCTTCCTCGGCGGCGGCCTCGAGACCGACAACAACCGCTTCTTGACCGATGTAAAGGTGGCAGAAGCCACCGATCAGGCCCATGCCATAAAGCTGGCCTGCCTTTTCTTCGAATCGACGGATCATGAGCATCGAGCGAAAATGCTCGGTCAGTTCCTCGGCGGAAACATTTGTTTTCTTGACACTTTTTCTCGCAGCCATGGTGGCGAACTCCCCCTGCAGGCTAGATAGTTTAGTATTAAACTATCTAATAAAGGATTTTACAGCCGGTGGCGAGGAATATTGTGACGTGGGGTTTCTGACTGGTAGATCCCTGCCTGTCTTCGGCCCAACGATAACGCCAAATTGGCGCAGGTTGCAACAGGACGCTGCAGATCAGCGGCATCTGTGAAGGATTGATCGTGAGGGATGGGGGGGGGACTGTTCACAAAGGGAGAGCAGACGGTGGGGAGTTTAGCGGATGACGATTTCGTCAGCGCGTAACACGCCCAGAACCGAGCGCGCCTGTTCGTCTAGAAGATCCAGATCGAGGTAGTCGTCGGACAAGCGGTGGGTGAGGTTTTCCATCTGAGCGATTTCGAGCTCAAGTCGGGTGAGATCGCGGCTTAAGGTCTCTGCCTCTGCCGCGATCTCGACCCTACGAAACAACCCGAAATCCCCTTGTACTGCCGCAAATGTAAAGTATGCGCTAAGCGCAAATGCGGCGACAAAGAAGGCCAAGGAACCAATTGAGGGTCTGTGGTTTCGGGTCACGTGAGATTGCCTGTATGTACTGCTCAAGTTTTATTTAGCGCCAGTTGATCCAGCGTCTGCCACAGTTATGACACAAGCGATTCGGCTTGTGAATCCCCTTTGAGTCCAATGTTCGGAATTTTTTACGTTAAGGGTTTGGCAAGGTTTTTTTGTACTCCAAGGTCGGGTTGGCATTGCTGCTGACGATTTGAAGAGGCGCGGTTTGATCCTGCCCCGAATTGTTGTTTTATTGCTTTGTATTATGGCTTCCATTCGGCGACATCGGCCCATTCACCTCTGTTCAGAGAGCAAATAACTGGCGGCTGTATTGCCGAAAGGAGGAACTGGTTGTGGTTGTCATTAGCGAGTCAATGCTGCAACACCGGGCAGGGTTTTTCCTTCCATCCACTCGAGGAAGGCACCACCTGCGGTGGAAATGTAGCTGAAATCCGCCGCAACATTGGCTTGGTTCAGTGCGGCCACGGTGTCGCCACCGCCTGCAACTGAGATCAGATCGCCGGATTTGGTCAGAGCAGCGGCTTGTTGGGCGGCGGCATTGGTGGCCGCGTCGAATGGCGGTAGTTCAAACGCGCCCATGGGGCCATTCCAGATCAGGGTTTTGGATTGTGCCAGGATTTCACCCATGGCGGCGACCGTGGCGGGGCCCGCATCCAGGATCATGGCATCCGCCGGGCAGGCGTCGGCTGCAACCGTTTCATTATCGGCGTTTGCCTTGAATTCGCGGGCCACTACCACGTCGCTGGGCAACAGGATCTTGCATCCGGCGGTTTGTGCCTTGGCCATGATCTCACGCGCGGTGTCGGCCAAGTCGTGCTCACACAGGGATTTGCCCACATTCAGTCCCTGCGCCGCCAAGAAGGTATTGGCCATGCCGCCGCCGATCACCAAATGATCAACTTTTTCGACCAGATTTCCGAGCAAATCCAGTTTTGAGGAGACTTTGGCGCCACCAACCACGGCAGTGACAGGGCGCTTGGGCTGGCCCAATGCGCCTTCGAGGGCGGAGAGTTCGGCCTGCATCAGGCGGCCGGCGCAGGCGGGCAGCAGTTTAGCCAAACCTTCGGTTGAAGCATGGGCACGGTGGGCGGCTGAAAACGCATCGTTGCAGTAGATGTCGCCGAGAGCGGCCATCTCTGCCGCCAGAACGGGGTCGTTGTTTTCTTCACCAGCATGGAAACGAGTGTTTTCCAGCAGCAGGACCTGGCCGGGTTGCAGGGCTGCGACAGCGGCTTGGGCTGCGGGGCCGCGACAGTCGGCACAAAACACCACGGGGGCGGCAAAGGCTGTTTCAAGTGCGCCTTGTAGTGGGCGCAGCGACATTTCCGGGACCACCTGGCCCTTGGGTCGGCCAAAATGCGCCAACAGGATGGGGGTGCCGCCTTGGGCCAGAATATCCGCAACGGTGGGCACAACGCGGCGGATGCGGGTGTCATCGCTGACCTGACCATTTTCCACCGGTACGTTGATATCAACGCGCAGCAATACTTTTTTGCCTGCCAGTTCCATGTCGTCCAGCGTGTTCCAGCCCATGTCCGTCTCCTTGCAAAAATCGGTGTCAATCTGCGGTTTATTTCGGGGCTTTTGCCGGTAAGGTCAATGCTCCCTTGGCAATCTGCAGTGCGCAGCTTAAATATCACCGCAATTAGATAAGTCAGGAGAGCCAAATGGCCGAGATCAAAGATCCCGAAAACACGATCATCATCGAGCTGAAGGACGGCAATGTCGTCATCGAGCTGCTGTCGGATGTTGCCCCGAAACACTCTGAGCGCATGAAAGAGCTGGCGCGCGGCGGCGAGTATGACAATGTCTGCTTTCACCGCGTCATCGACGGCTTCATGGCGCAAACTGGTGATGTGGCCAATGGCGACATGGAAGACGGGTTCAACATCCGCAGCGCGGGCACCGGTGGCTCTGAGCTGCCCAACCTACCAGCTGAGTTTTCCAAACTGCCACACGATCGTGGCACCATTGGTGCGGCCCGTTCGGCCAGCCCGGACAGCGCCAACTCGCAGTTTTTCATCAACTTCAGCGACAACCACTTCCTGAATAATCAGTATACCGTCTATGGCCGGGTGATTGAGGGAATGGACCATGTGGATGCTATCGTGCGTGGCGAACCACCAGTGGAACCGGATCGGATGATCTCGGTCAAGGTGGCGGCAGATGCTTAAACTTGCAGCTGCTCTTGCCCTGATGGCCGGCCCTGCGCTGGCCAGCGGCCTTGAGATTACCATCGAGGGCGAACGTGACGACGGTACGGAAGTGATTGGCACAGTTGTGATTGATCTGCTGGAAGACGTCGCACCCAAACATGTCGCGCAGATCACCGCGCTGGCAGCCGACGGCCAATATGACGGGGTGGTGTTCCACCGTGTGATCGAAGGCTTTATGGCGCAGACGGGTGATGTACAGCATGGCCGGTTGACTGAAGACTGGAGCCGGGCTGGCACCGGTGGATCTGAGCTGGGCTATATCGATGCTGAGTTCTCGAGTGTGCCGTTTGATGCCGGTGTTGTTGGTATGGCGCGTGCGCAGGATCCCAACAGTGCCAATTCGCAGTTCTTTATCATGTTTGATGCGGGCCATTTCCTGAACGGGCAGTACACCGTTGTCGGGAAAGTGACCAAAGGCATGGATGTGGTGAATGCGATCAAGTTGGGCCAAGGCGGAAATGGCGCAGTCTTGGGCACACCGGACGTTATGAAAACGGTAACCGTCACCGAGTAAACAGGTGGAGCTTCCTGGGGGAAGCTCTGCAGCTTGTGTTGTGAGCAGCCGATGCATCATCGGCTGCTCACGCCATTGTTGGGTGCCTGTTACCCCGCAAAGGCGCATTCTACCCCTGAAACAGGGGGGCATGATGGCGTTCAGATCCTTTTTGAGTATTGCACTGATCTGGCAGGCTAGCCTTACGGTGGCTGATCCAAAGCTGTGGCAACACGAATGGCCGCAAACTGATTTTTCACGCAGCAGTGTTGGTGATTGGAGCGAGATCCTTTCTGGCGGGCCGCCACGGGATGGCATTCCAGCGCTGAATGATCCTGAGATTATCCAAGCCAGCGAAGAAGTCCGTATCAGCGCGCGTGAGCCGGTGATTACGGTTGAGATTGCGGGGCAGGCTGCACGGGCCTATCCGCTGCGTTACCTGACATGGCATGAGATCGTGAATGATCGCATCGGCGGCGTGCCGGTGGCGGTGACCTTTTGCCCGCTGTGCAACTCAGCCATGACATTTGACCGGCGCACTCGCACCGGGGTGCTGACATTTGGGGTGTCTGGCAAGCTGCGCAATTCCGATATGGTGATGTTTGACCGCGAGAGTGAAAGCTGGTGGCAGCAGGCGATCGGGCAGGGGATTGTTGGCGAGATGACTGGCGTCAAACTGAAGACGCTGCCCAGCTGGATGGAAAGTTGGCAGGAGTTTGTCGCACGCAACCCCAAGGGACTGGTGATGGCGGAGCCCGCGTATAACCGCGCCTATGGTCGCAATCCCTATCGTGGCTATGACAGCTCAGCGCGGCCGTTCTTGTATAATGGCGAGATCCCGCCGCATGGTATTCGCCCCTTGGCGCGAGTGGTCCGGGTCGGATCGCGAGCCTGGCCGTTACAGCGTTTGGCCGAGGTCGGAGAGTTGCGCGAAGCGGGGGTGGTGATCTCTTGGCGCGCGGGGCAGGCCTCGGCTTTGGACTCCGGGCACATTGGCAAGGGCCGCGATGTGGGGTCCATTCGGGTGCGCGACGGGCAGGGGCAGGATCTGGCCCACGATGTGATGTTCGCCTTTGCGTTTCATGCGTTCTGGCCCGAGGGGCGCTGGATGCTGAGTGCGCAGTGATCAGCACTGTTACTGCGCCCATCAGGGGAGAGCCACGGGGCGAACGTCCAATCCTAGGTGTTTAGTATTGCTGTCTTGGTTATTGACGTGTGTCTACACCATCAAATTACCCTGTAAATTGTATAGGCGTAAATTGCCCGTACCAAAAGGCCCCATCATTCCAGTCAATCAAAGGTTAAGTTGTGAAAATCGATCTATTTGTTCGCAATTTTAGAGTGTGTTGTCTCGGAGCGGTTCATGTTTTGAGGTTTTAGGTTCAAAATTGTTTTGTGTTTAACTATTTGATAAATCTCAATTATATTGATGTATGGAAGCCTGGGAACGAATTCTCTCCTTGGAGTTGGTGATGTGGGGATGTGGGCTGTGATGTCAAGAGTTGTGAAAACTCGTGAAAAATGTCGATCACGTCCAGCGTGCCCTTAACACTTGTTGGCCTAATGTCCGCTACGCCTCAAAACGAGGTTTCGCGAAACGGCAAGACGCCGAGCGCAGTAGTCAGAATGACGTCACAGAATGCTCCCAGCGGGCAGAAAAACAAAACGGGGTAAAAACGCCCCTAGACTAGACCAAAGGAATACAGGCTATGACCAGCATTTTGACCAACAATGGCGCAATGGTTGCTTTGCAGACTCTGCAATCGGTGAACAACAATCTGACCGACGCGCAGAACGAAATCTCGACAGGTAAACGGGTAGGTTCAGCCAGCGATAACGCAGCTGTATGGGCCATTTCCAAGACAATGGAATCTGACATCGCAGGTTTTAATGCCATCTCTGAGGCCTTGGCAGTGGGAGAGGCCACTGTATCTGTCGCCTCGGCTGGTGCTGAACAGATTGTGGAAACACTGACTGAAATCAAAGAACTCATCGTTTCAGCGCAATCCGAGAATGTCGACCACAACAAGATCCAGGATGCGATTGACGCGAAAAACGAGCAAGTAGCATCTATTATTGGTGCCGCCCAATTCAACGGTACCAATCTGCTGGCCGCAGATGTTGACGGCAATGGCTCCACCAGCATGGGGGTTCTTGCCTCGTTGGACCGGGTTGGCGCAACTGGTGCGCCGACGGCAACCGAGATCACCGTGGTTACAGTGGACTTTCAGACATCCATTGATTTGCCGACCAACTTGACGGCGATCAGCGACAGCACCACAGCGGCCACCGCCTTGGCTGAGATCGAGGGTTTTCTGATCCTGGCCATCGATGGGGCCGCTCAGTTGGGTGCTGATGCGTCTCGGTTGACGGATCAGGGTGAATTTGTCTCCAAGCTGACCGACGCCATGAAAATGGGTGTCAGCTCGATGACTGACACTAACATGGAAGAGGCATCGGCCCGATTGAAGGCGCTGCAGACCCAGCAGCAACTGGCTGTGCAATCGTTGTCGATTGCCAACAGTGCACCAGAATCGATCATGACGCTGTTCCGTTAAGCGACCTGAACCGGGGCGCATGGCTGCCCCGGTTCAGCATCTTTCTGGGAAAAATAATTTTCTGCCATAATCCATATTATTAGGCGCATAGAGGGGCCTACTGGGGTGCCCGGCTGTAAAAATTGTAGCCTGAGACTTGAACAGATCTCTGAAATCGACAACAATTTTTGACGCGATGCAGACAGTCGGAGGTCAAAATGAAATCGGTGCAAGAGCTTTGCAATAATGTGGCTGTTCCATTTGAGCAGGCCAGGGCGATGCCGCCTTCTGTTTATACCTCTCCTGAATTTCTGAACCAAGAGTTGAGCAAGGTTTTTGGCAGTGAATGGCTATGTGCTGGACGCGCAAGTTCTTTGCCGAACCCCGGTGATTATACCACGATGGAAATTGCCGGTGATCCGATCATGATCCTGCGGGACCGTGAGGGCCAATTGCGGGCGCAGTCCAATGTTTGCCGGCATCGGATGTCCACTTTGCTGGAGGGGCGCGGGACTGTGAAGTCGGTTGTCTGCCCGTACCATGCTTGGACTTATAATCTCGACGGTTCACTGCGTGGTGCTCCGGCGATGATGCACAACGAATCGTTCTGCAAATCCGATATCAAGCTGCCGCAAATTCGCTGTGAAGAGTGGTTGGGCTGGATCATGGTGTCGCTGAACCCGGATGCTGCCCCGGTGGCTGAAGGTCTGGCAGGCATTGGTGGTCTGATTGGTCACTATGGTATGGAAAACTACGTCGAGAGTTTTCGAGAGACCCATCGTTGGAACACCAATTGGAAGGTTCTGGCCGAGAATTTCATGGAAAGTTATCATCTGCCGGTCTGCCATTCGGGCACAATTGGCGGCACTGTGGATTTGGCTTTGATGACCTGTCCCGAAGGGCAACCGGGGTTCAACTACCATTGGATTATGAAAGACAATTCGATGGCGCTGACACTAGCCCATCCAAACAACAGCCATCTTCAAGGCGAAGATCGCAATAAGACCTATCTTTTGGCGGTCTACCCAGCCCTGATGATCACGCTGACACCGGGGTATTTTTGGTATTTATCGTTGCACCCCGACGGGCCGGACCATGTGAATATCCTCTATGGCGGTGGTCTTGCCCCCGAATTTGTCGATGATCCCGAGGCAGACAGGCATTTTCAAGCGCTCAAGACCCTTTTGGACGAAGTGAATGAAGAAGACCGGACCTGTACCGAAAGCGTCTATCGTGGACTTTGTTCGAGGACAGCAGAATCTGGGCCGCTGTCACACTTGGAGCGGCCAAATTATGAGTTTGCTCAATACTTGAATTCCAAGCTGCAGGATGGTGGTTAGGTCGTCAGGATGGTCACCATCACTGCTAACTTCTTTAGTGAAACAAGAAGGTTGCGCCTCGATCACTGGTTGGGGCCAAGGGCGAAATGCGGGCATTCGCTGCCTCAGACTCGAACTTCTGCGATTGAGCTCACCACTCAGACAGGCATGAAGAAGTCGTATCTGGGAAAATACCCCCCTTGCCGTTCAGCACCGGGACTTTTCCACGTAATTTCGACCCGAATATAATCACCCTTATTGCCCACAGGGCCAAAGGTTAGGTTGCAGACCTCCATGAAGAGTATCGGTCCGACTTAGACGGCCTGACGAGTTGCTCCCGCTCAACCTTCACTCATCCATCCAGATCGATACCTGCAGAATTAAGGTTGACGTAACGTAATTGCGGTAGGTTTACGGTCAGAAATCAACAGTTGAGGCCATACACGCGCGCGCCCAGGAAACTCTCTTTCCTGGGTCCAGAATAGATGCGCGCCGGGTTGGTTACTAATGGAGTGCCAGACATGCAGAAGATGATCCAGTCCATCGCCTTTAGACTTACCATGCCAATTCCAATCTTTATCTTGCTATGTCTGGGCATCGCCTGGGTGTCCATACCACGCGTTCTGGAACAAAATACCATTGCCTTTGCCACCTCATCAGCATCCAACGTGGTCAACCAGATCAAGAAGATCCGGGGATACTACACAAAGAATGTGATCATGGATGTCAAAGCCTCGAACGATATGTCAGTCGGGATTGAGCATGAGAGCGACCCCAGTGTCATTCCGCTGCCTGCAACTTTCGTCCACGATATCAGCAGGCTGTTTGCTGACCAGGACATCAGCCTTTCGCTGTATAGCGCCTTTCCGTTTCCGGGTCGGGCGGACCGCCAGATGGACAGTTTCATGGAGGAGGCTTGGGACTATTTGAACGAAAATCCCGAAGGCACTTACAAGCGCCAGGAAGTCGAGAATGGCGAGGCCTTTCTGCGGGTTGCGGTGGCCGACCGGATGGTGGCCCAAGGCTGCGTGTCCTGCCACAACTCACGCGCCGACACCCCCAAAGCCGATTGGCAATTGGGTGACGTGCGCGGCGTGCTGGAAGTGCGCGCCAACATCCAGGCCCCGCTGACTGCTGCGCAGAACCTGACCCGCAACATCTTGATTGGCGTGGCGCTGGCCGGGCTTTGTTTAATGGCGATTGTGCTATTCACCACCCGCACCATTACCCGTCCGATCAATCAAATCTGCAAGAGTATGGGTTTGGTTGCTAATGGTGATCTTGATGGCGATATCCTATCTGCTGACCGCGGCGACGAGTTGGGCCAGATCGGCAAGTCGCTGGTAAGTTTGCAGGATGACCTGAAACAGGCACACAGTGCTTCGGCGGAACGCGCCGAGCAACAACGCGAGCAACAGGTCGTGGTGGACAAGCTAAGGCATGGGTTGGTCGACATGGCTAACGGCGACTTCTCGAAACCGTTGGTCGATCCCTTTTCGGCGGACCACGAGCAGCTGCGCAATGACTTTAACCGTACGCTTGAAACGCTTAGCTCGACCATTGTTGAGGTGATCAACTCGGCTGACAGAATCCGCGATGGCGCGACCGAGATCAGCCAGGCCTCGGATGATCTATCGACCCGCACTGAAAGCCAGGCGGCAACCCTGGAACAGACTGCAGCCGCTTTGGATGAGATGACCGCCAGCGTGAAATCAGCGGCCAAAGGTGCGATCCGTGTCGAAACAATCATGGGTGAAGCTAAGACCGAAGCGGAGGAAAGTGACAAAGTGGTGCAGCACGCGGTGGCGGCCATGACCGAGATTGAGCACTCGGCCAACCACATTAGCCAAATTATCGGAGTGATCGACGACATCTCCTTTCAGACCAACTTGCTGGCGTTAAACGCTGGGGTCGAGGCCGCTCGGGCAGGGGATGCAGGTCGTGGATTTGCCGTGGTTGCCTCGGAGGTGCGGGCACTGGCGCAGCGGTCCTCGGATGCGGCGATGGAGATCAAGACGCTGATCAGCGACAGCGCGAAACAGGTCGAACAGGGCGTTGATCTTGTTGGCAAAGCTGGTGAGGCCTTGAACAGCATCGTCAGCCGAGTTGATCACATCTCGCGACTGGTCTCGGAAATGGCCTCTGGATCGTCGGAACAATCAACCGGGCTGGGTGAGATCAACATCGGCATGACCCAGCTAGACCAAGTGACACAGCAGAACGCTGCCATGGTAGAAGAGGCCACAGCGGCCAGCCACTTGCTCAACACTGACGCCACCAAACTGTCCAAACTGGTGTCTCATTTCAACATAGGCAGTGGCAGCAGCCACCAACAACTCACCGCTAACGTGGTCGATCTATCCAGCCCAACAGCGCATGGATCGGACTGGGAAAGCGAACCGGAGGTGGAGCCGCGCGCAAAGACGGTGAACGAAGGCCCTGGCACAGCTAACGTTTGGCAGGACTTTTAACCTCGTCCTGAGCCGGTTGCCAACTCCGGGTTGCCCCAGAACTGCCCGACATGTCGTCGGGCAGTTTGATCACGAGCCTTAGGCGACCCGATTGGCCGAGGCATGCAGTAGTTGTGCGGTATAGTCATGTGTTGTTTTGCCAGCGCGCATGTCGGCGACCTCGATGATCTCGACAATCTCGCCATTGCGCATCACTGCGGCGCGCTCGCACATATGGGCCACTACGGCCAAATCATGCGAGACCATCAGATATGTCAGCCCATGTTCTGCACGCAGATCACACAGCAGGTTGAGGATCTCGGCCTGCACAGACACATCCAGCGCCGAAGTTGGCTCGTCCAGCAGCAGGATCTTGGGTTCGGCTGCCAAGGCGCGGGCAATGGCGATGCGTTGGCGCTGGCCGCCGGATAGCTGATGCGGATAGCGGAACCGGAAGGCAGGGCCAAGACCAACGTCCAGCAGCAGTTTGTTGACCCGGTTGTCGATGTCTTTGAACCCGTGCAGGTGCAAGGTTTCCGATAAAACCTGATCCACTGACTGGCGCGGGTGCAACGAGGCATAGGGGTCTTGGAACACCATCTGCACGGTCTTGTAGAACTGCTTGTCCCGCTTGTGGGTCAGGTCTGTGCCATTGATCGACATCTGCCCTTCCCACTGCGGTGCCAATCCGGTCAGCGCCCGCAGGATGGTTGACTTACCCGAGCCGCTTTCACCAACTAGGCCAAAACTGGCACCGGTGGCCACTGTCAGGCTGGCATTTTTGACCGCTTGGAACAGGTCGTGATGCTCGCCAAACCAGACGTTGAGGTTTTGGATTGAAATGGCGTCGCTCATAGCCGTGCCTCGACGCTGGGGGCTTCTCGCCATGCCGGGTCACGGGTTAAGACTTGTAGCCTGTCGCGGGGCGCATCAAAGCGGGGCAGGCTGCCTAACAAGCCTTGGGTATAGGGATGCTTGGCCTCGTGCAGTTTGTCGGCCTCGCAGACCTCGACGATACGGCCGGCATACATGATCAGCACCCGGTCACAGAATTGAGAGACCAGGTTCAGATCGTGACTGATGAAGATCAGCCCCATGCCACGCTCTTTGACCAGTTTGTCCATGATCGACAGCACCTGACCCTGCACCGATACATCCAGCGCCGAAGTGGGTTCGTCCGCGATCAGGATTTCGGGGTTGGGGATCAGCATCATCGCAATCATGATGCGCTGGCCCATGCCACCTGACATCTCGTGTGGATAGGCTTTCATCACCCGGTCTGCGTCGCGGATTGATACGGCTTCCAGCATTTCGACTGACTTTTTGTAAGCCTCGGCTTTGCTGGCTTTGGCGTGCAGGCGGTAGGCCTCGATGATCTGATCGCCGACGGTCATCACCGGATTCAGTGAAAACTTGGGGTCCTGCATCACCATTGAGATCTTTTCGCCGCGCACCTTGCGCATCTGGGCCTCGGATTTCTCCAGCAGGTTTTCGCCGTGCAGGTTGATGTGGCCTGCCTCGACAATGCCGGGGCTGCGGATCAACCGCAGGATGGCGCGGCCAGTCAGGGATTTGCCGGATCCACTTTCACCAACAATGCCCAACCGTTCGCGGCCCAGCGAAAAGGAGACCCCGCGCACCGCATCAAAGACGCCAGTGCGGTTGGGGAAACGGACCCACAAGTTATCTACGTCTAAAAGCGTCGTCATGATGTGCTGTCCTTTGGATCAAGCACGTCGCGCAGACCGTCACCCAGCAGGTTGAAGGCCAGCGAAACCGTAAAGATGGCAAGACCGGGCATGGTGGCTATCCACCAGTAATCCAGAATGAAGCGGCGACCCTCAGAGATCATCGCGCCCCATTCAGGTGAAGGCGGCTGTGCGCCAAGGCCCAGAAAGCCAAGACCCGCTGCGGCCAGAATAATGCCAGCCATATCCAGCGTCACCCGAACGATGAGTGAGCTGATGCACAACGGCCAGATGTGTTTGGTGATGATCCGCATTGGACCGGCGCCCTGCAGGCGGATGGCGCTGATGTAATCTGATGAGCGGATGGTCAAAGTTTCAGCACGGGCCATGCGGGCATAGGGGGGCCAGGCGGTGAGGGCGATGGCCAGCACCGCGTTCTCGATCCCGGCACCCAGCGCGGCGACAAAGGCCAGTGCCAGGATCAAACGCGGAAACGCCAGGAAGATGTCGGTGATCCGCATCAGGATAATATCGGTCCAGCCACCGGCATAGCCCGCAATGGTGCCCACCAGCAGCCCGGCAACGGGTGCAATCATGACCACCAGTGCCACGATATAAAGCGTGATCCGCGAGCCATATATCATCCGGCTGAGAATGTCTCGGCCCAGTGAATCGGTGCCCAGAATGTGACCCTCGGTGCCCAGTGGTTGCAGTCGGAAGGCCAAGTCTTGCACAAAGGGATCATGCGGCGCCAGCAGTGGCGCGAACATCGCTGTACCAATCAGCAAAGCGATAATGGCCAGTCCAATCATCGCCATGTGGTTGGCACGCAGTGTCAGCCAGCCTTTGTAGAACGCGGCCAAACGGGCGTGGCGGCGCGAGGTTGGCGTCTCGGAGAGCAGCCATTCGCGCAGTGTTTGAGTTTCAGTGGTCATTTGGACCTCGGATCGAAGATTTTATACAGCAGGTCGGAGAAGATGTTCAGGCAAACAAAAATCAATCCAACCACAACGGTGCCGCCCAGAACTGCGTTCATATCGGCAGACAGCAGCGCGGTGGTGATATAGTTGCCGATGCCGGGCCAGGAAAAGATGATCTCGGTCAGTACCGATCCCTCTAGCAATCCCGCATAGCTGAGAGCGATCACGGTGATCAGTTGCACCCGGATGTTGCGGAAAGCATGACGCCAGACCACGGCCCATTCGCTCATGCCTTTGACGCGGGCGGTGGTGACATATTCCGCTGACAGCTGTTCCAGCATGAACGAGCGGGTCATCCGGCTGATATAGGCCAGGCTGTAGTAGCCCAACAATGAGGCGGGCAGCACGATATGGGAAAACGCATCCTTGAAGGCGCCCCAGTCACGTGCAAGCGCGGCGTCCACCAGGATCATGCCTGTCACCGACGGAAAGGTGTCTTCGTAGAAGATCCCTTGTCGGCCCGGACCGCCAACCCAGCCCAAAATGCCGTAGAACAGCAACAGGCCCATCAGGCCAAGCCAGAAGATTGGCATTGAATAGCCGACCAGCGCCACAACACGGGCGATCTGGTCGATCCAGCTGCCGCGACGCACGGCGGCGACAACGCCCAGTGGGACGCCAAGCACGATGCCAAATATAATCCCGATTGTGGCCAGTTCCATGGTGGCTGGAAACACGCGGGTAATGTCCTGTGACACTGGCCGCGCTGTCAGCAGCGACATGCCAAAATCACCGTGGATCACGTCCCAGACGTAATAGGAGAATTGGACGACCAGCGTTCTATCGAGCCCTAGCTCCAGATAAGCCGCATGGTATTGGTCCTGCGTGGCGCGTTCACCGACCACCGCCAGAACCGGGTCGATTGGCATCACTCGACCGATAAAGAAGGTGACAAAAAGCAGCCCCAGCATGGTGACCGAGATTGACGCAAGGGTGACAAGCGTACCCTTGAGCCAAGAAGGAAGAGGCAGCCGAGGCTGCCTCTTTGGAGAATAGTGTGTGGACGCCATTTACTTGGTCACGGCCCAATATGAGACAGCCGTAATCGCGCCGCCGAGGTTCAGACCTTCGACGTTTTCAGCGATACCTGCCGGTTCAATTTTCTGGAACATCACAGCAAACGGTGACGTGTCGCGGAAGGTTGCCTGAATCTCGTGATACATGGCTTCGCGCTTGCTGCGGTCACCCTCAACCACGGCAGCAGCCGACTTTTCGGTCAACCCAGCCGTATCCCAAGCATTCCGCCAAGCCAGCAGACCGGTGGCCTGTGCTTCGTCCGAGTTGTCAGGGTTATAGGCAAATGTGCCGGCATTGGTGTGTGGATCCGGATAGTCCGGTCCCCATGCGCCGAGATAGATGTCCAGCTCGCGGGCGCGGTACTTGGACAGAACCTGCTTGCCAGTACCCACTTCGAGGTTCAGCGTGATGCCGGCCATAGCAAAGGTATTCTGCAGCGACTGGCCGATTTCCAGACGTTCCTGTGCCTCGCGGACACCAACTGTCAGCTCCATGCCGTCAACACCAGCTTCGGCCAGCAGGGCCTTGGCTTTTTCGACATCCATCGAGAACGGGTTCTCGTCCACAGCACCCAGGTAGGTGCGCGGCAGGAAGTTTTGGTGCGTGACATAAGCGCCCTTGAGGAAGCTGTTCTGCATGCCTTCATAGTCGATCAGGAATTTCAGCGCCTGACGGACTTCGGGCTTGGACAGCTCGGGGTGCTTTTGGTTCATCGAGATATACATCAGACGACCACGCATCTCTTCCATGACCTCGACGCCATCGGCTTCGCGAACACCTTCGACATCCGATGGGTTCAAGTTCCGTGCAACATCGATGTCGCCGCGTTCCAGCATCAGGCGCTGTGTGGCGCTTTCTTGTACGTGACGCACGATAACCCGCTTCATCGCTGGTTCACCCAGGTAGAAGTCAGGATTGGCGTTCAGAGTAACGCTTTCTTTGGGCTTCCAGCTGGCGAGGGTATAGGCACCGGAACCGGCTGAGTTGGTTTTTAGCCACTGATTGCCGAAATCACCGTCGACTTCGTTGGCCATAACGGTCGTTTCGTCAACGATAGCAGCAATGGTCGCAGTCAGGCAGTTCAACACAAAGGATGTGGCGTAACGCTTGTCGGTGGTGATCGACACGGTGTTGCCGTCCACGGTGATGGTTTCGTCCATGTTTTCAGGAGTGAAACCAAACTGGGTCAGGATGAACGACGGGGTTTTGTTCAGTGCGACAACGCGCTTGAACGAAAACGCAACGTCTTCGGCCCGTACTGGGTTGCCCGAATGGAACATGACGCCGTCACGCATGGTGAAGGTGATGGTGCGGCCATCTTCGGAGACTGCCCAGCTTTCGGCCAGATCGGCCTGATAGCCGGCATCCAGATCCATCGGGTCAAAGTTGACCAGACGGCCATAGACATTGCGCAGCACGTCCGAGCCCGCAAATTCAAAGCTTTGTGCCGGATCGAGTGTGGTGATGTCATCAATACGGTTGGCGATCACCAGCATGTTTGCAGGTGTTTCGGCCATCACTGGCAGGGCAACTGCACCCAGGGCAAAGCCCAGTGCGGCGGTGCCCATCAATTTTGTAAATGCATTCATGATATTACTCCCTTTTTGGTTTGTAGAATTGGACCTGGTCGATGTTACGTCCAGGTCAGGTCGAGAACCCGCAGCCAGTTTTCATGGCAGAGTTTCTTGATTAGCGCATCGTCGTAGCCGCGCTTTTGCATTGCGGAACGCAGGCTTGGCAGCCCGGCAATGGTCTTGATCTCAACAGGCACGGTGGCTCCGTCGAAGTCAGATCCCAGACCGACCCGGTCTTCGCCAAGTTGTGTAATAAGGTGATCAAGATGATCCATCATTGTTTCAATGGGAGTATCTTCATCCATCCTTCCGTCGCTTCGCAAGAAGGCAACGGCAAAATTCAACCCAACCATTCCGTCAGTGTCGCAGATCGCGTGCAACTGGCGGTCGGTCAAGTTGCGGCTGTGGGTGCACAGCGCATGGGCGTTGGAGTGAGTTGCAACCAATGGTTTGGTGCTGATCCGTGCAACATCCCAAAATCCGGCCTCGTTTAAGTGTGACAGATCAATCATGACGCCCAAGTCGTTACACTTACGTATTAAACGGCTGCCGTCTTCAGTGAGTCCTGGGCCGGTATCGGGGGTGCTGGGGAACCGGAAGGGGACGCCGTGGCCAAATATGGTTGGGCGGCTCCACACTGGACCAAGCGAGCGAAGCCCGGCCTGATACAGCACGTCGAGCATGTGGAAATCGGGGTCGATTGCCTCGGCGCCTTCCATATGCATCACTGCCGCCATCATGCCGCTGGACAGGCAGTCGCGGATATCTTGGGTGCTGCGGCAGATTTTCAACGCGCCGTCACGCTCTAGATTGAACAGAATCGAGGCTTGGGACAAGGCCACTTTGGACGCGACATCCCAGCCCACTTGCGGCGGCAAGGGCAAGTCATAGCTCGCTGCCATCATCTCGTCCATGTCATGGCTCAGGCCCTGTTCGCCGGGCACATAAATGGCAAAGAAGCCGCCACCAAAGCCACCGGTGCGGGCCTTCTCCAGATCGATCTGGCGGCCACCAGAGCCCTGAAAACCATCTTTTCCAGCCGTAATATTGCGCTGATGTAGGCGTAGCAGTACATCGTTGTGCCCATCGAAAATCAGCGGTTCACGCATGAATCAGTCCTTGGAGTATTACGCAGTGATAAGTACACTGCATTATTGCTGAGGAAGTTCATAGGGCTAGCAATCTGACGTAGCGTCAGCATTCGCAACTATTTGGTATTCATTGGTACATTTGATTGCCGTTTGGTGATTTTTGAGGCGTTTGGTTCTGTCTTTGGCTGAATTTTTGGACTTTTAGACTGCCGCTCGAGTTTGCTATCAACTCTTGCCCGACTGAATTTGCTGGTTACAAATACCCTGATTGATTGCCCCCAGATTTGTGAGGGGGTGGCGGAAATGGAAGAGCAAATATGAACCCGGCTGAATGGCTATTAAACACTGCAAAAGCCAACCCGGACGCTCCGGCGCTGTTTTACGGCACTGAAGAGGTCGCAAATTATGGCGAGTTTGCCCGTCGGGCTGCCGCCATTGCAGGCGCGCTGACCAAACGTGGCATTGGTCCGGGCGACCGTGTGGCGGTTCTGATGCAGAACCGGACTGAATACCTTGAGGCCATGTATGGTATCTGGTGGGCTGGTGCTGCTGCGGTTCCGATCAATGCCAAGTTACACGCCAAGGAGGCGGCCTGGATTATTGAGAATGCCGGAGTCAGGTTGGTCTTTGCCTCTGGTTCGAACGCAGACGAGTTGGAAGCGGTGCGGCCCAACTGCCTGGAAGAGGTGATCGTAGCAGGCACCGAGCGTTTTGCTGAATTGTACGATGCGCCAGAAGCAGCTGAGCCTGCGGCCATCGCAACAGATGATATGATTTGGCTGTTTTATACCTCGGGCACGACGGGGCGTCCCAAGGGTGTGATGATCAGTGCGGGCAACCTGATGGCTATGGTGACTGGGTATCTAGCGGGTATTGGGGCACATAACAGCGCGGATTCTACGCTATATGCAGCGCCGATGAGCCATGGAGCCGGGATCTATAATTTCATGCATGTGATTGCGGGTGGCCGCCATATCTGCCCGGTTTCTGGCGGTTTTGACGCGCCCGAGATTTTTGAACTGGCAGCGCAGTTTGAGCGGGTCTCGATGTTTGCGGCTCCCACTATGGTGCGGCGGATGGTGGATTGCGCCATAGCCAGCGGTGCCAGCGGCGAAGGACTGGATAATGTAATTTACGCCGGTGGTCCGATGTATTTTGCAGATATCACCGAAGCGATTGAGGTTCTGGGACCTAGGTTTGCGCAAATCTACGGGCAAGGTGAATGTCCGATGGCGATTGCCGTGCTGTCGCGTGACCGTGTCGCCGACCGCAGCCACCCGCGCTGGCGCGAGAGGTTGGCCAGTGTCGGCGTGCAGCAGGTGGTCAGCCGGGTACGGGTGGTGGATCAGGACGGTAAGATGTTGCCTGCTGGTGAGATCGGCGAAATCGTAGTTTCCGGTGCGGCGGTGATGTCGGGTTATTGGAACAACCCGGATGCCAGCGCGCAGGCTATTCGCGACGGCTGGCTGTGGACTGGTGACATGGGGGCTTTGGACGGCGACGGGTTTTTGACGCTGCATGATCGCTCTAAAGATATGATCATTTCTGGCGGCTCGAATATTTATCCGCGCGAGGTCGAAGAGGTTTTGCTCGACCACCCATCAGTCGCCGAAGTTGCAGTGGTGGGTCGTCCGCATGCCGACTGGGGCGAGGAGGTCGTCGCGTGCATCGTGCCGGTGGCCGGGCATGAGATCGATCCAAACGCGCTGGATGCGCTGTGCAACGCCAATATCGCCCGGTTCAAGCGGCCAAAGGATTATGTGTTGCTGTCCGCCTTGCCCAAGAACAACTATGGCAAGGTGGTCAAGACCGAGCTGCGCACCTTGGTGGTCAAATAGGATATTGCCCGTCCTAATTTTGTTGGCTGGTTTTGCGTCAATGAAAGGTACGGGCAGGAAAACGATATATGGCATGCAGGAATACCGCGACAGTTGATCTGGCTCCTTGCGGTTGGCTGGTGGCGCGTTAGTCTTGGGCCAAATTTGATTCCGTGTATCCACAACATGTCTTTTAAAAGAATGGGCTGCGGCCAATTGGATGCCAAGCGAAAGGCAGAGTAATGAAGAGTTCCGTTTTAACCACGCGTTCAGGTCGCAAGTTTGCTGCGAAGATTGCCGTAATTGGCACTGCCTTGATGCTGTGCACGTCGCCATTGGCCCTGGCACAGGACGCGCCACCGCCCAAGGTTTCGGTCATGGCGGCAGTGACCAAACCAATTCGCAACTCTGCGACGTTCATTGGGCGTGGCGAAGCCATAGACAAAGTGAACGTAATCGCTCGTGTCAGTGGGTTCCTTGAAGAAGTCCTGGTTAAGGACGGTGCCGAAGTTCAGGAAGGCGATTTACTGTTCAAAATCGAGCGCAGCACCTATGAGGCGACGTTAGAGGCCCGAAGAGCTGATCTGGCCAAGGCCGAAGCCAACCTGCAACTGACCTCGCTTGATCTGGCCCGAAAGGAAGAGTTGCTGGCGCGTGGCGCCGTACCCGAAGCGGAACGTGATACATCGCTGGCCAATGAAAAAATAGCCGAAGCAGAGGTGCGATCCGCAAAGGCTGCCATTCAGCAAGCCGAACTGGATCTGAGTTATACCGAAGTTCATGCACCGTTTTCCGGCCGCATTGGCCGCGTCCAAGTGAGTGTCGGGGATGTGGTTGGACCGAACAGCAGTTCACTGGTGAACCTAGTACGTGAGGCACCGACCTATGTGGCCTTTGCGCTGAACGAAAAACAGTTCGTCAGCATTTTGCAGGAGGCCCAGAAAGAAACCAGCTCGGAAGAGGAGCAGAAAAGACTGTTCGAGGTTTTTGTTGTTCTGCCCAATGGCACCGAAATGGAAGAACGCGGAAAATTTGCCTTTGCCGATAACCGTATTGATCCTGCCACTGGGGCCATCACGTTGAGGGCAGAATTTGCCAATGACGATCGTTTGATCGTTGATGGGTCTTTCCTGACCGTTGGGCTGGAAGCCGAAAAGGCGGTCGATCGCATTGTTATCAGTCAAGCCGCTATCCAGCGTGACCAACAGGGGCCGTTTGTTCTGGTGGTGGACGATCAGCAAATGGTGCAACAGCGCTATATTGAAACCAGCGATGTGGTTGGTACTGGCATCATCGTGACGGACGGATTGCAAGACGGCGAGCAGGTGGTTGTTGAGGGCCTGCTACGTATTCGGCCCGGGGCGAAGGTTGATCCGGTTCTGGCCAATCAGGCCGGAGAATAACCCATGTTTTCATCTTTGTTCATTGCCCGTCCCAAATTTGCGATTGTGATCTCGTTGGTGCTGACGATCATGGGCGCAATTGGCTACTTCGCCCTGCCAGTGGCCCAGTTCCCTGACATTACACCACCCGTGGTCAGTGTCAGCGCCAGCTACACCGGTGCCAATGCTGAAACCGTTGAAAAAAGCGTCGCCGCGCCAATCGAGGCTCAGGTCAACGGCGTAGATGACATGATCTACATGTCGTCCAGTTCGTCCGATACCGGCACCTACTCGCTGTCGGTCACGTTTGAGGTGGGAACCGATCCCGATATTGCCTCGGTCAATGTGCAAAACCGGGTGGCGCAGGCGATGTCTGGTCTGCCGACCGAGGTGACCGCGTCTGGTGTGGTTACGCAGAAAAGTTCAACCAACATGCTGTTGGTGACCACGCTGACCTCGCCCAACAATACTTATGATGATGTGTTCCTGTCCAACTACGCGGCGATCAACATCAAGGATGCGTTGAGCCGGGTTCAGGGGGTTGGTAAGGCTGATATCCTAAACAACCTGAGCTATGCGATGCGGATCTGGATGGATCCCAACAAGATGGCCGGGTTGGGGATCACGCCGGGTGATTTGATCAATGCGGTCCGAGAACAGAACCTTGAAGTGTCCGCAGGCCAGATTGGTGCGCCTCCGGTGCCGGGGGACCAAACCTTTCAGTATACTATCAAGTCCAAAGGGCGGCTAACGACGGTCGAAGAATTCGGTGACATCGTCATTCGGACCGGTGAGGCTGGAAGCACCGTTCGTGTGAGCGACGTGGCCACGATTGAGCTTGGCGCGCAGTATTATAGTGTGTCTGGCTATTATGAGGGCGACAAGGCCACCATCCTAGCCGTTTATCAGGCCCCAGGTGCAAACGCGCTGGCCGTGTCCGATGCGGTTTTGGCGGAATTGGACCGTTTGTCGAAGTCCTTTCCGGACGACGTCATTTACTCGGTGCCTTTCAATACCACAGATTTTGTAGAGCAATCCCTGAACGATGTGATTTCCACGCTGGTGTTGGCATTTGCCCTGGTGGTTTCAGTGGTCTTTGTTTTCCTTGGGTCGTGGCGGGCCACAATTGTTCCTGCTGTGGCTATTCCAGTGTCCTTGATTGGTACGTTTGCCTTCTTGCTGTTGCTGGGAATGTCGTTGAACACCATCTCGTTGTTTGCCTTGGTGTTGGCCATCGGCATCGTGGTTGATGACGCCATTATCGTTGTGGAAAACGTCGAGCGTCTGATCGCCGAGGAGGGGCTGAGCCCGGCGGATGCAACGCGCAAGGCAATGGGGCAGATCACCGGTCCGGTGATTGCGACCACTTTGGTCTTGCTGGCCGTGTTTGTGCCGGTGACCTTCATGCCGGGCATTACCGGTCGGCTGTTTTCTCAGTTCGCGGTGACAATTTCGGTCGCGGTTGTGATTTCATCGATCAATGCGCTGACACTTTCGCCCGCGCTCTGTGCGCTGGTGCTTAAGGCTCGATCCGGGCCGCCAACAGGCGCCTTGGCCAAGTTTGAGGCTGGGATTGATACGCTGCGGAATGGTTATCTTGGGATCGTTGGGCGCTTGCTGCGTCTGCCTATTCTGGCTGTCGCACTCATCGCTGTTATGATGGTGGCAACCGGTAGCCTGTTTGGCACGACGTCGAAAGGATTTCTGCCATCCGAAGACAACGGGTATCTGTTTGTCGATGTGCAGCTACCAGACGCAGCTGCACTGGGTCGGACCGAAGTTGTGACCGAGCGGGTGAATGGTCTTATTGAGCAAATCCCAGGCGTGAATAACACCATCCTGGTCAATGGCTTTAGTCTGCTTAATGGATCGGGTGCCAATGGCGCGATGATCATTGTCAACCTGGATCCTTGGGATCTGCGCGACAGTGATGATCTGCAGCCCACGGCGATCCTGAAACAGATTTATGGGATCGTAAACGGCGAAGCTGCGGCCAGTATTGTGGCCTTCAACCCACCACCGATTTCGGGCCTTGGCATGTCGGCCGGGGTCGAGATGGAAGTGCAGCAAACAGCGGGCGGGTCACCTCAGGATCTGGCTGCAGCGGTTGGATCACTGGTCTACGCCGCCAATCAACGCAGCGAAATTGGACAGTCCTACACGACTTTCAGGGCCAATGTTCCGCAGGTGTTTGTCGATTTGGATCGGGAGAAAGCAAAAACTCTGGACGTTCCAATTTCCGAAGTGTTCCAGACCATGCAGGCGCATTTGGGGTCATTTTATGTGAATGATTTCAATCTTTTTGGCCGAGTTTACAGGGTGATGGTACAGGCCGATGGCTCATACCGTGACAAGATCGAGGATATCGGCAGCCTCTATGTTCGTTCGCAAGCAGGCAATATGGTGCCCTTGTCTACGTTGATGGACGTAGAAAACATTCTGGGCCCGGTCATGCTGAAACGCCACAATATGTTCCGATCGGCCACAGTGACTGCTGTTCCTGCGGCTGGGTTGTCTACGGGGGATGCGATCCGAGTGATGCAGGAGGAAGCCGCAACGGCACTGCCACCGGGCTATGCCTTTGAATGGACCGGTACAGCGCAGCAGCAGCAGTCTTCGTCGGGCTTTGTTATCGTGATTATCTTCATGGCGGTGCTGTTCACCTATCTGTTCCTGGTGGCCCAATACGAAAGCTGGACCATGCCGGTGGCGATTTTGCTGTCGGTGGTTGTGGCCATGTTTGGCGCGGTGGCGGCTGTGGCCTTAACCGGAAGCGACATCAACCTGTATACGCAGATCGGTATGATCATGCTGATCGGTATGGCAGCAAAGAACGGTATTCTTATCGTGGAATTTGCGATGGAGAGACGGGCCGAAGGTTTGCCGGTTCGCGAAGCTGCACATGAGGCTGCACGGCAACGTTTCCGGGCCGTTATGATGACCGCTTTCTCGTTCCTGCTGGGCGTGGTGCCGCTGCTCACCGCTTCGGGTGCGGGGGCTGCCAGCCAAAAGGCAATTGGTGTCGCGGTGTTTGGCGGCATGCTGATGGCCACCGCCGTCGGCGTCATCATCATTCCTGTGCTCTATGCCTTTATGCAAGAGCTGCGGGAATGGATCAAAGGCACATCAAAAGAAGTGACCCCTGCGGAGTAAACCCGCAAATTTAAATTGAATAGGCCCGCCGGTGAAACGGCGGGCCTATTGTTTTTGATCCTGTCTTCATTTGCCAATTGGTGTCTGGTGGCATCTGGGGCAGTTAACTAGCCACCTTTCAGCCGTTGCATCAGAAAGATCTCGTTCTCTGGCCTCAGTGGTTCGGTCAAGCTTGACGCAATTACACGCCCATCCACTGCCACCGATACTCCAGCCTCAATCACTGGGCCCAAGGCGGGGTAGCTTGCAGTCAGGGCTTGCAACATTTCACCGGTGGTCGAGGCTTCAACCTCGACCTTTTCCAACCCACCGGTCAGGGCACGAAGCCCAGACCAAAGATGGACTTCAACCTTCATGCGCCTTGGCCTTCAATGCCGCCAGGATCCGTGGCGGTGACATTGGCAAGTGACGCAACCGGACCCCTGCGGCTGCCGAAACCGCGTTGGCGATGGCAGCCAGAGGTGGCACAATGCCGGTCTCGCCAACACCGCGCACACCGTAGGGGTGGCCCGGGTTTGGTACTTCGACAATCACCGTATCGATCATTGGCAGGTCCGAAGCCACAGGCACCCGGTAATCCAAGAAGATCGAGTTCTGCAAGCGCCCGTCTTCACCATAGACGTACTCTTCATTCAGCGCCCAGCCGATACCCTGGGCTGCGCCGCCTTGGAACTGACCCTCAACATAAGTCGGGTGGATCGCCTTACCGGCGTCCTGGATCACGGTGTAGCGCACCACTGCGGTTTTACCGGTTTCTGGATCCACTTCGGCATCGACGATATGGGTGCCAAAGGACACGCCGGCACCTTCGGGTGTGGCCTCAAAATGCCCGGAAATAGGACCGCCAGTGGCGCCCATGTTCTGAGTGATGTCAGCCAGTGGTAGGGGGTCGAAATTACCGGCATTTGCACCTGAGGGCTTGGCACAGCCATCTTCCCAATAGACTGCGTCTTCGGGGATACCCCATTTGGCAGCAGCCCGTTTGCTGAGCTTGGCGACAGCATCTTGCGCAGCCTTGATTGTGGCAAGGCCCGAGGCATAGGTCACCCGGCTGCCGTGAGACACATCGTTATAACCCAGGGTCGCTGTATCGGCGATGGTAACGCGGATGTTCTCATAAGGGATACCCAGAACCTCGGCCGCCATCAATGCCATAGATGCGCGGGAACCGCCGATATCAGGAGTGCCAACGGCCAATTGGCAAGTTCCATCCTCGGAAAGCGACATCGAAACAGAAGTTTCTCCGCCGTGGTTGAACCAGAACCCGCAGGAGACACCGCGGCCTTGACCGGGTTCGAGCGGTGCTGAGTAATGGGGGTGTGCTTTGGCAGCTTCCAGCGTTTCGACCAATCCGATACGCGCAAAGCGTGGGCCATATGAGGCCTTGGTGCCCTCGCGCGAGGCGTTCTTGAGACGGGTATCAATCGGATCCAGACCCAGTTTGTTGCACAACTCATCAATCACTGATTCAACAGCAAAGGACGCCATCGGCGCGCCGGGTGCCCGGTAGGCGGCCTGTTTTGGACGGTTGGAGATCACGTCGTAGCCAACCTGGCGCACGTTTTCCAATGCATAGGGTGCAAAGCCGCACATGGCTGAGAATTCCATTGGCGCGCCCGGGAATGCCCCGCCTTGCAACCGGTAGATGCCTTCAGCAGCAGTGATGGTGCCGTCTTTCTTCATGCCGATCCTGATGTCCATCGATGTGGACGAGGTCGGTCCGGTGGCGCGGAACACTTCAGAACGGTTCATGACGACTTTGACAGGCCGGTTGGCTTTGCGCGACAGCGCCAGTGCAACCGGTTCGACGAAGACAGTGGTCTTGCCACCAAACCCACCGCCGATCTCAGAAGCGGTTACACGTAGCTGTGAGGTTTCGATGCCAACTAGGGCCGCGCAGGTTTTCTGTGCGATCCAATGGCCTTGGGTGGAACACCACAGCTCGCCCTTGCCGTCAGCGCCAAGCGTGGCAAGACAGGCATGGGGTTCGATGTATCCCTGGTGGGTGGCTTCAGTTTTGAAGCTGTCTTCGATCACCAGGTCGGCCTCGGCAAACCCGGCTTCGACATCGCCATGGCCGCTGTCATGATAACGCACGACGTTGGGGTGATGTCCGGCGGGAACCGAAGCGTCGGCATAGCTGGCGTTCAGCACTGGTGCGTCCTGGGCCATGGCTGCGTCGACGTCTGTTACATGTGGCAGAATCTCATACTCGACCTCAACCAGTTTAACCGCGTCGCGGGCGATCAGTGCGGAACTGGCTGCAATCGCCGCGACCGCGTGGCCATCGTACAATGCCTTTTCGCCAGCCATGACGTTTTCCAGCACAAAGCTAAACTCGCCCGACAGCCCTTTGGCAAAATCAGCGCGGGTCACAACGGCTTTGACGCCGTCCAGTGCTTCGGCCTTGGAAGTATCAATGCGAACAATTCGCGCATGCGCATGGGGGCTGCGCACAATGGCGCCGTGCAACATGCCAGGAGCATATGCGTCTGCGCCAAACAGGGCGCGGCCAGTGACCTTGTCCAACCCGTCGGGACGGTCTGGGCGGGTGCCTACAAATTTGAAATCGGTGGTTTTACGATCGTCCAGAGCCATTAGGAAGCCTCCCGCATGTCAGCAGCCGTATCCATTACGGCGCGAATGATTTTGTCATAGCCAGTGCAGCGGCACAGGTTGCCTGCCAGCCAATAACGGACTTCGGTCTCAGTTGGATCGGGGTTCTTTTCCAGCAGAGACTTGGCGGCCACCAGGATGCCCGGGGTACAAATCCCGCACTGCAAGGCCGCGTATTCGATGAATTTTTTCTGCAATGGGTGCAGTTTCTCTCCGGTCGCCATGCCTTCGACGGTGGCAATGTTTTTGCCTTCAGCCTCGACCCCTAGCATCAGGCAAGAGCAGACCAGCCTGTCGTCTACGGTGACGGAACAGGCTCCGCAATCACCGGTGCCGCAGCCTTCTTTGGCGCCGGTTAGGTTCAGACGGTCGCGCAGCACATCCAGCACGGTTTCACGCGGATCACAGAGGTATTCGACATTTTCGCCGTTGACCGTGGTGGAAACGTGGATCTTCTTCATGTGTTTTCTCCCTGCGCACGCGCATAGGCGATCTTGGCGGCGCGTTTTGCCAGAACTCCGGCGACATGGGTGCGGAACTCGACGGTGCCGCGTTTGTCAGAAATAGGATTACAAGCGGCTGAGGCGGCTTTGGCCAGTTTGTCCAGAGCGCCGTCGTCCAATGCGCTGCCGATGATGGCATCAGCGGCTTCGGGGACCAGTAATACAGTGGGAGCAACTGCGCCAAGGGACACGCGTGCCTGCGTGATGATGCCGTTGCTGTCCAGTTCTACGTTGATTGCGCAGCCAACCACCGCGATGTCCATCTCGGTACGCGGGATGAACCGCAGGTATGCGTCGCCGGCATTTGATCCGCGGGCCGGAATGTGAACCGCCGAGATGACCTCGCCCTGGACCAATGATGTGCGACCGGGGCTAACCGGGATATCGGCAACTGGGACCTGACGAGTGCCCTGTGGGCCTGTCACCGAAACAGATGCACCTGCGGCGACCATGGCAGGAACTGAATCCGCGGCGGGAGACCCATTGCACAGATTGCCGACCAGAGTGGCGCGTCCCTGGACCTGCGTTGATCCAATCAGGTCCATCGCTTCAACCAAGCCAGGCCAGTCTTGGCCTAACTCTTTATGCTCGCGCATTTCGGCACCGGATACGGCAACACCGATGGTCCAGCCTCCGTCGTCTGACCGCGATATGGCCTGGACGTTGGGGATCTTTTTGATGTCAATGAGCGTGTCTGGTGTGGTGATGTCGGCACGCAATTGTACCAAAACATCGGTTCCACCGGCCAGAAACCGGGTTACTCCCGTGGCTTCGGCGGCTAGTGCAGCAGCATCCTCAAAACTTGTTGGGCTGTGATATTGCATAAATGCTCCTCGGCTCTCTTTTGGATGGCTAATTTCCCAGAGCGTGAGGATAGGCGGGCAGGCAGGCAAGGTCCATCGGTACTACGACATGCCAAAGAATTATTTGACGCAAACGGCTGATTAGCGCGCGCGCATGCCTCGTTCGTGGGCCGCGGTCAAAATCAGATCCCATTTGCGCGGGGTCGAGCGAAATTCCGGCTCTACGTCAAACATCAACGGAACGCCGGGGCCGCGTGGTACAGAACGGGCGGCTATCGACACGCAGCGCTCTAGAGACCAGAAACAGTCAATTGTCGGGTTTTCAGATATTACTTGACTTAAATATGTCACCGCGACGTCTCCACAATATTTTGCCCATAAATGATTGGGCGGCGTATAATTGGGCGGTTTATAACGAGATATTAGTGTTTTGTCATGCTTGAAGTTGAAGTGTGGTGCCGACGGAGAGATATCCTTGGCCAGGACACAACCTATTATCGTTGTTAAAAGGTGTAATGGTTTGATTTAGACCAGTACTTTTTCCTGCAGTGACGCAAGAAAACCGCGTTAAAAAATGGCAAAATCATAAATTACATTTCTGCATGTTCCGCGGCACTCGCTGTCGCTAGGGAAGCCGAGCGTCACGTTTAACGGGGAAAGTTTCGCAGTCCTTGTCAAATGAGCAAAAATGACCCGTCTGCGGCCTGCGGCATAAATGCGCACCCTTGACTTGAGCATGGGTCGATGGAACCGTCTGTCTGGATCGGGGACTGAATAAAAATCAGGCTTACCACACCATATACTGGGTCTGCTGAGGTTGCTGCTCTGCAGAATAGATAAAGCCTGTGATCCTGATCAGAACGTAAAAAAGTGGGAGAGTTTATATCATGACAATCACAAAATTGACCGCAGGCGCGTTGCTGGCCGCCTCGTTCATGGCACCTGCAGCGATGGCTGAAGAGTTCATCACCATCGGAACCGGTGGCGTAACTGGTGTTTATTACCCAACTGGCGGCGCAATCTGTCGTTTGGTGAATAAGGGCCGCAAAGAGCACGGTATTCGCTGTTCTGTCGAATCAACTGGTGGTTCAGTCTACAACATCAACACCATCCGCGAAGGCGAGTTGGAGTTTGGTGTGGCGCAGTCCGATTGGCAGCACCATGCGTTCCACGGCACGTCCAAGTTTTCTGACGCTGGTGCGTTTGAAGGCCTGCGCGCTGTATTCTCGGTTCACCCTGAGCCCTTTACCGTTGTTGCACGTGCCGATGCAGGCATTACCAACTTTGATGACCTCAAAGGCAAACGCGTAAACATCGGCAACCCAGGTTCCGGTCAGCGCGGCACAATGGAAGTGCTGCTGGAAGCCAAAGGCTGGGGCATGGATGCCTTTGCTCTGGCAACCGAGCTGAAGGCTGCCGAGCAGTCCGCTGCTCTGTGTGACAACCAGATCGATGCAATGGTTTACACCGTTGGCCACCCGTCGGGTTCGATCCAGGAAGCCACAACTGCCTGTGACTCGGTATTGGTTACCGTTGACGGCGACGCTGTGACTGGCCTGATCGATGACAATGCGTTCTACCGCACAGCGACCATTCCAGGTGGCATGTATCGTGGGTCGGATGCAGACACCATGACATTTGGTGTTGGTGCTACTTTTGTGACTTCGGATGCTGTTTCGGAAGAAGCTGTTTACACAGTTGTTAAGTCGGTCTTCGAAAATATCGATGCATTCCGCAAGCTGCACCCAGCATTTGCCAACCTCCAGCCTGAGGAAATGGCAACTGCAGGTCTGTCCGCTCCGCTGCATGCCGGCGCTGCAAAGTACTACAAAGAACAAGGCTGGATTGAATAATCCAACTATTGTGATACGGCGGGGCGCTTTTGGCGCCCCGTTTCACGTCTCAGGGGGACTTGGGCGTCAAAATCAAGGCCGCGTCCAAACGACGGCCATTAGGGGAGATTATCCATGACATCTGATGTTCATGAAAATCGGCCACTTACCGAAGATGAATTGCAAGATCTGGTGTCCTCCTCGGACGCTGGCGCGAGGAACCCACCGGGGTCGATCGGGCTGTTTCTGGCAATTGTCGCGGTAATCTGGTCGGTGTTCCAGGTCACTTTGGCCTCACCATTATCCAATGTTTTGTTACCCGGAAGCGTGGTCAACAATTCGCGGCAAATCCATTTGGCCTTTGCTATGTTCCTGGCTTTCACGGCCTATCCGGCACTGAAGAGCAGCCCGCGTAATTTTGTCCCGGTGCAGGACTGGCTGATGGCTGTAGGCGGTGCATTCATCGCTCTGTATGGCTACATTTTTTACCAGAAAGTTGTGGCTTCGGGCGGCTTGGCCGACAACGTAGACAAGTGGTTTGCGTTGGCTGGCTTGGTGCTATTGTTTGAAGCTGCGCGCCGTGCGTTAGGCCCAGCAATGGCGATCATCGCGGTGATATTCCTTGGCTATGTCTTCTTCGGCTCGTCTGAATGGCTGCCGGACGTAATCCGCTGGAAAGGCGCCAGCTTGAAAAAGGCGATGAGCCATATGTGGATCACCTCGGAAGGTGTGTTTGGCATTGCGCTGGGTGTCTCGACCAAATTTGTGTTCTTGTTTGTGCTGTTTGGTGCGCTGCTCAGCAAAGCTGGAGCAGGTAACTACTTTATCAAGATGGCCTTTGGCGCACTTGGGCACCTGCGCGGTGGCCCGGCCAAAGCGGCTGTGGTTGGATCGGCTGCGACTGGCCTGATTTCAGGCTCGTCGATTGCCAACGTGGTGACAACAGGAACATTCACCATTCCACTGATGAAGCGCGTTGGGTTCTCCAATGAACAGGCTGGTGCGGTCGAGGTTGCCTCGTCCGTCAATGGTCAGATCATGCCACCGGTGATGGGGGCTGCGGCCTTCCTTATGGTGGAATACGTCGGCATTTCTTATGTCGAGGTGATCACCCATGCGTTCCTGCCGGCAACGATTTCCTATATCGCACTTGTCTATATCGTGCATTTGGAAGCTGTGAAGCGCAATATGCCTACCCTGGGCAACCGAGTGGTTTCTATGGGTAGAACTATTGGCGGCATGGCGTTGTTCTTCGCCGGTTTTGCTGCGCTGTGTTATGGTGTGCAATATCCAGTGCAGTTGGTGGCCTACTTGATGCCGGGGGTATCTAACCTAGTAATGTCGGCGCTGGTCGCTGCGACTTATCTGGGCCTATTGTGGGTCGCATCTGGGGTCGAAGATCTAGTGCCGGATGATCCAAATGCCAAAGTGATCGAACTGCCGGTGGTGAGCGAGATCTACAAAGCTGGCCTGCATTACCTGCTGCCAATCATCGTGTTGGTCTACTTCCTTATGATCGAACAGAAATCGCCTGGATTGTCCGCGTTTTGGGCCACGGCGCTGCTGTTTGTAATCTTGCTGACGCAAAAGCCGATCAAGGCCTTCTTTCGCGGTGAAAGCGAAACCGCCAACGCCTTTAAAGAGGGCTTGGTAGACCTTTGGGACGGCTTGATCGAAGGCGCGCGCAACATGATCGGCATCGCGCTGGCCACTGCTACGGCAGGTGTCATCGTTGGTACCGTGACCCTGACTGGTATTGGCCAGGTGATGGCAGATCTGGTCGAGTACATGTCCGGTGGCAACTTGATCCTGATGCTGGTGCTGGTTGGATTGCTGTCGCTGATTTTGGGCATGGGACTGCCGACCACTGCCAATTACATCGTTGTCAGCTCGCTGATGGCTGGTGTGGTGGTAGAACTGGGCGCGCAATCCGGGTTGGTGGTGCCGCTGATCGCGGTGCACCTGTTTGTGTTCTACTTTGGCATCATGGCGGATGTGACACCACCTGTGGGGCTTGCCAGTTTTGCAGCCGCAGCGGTGTCAGGTGGCGATGCAATCAAAACCGGTTTCATTGCCTTCTTCTACAGCCTGCGTACCGTGGCACTGCCGTTTGTGTTCATCTTCAACACCGATCTGTTGTTGATCGATGTGACGTTGATGCAAGGTATCTTGGTGGCAATCTCGGCCAGTATCGCGATCCTTGTGTTCACGGCTGGTACCATGGGCTACTTCCTCACCAAATCGCGCATCTATGAAAGCTTCGCGCTGGTGTTTGTGGCCTTTGCCTTGTTCCGACCTGACTACTTTATGGACCGGCTGATGCCTGCCCATACCGAAGTCGCGCCGACAGAGCTGGTACAGGCATTGAATGCTGCCGAGCCGGGAACTGAATTGCGCATAGCTGTGCAGGGTCCGGATTTCGACAGCTCCAAGGTCAAGTCGACCACTCTGGTGATGTCGATCGAGGGCGAGGGGGACGGGCAATCTCGTGCTGACGCCTACGGCTTTATGCTGATCGAGGCAGATGGCCTAATGACACTGGAAGAGCCGATGTTTGGTACCCCGGTGTCAACCAAGATCGATAGCTTTGATTTCTACGGTGATGAGCCGGTGCAGATCATCTCGATCCAGGTGCCTGCCGAGCAGTTGCCCAAGGAGCTGGTGTTCCTGCCTGCACTGCTATTGCTGGCCCTTGTGGCCATGCTGCAGCGCGGACGTGCTAGCAAAGAAGGAGTACCAGCATGAGTAAAACCATTCTTTGTGCTGTCGATCTTGGCAATGCCGAGATCCTCAATAAAGTGCTGGTCCAGGCGGCAAAACTGGCTGACCTGGACGACGCGCAATTGGACGTGGTGACGGTTCTACCCGATTTTGGCGAAAGCTGGGTTTCGGGGTTCTTTGAGGAGCATCACCACGAAAAAGCAGTCAAGGAAACCTCGGCGCGCCTGCGTGAGGTTTGTGAGAATATGCTGGGAAGTGAGCGGAATGCCAAGGTCCGCCATCTGGTTGCCACCGGCACGGCCTATCAGGAAATCCTGAAGACTGCCAAAACGGCTGGGTCTGACCTGATCGTTATCGGGGCGCATAAGCCGGATTTACAGGACTACCTGTTGGGGCCAAATGCTGCCCGGGTGGTCCGGCATTCCGCATGCTCGGTCTTTGTGGTTCGTTGAAACAAACTAGGGGCGCCTTTGGGCGCCTCTAGTCATATCCAGTCATTTCCAAATAACCGTGTCCCGTGTGGCTGCCGGAGATAGTGACTGGGCCCTCCCAATAGGGGAACGACGTTCCCATCCAGCTTTGATCGTTAATGGCTTGAATGGTCGCAGAGACCCCATGCTCTGGCAATTTAATTTGCCATTGAACCGGAATAGTTCGCCCTTCAACTTCACTGTAAGTCAGCGGTTGAGCCTGGAACGCACCAGGCAATAGCGGCTTTGAACTGCCATCAGCAGCGATCCATGTGCCCGAGCTGTAATCGCCACTGTCGCCGCGCAGGATAAATCCCATCAGCTTTTCGCCACTGTCAAAGCTCAGCGAGAACCAGTCCCAGCCGCTTTGGTCATCCGCCAGTGGTTGGCTCGACCATTCGCGATCCAACCAGCCTTGCCCGTTGACGATTACCGCACCATCCGGAAGTGTCAGTGTGCCGGAGATGTCATAGCGGGGTTGCGAGTAATAGTAACTGGCCTGTCCACCCGAAGATTTTACCGAATATCCAGCATCACCATGCAGCACCAGTGGGCCCTGCGCCTGCATCGACAAGTCGTAGGCAAAATCGCTACCGCTGGCGGTGAGGGAGAGTTGATTCAACGTCGGATCGGTGCCGAGCATTTCCCAATTGTCGATCCAGGCCGCGAACGGCTCGGCAGTGACGCCCGCCTGGCCAATGCCACCGCGGGCCAGGCGCTCGGCATAAAACTGATGTTTGGGCGTGGTGAGGCCGGCATGTCCCATCCACAGTTGCGGGCTGGACCAGCCAGTGTCTTCGCCGGGGCTAATCGCGCTGCGAAATAGGGTCCATTGCACGCCGTAATCATGCCCATCATCATCTTTAAGGTTGGCTGTCAAATACCACCATTCAATGCGAAAGTTTGGATGGGGGCCGTGATCAGCCGGAAAATTCAACCCATAGCCTTTCTCTGGGATAGCAAAACCATCTGCTTGGCTGCCAAGCCCTGCAAAGCCTTGCGCCGAGGCGAAGCACGGCAGGCAGATGATTACCGTCGCAACAATTGATCTAACGCTCATGGGCAAACACCTTGAGAAGTTCAGCGGGTTTAATACGCGCCAGTTTGCGGGCCGGGATGGCAGCCGCAACTGCGGCGGCGAGTAGAGCCAGCAGCAACAACCGCAGCCAATCCATTGGAAACACATACATCGGTAACTTCCAGCCAAAAGCCTCGACATTGATGATCGACAGCAGGGCCCAGGCCAGGATGAGCCCCAATGGCAACGCCAGAAGAGTAGTCAGGGTTGCCAGTGCCAGGCTGCGCAGAAGTTCAAGCCAGGCCAGTTTGCGTCTGGTGATGCCCAGTGCCCAAATCGGCGCCAGTTGTGGCAGTCTCATATTCCACAGCGTCAGTAGGCTGGTCAGAATGGCAAACCCTGCAACGCCCAAAGTCAGTAAATTGAGCGCTCCGGTGACCACAAAAGTTCGATCAAAAACAGCCAGGGAACGCGCCTTAATCCCGGCTTGGTCTATGACGGAAATAGACGGTGAA
Source organism: Rhodobacterales bacterium 56_14_T64 (assembly GCA_002162795.1). GTDB lineage: Bacteria > Pseudomonadota > Alphaproteobacteria > Rhodobacterales > Rhodobacteraceae > Parasedimentitalea. The sequence goes on from MAAY01000062.1 coordinate 93,972, forward strand.
ACAAAGGTTTCTCTAATGTTGTTCATTAGCTCTGGCACGTCTTCTGGATCCAAGCGCAGGCCGAACTGGCGGTTGGGGATATTGTCCATTCGTTCTAGCAGCACTGGCAATGAAACAATGACCTGTTCGTGCGGGTTACCATAATCCGAGTAGACGCCGGCCACTGTCATTTGCCAATCTGGTTTCAATGTCAGAACATCTCCGGGCCACAGGTTCTGGCGCCGCGCTAATTGTTCGTTGATCATCGCGGCCGAGCCAGCTGCAACGTGATCCCACGCATTGGGCAGGGCCTGCAGAACCGGCCATTTATCGCGATAGGTGGCATGGTCGACGACACCGTAGATGCGCAGTGGGCTGCCCTGATGGGGAACTTCGCTCCACCGGATCGGCAATGTAGTGACGCCTCGCTTAGTTAGCCATTTTGTTAGATCTGCGGCCTGTTGATCGCTTTGTGCTGTCACATAAATCTCTGCGGACAAACGTTGATCCATCCAGCCGAGGAACGTGAGCCGGAAGCTGGAAACCATTGTTCCAACGCCAATATTAGTTGCCAGGGCCAGGAGCAACGCCATCAAGGCCAGCGAAATTCCGGGCAATTGTGCGCGCATGTCCGCCCAGATCCATTCAGCCAACGCGCTGCGGGCTGTGTAGCTGCCAATTTTTAGTAAGCCCGATAGAAGCAATGGCAAGATAAGTGCAGCCCCCAGCATTATCCCGGCCAGCAGGGTAAAGCCTGCAATCAGTCCATCAAATAGTAGCACAGCTGCCACTCCGCTAACCATCAGCCCGCAGCCGATTGTGGCCATTTTCAACTGACTGGAGCGTGCAACACCAGCGCGTGCCTGAACACCAGGAGCCACAAGTAACGGCATGTTATATATATTTGAAATTGCTTGGGCACTGGCGACTAAAGTGCCAAAAAGAGCCATTCCAACGCCGGACAGCAGCCAACTTGCCCGAAGAGAAAGACTGCCCTCAACAGTGGCTCCATAGAGACCGATCAGAGTAGCACTGACGTCAGGCAGCAGGGCGGCGGCAACCAAATAGCCCAGAACCAGACCAATGCTGCCAGCCAGCAAGGCAATCAGCATAAGCTCGCATAGCAACAACGTGGTCAAGAGGCGCAACGATACTCCCATGGCCCGCAAAGTGCGAAACAGCCCGCGCCGTTGCTCAATACCCAACCCAACAGAGCCATGCACGATGAACAGGCCAACGGCAAAAGACAGGAGACCAAAGGCAGTAAGATTCAAGTGAAAGCTATCGGTAAGCCTTGCCGCTTGCGGACTGTCAGATGAGTGTCGGTGCAATTCAGGGGCGAGGACCTTTAGCGGTTTCAGCCCCATAGGCTGGTCGGGCAAGATAATCAGTCGAGAGATTTTTCCTTGCTGTTGAAGAAGTTGTTCGGCCAGGCTGATGTCACTCAGCACAACACCTGTGGGTAGGTTTTCGGTCAGGGTGATCGGTGGCAGATTGGGCTGTTCGACCAATTGGTCCATGGTGTTTGGATGGAGAAAAATCCGTCCCGGCGAGGTCAATGTATCGAGTGGTGGTACGGCTGACGTGGGCATTGCAGGCAATTCTGGGTGACTCAGCAGATCGACGCCGATCAGTTTGACTGATCCCTGTTGCAGGTGCCAGCGACCTTCCAGAACCGGTGCCAATAGCCAGCCTTCCCGGCGCAACATCACATAACGTGACACAGAAATATGACCGTCTGACGGAAGTAAGACGTCAAATCCTGTTCCTCCCAATTGAGCAGCAGCCTGGGCATAGCCGGCCCGCGCCTCGCCATTAATTGCCTGCACTGCAGACCACAAGCCTGTGGCCAGTGCCAAACCAGTGATTAGGGTCATTAGTTGCAAGGGATGCCGCCGCCAGTGCGATAGCAATGCGCCAAGAGCTGCGCGTCTCATGCCACTTGTCCGGCGCTAAGATGTACCCGTCTGTCCAGTCGATTTGCGATCTGTACCGAATGGGTCACCAAGAACAACGCCGCGCCGCTTTCGTGCACTAGTTCCAGCATCAGATCCATGACTGCGGCACTGGCGGTTTCGTCCAGATTTCCTGTGGGCTCATCTGCCAACAGGAGCTTTGGTCGTAGCGCCAAAGCACGGCCAATGGCAACGCGCTGTTGCTGTCCACCGGACAGTTGCTCGGGATAGCGTGTCGTCAGATCTGCCAGACCGAGGCGACGGGTCAGTGTTGTGATCCACTCAAAATCCGGGCTCCCTCCTAACCGCGCATGGAGCAGCATGTTTTGCTCAACAGTGAGTGAAGGAACCAGGTTAAACTGCTGGAAAACCAGAGCAACCTTGCATCGCCTCAGAGCCGCCCTTGCTGTGTCATTCAATTTGGACAGGCCGGTGCCGTCAATTTCGATTTCACCACTGTCAAAGTGATCCAGTGCTCCGACCAGATGCAGCAAGGTGCTTTTTCCTGAACCACTTTCACCGGTGAGCGCGATGCTAGTTCCTGCTGACAGATCAAGGGAGACATCGCGAAAAACCGCTCTTTCCGGGTCTTGCCCCGGGAAACATTTGCTTACATTGCGAATGCTAAGCAGCAAGTCCCTGGCCATTTTCTGTATACCCCGAAGTTGTAACTCTTGATTGACTGAATACCTGTTGTTGGCGAGTGTCCAGCGCCCAAGGGGCCGGCGGATTGCCGCGTGCAAAGAGATTTCAGTTTGACCAGTCTGCAGGTAGGGATCAGAAATGCGCAGGGATAAAAATGGGTACCCAATGTTTAGAACTGGTTTGATCTCTATGATCACCGTCACTCTTTTGATGTCGGCTACATCTGTGCGGGCTGATTTAATGCAGGATGTATGTGCTAAACGTGCCGAAAACTGGAGTGGGTATAAACCCAGAGGATTGTCGATTGGTGACCGCCGGGGGCGCTTGAGGCTTTCGGGATCGGCTTCAATTGGGGTGAGTACGACCACGGGGGATGGCAATTCAACAGGGTTAGTCGGCAGCAGCCGTGACAGTGGCGACGACCGCAGACATGATGCCAAGGTTGATAGTTATTGGAAGGTTTTTGATGATTGCATGAGGCAGTAGTGAATTAATATAGCCTCGTAAATCGCATTGAAATATGAGAGATCTTCGAAAATCCGACTCATAGGGATACGGGCATGTCACTAATTCATCAGTTAATTTGGGGTAGTCTGGTCCTTATACTGTGTTTGACTCTGGAGACTGCAATCCTTTTGCAGTGCGCCCAGGCATTAAAGCGAATGTCCAGGCGTTTTGGCTGGGCTCTCAAGCCAAGGCATACGATGATGCTGATCTTTGTTGCGTTGTCATACATTATATTTGCACATACCCTGCAGGTGTGGATCTGGTCTTCGGGATTTGTGCTGGCTGAAGCTCTGCCTGATTGGAATACCGCAATCTACTTCTCGTTGGTGACTTACACGACACTTGGGTATGGGGATGTTGTTCTAGGCCCAGGTCTGCGTATTTTTGCGGCATTTGCCTCGGTAACGGGGCTGCTGGGATTTGGTCTCAGCACAGCCTTTTTGGTTGGCGCAGCTGGTAAAATTTTTGCTGTATCACATCATGATAACAAGGAAAGTTAAAGCACTGGCGCAAACAATCTGGCAACTGGCGCGCCGAGCCGGATGCTTAGTTTTTGTTGATCAAGATTCATATTCATTTCAATTGAGTGTGTGAAATCATGTTCCAGCATTTTGGCAACCTGTTGTGCGGCTGTGCTGTCAAAGAACAATGCCATGGCCTCAAAATTCAGTCGGAATGAGCGATTGTCTAAGTTGGTGGTGCCAACGCCGGCAATGGTTTCGTCGATCAGAATAACCTTTTGATGCATGAAACCAGCGCTATATCGCAGGATTTTAACGCCAACGGCGCGCAGATCATCGAAATAGGAATAGGCGGCCAGCCAAGGCGCATAGTGATCAATGCTGTCTGGCAGCAGGAGACGCACATCAATGCCTTGCAATGCGGCATGTTTCAGGGCGGCAACCACATCAAGATCGGGAACGAAATAGGGTGAGGCAATCCAAATCCTGTGACGTGCCGCCGAAATTGCCGAGAAGAACATCATTGACCCGGTCTCGGTCGTATTGTCGCCGGGGCCGGTGGCAACAATCAGTGCAGCCATGTCTTGCGGCACGTGACGCGCGTCCCAATGGAGCAGATCGAGGAGAGGTTCCTCGGTTAACCAATGCCAGTCCTCGGCAAAGACCAGCTGCAATTGTAAAACAACGGGTCCGGACAGGCGTAGATGCGTGTCGCGCCAAGCGCCAAACCCAGGATCCAACCCCAAGTATTCGTCGCCCACATTCAGAACACCAGTGAAGCCGATCAGGCCGTCAATGATCACAGTTTTGCGGTGGTTGCGAAAGTTGAGCAGGAAGCGATGTTTCGGCCCACGACGAGTGGTTGGGTCCACCAGGTTCACTCCGGCGGAGGCGAGAGCTAATGCGTAACTTTGTGGCAGTGCATGGCTGCCGACGGCATCTGTCATGAACCAGACTGCGACACCGCGTTGCGCCGCTGCGATCATGTGGTCACGCAAGCGTTGCCCCAATCCATCGTCGCGAACAATGTAGAATTGTATCAACACATAGTCTTGGGCGTCGTCTATTGCCTGGAACATAGCGTCAAAAGCAGCCTGTCCGTTGATCAATAGCTCAAAGCCGTTGCCGCGGCAGACGGGCAGGCCAGCCACCGCTTCAAAGGGCGCTGGATTGATGCAGAGTTGGTCCGGAGAGACAACGTGGTCCTGCGAAAAATTCTTGATGCCTTGCACTGTGCGTTCTGATTGCAGGCGTGTTTCCCGGTAGTTTTTGAACCTGTGATGGCCAAAGAAAAGATAGGCGGGCAGGGCGACGATTGGCAGCGCCAGCAAAAACACCACCCAGCCCATTGCGCCTTGTGGTGTTCGGGCTGTGCGGGCGGCACTGAGCGCCGAGAGCCCGGCTGTGATCCACATGGCCAAAAATGCCAGGGTGCTGAGAGTTACCGACAACATCTGAGCGGCCTCAGTTCAATCTCTTTGGATGCAAAAGGCATGAATTTCATTGCAGTGCAGCCTGTTTCAAATGGGTTTTTGTCCTCAAAGGAACCATGCCAGCCCAGCGAGGTGTTTTCCAACTAAAAAAGGCCGCCCATGAATTCGGACGGCCTAAGTCATGTGTTTATAGATCGTGAAGGATCAGCCACCCATCTGGCTGAATATCTTGTCCTTCGCATCCCCGATGGTAAAGCTGCCAGGCTTTTGACGGGGTGGGTATTCCTTGAATGTGTCCAAGAATTCGCCAACATAAGCAGCTGCTGGCAACAGCAGGAACACATGGTCCAAATACCAATCCCAATAGGTATTAGAGGTGATTGTTGCCCGCTCGTATGGATCACGGCGCAGGTTGAACAGCAACGGGATGCGCAATTCGGTCCAGGGCTCGGCCCAGGCACGCAGCGTTTGTGGGTAGCGATGCTCCAGGAATATCACTTTCCAATCGTCGTACCGCAGCGCCGTCAAATCACCGTCATCCGAGAAATAGAACACCTCTTTGCGGGGAGACGTTTCCTCTTCGCCCAGTAGATAGGGAAGAGTGTTGTAGCCATCAAGGTGAACATTGTATTCGCGGCCAATGGCCTGAACGCCGCCCTCTAGCAGCTTTTCCTTGATCTCGGGCTCACCCGCCACGGCTAGGAGCGTAGGCAACCAGTCCATGTGATGCATGATCTCGTTAGACACACTACCAGCTTCGATGTTGCCGGGCCAGCGCACCATGGCAGGCACACGCCAGCCACCTTCCCAGTTGGTGTTCTTTTCACCCCGGAACGGCGTCATCCCTGCGTCAGGCCAGCTGTTCATATGTGGGCCGTTGTCGGTTGAATAGAACACAAGGGTATTATCGACGATGCCCAGTTCATCCAACAGGTCCAGGAACTGGCCAATATGCATGTCGTGTTCAATCATCCCATCGGCATATTCATCCTGACCAGAGACACCCCGCAGCTCGTCTTTGACGTGGGTACGGAAATGCATCCGGGTGCCAGACCACCAGACGAACCAAGGAATATCCTGCTCTGTCTGGGTCTTGATGAAGTCGAGTGCAGCAGCGACGGTTTCGTCATCCACTGTTTCCATTCGCTTCTTCGTCAGCGGGCCGGTGTCTTCAATTGTGCCATCAGCAGACGACTTGATAACCCCACGAGGGCCAAACTGTTCGCGGAACGCCGGATCTTTAGGGTAGTCTTCCAGCTCGGGCTCTTCTTCGGCATTCAGGTGGTATAGGTTTCCAAAAAACTGGTCAAATCCGTGGTTTGTTGGCAGCATCTCATCCCGGTCGCCGAGGTGATTTTTACCAAATTGACCCGTTGCATAGCCCTCAGCTTTGAGCAGGCCTGCAATGGTAGGATCTTCGATCTGCATGCCTTCTTTTGCGCCGGGCATGCCCACTTTGGACAGTCCGGTCCGAAAGACTGACTGGCCGGTAATAAACGATGACCGACCAGCTGTGCAGGACTGCTCGGCATAGTAATCGGTGAAAATAATACCTTCGTTGGCAACACGGTCGATGTTCGGGGTCCGGTAGCCCATGAGCCCCATTGTGTAAGCGCTGATATTGGACTGACCAATGTCGTCACCCCAGATCACCAGAATATTGGGTTTATCAGCCGCACTCGCGGCGGAAAAACTAAGCCCAACAGCCATGACCGAAGCCAGCGCCGTTTTTAGGCCAAATCTAATCCAGTTCATTTAGTCCTCCAGTTATAAAATACGTGGTCGTTTCTAAAGTAGGTCTCAAATTATTTGGTGATTTCTGTCATTTGATCTACCGAATACATGCATAGTTTGGCGGAAGTTTCACACAGTGTCAGCCCCAAACTATCAGGGGTTCAGGTGATCCATTAACGTTTTTTTTCGCATCGTGTTTCGGCGGCGCAAAACCGCTTGGCTGTAGGTTGAAAAACGCTTTTCCGCGTCTCTCCAATGGTTTGCCGATCCATCCGGAGCTGTGCCAGAGTACTGGGCTTTGCCTATGGGTAGCAAAAGATCGGTTACTTCGCGGCGTCGGGTCTGACTGGGCACTGCGCGTTGCCAAAGATCGAGTGCTAGATAACAGGCTGATAGGTCCCGCGTCTTTAAGGCCGAAATAACTTGCCGACGAGCATAGTGAGGACTGAAAAGCCAGCGTTCCTTAAGGATTTGGTATTGGTAGGAAATCCAAGGCGTTAGGCGACGTACTGACCAAAGAGTAAGTAGTAGAACAACCAAAGCCACGATGGCACGAAAAGCGATAGCTGCGGCGTCAAGGGGCGGTGGCGGTGGTTCGGCAATGTCAAATGTAGCCCCCTGTAAACGGATGGTTTTTACAATGCCGTCATCCAAGTCGAACCAGTGTAATTCAATATCGGGCAGGGTGATTTTACCGCCATTTTGAGCCAGATAGGTTACTGTTTCGATTCGACTGCCCGACAGTGTACCACGCTGTAAATCTTCGCTTGTTTTGGGCTCTCCCGGATAGGTGCGCAGCGTGGATTGATCTTCAAGATCTCTTAATAGCAGGGGCATCAGGATCGGGGTGGTGCCGGTAATTTGTGCCGTCACTGTGCGCGTGATTGGATCGCCCACCTGCAATTCAGGTCCGCCTTCAATCACTTGGTCCAGTTGGATATCCTGGGCTAACAACGGCGGGTTCAAATCTTGCGCGTCGGTGGGGACAGTTGCGGTTAGGCTAAGCGATGACACTGACAGTTTCTGAGTGATGGGCGCACGCGTTTCGGGGTCGGCCCAGGTTAATTCAAGCTCAGCGGCGGGTAGATCAAACCGGCCGGATTTTAGTGGGATCAAAAGGTAGCGACGCGATATTCCTGACCAGGTCTCATCGTCGATTTTGCGACTGATTGGGGATCCTGCTCGAGGTGGCTGGCGCACCAATAGATCCGGCTGCTCTAAGTCTGGAAGCACAGGGGGGCTGGGCATCCAGGTTGGAACCAAAACTTCGATGGTCAGAGTTACCGGTTGGCCGACTGGCGTATCTGGACTTGTCAGAGTAGCGGTGACCAGAGGCGCCATTTGCGCATGGGCCACAGGTGCTATGGTGGCAATTGTCATCAGCAGCACTGCGCAAAAAATGTTCATTTTCCATTCTCCGACAGGTCCAATCGGAACCGAAATCGCAGAAAATCGCCCATATCGGTATCTATGCTGGACATCCACTGTTCGGCGGTTTGGGGCGCGGCGTCTTGGTCTTGTGCTTGCACGGTCGTCTTTGTGCCGCGCTGCGCGTCGTTATCAAAGACCACATCATCAGCGCCAATGCCGCTGTCCTCTCCGGTGTCAGATTGTTCTCGTGCTGTCTCAACATAGTCCAGTATGGCATTGGAAACGCTCAGGTTGTTTAAGGCGTCGGGGTCGTCTGGTTGTCGCTCTAGTGCGGTTTCAAAAGCGGCCGTGGCAAGTCGGTATTTTCGGTTGCGGATGAGTGACAGACCTTCGCCCATGGCGGCATCAAAGCTGCCGTGGCCGGAAAATATCTCAGCCGCTTCTGCGTATTGACCCGCCTTCATCAAGGCATAGCCACGGTGCAGTGGGTCATTGAACAAACGGCTGGCCGCATCGAATTCTTTGCGGTTCATGGCTCGTTGTCCCTGTTGATCGGGTGTCAGAAACCAATCTTTCCAACCTTCAGCATGGCTGTTAGTGGGCGTCAGTAGCGGCATCACCACAAGCAAGAGTGCCCAACGCATAGTCCAACCGCGACGGAACCAGATCAACGCCAGAAACGCCGCGGGCCAAGCCAGCCACCAGCCGCGATCTTGCCATTGCAGTCTTTCATCGCCGCTTAGCGCTCCGACATAGGCTTGATCCAGCCAGCGAGATATTTGGGCCAGGTCACTGTCGTTCGGCGCCAGATGCAGCACCTTGGCAGTTTTGATTTGTGCCAGTTGGGGTAGGGTGGTGCTGTCGGGCGCGGCGATCATGAAAAAGATACTGTGTTTGATTTCGCTGGTGGCGGTGAATGCAGCCAGATCGCTGGGGTTGAAATCGTCCAGTACAAACAGGATGGCGCCGGGAACATCAGACTTGGACAGGATCTGGCGACCCAAAGCCAGCGCGGTTGCTGGTGCATCACCTTCGCGCGGCATGACCCGAGGTTGCAGAGACTCTAGCAGAGGGCGCAGAATATTGGCATCCTCGGTCAGTGGCGCCACCTGATGGGCCGAACCCGCGTAAGCGATCAGTGCGGTTCGGGCGCCAGCACGGCTGTTGATCAGATCGATGATTTTGAAGCGGGCCCGATCCAACCGACTGGGGGCCAGATCCGTCTGCTCCATGCTTGGAGTGATCTTGAACGCCACAACCAATGGTGCAGTATCCGCCAGCAGTGGATTGGCAAGCCGTGTCCAGGCGGGACCAGCCGTCGCGAACGCCAGCAACACCCCACACAGCGCCACACCATCAATCGGCAATATGCGGCGTGTACCTATGGGGTTCACTTGCAAGGCAGCGGCTAAATGAGGGGCGATTCCCGGCGGAAGATCGCTGCGCTGCTGATTGCCGCGCCGGATTATCCACCACAGGCACAGGAAAATCGGCAGGATGAGCAACCAAAATGGGCGTAGAAAGTGAAAATGCGCAAAGATGTCACTCATAACGATGGTTCGACTTGCGGTTTTTCAGGTGCAGCGCGGTTATAGAAAGCATCAACAAAACAAGTGAAACCATCAATGGGATGTGGCTCAGGTTTTGCCGGGGGCGATAGCTTTTTTGCTCCACCAGGCGCGGTGTTTGCGCATCAATCTGGGTGTAGATACTGTTCAGTGCCTCGCCGTTGTCGGCAAAGAAAAAGTCACCTCCGGTTGTTTTTGCAATCCGCTGTAGCAAGTCCAGATCGACGCGGTTTTCGCCACTGCCCTTGGGGTCGCCGACTCCAATTGTGGTTATCACCACGCCGCGATCCTTGGCAATTGATGCCGCATTGATTGGGGTCATATGCGAGGCGGTGTCTGCTCCATCGCTGAGAAGGATCAATAACCGATCGTCAACTTGACTGGCGTCAAAGGCACGAATTGCCAGACCTATGGCGTCACCCACAGCTGTGTTGGGGCCAGCCATGCCGGGTTGGGTTTGCTCCAAAAACCCGGTCAGTGCTTGTAGGTCTTGGGTGAATGGTGCCTGAATGAAGGCGCGGGTGCCGAACACGATCAAGGCCATACGGTCGTTGTCGCGGTGCTCGATGAATTGCGACAAGACCTGTTTGACCGCGTCCAACCGCGGCTGTGGCGACCCATCCGGTGCTTTGAAATCGCGCTCATCCATCGAGCCTGAAACATCCAATGCCAATACAATATCGCGGGCCGAGGTTTCGACAACGATGGGCTCGCCAAGGTGTTCTGGCCGGGAAAGCGCCAAAATCAACAGGGCCCAAATAGTGACAGCAATGGTGATTTGCAGGCGTGACCGGTGAAGAACGACGCTGCCTTTTTGGGGCGTGATTCCTGCGGCCTGGGTGACGCGATGAAAAAACGGAATGCGCAGCGCTTGTGATTGGTCATGGTACGGTGGGGCAAAGCGCCAGACCAGCCAAGGCAGCGGCAGAATGAGCAATATCCAAGGGGCCGCCAAAGTTAACATTGTGGTCGCCGATGCTGGCGCAACCATTGGCGGGCAAGTGCCGTGAGATCTGGGTTGGCTGGGGGCTCAGTCCGGTAAGGCGCGGTTGTCAAAACATGGTCGGCGCCCTGAGAAAATCCGTGGCCTCCATAACTGCTGTCAAGAAAGTCGAGCCACGCCGCGCCGCGCAGTGCTGCAACCGTCGGGCGCGGGAACGCGCTAAGGGCTGTGCGGCGCAGCAAGATAGCAATTTTGGTTGGATCGTCTGAAAGTTGGTCCAGTTCGGTAAGGGCAGCCCGCCGGTAGGCATTGTCTCGCCAGTGTCGCCACCTCCTGTGCGCAGCCCAAGCTGTTGTCGTTGCCAGAACGACAAGTACAGCCAGCCAGCCCAGGGTCTGCGGAACCATCGAAATCGCCGGAGGTGGCGCCATCGGGTGCAACTGGTCCAACAGGTCAATCAGATTCATTCCGTCTAAATGCTGGCTCATCCCAACCTCCGTCGCAGGCCAAACAGTTGGATCATTTGCGGCAATGCAGGTTGATCAGTGCTGAGCGGTAAAACAGGGAACCGGTATTTGCGCGCCAAATCCGTCAATGTGGTCAATCGTGTGTCAAATGATGCCTGCACTCTTGCGCGCAGCACCGGGTCAGACAGATCAAGATTGGCCTGCAAGCCTCCATCAGATATGGAAATACTCTTATTCATCAATCTTTGAGATGCAGGGTCAGAGACCTGTATGAGGATCAAATCTCCACGCTGGGAAAGCTGCCTCAGCAGTGGCTCACTTTGATCGGTCAACCCGTCAAAATCTGAGATGAGGACCACCAGGCCACTCCGCGGCATCAGTTTCAGGGCGCGTTTCAAGACCTCATTGATAGTGATCAATTCGGGCGGCTGCCAGCCGGCGTGAAGCGCCTGATTTCCCGCCGCCAACGCGGTCAGAAATTGGGTGAGCGTGGTTGCGCTGCGGCGGGGCCGGTGC
>MAAY01000062.1:105601-118437 GCA_002162795.1 Rhodobacterales bacterium 56_14_T64
CCAAGCAGTCTATGCGCCACAATGCCGGCTGCCTCGGCTGCCACCACGGACTTCATATAGTTGACCGATCCAAAAAACATCGACATGCGCTGATCGACGAGAACCAACCCGGGGCGATCCCGTTCTTCGGAATACACGCGCACATACGGCGTTCCGGTGCGGGCGGTAACACGCCAATCAATAGTGCGCGGATCGTCTCCGGGCAGGTAATTGCGCAACTCCTCAAAATTCAGACCTCGACCACGCAGGCGAGAGGCATGCCGACCGTTCAGCAGAGATCGTGCCGGTTGACGGGGCAGCAGACTGATAGCGCGTGATGGCCCAGCCAGCGCACGCAAGGTTTTAACCTCCACATAGATACGCGGATCTTTTCCTGGGCTGGACTTTCCGACCTGCTGTGGCATTGGGGCCTCGTTCACTAAGGTAGGGCAACCTGGGTCAGGATTTCCTGCACAACCTGATCCGGCGTCACTCCATCGCCCTGAGCCTCAAAACTGAGCGTTAGGCGATGACGAAATACATCCGGGGCAATGGCGCGAATGTCGACAGGGTCGAAGTAATCACGACCGGCCATCCAGGCATGCGCACGACCGGCCTTGTCCAGTGCCAGCGAAGCGCGGGGGCTTGAGCCGATCTCAATCCAGCGCGACAGGTTATTGCCCAAACCATCCGGCGAACGGGTGGCGTGAACTAGATCTGCGATATAGCGATCCATCGCATCCGAGACGTGGATTTGGCCGATTTCTCGTCTGGCATCAAACACCACCTGTTGCGATATGGCCTGCGGTTTTTCTGCTTTGGCCTTTCCCAGTTGATGTTCCTCATGGGCTGAAATTTCTTCGGCGCGCACCATGCGGATCACTTCTACCTCGTCTTCGACGGGGGGATACTTCACTGAAACATGCATTAGGAACCGGTCCATCTGCGCCTCGGGCAGCGGATAAGTCCCTTCTTGTTCAATTGGATTTTGTGTCGCCATCACACAAAATAATGGTTCCATTTGGTGAGTTGTTCGCCCCACCGTGACCTGGCGTTCCTCCATCGCCTCAAGAAGCGCGGCTTGCACTTTGGCGGGGGCGCGGTTGATTTCGTCGGCGAGCACGATATTGGCGAAGATCGGGCCTGGATCGAAACGAAACACGCCGCCCTTTTCAGTTTGACTGTAAACGTCGGAACCCGTGACATCTGACGGTAACAAATCGGGAGTGAACTGGATGCGGCTGAATTTGGCATCCAGATTCTTCGCCATCGACTTGACCGCACGGGTTTTGGCCAAACCAGGCAAGCCTTCGATCAGCAGGTTGCCATTGGCCAAAATTCCGATAATCAGCCGGCCAATCACGTCCTGTTGGCCGACAATCGATTGCCCCATACGGGCCTTTAAGTCTAGAATTTGGTCAATTGCGGTCATCAATACACCGATCGTTGTAACAAAAGTATTTTCATAATGAGGTTGCATCCTTGGTTAGCACAAGACTTATTTGGAGAAATGCTTTTGGATAGGCAGCGGCGAGTATTCGCTGGTTCGGGGTGTGTTTGAAAATAGGTAAGGCCTGATGCAGTTGTCATATTTTCGAGTCTTGCCGCTAGCGCTATTGGCTGCGGCCAGGCGATTTAATCACAAACATGGCTGGGTACTGAGCAGCCATATCGCAATGTCGATGATGTTGGCGCTGTTTCCCTTTGTTCTGTTCACCGTGGCACTGGCAGGGGCAATTGCGGGTGTGTTGTCGCAAGACGTCAAACTCGAAGACATGGTGGATCTTGTCTTTGGATCATGGCCGCCGGCCGTTGCTGACCCGATCGTGAACGAGCTTTATGCGGTGCTGGCGGCATCCAATTCGAAACTGATGACTTTTGGTGGCATTCTTGCGCTGTATTTTGCCTCCAACGGCGTTGATGCGGTGCGCTTGGCCATGGTTCAAGCCTACCGAGATGACGATCCGCGACCATTTTGGAAAAGCCGCCTGCTCTGTCTGGTCTTTGTCATTCTCGGCGGGGCCGGGATCATGGCAACGGCGGTTTTTGAATTTCTGTTGCCATTGCTTGCCCGTTATCTGTCTGAGTTCTTTCCGCAAATTGCATTTGGCTTGGGGTGGGAAAGTGGCTTGAATGGGGTGTTGGTCGCGTTAATGCCGTTGGTTGCTGTGTTGGCTTGCCACGTCTGGTTGCCCGGTCACGTTCACAAATTACGTCATATCCTGCCTGGCGCTTTATTGACGGTGGTGTTGTGGTGGGGAGCCAGCTGGGGGTTCTCTGTCTATATCAGCGGTTTTGCACGATATTCAACAACTTACGCTGGATTGGCTGGCGCAATGGCCGCCCTGATCTTTCTATATCTGAACGCTGCCATCTTGATTTTTGGCGCCGAATTCAACGGCGCCCTGATCCGAGCCCTAAGCGGTGAGGGGCAGGAGGGTGATATTACGCCAACAAAGGATAAAAATACCTATGTCGACTGACGATCTGTCTTATCCAAAATCAATAATCGCCGCGTCACTATACATTTTTTTGAGCTTGGTTTCCACTCAGGTGGGGGCTGCAGACGACCCTATAGAATATACCGGGTCGCATATTTGCGCTGATTGCCACCAAGATCAGGTCACAGACTGGTCGGGGTCTGATCACGGTTTGGCCTGGACCTCTGCCTCATCGGGTAACCTGCTGGGTGATTTTGACAACAGTCAGTTTGACCATGACGGGGTCAGGTATAACTTCCGCACTAACTTTGGCGGCTATGAGATTGAAGTTCTTGAGAAAGGTGGCCAAAGAACAACCCATCCTGTTCATTCGGTTGCTGGTATCAAACCCCTTCAGCAGTATTTGATTGAAACCGAAGGCGGGCGGTTACAGAGCTTTGATGTGGCCTGGGATGTTGAGAAACGCCAGTGGTTCCATCTCTATCCGGATCAGGATTTGCCGCCAGAAGACGGATTGCACTGGACCGGCCCTTACAAGAATTGGAACGGGCGTTGCGCCGAATGTCATGCGACCAACTATCAGCGAAATTATGGTGTGCGAAGCGGCGTCTATCGACCTACAACTTCAGAAATCGGGGTGGGCTGTGAAAGCTGCCACGGCCCGGCCAGCAAGCATATAGACTGGTCGGATGGCGCGTCTTTCGAGGACACCCGATTGGACGCTTTTGGTTTTATTTCGCAGCCGGTCACACAAGCAGGAGAGCTGAACCAATGTGCCGGCTGCCATTCGCGGCGCGAGGTCTTGACCAATGGCACTCCGCCCACTGGGACAGATTACCATGATGCCTATAATCTGGCGCTGCTGCGCCCTGGTCTTTATGAGGCAGACGGTCAAATTCGTGATGAGGTCTATGTTTACGGGTCGTTCTTACAGTCCAAAATGTATGCCAAAGGCGTGAGCTGCACCAATTGTCATGATCCACATACAGCCGAGCTAAAAGCCGAAGGCAATGCGTTGTGTGCGCAGTGCCATTCCCCAGCTGGCAACCCGAGTTTCCCTTCGCTGAGGTCGGCGGTTTATGACGATCCCGCACATACAAACCACCCAGAAGGCAGTGTCGGAGCCCAGTGCAAATCCTGCCACATGATTGAACGCACTTATATGGGGATAGATGGTCGTCGTGATCACAGTTTCCGTATTCCTCGGCCTGATCTGGGGGCGGAAATGGATAGTCCGGATACCTGCACTGATTGCCATTCCGACCAAAGCCAAACCTGGGCCGCAGATCACATCTCAAACTGGTTCCCAAACTCGACTCATCGCGGCCCACATTTTGGGCAGATTTTTGCCAGCGCTCGCCAAAACCCAGTGCCGGTTACTGGTGGTCTGCAAGAAATTGCGCGGGATACTAGCCAGCCAGGAATTGTACGGGCTACGGCGCTGTATTTATTGGGGCCGGTTCAAAACCCTAAATTGGCTAATGAGACTGCTGATTTGTTGATGGACGCTGATCCACTTGTGCGACGCAGTGCTGCCCAAATTCAACAAACCGCGCCGGTTTCCGACCGAATTTCTAGACTGATGCCACTTTTGTTGAATGACCATTTGTCCGTTCGTATTGCCGCGGCCAAGCAATTACTGGATGTGCAACCGTCAGACATGAGCCGCAGTCAACAAGCCATTCTAAACGCAGCTCTTAGGGATTGGCAAAGCTCGCTTTCGACCAAGCTCGATGCCCCTGAAACTCACCTCGTTTTAGGAGGAATGGCCCTGACGATGCGGAATTTCCCGGCCGCCAAATCGGCGTTTTCTACGGTTGTCGACCTTGATCCACAGCGTGCCGAAGCTTGGGTCATGTTGGTACGACTGACACAGGCTTTGGATGGGATTCCGGCTGCTCAAATGACGCTGGACAATGCCCTGACAAAACTCCCGTCTCATCCACAGTTGCTACAACTGAAAACAACAATGAGGGAATGACGCAGAAACTTTCTGAAGGCAGAAAAAGGCAACATTGCCTTAATTCGGCCATCGGTTGGGCGCAGTTATTATCTATTGGTTAACCATACGCGCAATTTTTTGGCTAGAAAGGGTTAGCATGTCGAGCATAAGAGCGAGAATCCGTCATTCACAACTGTTCGAATTGCTGCGACAGAAAAACGCTGCTGACCAGGTTTCCATGCGTCTGCGGGTGTCCCGCCGAAGTGAAGGCGAGGGGCCGGAAACTCTGGTTCTACGGAACTTGGCTGAGCGTTCTTTGATGGCACCGCCTGCTCGTTAGATCCGAGTGTTGAGGTTAGGTTCAGCCTCTAAAGCCCATCGCAACCACAAATTTCTCAGAACTGTCCGAGCGAGAAGCCGGTGGCTTCATATTGGTCACCTTAGTGAATTTCTGCTTCAATAGTTTTTGCAACTCACCCTCTGCACCACCAGCCAGAACTTTGGCGACAAAGGTGCCGCCTTCTTCCAGAACATCAAACGAAAAATAGGCCGCCGCCTCACACAGTGAGATAATCCGCAAGTGGTCGGTTTGTTTGTGGCCACAGCTTGCCGCTGCCATATCTGACATGACAACGTCTGCCTTACCGCCCAGCCATTCCTTGACCTGAATGTCTGCGCCGTCATCCATAAAGTCGAGCTGGTAAAGCTCAGTGCCCGCCAGGCTTTCCATTTCTTGCAAGTCCACGCCGAGAATGGTGCCCACTGCTTTGCCTGGTCTTTCACCCAAGGCATTGATCCGTTTTACGGCAACTTGGCACCAGCCGCCAGGCGCGCATCCTAGATCGACAACCCGCGCGCCGGGAACCAGGAAGCGATATTTATCGTCTACTTCCATAATCTTATAGGCCGCACGTCCGCGGTATCCTTCGGCCTGAGCGCGCTTTACATAGGGGTCATTCAACTGGCGTTGCAGCCAGCGGCTTGAACTGAGTGTGCGACCGCGTGCGGTTTTAACCTTGACCTTCAGGTCACGTTGCCCGCGTCCCGAGGTGTTTTTTCCGGTAGGTGTTTTAGCCATCACAAAGATCCGTTTCATGCCGCTTGGCGGTCCAGGGTCGCGACCCTGTGCGTGTTATACGCCGATTTAGGCTAACACGAGCCAAAGGAAAAGGGGCATTAGTCTTGCAGCTGTTTTAGCGCCGCAGTCAAGAGGGCCATTAGCTCAAATTCCTTACCGGTGGTATGGACATGGATGTGACAGTGCCCGACGGCAAATTTTTCAAAAGTCATGTCACCTTCGGTCAAGGCGTGCATGGCTTCATATGTGGTTTCAAGGTCTAGGTCTGGAGCGTTTTCTTTCTGATATTTCATCGCGGCCTGCCCAAATTTCGCTGTCAGGTTAAAGGCTTCGCCGTCTATTGTGAATCCAGCTTTGAAATGGGTGTCCGGTCCGATGACACGCTGGCAAGCTGTTCCCAAAGTGACCGCAATTGAGCGAAAGTTTCCAGGAGTGACCGTTTCGCCTTGCGGCGGGAAGCGCCCCCCAAGCACAGCTAACTCAAATAAGACGTCGCTGGTACGTTTTCCGGTTTCAGTCAAATCGTACAGGGCCGCGCCGTGTTTACCTATTTGCCGTGAAATTAGTCCGTCGTCGATCAGTTTGTTGAGCCGATCGGTTAACAGGTTGGCAGCTATGCCAATAAGCCCATGTTGCAAATCGGAAAACCGGGCAGGCCCAGCATGAAGATCGCGCAGGATCAGCAAGGTCCAGCGGTCGCCTATGCGGTCCAATGCGCGGGCGATTGGGCAGAGCTGTTTGTAGGTTCGGGTTTTGGCCATAGAGCACCTGTTGAATAAGTAACTTTATTTCCTCAACTACCAAGTTTATATTTTAAAGTGACTCGTCATTTGGTAATAAAACAAGGGTCCGCGCCAAGACTAGCTTGCCGGGTCAAAGGTGATTTTTGGGCTGTAATGCTAAATTGGGTCATCAGCCGCAGCAGAACTAATGTGGGGCTGCGCCTAACCAGGGAAAACAGAACCGCTCAGAACGGACTGTCGTCCAACACACCAGCGGCGCTCATCTGCGCATAAAGAAGACCTTCGCGCAGCCCTCGATCGGCTACAGACAAACGGTCAGTTGGCCAGCAGCGCAACAAGGCTTGCAGAATAGCCGAGCCGGACATGATCAATGCTTGGCGATCCTCACCGATTCGCGGATCGCGACGCCGTCCCAGTGGGCCCAGATCTAAGTAACCGCGGATCACTTTGTCGATTTGATCGCTGGTCATCCGCAATCCGTCGACCTTGGTGCGATCGTACCGCTTTAGTCCCAAATGTGAGGCCGCAACAGTGGTGACTGTGCCAGACGTTCCGACGATCTGGAAACCAGCGCGGGGCTGCTCGTCTTTATAAGGGGCGAATTCAGATAGGTTTTCCTCGAAAAACCAGCTCATCAGGGCAAACCGAGCGGCGTCATCGTCGACGTCGTTGAATTGGTCGCGCAGGGTGGCAACACCCAAAGGGACTGAGATCCAATCCACCACTTTGGCCGCAGGGAACAGGCTATCAGACGTGTTAAATCCGTTGTGCAGGCGCATGATGGCGGCTGGCCGGTCGCGGCGCGGCACTGATGAGATGTCAATCCACACCAATTCTGTCGACCCGCCGCCGATATCCACCACCAGCAATTGTTCTGTTTGAGTGGACACCAATGGCGCGCAAGAAATCACGGCCAAGCGTGCTTCTTCTTCAGGCTGGATGATTTCCAGTGTCAGTCCGGTCTCCCGTTTGACTTGGCGGATGAACTCGCGAGAGTTTTTGGCCCGCCGACAAGCCTCGGTGGCGACCAGCCGCATATTGACGACGCGGTTGCGCTTCAGTTTCTGCTGGCAGATTCGAAGCGCCTGAATGGTGCGCGCCATCGATGACCGCGACAAACGCCCGGTCCGCTCCAGACCGGCGCCAAGCTGCACCGATTTGGAAAAACTATCCACCACATGAAAGCCACTGCCCTTGGGTTGGGCAATCAGCATCCGGCAGCTATTTGTACCCAAATCTAACGCAGCATACAGCGCATCAGGGTTGGGCCGGGCTGGCACGGGGGGCTCTACCGCTTTGGGGAACGCGCCCGTACCATTGGAACGCTTGGGCGCCATAGATCACGCCCTCCGATTATCGTGTTGCTTTCGACAATAGGTGCGCAAGCGGGTGCGCGCAAGACACTGCGAGGGTCTCTCATTCACTTGACGTAACAAACTCATAAACCAGATGAGAATTATGATGATCCGGGGCTGTGGCCTTCGCGTATGCAAAAATGTAATTTCCCATCATTGAAAACGTCGCTCAGAACATCCGGTTTGTCGAAATCCGACCTACGCGCAGCCCATAGGCGCACTAGAACCGCAGTATCAGAGCTATCTTGAAGGAAACGGCAATGCCTGAGGTCACCATCGTTTACTGGCGCGATATTCCCGCGCAGGTTATTGTCGGCAAAGGCCGTCGTGGATCCAAGCGTCAGCTCGAGGAACGGTTTGAGCAAGCCATTGACCGTGCCGCCATGAAAGTGAACGCCAAAGACGCCGATGCTTATCTGGCGGAATGGCGCAAAGCTAAACCATATACGATGGACGGCGATGCGGCCGAGATAGTTGCTTCGGAGGCCGAGCGCCTTGAGGCTGAGTATGACCAGGACCGCCTCAAGACTTTGATTCAGAATGACGGATGGGCCTAGGCTCGACACGACTATGGGAGGCTGTGATGGCTTTGTTGAACTTTAAAAAACGTGACGCCGGTGGCGCACAGCCCGTCAATCCTCAGGTTGAGGCTTTCTTGCAGGGCTATTCGATCGAGGTCATGCCGCGCACGGCTGCCAAGATCGAGGATTTCCGCGAATATCTGCCCGCGGACACCCGTGTGTATGTTGCCCATATCGAAGGCACGCCGATCGAAGATATGGTTGCGACGGCCAAGCGTTTGAATGATCAGGGTTTCCCGGTCATGCCGCATTTCCCAGCGCGGATCATCCAGGACCAGGCCACGCTTGCAGACTGGATTGCGCGGTACCAGGGCGAGGCAGACGTGAAGCAGGCGCTGTTGCTGGCCGGCGGAGTAAAAACGCCAGTTGGTGATTTTCAAGATTCGATGCAGATGCTGGAAACTGGACTGTTCGACAAAGCCGGTTTTACCAATTTGCATGTGGCTGGTCACCCCGAGGGCAACAAAGATATTGACCCGGATGGGTCTATCAAGAACGTTTCCGAAGCCCTGATGTGGAAACAGAAATTCTCTGAACGCACGGATGCGAAAATGGCGCTGGCAACCCAGTTCGCGTTTGAGGCTGAGCCGATTATCGAGTGGGCCGATGCAATGAAGGCAGCAGGTGTTGATATCCCGATCCACATCGGAATTGCCGGTCCGGCCAAGCTTCAAACCTTGATCAAATTCGCTATCGCATGTGGTGTTGGCCCTTCATTGAAGGTGCTGCAGAAACGGGCAATGGATGTGACCAAATTGTTGCTGCCTTACGAGCCAACTGACGTGATTGCCAAACTGGCGGCGCACAAGGCAGCCAACCCGGATTTCAACATCACAAACGTGCACTTTTTCCCTCTGGGCGGTATTAAGACCAATGCCAACTGGGCAATCAACAATGGCGGCGCCTCGGCAAAGCCGGTCAACTCCTAAGGATCAATAATGACCCGTACTGTTGTAGAATCTAAGACTAAAACCGCGATCCTAGGCTTTGATGAGCCGTTCTGTGTGATCGGCGAACGCATCAACCCTACCGGGCGCAAAAAATTGGCGGCCGAGTTGGAAGCCGGTGATTTCTCAACCGTTGAGAAAGACGCGTTGGCGCAGGTAATGGCCGGTGCCAGTATCCTCGATATCAATGCCGGCGTGGTCTACAATTCTAATCCGAACCCGAACGAGACCGAGCCACCATTGATGGCTAAGATCGTCGCCATGGTGCAAAAACTGGTTGATGTACCGCTGTGTATTGACAGCTCGGTACCCGGTGCGCTTGAGGCCGGACTGGCGGCTGCCGAGGGCCGTCCACTACTGAACTCGGTCACCGGCGAAGAGGACCGGTTGGAACTGGTGCTGCCGCTGGTCAAGAAATACAACGTTCCAGTGGTTGCGATTTCCAACGATGACACCGGTATTTCGGAAGACCCCGATGTACGCTTTGCTGTGGCTAAGAAAATAGTTGAACGGGCTGCCGACTTTGGCATTCCTGCGCATGATATTGTGGTTGATCCGCTGGTTATGCCCATTGGCGCCATGGGCACCGCTGGGCTGCAAGTGTTTGCTCTAGTGCGGCGTCTGCGTGAGGAACTGGGTGTGAACACCACCTGTGGCGCGTCCAATATTTCCTTTGGCTTGCCGAACCGTCACGGCATCAATAACGCCTTTTTGCCGATGGCAATGGGGGCAGGCATGACCAGTGCGATCATGAACCCTGTGGCGCTGCCGATAACCCAAAAGAAAATCGCCGAGAAAAGGGCATTTGTTGAGGCCTCGGGTATCATTTTGCCCGAAGACATGGACGACGAGGCTTTTGTCATCATGTTTGGCATGGGGTCGACTTTGCCGCGTTCGGGTAGCGAAATGACAGCCATCCGCGCTGCCAATTTCCTGACCAACAACGATCCACACGGCGGTGAATGGATCAGGACCAACGCGGCTCCGTCAGCTGATGGCGAGGGTCGTGGACGCCGTGGTGGCGGACGTCGCCGTCGCGGATAGAGCGGGTAGAGATACATTTACAAGGCCGGTCATACCGTTGACCGGCCTTTTTTATTTGCGGTTGATGTTTGGATAATTGAAGTTGGTGAAAGTATTCTCAATGCTCATAGTTCGAGCGTTTAATTTCATTGGTGTCTCGACCGCAGTTGCACGATATGGGTAGTGCAAATGGCCAGTGAGGATTTCAAATGGATCGTGCTCTGATTGTTGATGGTAACTTTCGACGTCGGGTAGCCGCAGGTGAATTACCGGATGGGTCCGTGCCTCTGGTGTCTATTACAGCACCCAAAGCGATTTCCCTTTACCGCGCACAATGTCTCAGCCGTGCGTTGGACCTGACCAGCCGGGTGATGCAGAAAAACGGGCAGGGGTTTTACACCATTGGCTCTAGCGGTCACGATGGTACGGCAGCGGTGGCCGAGGCGCTACGGCCCAGCGACATGGCCTTTCTGCACTATCGTGATGCAGCCTTTCAAATCGCCCGCGCGGATCAGGTTCCTGAGCAGAACATTGCGAGGGATATGTTGTTGTCTTTTGCATGCAGTACCGAAGACCCAACATCAGGAGGCCGCCATAAGATTCTGGGATCAAAAGATCTTATGATTCTTCCGCAAACATCGACCATCGCCAGCCATTTGCCCAAGGCCGTGGGGGCGGCTTATTCGATCGGGGCCGCCCGTCGCACTCCGCCCGAACATCAGCAAATGCCAGATGATGCCATTGTCATGTGCTCATTTGGCGATGCCTCGGCCAATCACTCGACCGCGCAGGGGGCGATCAACACGGCCGGTTGGAACTCGGTACAATCGGTGCCGCTGCTGTTTGTTTGCGAGGACAATGGCATCGGGATTTCCACTAAGACGCCAAAAGGTTGGATTGAATCCTCAATGGCGCATCGACCGGGGATCAAATATTTCAAGGCAGATGGGCTGAACCTTTATGAGGCCTACGCAGTGGCGGCTGAAGCGGCACAATACGTTTGAAGCTATCACAAACCTGCACTCCTGCACCTGCGTACCGTTCGGTTGTATGGACACGCTGGCGCTGATGTGCCGACAACATATCTTAGCAAATCCGAAGTTGAGGCGGATGAAGCCAATGATCCTCTGCTGCATTCGGTGCGCTTGCTGCATCAAACAGGTGCTCTGGACCCCCAACAGGCGTTGAAGATCTATCAAGACACCTGTGAGCAGGTGAATGGCATCGCCGCTGAGGTGACGCATCGTCCGCATCTGCAATCGGCAAGTGAAGTCGCCGCCAGCCTGATTCCGCCAAAACGGATCTGTACACCCGCCAATGGTCCCAGCGCTGCAGCGAGAGAGCAGGCTTTTGGCAATGATCTGCGCGCGATGGCTGACCCACAACCAATGAGCCGCCTGATCAATTGGGCCTTGACCGATCTGATGCTACAGCACTCAGAAGTAGTGATGATGGGTGAGGACATTGGCCGCAAAGGTGGTGTCTATGGTGTTACGTAAAAATTGCACCAGCGATTTGGTCCGGATCGGGTCATTGATACATTGCTGGACGAGCAGTCAATTCTGGGGCTGGCGATTGGCGTGGGGCATAACGGCTTTGTGCCCATCCCCGAAATCCAGTTTCTGGCCTACTTACACAACGCTGAAGATCAGATCCGAGGTGAGGCGGCGACCTTGCCGTTTTTTTCAAACGGACAGTTCACCAATCCGATGGTGCTGCGCATTGCCGGGTTGGGCTATCAAAAAGGTTTTGGCGGCCATTTCCACAACGACAACTCGCTGGCGGTTCTGCGTGACATTCCCGGACTGATCATTGCCTGCCCATCAGACGGTGCGGATGCGGTTAAAATGCTGCGTGAATGCCTGCGATTGGCGCGCGAGGAACAGCGGGTGGTTGTCTTTATTGAACCCATCGCGCTGTATCCGATGCGGGATCTGCACCGTGCCAAGGATGGTGGCTGGATGATGACCTATCCGCCGGTCGATGACAACATCGCCTTCGGGAAGGTCGGCGTGTTTGGCGGCGGCACTGATCTGGCAATCGTCACCTATGGCAACAGGCGATATCTGTCGACCCAGTCGCAGGCCGAGCTAGAAGCCAGGGGGGTCAACACCTGTATTATCGACCTGCGCTGGTTGGCGCCGTTGCCGATTGAGGCAGTTTTGGAGGCGACCAAAGGATGCAATCACGTTCTGATCGTCGATGAATGCCGCGGTACCGGCAGTCAATCCGAGGTGTTGATGACCCTATTCGCCGAGCGCAGCAAGGTTGCAACTGCCCGCCACGTGGCCGGAGACTGCTTTATTGCCACTGGACCGGCCTATGCGGCGAGCCTGCCATCAAAAGACAGTATCATCAGTGCTGCACTGGCTCTGGTCCAAGGCGACGGATAAAACACGCTGCAGGCTTCAACCGTCTGGGGCGGGGTGCTCGCCCAAATTGCTGAATGCACGAACTGATTAAACTGCTGCGGCCACTCGAAGTGTCTGAGGCGCTCAATACCAAAGTCAGCATCGCAAAATGGCCGCAAATTACTCTGCGGCCATTTTGTAGTTCTTAGTAGGGGCGGGTGGTTATTCCATCACAGGGATAGAGAACTCGCCGCCTTCTTTGATGCCCGAGGGCCAGCGTGCGGTCACGGTTTTGGTGCGCGTGTAGAATTTGAACGCATCCGGTCCGTGCTGGTTCAGGTCACCAAAGACGGATTTCTTCCAGCCGCCAAAGGTGTGATAGGCCAGTGGCACCGG
>MAAY01000080.1:0-7863 GCA_002162795.1 Rhodobacterales bacterium 56_14_T64
CTGCTGCCGAAAGACAGCGAAGAGCGCGTGAAAATGGACATCGAGCGCGTTCAGTACTGGATCAGCCAGGGCGCTCAGCCAACTGACCGTGTCGCCCGTATGCTGGAAGCAGCTGGCGTTCGCGAAAAAGCTGATCGCAGCAACCCTAAAAAGGGTACTCCAGGCAAGAAAGCCGTTGCGCGCGCTGAAGAAAAAGCAGCCAAGGCCGCTGACACCGCCGACGCGGAATAAGGTTATGGCGCTGCGGGGATCTGAGTTTTCCGAGGATTTCCGCAGCCAGCTTGATCTGCTGATGCGGCTCCGGCGCGATGTGCGCCGGTTCCGCAACACTCCGGTGGACGAGACAGTGCTGACGCGCTGTCTTGACGCCATCCGCTTGGCCCCCTCCGTAGGGCTCAGCGAACCCTGGCGCATCTTGCGCATCAACAGCGACGCGGCCCGTGCCGCCGCTCTGAAGAACTTTGAGGCCGCCAATGCACAGGCACTGGCCGGTTACTCTGGCGAACAGGCCAAAACCTATTCACAACTGAAACTGACCGGCATGCAGGATGCGCCTGTGCAGCTGGCGATTTACTGTGACGACTCGACCACCAAGGGCCGTGGGCTTGGCGCCGGTACCATGCCGGAAATGCGCCGCTATTCGGTGGTCACCGCCATCACCCTGTTCTGGCTATCGCTTCGCGCCGAAGGTCTGGGGCTGGGCTGGGTGTCCATTCTGGATCCCGACCAGTTGAACCGTGACCTGAAGGTGCCGGATGACTGGTCGCTGATCGGCTATTTCTGTCTGGGCCACCCGGAAGAGATCACCGAGATCCCCGAGCTGGAACAAAAAGGCTGGGAGACCCGGCAAGACAGGCTAAAGATTGAAACCCGATGAGCCTGCTGCTACGCCCCATCCGAACAGTGATGATGCTGACACTTGCCTTCGCCGCCGGCATTGGCTTTGACCGCATGAAACACACCCAACGCTGTCATATCGCAGGCGGCTCCGTACAGGCCGGGTTATGCATGGGAGAAAACAATGAGTGATCTGATCTGCATCGGCGCCTTAGCCGGCTCTTTTGGAGTCCGCGGCGAAGTCCGCCTCAAAAGCTTTTGCGCCGTCCCCGAGGACATCGAGAGCTACTCGCCACTGTTATCCGAGGATGGCAGCCAAAGCTATTCGGTGACGCTGACCCGCGTGGTCAACAACGGCTTTGTCGCCATCCTGGGCGGCATTGACACCAAGGAACAGGCCGATGCGAACAAGGGCCTGCGGCTGTTCACCCGCCGCGACGCCCTGCCCAGCCTGCCCGATGACGAATACTATTACGCCGACCTGACCGGGCTAGAGGTGTTCGACACCGGCGGCACCAGCCTGGGCCGGGTGAAATCGGTGATGAACCATGGCGCTGGCGATCTGTTGGAAATCGACGCGCCGGAGTTGAAAAATACCGTGCTGTTGCCCTTTACTCTGGCTGCAGTCCCAACCGTCGACCTGGATCAGGGTCGCATCATCGCCGACCCGCCTGACGGGTTGTTCTAACCCGAAGGCAAATCCAACCCGAGCTTCTTCTTTTCTTAAATACCTCGGAGCGCGAGGCAGAGCCTCGTATCTACCCACCTTTCCTTCCCGTTCTCGCTTACCTATGAATGCGCCATGACCAACAGCCTAAATAAATCCCACGGCCGCAAGGCGATCCGCCCGTCCCTCAAACCGCGCGAGCTGATGACGGCAACGCCAGATCTGGTTGGCGTGTGGAAAGCCAAGATCCTGACGTTGTTCCCCACTGCCTTTCCCGGCGTGTTGGGTGAAAGCCTGACCGGCAAGGCGCTCCAAGAAGGCCTGTGGCAGTTGGAAACCGTGGACTTGCGGCAGTTTGGCGTCGGCAAGCATCGCAACGTCGACGACACCCCGGCTGGCGGTGGCGCTGGCATGGTGCTGCGCGCCGATGTGCTGGGCAAGGCGATTGATCACGCGATGGACGGCGTGACGGGCAACCACCCGCTGATCTACTTGTCCCCGCGCGGCAAACCGATGGATCAGCAGATGATGCAAAATCTGGCCCGTGCCGACGGTGTGACCCTGCTGTGCGGCCGCTTTGAGGGCGTTGATGAGCGGGTGCTGCAGCACTATGGCATTCAAGAGGTCTCCTTGGGTGATTTTGTCATGACCGGCGGCGAGATCGCGGCGCAGGCGCTGATTGACGCCACCGTGCGGCTAATCCCCAATGTGCTGGGCAACTTTGCCTCGACCGAAGAAGAAAGCTTCTCCTCGGGCCTGCTGGAACACCCCCAATACACCCGCCCAGCCGAATGGAAAGGCCGCAAGATCCCCGATGTGCTGATGTCCGGCCACCATGGTAAGGTGGCGCAGTGGCGCCATGACATGAGCGAAGAAATCACTCAAAACAGACGCCCCGATCTGTGGGACGCGTACAAGGGGTCAGCCGACTCCAAGGACTGACACCACCAAGCCTTCAGCCGCTTCGATCTGATTGTCGGTGAAATGCTCCTTCAGCTTAGCCGTTTTGACGCCAGCCTCTTTCAATGTTGGCAAGAACCGCAGACATGCGCCCAAATCAGCCATAAACTCCTTGCCCCGCCGCTCTCTTCAGCCTACAGCTCCGCAGGTCTGGAATCACTTTGGTGGCTCCGGGCCGTTTGGTTTTGGATCCAACAATTCTGGCTTGGCCTTCTTCGGTCATTGGCAGAGGATCAAGATCAGCACACAGGAATGGACAGATCGATCTCTGGCGGGCGCAATTTGCGGACCCGGTGAAGGCCAAGAGCTCTCGGACTGCATAAATCTTCGTGGGGTATCCCACGAACACAAAAATAGGAGTTTGCGATGAACCTGATCGCACAGCTGGAGGCGGAACAAATTGCCGCCCTGGGGCATGATATCCCCGATTTTAAGCCCGGTGACACTATCCGTGTTGGCTTTAAAGTGACCGAAGGGTCGCGCACCCGTGTGCAGAACTACGAAGGCGTCTGCATCGCACGTAACAACGGCCGCGGCATCGCTGGTTCGTTCACCGTGCGTAAGATCTCTTTTGGTGAAGGTGTTGAGCGCGTATTCCCTCTGCACTCGACCAACATCGATGCGATCACAGTTGTACGTCGTGGCCGCGTTCGTCGCGCCAAGCTGTACTATCTGCGCGACCGTCGCGGTAAGTCGGCCCGGATCGCCGAAGACACAACCTACAAGCCCAAAAAAGCGTAAGGAGTGGTATCATGAGAAAAGACATCCATCCCGAGTACCACGCCATCAACGTCAAAATGACCGATGGCACCATTCTGGAAATGCGCTCGACCTGGGGCAAAGAAGGCGACCAACTGTCGCTGGACATCGACCCCACCGTGCACCCAGCCTGGACCGGTGGCAACACCCGTCTGATGGACGCCGGTGGCCGTGTATCGAAGTTCAAGAAAAAGTACGAAGGTCTGGGCTTCTAAGCACCCTAACCTTTCGAATTCAGAAAACGCCGCTCCACTGGGGGCGGCGTTTTTTATTGGCAACACATTCGTCAAAATGCGCAAAAACAGGCCCTAATAACGGGGTTTGGGCACTTTTCATCGAATCCAACCGCTTCTATAGTCGCGCCAAGCAACGCGCAGCATGGCGCGGCAACGAAGGGACATCAGATGGCGCATATCATTGTCGTCGGGAACGAAAAGGGTGGCGCAGGCAAATCCACCGTGTCGATGCATCTGGCAACGGCGCTGGCCCGGCTTGGCCACAAAGTGGCAGCGCTGGACCTCGATCTACGGCAGCGCTCGATGGGGCGTTATCTGGAAAACCGCAAGGAATTCATGGAACAGTCGGGGTTGGATTTGCCAACGGTTCAGTGCCATGACCTGCCCGAGATTGACCCAGCGACATTGCAGCCCGGTGAAAACATCTATGACCACCGCCTGTCCGCCGCAGTGGCTGCGCTGGAACCGGACAATGATTTCATCCTGATCGACTGCCCCGGCTCGCATACCCGCCTTAGCCAGGTTGCGCATTCGCTGGCCGACACTCTGGTCACGCCGCTGAATGACAGCTTTGTCGATTTCGATCTATTGGCGCATATCGACCAGAAGGGCGAAAAGATCCTTGGCCCGTCGGTCTATTCCGAGATGGTGTGGAACGCCCGCCAACTGCGCGCCCAGGCCGGTCTGAAACCGATTGACTGGGTGGTGATCCGCAACCGTGTGGGCACCCAGCGTATGCTCAACAAGGAAAAGATGGAACGCGCGCTCACCATGCTGTCCAAACGTATCGGCTTTCGGGTAGCGCCTGGATTCTCCGAGCGGGTGATCTTCCGCGAGCTGTTCCCGCGTGGGCTAACCCTGCTGGACCTGAAAGACATCGGCGTCAAACAGCTGAACATTTCCAACATCGCCGCGCGTCAGGAATTGCGCGACATGATGAAGGCAGTCAACCTGCCCGGTGTCGACGTCGAGATCTGAACCAAGGCGCCGCACCCAAGGGGTGCGGGCTACTCTGCCCCTTCAAAAATCGTATACAACTCAACCGGTTCGGACACGCCGCGCAACATATAGCGCCCCAGTGACACCAGATCATGGGGTGACGGCTGTGCCGCGCGCTGTACGACTTCGGAGACGATAATGCTCTGTCCGACTTCGCGGTGCAGGCCCGAAATGCGCGAGGTCAGGTTCACGGTTGGTCCGATGACCGTGAAATCCAGCCGGTTTTCCGCACCGATATTACCATACAGGATTTCCCCAGCATGCAGCGCCAGGGTGAAATCGGCAATTGGCAAGCCAGACGTGGACCGCTCGATATTGCGCTCAGCGATTTTAATGCGCAACTCGCTGGCTGCCGCCAATGCTGCGGTGGCGTCTTCCTGAATGCTGCCAAGGTCAAACATGGTCAAAATGCCGTCGCCCATGAATTTCAGAATATTACCGCCGTGGCCCTGAATGGTGGCCACAGCCAAGCCGAAATAGTCGTTCAGCATCTCGATCAGATCAGGACCGGGCAGTTGCTCGGCCAGGCGCGTAAATCCCTTGAGGTCGAAATAGCAGATCACCGCATCGATCTTCTGGGATGACCCGCGCTGGATCTCACCGGACAGCACTCGGCGGCCAGCATCACGACCAAGGTATACTTGCAACAGATCACTGGCCATTTGTCGGTGCGACGAGGATTTTAGCGCCAAGCCCAGATGCGGCAGAAGCGTCCGGAACAGAGACAGATCAGCCTCTGTAAACCCACCCACTTGGTCCGAGGTCCAGGACACCATCATGCCTTCGGCCGGATTGTTCGGATCTTGCGGTTCGTCGCCGGCTTCCCCAAACATCAGTCTGGTAGCAAAATAATCGGTCGCCCCGGTTCCAGCCAGATCGCGGATCAAAGGAAAATCAGCCATATCTTCAGCGCCAAAAGACGAGCGAAACTCTTTGTTATCCTGCTGCAGCATTCGGTAAAATGGACTTAGCAACCAAGCGTCAACAGGTGTTTCCTGTCGTTGAAAGTACTGATGGGACAGCCCCTCGGCACGGGTCCAGCTGAACCCGATGCCGCCAAATTTGGGATGGAATGCCCGCTGCGCGACATGAAATCGCAGCAAAGGAAGACCGGCCTGAACCAAACGTTCGCAATAGCCCTTTAGAATGCCTTCGCGGCTGACACCATGTAGTCCTTGCTCGACTATCCAAGCAATCATCGGTGCCGCAATCTTGTCAGTCTCAGTCATTCAGGCCTCTTTTCGGTTCGCCATCATGTGGGCATTCAATGGTGAAATTACTACACTTCCATACCAGACAATTTCTTGAGCAGACGCCGCAATGTTTCTGCTTCGTCATCACTGAACTGCGAGGTCAGTTTTGCATCATAGTCCTTGGCCACAGACTGCAGGTCGCGATAGGCCGCCTCCCCTGCTGGCGTCAGGCTCAGATGTTCTGCGCGGCGGTCCTTTTCGTCCCGGTTGCGCACAACAAATCTGCGTTCGGTAAGCTTGGCAACCGCCCGGCTGATCTTGGTTTTATGGATCTTGGCCCGCACACCAATGTCCTTGGCGGTCATGCTACCATAGATTCCAAGGTGAAACAGCACCCGCCATTCGGTGCGCAGCATGCCGTATCTGTCGCGATACTGCCCTTGAAATTCCAGAGAGCTTTCTTCGGCAGCGCGGTTGAGCAGGAAGGGCAGGAAATCCTGCAGGGCAAAGTCATCTTTTTCTGTCATTCGCGGCTCCTATCCCTTGTTAGTTACAAAATCAACTATTATCGAAACCTGTAACAAAGGAAGGAACGCGCGATGACTCGACCTATTGACCCTCACGAGATGATCCAGGCCCCTTCACTGGATGGACCAAACGCAGGCTATATGCCCGGGTTTGGCAATGATTATGAGACCGAGGCCCTGCCCGGTGCCCTGCCTCAGGGCATGAATTCGCCGCAGAAATGTGAGTACGGGCTATACGGCGAACAACTGTCCGGCACCGCATTCACCGCGCCCAGCCACCAGAACGAGCGCACCTGGTGTTATCGCATCCGCCCCTCGGTCAAACACAGCCACCGATACGAAAAGATCGATCTGCCGCAATGGAAATCAGCGCCGAATGTGGACCCGGATGTGATCAGTCTGGGCCAGTATCGCTGGGACCCGCTGCCACACAGTGGCACTGGCCTGACATGGTTGACCGGCATGCACACCATGACCACCGCGGGTGATGTGAACACGCAAGTGGGCATGGCGACACATATCTATCTGGTGACTGAGTCCATGGTGGACAGCTATTTCTTCTCGGCTGACAGCGAGTTGTTGGTGGTGCCGCAAGAAGGCCGGTTGCGGTTCTGCACCGAGCTGGGGATCATCGATGTTGAGCCGCAAGAGATCGCCATCATTCCCCGTGGGCTGCTGTACCGCGTCGAAGTGCTGGAAGGCCCCTGCCGCGGCTTCGTTTGTGAAAACTACGGGCAGAAATTCGAACTGCCGGGTCGTGGCCCGATTGGGGCCAACTGCATGGCCAACCCACGCGACTTCAAGGCCCCGGTTGCGGCGTTTGAAGACCGCGAAGTGCCATCAACCGTGACCATCAAATGGTGCGGCCAGTTCCATGAGACTAAGATCGGCCAGTCGCCGCTGGATGTGGTGGCCTGGCATGGCAACTATGCGCCGGTGAAATACGACCTGCGCACCTATTGCCCGGTTGGGGCCATCCTGTTTGACCATCCGGACCCATCGATCTTTACCGTTCTGACCGCGCCATCGGGCCAGCCGGGCACCGCCAATATCGACTTTGTGCTGTTCCGCGAGCGCTGGATGGTGGCTGAAAATACCTTCCGCCCACCGTGGTATCACAAGAACATCATGTCCGAGCTGATGGGCAACATCTATGGCCAGTATGATGCCAAGCCCAAAGGGTTTATCCCCGGCGGCATGAGCCTGCACAACATGATGATCCCGCACGGGCCGGACAAAAACGCGTTTGAGGGCGCCTCGAATTCCAACCTTGGCCCCGAGAAGCTGGACAACACTATGTCGTTCATGTTCGAAACCCGCTTCCCGCAGCATCTAACGGCGTTTGCAGCCAATGACGCGCCGTTGCAGGATGACTACATCGACTGCTGGTCGGACATTGAGAAGAAATTCGACGGCAGCCCCGGCAAGAAATAGAACCCGAGGTGCGTGTGAACACGCACCCTACACTGTCAGTATACGTAGGGTGTGTGCTTGCACGCACCACCCAACAAAGGAACCGCGCATGTCATTGATGAAATCCTGGGTGGCCTCGGCCAACGATGCCAACCACCCCTTCCCGCTGAACAACCTGCCTTACGGCGTCTTCTCGACCGAAGGCGACGATCCGCGCTGTGGCGTCGCAATTGGCGATATGATCCTGGACATGCAGGCCGCCGAAGAAACAG
>MAAY01000080.1:7889-35772 GCA_002162795.1 Rhodobacterales bacterium 56_14_T64
GTTTGGGCCGCTTTGCGCGGGCGACTGACTGCCCTGTTGGGTAAGGGTGCGGGGGAGCAGAACAAGGTTGAGCCTCTGCTGGTATCGATGGCAGATGCCGATCTGCACATGCCGTTTGCCGTCAGCGAATACACCGATTTCTATGCCGGAATGCAGCACGCCAAGAACATGGGCGCGATCCTGCGCGACTCGCCTGATCTGCCGGCCAACTGGCTGCATATCCCGATCGGATACAACGGTCGCGCTTCGTCCGTGGTGGTGTCGGGTACCGATATTTACCGGCCCAATGGCCAGACCAAGGCACCGGATGCCGAAATGCCATCCTTTGGTCCCTCCAAGCGTTTGGATATCGAGCTGGAGATGGGCGCGATTGTTGGCACTGGCAGCGAGCTGGGTCAGCCGATCACAGTGGACGAAGCCGATGCGATGATCTTTGGCTATGTGTTGCTGAACGACTGGTCGGCGCGCGACATTCAGGGCTGGGAGTATCAGCCGCTGGGGCCATTTCAGGGCAAGGCCTTTGGCACCTCGATCAGCCCGTGGATTGTGACTTCGGCGGCGCTGGAGCAGTTCCGCGCGCCAACGCCGCCCCGCGAAAAAGAATTGCTGCCCTATCTCGACAGTAGCAAAGACGGGTTGTTTGATATCGAGCTTGAGGTGCTGATGCAGCCCGAAGGCGCGGCGAGTGCCAGTTCAATCAGCAAAACCAACTATAACCGCATGTATTATTCCGCTGCCGAGCAGCTGTGCCACCACGCCAGTGGCGGTTGCGAAATGAACGCAGGCGATCTGTTGGGGTCCGGCACCATTTCAGGCGCTGAGCGATCAGAGTTTGGATCTCTGATGGAGCTGAGCTGGGCTGGGCGTGAGCCCTTTACGCTGGACAGCGGCGAGACCCGCGGGTTCATTGAAGACGGTGACACGTTGACCCTGCGCGGCAATGCGCGCGGTAAGGGGTTCACCATCGGGTTTGGTGATTGCACCGGGAAAATCCTGCCAGCAAAGAGCTGGGGCTGATACCTTGACCCTCGCGCTTGACCATATCCAGATTGCCATTCCCAAGGGGGGCGAAGATCAGTCTCGCGCCTTTTGGGCGGCCTTGGTTGGTCTGCGCGAGATCCCCAAACCCAAGGCGCTGCAAGCCCGCGGCGGGCTGTGGTTTGAACTGGCAGGCAGCGAGCTGCATTTGGGTGTTCAAGAGCCTTTTTCACCTGCGCTGAAAGCCCATCCGGGCTTTCGCACCAGCGATATTACCGGGCTTGCTGCGCGATTTGAAGCAGCAGGCCATGACATGGTCTGGGACACCGCACTTGAGGGACGTGAACGGTTCTTTGCAAAGGATCCGTTCGGCAACCGCCTCGAATTCCTGCAGCAGGAGACATCACAGTGACGGCTCTTAAGTATGTAGGTTACATTGCCATGAGTCTGGATGGGTTCATTGCCGACGTTGATGGCAGCGTCGCGTGGCTGGACGCCTTTAACGAGGCGCTTGCCGCGGATGGTGGAGACGGTAGTTATGGTGAGTTCATTGCGCCCATCGACGCGTTGATCATGGGTCGAACGACCTATCAGCAAGTTTTGGAATGGGGTTGGCCTTACGAGGAACGGGCTGGTTACGTCCTGACGCGGCAAGCCAATTTGCAAGGTGACCACATTGCGGCGGCAGGCGACATCAAGACGTTGTGCATCGCCATCGAAAACGCAGGGCACAAAAATGTCTGGGTCATGGGCGGTGGTGAAACCCAACGTGCCGCACTGGATGCGGGCATGTTTCACACAGTCAGCCTGTTTGTCATGCCCACCCTACTGGGCCGGGGCCTGCCCTGTTTTGCCCCAGGCGCACAGCACAAGCTAACACTAACGTCCGCTACACAAATGGCGGGCGGCATCATGAAACTCGACTACTCGATCAAGGATTAAACACCATGGCCAAGGCATTTGCGTCCCAAGGGGACATGTCGGAAAAGAAAATCACCTTCGACGAAATCGGCGACGGGCTCTATGCCTTTACCGCCGAAGGCGACCCTAATTCGGGCGTTATTATCGGCGACGATAGTGTCATGATCGTCGAGGCGCAGGCGACACCACGTCTGGCCAACAAAGTGATCGAATGTGTGCGCTCGGTCACCGACAAGCCGATCAGCCATGTTGTGCTAACCCACTATCACGCCGTGCGTGTTCTGGGTGCCTCGGCCTTTGGTGCAGACCAGATCATCATGGGCGATACCGCCCGTTCGATGGTTGTTGAACGCGGTCAAGAGGACTGGGACAGCGAATTCCAACGCTTTCCACGTCTATTCGAAGGTCACGAGAGCATTCCCGGTCTGACATGGCCAACGACCACATTCAGCGACGACATGACCGTTTATCTGGGCAACCGTCGCGTTGACCTGATGCATCTGGGCCGCGCCCACACAGCGGGTGACATCGTCATTCACGTGCCGGACCAGAACGTCATGTTCACTGGTGATATCGTCGAAGATCACTCGGCCTGTTATTGTGGCGATGGCCATTTTGGCGACTGGGGTGACACGCTGGACAATATTGCCGCCTTTGACGTGGACGCAATTGCGCCGGGTCGTGGCGGTGCATTGATCGGCAAAGAGGCCGTGGCCCGCGCGATTGAGAGCACCCGCGATTTTGTTGAAAGCACCTATCGCCCCGCCGCCAAAGTTGCCGCCCGCAATGGTACCCTGAAAGAGGCCTGGGACGCAGTGCGCGAAGAATGTGATCCGAAGTTTAAGGACTACGCCATCTACGAGCACTGCCTGCCGTTCAACGTCGCCCGCGCCTTTGACGAGGCCCGAGGCATCGACACCCCACGTATCTGGACCGCCCAGCGCGATCTGGAAATGTGGGACGCGTTGCAGGGGTGATGCTAAAAGTCGTGCTCATATCCATTGGTATTTGCCTATCAACAACGGCAGCGGCATGCATTTCGCAAGCCACATTGGACTTAGCGAAGGCCTTTGAAGCTGAAGCTGTTGTTGTTGGAAGCGCCTGGAAATTTGAGCCGATCCCAAATCCCAACGGTCCGCAACTGGCTGCCGCGTTCCAAATCAAAGTCAGGGAAGTGCTTTCGGGGGATATCAGTGATCACCTCGATCACAGAGGAATGCTCCCCGTGAGCTGGTTCATTGGGATGGGCGTTCCATCCATGCCGGGCGTTGACAGTGTTTTTGTACTGCAGAACCCCAGTTCGAGTATCGACGCCTCATGGATCCCGCAGGACCGGTTGACAGTGCTGCAACAACCCTGCGGGCCAGCGCACATCTTTGACAGCTCGGGCGACATCGCCAAAGTCCTGGGCCAAGTGCTGGATGGCGAGGGTGATGCAGAGATGGAGTTGAAGGTTCTGGAAGAGTTTCTGTTTGGGAAAGAAGGTCCTGGACTTTACTAAAGCGCCTGATAGGCGCGGAAAAAGCCAAATAAAACAGGCCCAAGGCATTGATCCAGATCGTGTCGCCCTAGCCTGAACAATGAGAAAATACACCAATAGTCCTGGCGGCATCGCCGGGAGCCGGTAGAATTGTGCCGGTGGCACACCCATCCTGGGAGGAGACCAGATGAACAAGATCTTTGAAGTTCCCATGTACCCCTACGCGCGTCATGCGGATCAGGATGCGCCTGCGCCGGTGCGCCACAAGGTGATCGTGATTGGCGCTGGTCCGATTGGTCTGGCGGCAGCCATCGATCTGGCCCAGCAGGGCATCGAGGTGGTGGTGCTGGACGACAATGACAAAGTCAGCTTTGGCTCGCGCGCCATCTGTTTTGCCAAGCGAACCTTGGAAATTGCCGACCGGTTGGGCTGTGGTCAGCCGATAGTCGACAAAGGCGTGTTGTGGAATGTCGGCAAGGTGTTCTTTGACGACCGCCAAGTCTATGACTTCAACCTGCTACCCGAGGAAGGCCACAAGCGCCCGGCCTTCATCAATTTGCAGCAATACTATTTTGAAGAATACATGGTGAACCGGGTGCGCGAGTTGCAAGCCGAGGGCGCACCGATTGAGATCCGGGGCCGTAACAAGGTCTCGGCGATTGGCACCCATCCGGATCATGTGACCATCGAAATCGACACGCCCGAAGGTTCGTACAATCTGGAGGCGGATTGGATGATTGCCTGTGATGGCGCTGCGTCGCCAACGCGGGTGATGCTGGGCAAGGATTTTGTTGGCCGGGTCTTTGAGGACAACTTTCTGATTGCCGATGTGGTGATGGAGGCTGATTTCCCAACGGAACGTTGGTTCTGGTTTGATCCGCCGTTCAACAAGGGGCAATCGGCGCTGCTGCACAAACAGCCCGATGGGGTTTGGCGGATTGATTTGCAACTGGGCTGGGACATCGACAAAGAACGCGAGAAGCGCCCCGAGAATGTCATTCCTCGCCTAAAAGCGATGCTGGGTGATGATGTGGAGTTCGAGCTGGAATGGGTATCGATCTATACCTTCCAGTGTCGCCGCATGGAGCAGTTCCGCCATGGTCGGGTGTTGTTTGCCGGCGATGCCGCGCATCAGGTTTCACCCTTTGGCGCACGCGGTGCAAACTCGGGCCTGCAAGATACCGACAACCTGTGCTGGAAGCTGAAACTGGTGATGGAGGGCAAGGCCCCCGAAAGCCTGCTGGACAGCTATGACGTTGAACGGGTGTATGGCGCGGATGAAAACATCCTGAATTCATCCCGGTCCACCGATTTCATCACGCCGAAATCTGAAACCTCGCGGCTGTTCCGCGATGCGGTTTTGGACCTGTCCGAGCATTATGAAT
Source organism: Rhodobacterales bacterium 56_14_T64 (assembly GCA_002162795.1). Lineage (GTDB taxonomy): Bacteria > Pseudomonadota > Alphaproteobacteria > Rhodobacterales > Rhodobacteraceae > Parasedimentitalea. The sequence goes on from MAAY01000080.1 coordinate 12,654, forward strand.
TTGCGCGCCCCTTGGTGAACTCGGGTCGCTTGTCAGTACCCTGCACCTATGACGGCTCGCCGCTGAACTCGGCGGATGCACTGGCGGGACCTGCCCGCACACGCCCGGGATCAGCCTGCCCGGATGCGCCGCTGGGTGACGGGTTCCTACTGCCGAAATTGGCCGACAATTTCACCCTACTGACCATTGATGCGGATGCGCCAGACGTCATCGAGGAGGCTGGCATCACGGTTCAACGACTGGCATTGTCGGTCAAAGACGACAAGACGCTGGCGCTGAAAGAGCGCTATCTGGGTGATTGCGACAGCGGTGTCTACCTGATCCGCCCGGATCAACATGTCGCGGCGCGGCGTCCCTCGTTTGATGAAAACCAGTTTCGTGCGGCCATTCGTCGTGCCACAGGCCAGGAGTAACCCAATGTCTGATCAACTGACCTTGACCTCGAACATCGACGGCGGTGACGATTTTTATGCCGAGCTGCTGGCGACACACGAAGGCCTGAGCAAAGCCGACAGCGATGCGCTGAATGCGCGGCTGGTGCTGGTACTGGCCAATCACATTGGCGACCGCGCGGTGCTGACCCAGGCGCTGGCCGCTGCTGCATTGAAATCGGAGTTAAGCACATGAAAATCGAACAAATCCACCACGTTGCCTATCGCTGCAAAGATGCCAAGCAGACCGTGGAATGGTACAACACCATGCTGAAGATGGGTTTCGTGTTGGCAATTGCCGAGGACCATGTGCCGTCGACCCACGAGCCGGATCCCTACATGCATGTCTTTATGGACGCGGGAAACGGCAATGTACTGGCGTTTTTCGAGTTGCCCACCAAGCCCGAGATGGACCGCGACCGCAACACGCCGATCTGGGTGCAGCACATCGCGTTCAAGGTGAAAGACCGCGACACGCTGCTGGAGTTCAGGGATCACCTTGTGACCAACGGCGTTGAAGTTCTGGGTGTCACCGACCACTCGATCTTCCACTCGATCTATTTCTTTGATCCCAACGGGCACCGGGTTGAGCTGGCTTGTCCTGATCCGGCAGAAGAGATGATGCTGGCCAAGCTGGATGCCGTGAAGTGGAATATGCTGGAGGAATGGTCAAAGACCAAGAAGGCGCCCAAGCATGCTGAGTGGATGCATTCCAAAGAACTCGGCGACGTTTGAACTGGACAGCGGTGCGTGCCAGCACGCACCCTACACTAAACGCATAAGGCAGGTTTTGGGGATATCGAGATGAGTGAAACGGTTCTGTATGACTATTGGCGCTCATCTGCCAGCTATAGGCTGCGCATTGCGCTGAACCTTGCGGGTATCCCTTACCAGGCGGTTGCCGTTGATCTGGTCAAAGGCGCGCAGAGATCGCCCGAGCATCTGGCGCGCAATCCGCAAGGGTTGGTGCCGGTGCTGGAAATCGACGGGTTGCGACTGACGCAATCACTGGCGATCCTCGACTATCTGGATCAGACCCGCGACATGGGCCTGCTGTCCAAGGATCCAGCCAACCGCGCGCAGGTTCAGGCGCTGGCACAGTCTATCGCGGTGGATGTGCATCCGGTGTGTAATCTAGGCGTGGTTGCCTATGCCGCGTCCAAGTCCTCCGATCCATCCCAGGTGCGCGAAGACTGGATGAAGCGTTTTATCCGGCCCGGATTGCAGGCCTTTGAGAGCTTGCTGGAGGCGTTTGATCAACAGCCCTATTGCGTCGGACAGACACCGGGACTGGCTGATATCTGCCTGATGCCGCAACTGTATAATGCGCGCCGTTGGGGTGTTGAGTTTGCCGATCTGCCAAGGGTGCTCGCGGTTGAGGCCGCTTGCGGCGAACACCCGGCTTTTGCCGCTGCGCACCCGGACGCGGTGGGGGCCGGGTAAGACCGACCACCGCGCTGGAACCGCCGTGCAGTTTCAGGTGTTTGACAGTATGAGCCTGGTCCTTTGGGCTATGCCCAGCCAAGCTGTTTCAGCGAGTGACCATCATTCCAGATCTTGGTCATGTGTTTGATTTTGTCTCCGTCAAAATCCATCACATAGACATAATCAGCTGCAACGGATTTACCCGAGGGCGCGCCAGATCCGGCGTCGACCGTATGGGTTCCGTGGAACACAGCCGCAGCTGTGACATTTGAACGCTCTTCATCGACGGCAAAGGATTTCAGCTCGTACCGTCCATCAGGCAGCGGTGTCAGCAAACCCTTCATCCACTCGGTGTAACCTTCAAGTGTTGTGACATCACCAAGGGCATCAGCTTGTGCAGCGAAGGTTGCCCCGTCGTGGCAACATTGTTTACAGCCGTCCCATCCTTTTCCAGTTTCACAGGCATCAAAAAAATCCCAGGCGGTTTGCTTCATTGTCATGATGTCTACCCTTTGAGTACGCAGCCGTTGAGCGGCTTGATCGATCTAAGGTAGGTCACTGAACTGGGATCGCCATGCGTTGTTTCTAGGCGATGCCCGGCACAAACACCCTGGCTTCCCGTCCAGTGATCATTGTTCTGGCCGCCACAAATGGAGAGGTCTCGTGGAGGTCAAGCTCGGGGAACAGCGCGTAAAGCTCTTGCCGGGGGCCGTCGGGTATTGATCCAATACAAACAGGGCCAGGATTGAAGCTTTCGCTTTCGAGATTGTTTGAGACCACCACTTCATGGTGATCAAAATGCATATGAATATAGGTCACGTCTGTGACCGTGGTTGCGCGGACGATAGAGCGATCATTGATAAGATGGTTCGCCGCAACAAGAACCTGAGTTTCCCCAAAATGCAACTCGGCCAACCAGCCTTCGATCATGATACGATGCTGCGGCGACACCAGCATATCCCGCGCAGGTTTGCCGGGCCCAAGGGCATCTTTCTTTATTAGGACAGGCCGAAATGACGGCGCGTGTTTCATGCGCAAAGGGCCAACCGCGGTTTCACCTATCCAGCGGATTGGTTGCGACCCGTGATCCTGTGTTTCAACAAGATCGCCAACTTGCAGCTCTTCAATTGGTCGTTCCCCATCAGGGGTCAAAATCAATGTTCCGGGGGTGAAACACGGCGGCGCTGCGATGTCGTCTTGGGGCAACGAAGGCTGCCCACTGCCACCGGGGCCTTCAGCTGAACTGACCACTTCGAGTGCGACACCAGACGGTGGGAATACATCAACAAAGGCAAGCCCTTCGATTGTGGCATAAGACGGCGATGAGTTGTTAACATTTACGGCAACGGCATCATACTCGATCCCGGTGTTCGGATCGCGCAGCGTAATCTGATATTCAGCTTCGATTCTTGTGTTGTCACTGTAACTGACCCCGTCAAAGCTCTGACTGCCGTCCAGCCGCTGATTGCCGTCGTTATCATCGAAGTCAATATCGGACCCGCCATCACTGACAGAGATCTGTTCGAAGTCTCTGGTATCTATAGTGATTGTCAGACCAACCAGGTGCGATCCGTCACCCTGTGTTACCCCATCCAACTGGCCTCCACCTGAAATGGTCAGGTTGGATTCGCCCAAGGCCCAAAAAGTATAATCTGACACGTCTACATTCGCTCGCACTTGCAGTTTTGATGTTTTTACAACGTCAAAATGTCCACAATATGAAGACCCTGTGTCGTGGTTGCTCCGCTATCCAGGCCGTTTCGTAAAGCATTCAGGCGCGATGATGCATCGTGGCGCTAGAACTTACCGTTGTCGTTTTTCCACTCACTGCGCGGCGCGATTTTTTCGGTGGTGTCCCAATGCTCGGCAATTTTTCCATCTGCGATGCGGAAGAGATCGTAAAAGGATGCGTGAACGCCTGCCAGCTCACCTTCGCTGACGCATAGGACAAAACTGCCCTCAGCCAGAATGCGGTGGACCCGCCGGTAGTTGATCTGTTGCTGACCCTCAACTGTCGCCTCTAGCGCGGAGTTGAGTGCGGCTATGCCATCGGCCTGATGCGGGTTGTGTTCGCCATAGTTGGGTTCCATGAAGTCGGGCAACCGATCCAGATCTCCGGCCACCAACACGGTTTCAGCAAAGGAACGCACCAGCGTCCGATTGTCCTCGGTCAGGTCCAGATCAGCGGCTTGGGTCGGGCCATCCACCATGCTGCGGCCCGATGGATTTGGCGCTTGCCGTTCCTGGATATTGTCCCAGTGCTCCACCGCTTGGCCATCGTGAAAGCGGAACACTTCGAAGCAGATTTTCCGGCTGGCAAAATCATACTCCATATGGGCGAACACATAATCGCCATCCTCGAACGCGCGCACCATATTCACACGCGGACCCGTTTTCGCGAGCCGCTGGAACAGTTGCGCCAGACCTTCGCTGCCCTCGTGGGTTTGGGGGTTGTGCTGGATATACTTAGCTTCGTTCACCACAGCCACCGGACCGGGTTCGCCGGTTTCAATGCTCTTCAGCAGATCACGGATCTGGTGTTTTCTGGTCACGCTCATCTGGTGCAACTCCTGAAGGAAACTGACATCTGTTGCGCGCCAGAGAACCATGAACGGGTTTGGAATTACAGAAGATATTTGGCTCTAAATAGCGGTCAAGCGACTGATCCCGGTGTTCACCCTTACCTTTTCTCCTGCCGTAACTCTCTGGCGTGGATGCCCAGGATCAACAGGCTCGGCCAGAGCAGGTAGACCTCGATCTCGATGTTTTCGCCAAAGGACAGCAGCACAAAGACCAGGATGATGCCAAAGGGCAGCGTGCCTCGGTTGGATTTTATGGTGTCTGTCACCGCCAGCGCCAATTGCCAGAGCATCGGAATCAGCAGGGCAAGAAAGCCGGCGATACCTTTGACAAACAGCAGCCCATACCAGGTGTGGTGACTGCCGATGGGCATGTACTCAACGATGTGAGAGCCCGGCGCGACGCGACCGTGGCCGAACCAGAGCGCCTCGTTCTCCCAGCGTTCGGTTGCGATGCGTTGCAAGGTGGCCCGCACACGGGAACTGTCGGCACGGGCGGATTTGAAGGCGCGCACACTGGACTGGGCCGAAGTGATCAGCCCGTCTGCCACCATCGAGGCCACCACCAGACCGCCCGCCAACCCCTGCCAGGCCCATGACTGGGCGGACAGGCGTAACAGACGTGGGATCGCCGGACAGACGATCAACCCAACCAGCCCCATGCGGGATTTAGAGGCGAGGATCAGGAAAATGCCCGCGGCCACTCCGATGGTTTTCCAGCGAAGGCATTTTTCCTCGAGCGCGAAAAGCACCATGATGACCCCGAGCAGCGCCGCAAAGGGCGACCAGGGAGCGTAGAACTGCCAGCGGGGCATGCCACTGCCGGGGTCCAGCGTATACAGGAAGACGGTGAAATACTCAGGGCCCGGGCCGCCGACCACTTTGAGTGGCGATGTGAAAATCTTCTCTGGCAGGCCGATATAGGGGGCGGCCAGCATCAAAGGTGCCAGGATCAGAACCCACAATCCGACGATGCATTGACCACGCACAAGGATGGCGCGCCGGATCGGTAGGACCGCACCGGCCAGCGGAAACAGCGCCATCAGCGCCCAGCCTTTGGCCCAGCCAATGGTGGAGCGGATGACGGATTTGGTTCCAAACTCAAAGTTCACCAGCCCGATCCAGAGGATGACCAACATCGCCGTCATCCCGATGATCCAGGCCCAGACAACGGGTGGGATCGGGGTGTCACAGCGCAAATCCTCGCGCACGGCTGTGCTGAAGAAGGCGACCAGCGCGGCCAGACTGCCCAACATCCAGCCAAGCACCGGCCCCACGATGTAAAGCGCGCCGAGCGCATAGAATGGCCATGTCCAGATCAGCGCTTTGTAGACGATTTTCTCAGCTGGGTTCTGTGGGGTAATGAGTTTCATGTGCGGCGTTCTTCGCGGCGAGCGATCAACCAGTTGATCATGCCAAAGCGGGCCCAGCCCAGAACCAATGCAATGATAACGCAGACTGTTGCACCTACACCCGCAGCAAGCGTGATCAGGCGTCTGGGGGAAGACGGTTTAAGCGGCAACGACGGCATCTCAAGCACCTGCACAAGGGGATAAGACGCATAGACATCAACTTTGGAGGACTGACCCCGCGCGATGGCCGAGGTAAAAACCGCCTCGGATACGCGGAAATCGCGCTGCAAGTCTTCAAGCTGGGCCGCCATCGGAGCGATGATCTCCAGGTTCTGGCGCTCCGCTAGGCATCGCTTGTTCAGGGTTTCGTATTCGGCGCTGGCGCCCTGCCGTTCGGCCTCGCTGCGCACCAGATCAGCCAATAGTGAGGTGCGGTCTCCTTTTTGTGACATCTCCAAGCTGACGATTTCCGGCCTGCTCATCCCTGTCCGCATCACTGCAATCGACACAAGAGAGTCCTGTGAGAGCTGGAAAAGCGCACGCGCCTCAAGCACGCGCGGATGCTGGGCACCGTATTGCGCGCGCATTTCAGCCAGCAGCGCGGCCTTGTCCGAGGCATCTTTGGCGAAGGTCAGATAGTTATTATCGGAATAGAGATTCAGAACCTTGGCCGCTGTCTGTGCAGATAGGCCCAAGGTATTTTCCAATGCTGTGACATAGGCGGTTTTCTCTAGCATTCGCGCCTGGGCATTGTCGGTCAGCACACGCAGGGCATCATTGTCACGCACCTGGGCTGAAAACTGACCCTTGGACAGAAACCCGGTTTCCTGCTGCAAACGGTCGATATCAACGCGGGTTGCGGCCACCGACGTCCGGTATTCCTCGATCGCGGAGACGGCACTTTGCTCGCGCATGCTAAGCTCATCCCGTCGGAGCAGGGTCAGCTCACTTTGGAACGAGGTCAGGATCGCTTCGGCCCGTATTTGCGCTTCTGTCGCGCTGGAGCCTTTCATTTGCACCCGGATCAACCCGGTTTGATCGACCAGATCAATCAAAGGGGCGGGTAGCTCAGTCACTGGTAGGCCCAGGATGCGGGCAGCTGCGACGCGGATCCGGTTGGCGCGAATAAGACGTTTGTAGGTTTGGGTGGGGCTGACCGAGTCTGAGGCAAAGGCGGAAGATGCGAAAGACGACGCCTGCCCGATGCTTTCAAGGTTGACGGTCGCCGAGGCCCCCGATCCGGGCAATATCAGCGCCATCTCAGAGGTATAGCTTGGTGGTGTTGTGGTCAGATAGGTAAAGATCGGCATCCAAATCGCGACACACCAAGCGGCGAGAAATGCCGAGTAGCGGCCACAACGCCAAAAGAAGTTTCGCGGCTTGCGCGGCAGGAACTGGGCGTTTGGGTATCCGTTTCCCGTCATCGGGTTCGGTTTAAGCGACGCTTTGACCGCGCCGGATTTCCGGAATTTTTTACTGGATGCTGCCAGAAACGCCATTATGTCTTCTCACTGAATTGTGCTTTCAATGAATGATATCGGCGTGGATCAACGACTGGCGGTCACTTTGGCATCAGCCACGTCGCAGGCGGATGCGTCTCTATCCGTTGGGATAGTTACGGATCAAAACAATCCAGCGTCGCGGGCAATCAGTGCCGCCTGGGTGCGGTTGGCCACTTCGAGTTTACGGTACAGTGTTTTGACGTGCAGCTTGATCGTTGGTTCGGACAGATCCAAGTCGCGGGCGATTTCCTTGTTGGATTTGCCCTCGGTCAGCCCATGCAACACTTGGCGCTCGCGTTCGGTCAGCTTGTCCAAAATAGGATGGCTGATCTCTTCCTCTTCTGCGGTCATGAAATCCAACGGCGCATATGTTTCGCCCATCGCCATGAATTTGATCGCATTGACCAGTGACTTAGCCGGAAGCGTCTTGGGGATAAACCCGATGGCGCCCATTGCAAGCGCCTGTTCGGCAATGTCGCGGCTGGCCTCGCCCGACATCAAGGCAACGCGGTGGACGCCGTTGATTTCGTTAGCAATTGCGATGCCTTCAAGCCCATTCATACCCGGCATATTATAATCCAGGAGTACCAGATCATAGGTCCACTCGCCCTTTAACAGCACGCAGGCTTCGTCAAAGTCCGCCGCAGTGTGTAGCTCAATTCCATCTTCACTTTGCATAAATGCGCCCAGCGCATCGCGTAGCAGTTCATGGTCATCTGCAATAAGAATTCGCACCACTAAACCTCATAAATTTGTCTCTATACCCACCACTCTAAGAGCAAATGGTATGGGTCGTGCGAAAATTTAGACCAGATTTCTATCCAAATGGATAATCCAGCCCTGCCGGTGGGTATTCTGACAGCCGATCGCGCCAATTGGGCACTTTCGTTTCAGCCTTCATCCTGATGTCCTGAACCGCAACTCCCTGTGATGGCGCACAGTTATTGGTGAAGCAAGTCACGAGGGGACCCATTATGCAGTACCAATCCAGCAGCCTTGATAATTTCTTCGCCCAGGGGGCCAAGCCTGTATTTCCCAAGTTGGATCAATGCTCTGTCATGAATGTTGATCTGGTTGATGCGACACCGGAAGCAGTGATCAATAATTTGCTGCAGCCGGGACGCAACCGGGTCTTTTTCTACAACGCACATTGCGCAAACCTGAGAGCCACGGATGCCGGTTATGCCCAAGCACTGGCGCGCGCTGACGTGATACTGCCCGACGGCATCGGCATTGAGCTGGCGGCTCGGATGCGCGGTGATACGCTAACGTCCAATCTGAATGGCACCGATGTCCTGCCGCCGCTTCTGGCAGAGGCGGCACTTCAGGGTAAAACTGTATTCCTGTTTGGTGGCAAACCCGGCACTGCGCAGAATGCCGCTGCACATTTGAAATCGATCATCCCCGAACTGCAGATCGCCGGAACCCGGGATGGATATGGCGAGGCCCAGAACACAGAGGCTGCCATCGATGCCATCAATGCGTCGCGGGCTGATATCTTGCTGGTCGCCATGGGCGTGCCAATGCAGGAGCTGTGGCTAGACCGTCATGGTCACCGAGTAGATGCGGATCTTATGATGGGCGTTGGTGGTTTGTTTGATTTCTGGGCCGGAAATGTAAAACGTGCGCCCCTGTGGCTGCGACAGCTCAAAAGCGAATGGGTCTGGCGGCTGGCGATGGAGCCACGTCGGCTGGCACAACGTTACCTGCTTGGAAATTTCGCCTTCATGTGGCGGGCGAGCCGGCACGCGGTGAGCTCCAGTTCCCAATACGCCATTCACAAGCGACTGTTGGACATAGTGCTTAGCCTGGGCGGGCTGGTGGTGCTGTCTCCGATCCTGCTGCTAATTTGCGCCGCCATCCGGCTGGAAAGCCCCGGTGCCGCAATTTTCAGCCAGAAACGAGTTGGCCGAAATGGCAAACTGTTCACCCTGTACAAGTTCCGCTCCATGCATCTTGACGCTGGGGAGCGACGCCAGGAATTACTGGCGGCATCTGATCGCGGAGGCATCTGCTTTAAGGCTCGGAAAGATCCGCGCGTGACCCGGGTTGGCCGGATCCTGCGTCGGTTGTCGCTGGACGAGTTACCGCAACTGGTGAACATCCTGTCTGGCAAGATGTCCATTGTCGGTCCGCGCCCAGCACTGCCCGAGGAGGTAGCAGCCTATTCGCAGCGGGCGCATCGTCGCCTCAGCGTTAAACCGGGACTGACCGGCATCTGGCAGGTCTCTGGCCGCGCTGACATCAATTTTGATCGCATGGTCGACATGGACATCGCTTATGCCCGCTCCCGCTCAATCCTGCTGGATATATTCCTGATCGCAATGACTTTTCAGGCCGTATTCAAAGGCCGCGGTGCCTACTGAACCCTCCTTGGTCGCGGGGATCACCCTGCGGCCAACCGTCTTTCAATCGACAAAGTAACGCCCCTATCCATTCGGATAGCCCCTAGTCCGTCAGGGAGGCAGAAAGTGCCTTGGGCAATGTGTGAAACTGAATACGAAAACACAAAGGTGCATCATGACAACCAATGGTATTTTTTCCTTCGCCCGCGCAGCGTTTGTAGCTGCCATTGTCGCCACACAAGGGATCGCGGGCACAACGGATGCCATCGAAGCCCCGGTGCTGGAAGTGACTGCCGGGCAAGTTCCGGATCAGACTTTCTCGCTGAGCGTGCAGGATCTGCGCGACATCGCGGTCAGAAACATTGTCACATCAACAATCTGGACCGAAGGTGTGCATGAATTCACCGGTGTACCGCTATACGCCTTACTGCAACATTTGAACGTGACAGGCAGTACCATTCAGGCGGTTGCTCTCAACGACTATGCCGTGAGCATCCCCCTTAGCGACGCCCGGACGGGTGGAGCCATTGTCGCCTTTGCCATTGACGGACAGCCCATCCCGAGGCGTGAAAAAGGCCCGCTGTGGATCATCTACCCCTTTGACCAATCGCCTGAATACCGAACCGAAACGGTCTATTCCCGCAGCATTTGGCAGCTCAATCGATTAAACATTATTGAATGATGCTAAGGTAGCATCACCGCATCGGTTAGAAAGTGTCGCAATTGCCCCGTTACCCCAGGTTATTTCTGTTTCTCAAGAATTGGGTTTTCCTGCCTCTGGTCGTGTTGTGCCTGCCGTTACTGGTGCTGCTGGGACAAGAGGTTTACCGGGATCTGAAATTACTACGGTCGGCTGATACCGACACCGTTCAATGGACTCTGTCACAGGTCGAGATCGAGTATCTCGACTTTTTGCTGACCCTTGAACGGAACACTGATCCGATAGATTCGGACCTCTCGGTAGTGCGTAAGGACTTTGACATTCTGTACAGCCGGGTGGGAATTCTGGGCAATGGCAAGCTGTTTGCCTCAACGCGCGAGATAGCCGGTTTCTTACACGCAATAACTGAACTGCAAGAGTTTCTGGACCAGACAACCGGCGTCATGGATGGGCCGGACAGCATCCTACAGGCTGCTATTCCAGAATTGCTGACACAGACTGATGCGCTGCGCCCGCAAGTGCGTAGCTTGTTCATCCAAGGCCTCGCGCAATTTGCCCGTCAGTCAGATGACAATCGGTCCCGCGTTTTCACAACGTTGACAGAATTGGCCATTGTCTCCGTCACCATCTTGATCGGGTTGGGGGTTTTGTTCCTGTATTCCCTGCTCGCCAACACCCAAACTCGACAACGAGGCCGCGCCTTGGCGCGGGCCAACGCTCATATGCAGACTATACTTTCAACAACCCACGAGGCGATTATCGTTGCTGACACCAAAGGCAATGTGGTGGATTTGAACGCGGCTGCCGAAACAACGTTTGGCTATTCACTTGCGGTGGCAAAAGGCCAGAGCATCGGAGCATTAATCGTTCCCCCAAATCAGCAAGACGCCCATCGCAAGGGGCTGGCCCATATGGTGCGGACAGGCGAGAAAAAGTTTGTTGGTAAAGGTCGGGTGCAGCTTGACGCGGTTCGGGCAGACGGCTCGCATGTGCCTGTCGAAATGGCGCTGCAATCCGCCAAGACCGAAGATGGCGAAGTGATCATCGGCTTTCTGCGCGACATATCACATCAACTTGAATCCGAAACCCAGTTGCGCAGGGCCCGTGATCAGGCGCTGGCCGGGGAAAAAGCCAAGGCGAATTTCCTGGCGGTGATGAGCCATGAAATTCGCACTCCGCTGAATGGCCTGCTGGGCAACCTGACTTTGATCAGCAAAACTGAGTTGGATGCGGATCAAACAACTTTCACCCAAAACATGGAGATATCCGGGCGACAGTTGATGCATCACGTCAATTCAATCCTGGATATTGCCAAGTTTGAATCCGGTAAAACGGCCGTCACACACTCAGTCTTCCATCTTGGGCATTTCTTGCAGGAAATTGTCGACAGCCAAAGCGGCCACGCGGGGCATAATCAAACCACCATCGAATGGGAATGGCTGGGGTCAGGATTGGCCTGGGTCAAGGCAGACCAAACCATCCTTGAACAGATCCTGCTCAACCTGGTGGGCAACGCGATCAAATTCACTCATGCTGGTCGCGTCAGTATCGAGGTCGAGCGGCTGACCCCACATGACGGCGACTGCAATGTCGAGTTGCGGATCATCGACAGCGGCATCGGCATCTCGGAAGAGGATCAAGTCAGAATTTTTGAAGACTTTGAGACCTGCGATTCCACCTATACCCGCGATAGTGGCGGGACCGGGCTGGGGCTGGGCATTGCCAGACGTATGGTACAGCTGCTTGGCGGCAAGATCGGTGTCGAAAGCACTCCGGGCGAGGGCAGCGTTTTTTGGCTGCGCCTGCCCTTCCTGCCGGTTGCAGAACCCGCCAACAGTGGCAAAGAGGAAAAGATCAAAGCCGCTGATCGTTCACTGTCGATCCTGGTGGCCGAGGACATCGAGACCAACGCCTTTGTTGCGCGCCGACTGCTAGAGCGGGACGGCCACACAGTGACCATCGCCAAGGACGGGCTGTCGGCTGTGGCGCGCGCCAGGGCTGAGCTGTTTGACGTCATCCTGATGGATATCAGCATGCCCGGAATGGATGGGCTTCAGGCGACGCAGGAAATTCGAAATGCGCCGCCGCCATTCTGCGACATCCCGATACTGGCGTTCTCGGCAAATGTGTTGCCAGAACAAACCGATCATTTCCGCGCAAGCGGCATGGATGGATTTATTGGCAAGCCGTTGCAATTGCCGGAGCTGCGCCGGGCGCTGCAGGCGGTGCTGGAGAAATCACTATCTATCAACGCAGCCCCGCCAGAAAATCCTCAACCCGACTCGGTGGATGAGACTGCAACGATGGCTCAGGATCTGCTGGATCAGAGCGAATACGACACCTTTCTGGGCCGTTTCCTCGCCGAGGGGGATGCGCTGTTGGCCGAGCTGGCGCAGGATCCGCTGATGACGCTGGGCTTGGAATCCATTGCAGCAAAATGCCACCAGATACGCAGCACCGCCAGCCTGTTTGGCGCCTCTGACTTTGCCACCAGCCTTGGACATATTGAGACCGCCGCCAAACATGAGGACACGGTGGTCAGCCTGGTCGAGATCGCCAAGCTGTCGGATGTGTGGGCGGCCACCCGCAAAGCACTGGATCCAAACCGCACATCAGCGCCTGTTGCCGAGTAAGCCTTACTCGTTCAACAGCAGGCCCACGCCGATCAATCCCATTATACGGGCAACTTCGGCGACATTGGTCAGTGTGCTGTCATAACAGGCAACCGAATCCCCCGGCAGGATAAAGGGATCATAATCATCCCGGTCAGCACGGCGCAGCATATCCTCGATGTCACGCTCGATCGCAACCGAGACTTCTGTGATCGGATTGCGCGACAGCAAAAGCCCCGATCGATGGGCACTGGTCGCACGCGAGCCACCAACGCAGTTCAGATCAACGATGGCCTGCAAATACCGGGTGCCATAAGGCATTTCGCGCACGTTCCGGCCAATGGCCGAAATCGCGTTGCCGGTTGCCGGTTGGGTCAGGTTCGACATGAACACCGTCACCCCCGGAGGGCTGATCGGGCTGGGGCGCATCAGGTCATCCTGAAAGCACTGGCGCGAAGGCACAAAGACCTGATCCCCCGTCAGCAACATGACATCCACCATGTTGTGCCCCTGAAAAACACCGCGCAGATCCAGTTTGTAGAGCCTACCGTTGCGGCGCAACTCCACCGCTGACAGATCAGCATCCGGGCGCACTCCGCCAGTTGCACGCAGCGCGGCTGACAGATTACGGGCCTCGGTCGATGCGCCCAGCGCCTCTTGTCGGCCAATGTCACGCTGATCGCCTGCCACGCCGCCCAGCTCAACCTGATGCGGCTCAAACACCGCACCGGACACCCCAACCAGAGCCGAGGCAACGTCCATGATGCGGACCGAAACCAGGGGGGCCGTTTCATACAGTTGTTTTTCAACAAGGATGTTGTTGAGATCTCGTTCGACGTCGGCGGTACTGCGGCCCTGCGCGCGAATGGGCGGCAGGTACGGCATTTTGATAGTGCCATCGCGAGAGACCACGTATTTGCCGCCAAGATCTTCGTCATTGCCAATTCTGACCTCGATCAGATCATTACGCGACAGTCTTTCACCTAACAAAGAATTGGCGACTCCACTGACTTTGGTGCCATAAGCGCCGCCACGATAAGGCAGGCAGATCTCGGAATTGAGCCGGGCCGATTTTAGAAAGCCGGCATCGGCGCGGCTGACCTCAATATCACGGTATTGCGCCTGATAGCCGTAGGCGCCGGATTTGGTCTCTATATTATCAGGGTGGCCAGTCGCGGCACAGCTGGCAAGCAGCACAACAGAAAGCGTGCTGAGGCGTCTCATCCACTGGTTACCCAAAACGTGCCCTACCTCGTTATTTTTTCGCCTAGTCAAACCATAGACCAGTACAGAGTCTAGCTCGCCTTATGCAGGTGGATCGTTTTCCTATCCCAATGGGTCAATTGCGCACCAGAAGTGTCCGGGCATCTCCGTTTGCGGGACCATCGGCGAAGGGAGGCGACGCTAGGTTGGAGGAAACAACAAATGAGTTTCCGATGTCCCACATCTCTTCAGGCACCTCCTCCCTCTTGGCAAACTTGCTAGCCTTTGGGGCATCGGAAATCTCGGCCAAGGCAACCCGGTTGCTGGTTGTAGTGGCCATTTCACGCACGTTAAGCGCAGAAAATGTTGGCTATGCCGCCGCCGCACTGGCCATCGGAGAAGTGCTGAAATCTCTGACGGAAAACGGCATTGGCCAACGGATCATCGCTGCACACAAAGACAATCTAGAGGCGGTATGCCATTCAGCACACCGCTTGTTTTGGGGCTATTGCGTTGGGCTCACGCTGCTCCAGATGGTCATTGGTCTAGGGCTTCATTTATCGGGCCAAACCACTGTTGGGGCACTGGTTGGGCTGATGGCCATCGAATATCTGTTTATGCCTGCGGGTCTGGTTCAGGTCGCACTGGCCATGCGCGAGAATCGCCTAAAGCGGGTTGCGATGATTTCCGCCACGCAGGTGTCCGGGGCAAATCTGATCACCATCGCTCTGGCCTTTGCCTGGGCGTCACCGCTGGTACTGATCCTGCCACGTGTCTTAACAGCTCCGATCTGGTTGGTGGCTGTGCGCCATCTGCGCCCGTGGCAGCGTATCCGTACAGCACCGCTGGCCCCCCTGCACCTTTTCCTGAGCTATGGACTGCCAGTGACTGGCATCGAATTGGTCAAAGCACTGCGGCTGCATGCGGACAAGATTGTAGTTGGCGCACTGTTGGGACCTAAGGCACTGGGCATCTATTTCCTGGCCTTCAATGCAGGGCTGAGCCTGGCGACATCCTTTTGTGCCGCCCTTACCATCGTGTTGTTCCCGCACCTTTGCCAAGAGGCCGATCAACAAGCCGCACTGCGCCGCACTGTGAAGCTGTCACTGGCCTGCATCCTGCCCTTTGTGCTGCTTCAGTCGCTGTTTGCACCCCTCTATGTGCCACTGCTGCTGGGTGCCAAATGGGCCCATATCGCCCCCACCGTTTCGGTGCTGTGCTTTGCCGCCCTGCCCCTGACCATCTGGACCGCCGTTGCGGCCAGCCTGCGGGTCAGCGGTCGCCCTAGAATCGAGTTCACTGTAACCCTGATCCTGACCATTGCGCTGGTCACCTCGGCCATCTTTGCCGCCCCTTACGGATTGGGCACCATGGCCACCGCATATGTGGTCACCACCACAACCATACTGCTTGCCGCGGCCCTGCCGCATCTGATGAAACCCTCCCCCCAGGAACTGAGAAAGGTCTGAGCCATGCCAGAATTTACAATCATCATGCCGTGTTTCAACGCCACTAAAACACTGAATGAATCCATCGGTTCACTGTTGTCGCAGACCTTTCGCGATTGGGAGCTGATCTGCGTCGATGACGGGTCAACGGATGAAACGCCCAGACTGCTCAAGGGGTGGGAGGACGCGGACCCGCGCATCAAGATGCTGCGCAATCAGGGCAAAGGCCCCAGCGCCGCACGCAACATGGGCGCACATCACGCCACTGGAAAAATCCTCTGTTTTTGTGATGCCGATGATCTGTGGGTGCCGACGAAGCTGGAAACTCTGCACCGAGAATTCAAGGTTGAACGGGTCGACGGGGTATTTGGTCGGGTCGCCTTCTTTCGCCAGCGCGGCAAAGCGGATGCCCATTCGACAGTCCCCAATGCTCGCCTGTCAGTGCCGCTGCTGATGGGGGAAAACCCGGTCTGCACCACCTCGAACATCTCAATCCGGCGCCAGACATTCCTGCAAAGCGGTGGCTTCGACACCGACATGGTTCACAACGAAGATCTGGAATGGCTGATCCGGCTGATCGGCAGTGGAGCCTCTATCAAGGGTCTTAACCAATTGCATGTATGGTACCGCACCAATCCGCAGGGATTGTCGTCTGATCTGGTCGCAATGTCCCGGTCACGGCAGCGGGTTTTGGCAACAGCACGCAGCTTTGGCTTCGAACCAGACCGACGCGCCGAGGCAATCTATATGCGCTACCTGGCGCGCCGCGCCCTGCGACTGGGCCATTATGGATCTTCGGCCATCTACCTGACGTTCTCAGGTCTGATGCAAAGCCCACGGGCGTTTCTGTTCCCGCTGCGCCGCGGGTTGCTGACCGCAATCGGTGCGCTGTGCGCACCGCTGCTGCCCAAATCCCTGCGTCGTTCGTTGTTCTCTCGCTGAGACCCAAAAGGAGTATTCAATGCCCAGAGCCAGTATCATAGTTCCGGCCTTCAATGCCTCAGCAACCATCGCTGAGACGTTGAAATCTCTGCAGGATCAGAGTTTTCAGGATTTTGAGGTGATCGTGGTGAATGATGGTTCCACCGATCATACGGTCGACGTCGTCAAACCGTTCTTGAGGGACAACCGGTTTCACGTCGTCGACCAACCGAACCGAGGATTGGCAGGAGCGCGCAATACCGGAATTGCCAATGCGTCAGGCTATTACATCGGCTTTTGTGACTCGGATGATCTGTGGGTGGCAGATAAACTGGCCCGCCACATTCTGCATCTGGACATGTCGCCGGACGTGGGGCTCAGCTATGCCGGCTCACTCATGATCGATGACGAAGGCCAGCCATTGGGGCTGAAACAAACACCCCGGCTGCATTCAATCACCGCCGCCGAAGTGTTCAAGCGCAACCCGGTTGGCAATGGTTCGGTGGCTGTGTTTCGCCGCGCAGCACTGATGGACATCGCCTATACCCCGCAAAAAGATCGCCCCCGGCAGTGGTTCTTTGACGAAACATTCCGCCAGTCCGAAGATATCGAGTGCTGGTTGCGTCTGGCGCTGACCACCGACTGGGAGATCGAAGGCATTCTGGGCCATCTGACCAAATACCGGATTGCTTGCGGTGGATTGTCAGCCAACACCAACAAGCAGTTGGCGTCCTGGAAGCGGATGGTCAACAAGCTGCGCCCCTTGAACCCGGGTTTTTTTGACACCCATGAACCCGCAGCCCGGGCCTATCAGATACGCTATCTTGCCCGCCGCGCGGTCAGTGCTGGCGATGGGTTCAAGGCGAGCAAATATGCCCATGAATTCCTAAAAACGTCTTTGCGACCTCTGTGGGAGGAACCATTGAAAACCCTCACCACCCTTGCTGCGGCTGAATGCCTGGCCCGCACCGGATATGACCCCATGCGATTTGCATCTGTGTTGCGGCGCTGACCTGCGCCCCCGCACCAACAAAAACAGACCGAGGAGACACCCATGAGCCATGCTTCCATTCTGCACCTGACCGACGACACAACACCGGGCGGCGTCATGCGGGTCATCGACAATATTCTCAACTCGAAGTATCTGGCCAAGACCGCCAAACACCGGATGGCGGTGGTCAAAAAAAACCAGCTGATTTTGCCAACCGCCGGCGTCGATGTCATTGTGTCTCATCTGGCGCTGAACTGGCGGAACTTTGCGGCGCGGGCGCGGCTGCGGGCGATGCATCCGAACATTCCGATGATCCACGTCGAGCACAGCTATACCCAAGGGTTTGTCGCGCAGAAGGTGCTGAACAAGACGCGGTTCTTTGCGATGTTGCGCAGTGCATTTTGTCTGTTCGACCGGGTTATCGCGGTCAGCAATGCGCAAAAGGACTGGCTGATCCGACGTGATCTGATCGACGAGGACCGGTTGTCGGTGATCCGCTCTTCGGTCGAGCTAAGCGGATTTGAAGCCCTGCCCAAGCCCCGCACCCAGGCACGGGTGTTTGGATTGGTGGGCCGCCTGCACGAACAAAAAGGGTTTGATATTGCCATCCGGGCCTTTCGCGAATGCAGCGGACCGGACCTGCGGCTAAAGGTGTTTGGTGATGGTCCCTTGCGGGATGAGCTGGAGCAACTGGCCTATTGCGATCCAAGGATCACTTTTCACGGCCATTGTGACGATCCGCTAGAGCCGATGCGATCCATCGATGCTTTGCTGATGCCATCCCGGTGGGAGGCTTATGGGCTGGTTGCCCGCGAGGCCCAATCGGCTGGGCGCAAGGTGATTGTATCTTCCATCGACGGCTTGCAGGACCACATCAGCGATGGCGCGATTGACGTCCATGACCACAGTATTTCGGCATGGTCCCGGGCCATCACCCAAGCAGCGGATGCCGTCGACAAGAACCGCCGCACCAAGAAAGCCAAGCCACGCAGCGGCGCCACCCGGTTTGAAGCCGAGTGGGAAAAATGTTTGGAGAGTGTTTAACAGCGGTCACCTGAACAGGTCAGGGCCAAACAAATCCCCTTGCCAAACGGGCAAGGGGTTTCTCTGTATTAGAGACTATTTTGTCGCCGAAAACCTAAGCGACAGGCAGGACATGCCACCATCCAGTTTGGCGCATTCCGTGTTGCTGACCTGCACAACCTCGTAACCCGCCTTGTCCAGCACGTCGGCGGTTCGTGGGAAACCGGCGGGCATGATCACCAGATTGTTGAAGCGGATCGCATTGGCGGCGGCCTCTTCCCCCTCGGCGACATGCAACACCCGGTAGCCGGTGAAGCAGCCCGATGCATCCAGCCGTTTGGTCGACAGAATGGTTTCCGCATCCATCAACGAGCAATCGGTTTTGAAGTGCAACACACCCGGCGGCGTAAAGACTTCACGCAGGGAATGGCCCCATTCCGCCGCGATCTCGGCCAGCTCTGCCACGCCAGCCGCATCGGTGCGATCCGATCTGCCCACCAGGATCTCGCGCCCGGTGACCAAAATGTCACCACCTTCGATATGACCGGGACCGTTGATCTGGCGCACGTCATCAAAACAAGCGCGAATTGCCGGAGCCATTTCGGCAACTTCACCCATGCGCGTGGGCGCGCCGGGGCGCATCATGATCGCGCCATGCGGCAGGCACAGGGTGGTGTCCTCGACAAACACCGCATCGGGATATGCCTCGGCCGGATCCAGCTCGATCACGGTGGCGCCGGTGCTTTTCAGCGCCGCCACGTAATCGGCGTGGGCGGCCAGCATCTTGTCCAGGTCCGGAGTGCCGATGTCCTCGGCGCGCAACCCATCAACGATACTGGCCGAAGGTCGCCGGGTGATGGCGTGGGTGAATTCAAACGTAGGATTGCTCATGTCAGTCTCGTCAGGTCAGGTCAGGTCAGGAGGGCGTAAACACCGGCGCCTCGATTTCAATCATGCTGGGGCCGGTGATGTCGGCGCAGGCGGTGACCGCAGCTGCCACGGCCTGCGGATCAGTTGTGCAGCGCTGGTGCGGGATGCCGAATGACAGGGATGTTGCCTCAAAATTCGGCGGGGTCGGGTCACATCCGACCACCGTGACGCCAACATCCTGCATCGAAGTGGCAATTTCACGGTAGCCGTGGTTGTTCCACACCACAAAGATGATCGGCAATTTTTCGTCCACCGCCGCCATCACCTCGGGCAGGCTGAATTGCGCGCCGCCATCGCCGACGATGCAGATCACCCGCGTGCCCGGCGCAGCAATGGATGCACCGATGGCTGCCGGGATGCCATAGCCCAGCGCGCCGTATCCGGTGGCGGCATTGAACCAGCCGCCCGCGCGGTCATGATCGTAGTACAGATTGCCGGCATAGATCGGCTGGGTGGAATCGCCCACCATCAGCGCAGCCGGAGCCGCGTCGCGCATCGCATCCAGCACCTGCACTTGGGATTGATAGTCTGGACCCAACTCCTCAAACGCCGCTGTTCTTGCCTGCGCTGCCCGGTCGGCCCCTGCCCCTGCGGGTGGATTTTTGTGACGTATGTCTGCCGCGATTGCGGCAAGTGTCGCCGCGGCACCACCATGCAAGGCAATCTCAGCCGGGTGGCGGTTGATCTGTTCTTGGCAGCAGTCGATGCGAATAAGCCCCTGCATCTGCGCCATGCTGCCGGTGGCATACATGTCATAATCCGTCGGGCCCAGTTCGGTGCCCACGGCCAACACAACATCCGCGCCTTCGATCAGATCCCGCACCGCCCTTAGGCTGGGGCTGGCTGGCACGCCCAGCGCATGGCCATGCATGATGCCGCGGGCATTCACCGTTTGCACCACCGGGGCATCCAGACGCTCGGCCAGATCACGGAGCAGACCTGCCGCCCTGACAGATCCGCCGCCCGCCAGAATGACCGGAGATTTGGCGGCTTGCAGCGCGTTCACCGCCTGGGAAATCTGATCCCGGTCGGCAGCAGCTTGGGGATCTGTTTCCGCATTATCAGCAATTACATCATAGTCGGCACCAGCCACATCCAGCGGAATTTCGATATGAGTTGGCCCCGGTCTGCCGCTAGAAAACGGCAAAAAGGCCTTATTTAGAGCCGATGTCAGCTCATCCCCCTTGCGCACCTGCGCGGATACTAGCGCAACGGTTGACACCATCGCCTGCTGATTTGGCAGCTCGTGAAGGCAGCCCAATCCCTTGCCCAAGGACGGCAGGCTGTTCACCCCCGACACCACCAGCATCGGCACGCTGTCAGCGCGGGCCTGTGCCATTGGCGTCAGCGTGTTGGTCAACCCTGGGCCAGTAATGACAAAGGCCACGCCGGGCTTGCCGGATACACGCGCATAGCCATCCGCCATGAACCCGGCGCCTTGTTCGTGGCGAGGGGTGACATGGCGAATGCCCGAGGCCGCAAGTCCCCGGTACAGTTCCACGGTGTGCACGCCGGGAATGCCAAAGACGGTGTCGACACCGCGTTCGGCCAGCTGCGTGACAAGGGCTTCTCCGATGCTGGTCATGCGACGTCCTTTTGCAGGCTGTTGGCATGGACAACGATGCGTTCGATTGCGGCTTCAAATGATGCGTCGTCGATGGTCAGCGCCACCCGCACCCAATCAGCCATGGTGGTGCCAAACGAGGTGCCGGGCATCACTGCAACACCGCCATTGTCCAGCAGATGTTCGGCATAGGCCTGACCGTCCAAACCGGTGCAGGCGACGTTGATCATCGCAAACATACCGGCCTCGGGTTGATGCACTGTCAGCGCGGTTTCCTTTGTCAGCCGGTCGCTGAGCTTGGCCGCCCGCTTGGCATAACGGTTGCGCATGCCTTCGGCGACCGGAGAACCCTCGCGCACTGCCTTTTCGGTCATGTCAGCAATAAAGGGCTGATTGCCGAACAACATGGTTTCCGACAATGGCAGCAAGGCTTCGGTAAAGGCGGCCGGCCCTACGCACCAACCGCTGCGGAACCCCGGTGCCGCGTGGGATTTGGAGATCGAAGACACTGCGATCACCCGGTCCGCATAAGCGCTGCGCGACAGTGGCGAGACAAACTCGGCGTCGTCAAAGACCAACTGATCATAGACCTCGTCCGAGATAATCCACAGATCGTGTTTCAGGGCCAACTCGCCAATGGCATCAATGTCTTCAACCGTCAGGATTGATCCGGTTGGATTGTGCGGCGTGGTCAGCAGGATGGCGCGGGTTTTGTCGGTGATCCGCTCGGCGATATCAGCCGCCTGAATGCGGAACCCATGTTCCGGGCGCAGTGGCACCGGCACCATTTCGGCCCCCGAGGCACGAATGACACCTTCGTAAGTGGCATACATCGGATCGCCGACCAGCACCTCGTCACCCGCTTCGGCAACGCCCATCAGCACGGCGTACAGCGATGTCTGGGTGCCGGGAAAGCACAGGAATTGATCGATTTCAAAGACCCGGCCTCGGGTCTGGGTGTAATGCTCGGCCAAGGTCGCCAGCAGATTGGACTCGCCGCGACCATCGGAATAGGTCGTACGTCCGGCCCGCATGGCAGCGGCGGCACAGTCGATCAAAACCTCTGGTGTTGCGACATCCGGCTCGCCAATGGTCATCTCGATAATGTCTGCTCCCTTACGGACCATCTCTTTGGCCCGCAGATGAAGCTCCCATTTGGCGCCGCCAAGGCCCGCCAGACGTTGTGTAACCGCAGTCGTTTTCATGGCTGTTGTGCCCTTTGTTCCAAGTCTAATCCGATAATTGCGCCGACCGATTCCACCCCGATCCCCGGCAATTCGCCCGGGGCAAAGGCATCTGGCAGCGCCCCGCCTTCCAGCCACAGCCCGTCGATCACGCCATTGCAGGCTGTGGCCAGATGATGCAGCCGTGTGTCTGAAACGCTGCGCCCTGCTTCATCCAGTACGGCCCGGATCAGGTCCTGTAACCGGTCGCGGAAGTCGGCATAGGTACGCTCGTGGGTGGCCTTCATCTGGGCGTCCTGCTGGACCTTATTCAGGAAGCTGGCCCATAGGGCGACGGCCCGTGGTTCTGCCACCGGAGGTTCCAGGGACACCCGCACCAGTGCTGCCAGTTGATCGCGCGCCGATCCCCGCACCTTGGCCGCCATGGCAAAGGTCAGATCGGTCATTTCTGTCATGTGGGTTTCATAGGCTGCGGTCACCAATTCTTCCTTGGTCGAGAAGTAGTGACGGATCAGCCCCTGGGTCACATCTGCCCGTTCGGCAATCGCCCGCACCGTAGCTCCGCGCACGCCGTTTTCAGCCACCAGGGACAAAGTGGCCTGTATTAGAGCTTCTTTTCGCTGGTCAGCAGATTCGCGTTTGAACTTGCGGCGCTCGTCGCTCACAGGGATTCCTTTCGTCAGGTCACTAATTATACACTTGCATAATTACGAAGCTTACGCCTTACTGCAAGCACAAATGTGAGGAAGCCGGAAAATGCCGACAGCTGCATCTGCAAAGCCGTCACCTATGCCTGAGACCCGCGAAGAGGCCATTCGCGTGGACGATTTGCACAAGTCATTTGGCACTCTTGAGGTGCTGAAAGGTGTATCTCTGACCGCCCAAAAAGGCGACGTGGTGGCGATCATCGGCGGCTCGGGCTCGGGCAAGTCAACGATGCTGCGCTGC
>MAAY01000094.1:0-489 GCA_002162795.1 Rhodobacterales bacterium 56_14_T64
TCGGAGCCAAGGTCAACACTTGCCGTTTCACCCTGTTGCGAGAGCCACTCCAGCAGCTGCGTGTGCAGTGCAAGGGCGTCGCCGGGCCATAGATCTGCAGGAATAAGAAAAGCAGGTTTTTCCACGTCACAATCGGTCAAGTGAACCTCCGTCAAACTTGTGTGTCACTGTGAGACTATGTGGGAAATGTCTAAATAATTGGTTTCAGAGAGGTGTATCTACCAAATTTTTAGTAGGATGGTTTCATTAAAAAACACCATAGTTTCTTAATTGTTTTGCGACGGGTATTTCCATTTTGTTAAGATAGTCTGATTAGCTCTGAACGACGTGGGATATTAGGTGTGAGACAGGCTATGATGATCGACAGATCAAAGACATGGACTCAAGTTGACGGTGTTATCGAGTTTGCTGTCGCGGAATCCGCGCGCATCCTTTCGCGCTTGAGATCCGTGCGTGCGGCTTCGGATATGATCACCACTGCGTCCGATA
>MAAY01000094.1:588-26668 GCA_002162795.1 Rhodobacterales bacterium 56_14_T64
GTGTATTAGAGGGCCTGACAGCACAGAATCTAATTGAGCATCTCAATAGCGCAATGCGCCACATGAAAGAGCTTAAGTTCATCGCAATGATGATCAAGATCGACACGGCAGATCCGTCGCACGCAAGTGTCAGTTCTAACGCATTTGCCGCCGATCTTGAGGCGCTGGTTGCGACTCTGGATGGGACCACAAAAACTGCAAGAGAACGCGTTGAACCCATTCAGTCAAAGATCTCAGAGGCCTACAAAACTCTGAATGAGGCTGCATTTGGTCTGGCACAGCAGGTCGAAGAAATGACTGTCTTGGCGGATAATACCGCTGGGCTAAAGCAGGCACGTGACACCATGATGTCCGCCCTTGGCCAGGAGGCGCGCCAGGTTTCCTGCGACACATCCATGCAGATTTCGCGGCTGATTCCGCGACTTCAATTTGCGGACGCATTTGTGCAGCGGTTGCAGAATACGCAGCGCTTCCTAGAGAATGCCGACCAGCATCCGGGGACGCCCAAGCAGCTGGTCTTGGCTGTAGCTTCGCTGCAAATGAAGGCGCTGAGGGAAGATACCCGGGTGGAGCGAGAGGCCTCGACCGCTGCCTTGGACGCATTGTTGAACGCAACCTCTCAATCGGCTGGGCTATTGACCGAAAAGGGGGCCGGGGATGAGTTCAGAGAGTGGCTGCAGGCAAGTGCGTCGACGGTGGAGATGAACACTCAGGTGATCGAAACCTCGCGTCGTCAGTTATTGTCCGCGTTTCAGCATATCGAAGATGCCCATGCTGTCGCGGCGCAGGTCGATGACACCATTTCAAAATTTGTGCCTCTGGCCCAGACGTTGAAATATACCGCGATCAATGGGTCGTTGCTGGCGTCAAAAGCGTCATCGAAGAAAAGTGCGTCTTACGTGCTAACCGCCGAAATCCAGAATGTCGGCAAAAAATGTGGACTGAGAATGACGGAAAGTGCTTCGGCACTGACCAACATCAATGAGGTTCTATCCCGTGTTGATCGGTCAAATCTGGAAGAGAAGATCAAACAGCTTGCCGGTAGTCTTGAACAGGCTGAGACTGCACAGGATAGCCTGGGAAATCTGACCCAAGACCTGCGGCAGACCCGACATAATCTGTCCGAGGGCGTGGCGGCGCTGATGGAATCCTGTCATGAAGCTCGCAAGACTATTCAGGACGGAGAAGTCATGTTGCAGGGGCTGGAGTGCCTGATTGAAACGGACGGAAGCTTGGACATCGGCAGTGTTGACGCCAGTACCGTGCAATGGATCACCGCCTATTACACTACCGAGCCAGAGCGCGCCCTGCATCATAAACTGTTCGGAGGTATGGGTGATCCAGTACCGAACGTGTTAGAAGATGATGACGACCTTGGTGATTTTTTGCTTTAAAAGGTTCTGTCATAGACCAATGCGGACAGCGTTCGAGTTCCAGGGCCCGGCTGGGACATGGCACCTCTGCAAGGCGGCTGAACATCAGCTGTCTGGGGCTCCCAACCCTTTCGACAAGTCTTGGGCCGCCAAACTCACAATCTTGCCAATGTCAGTGATCTTGTCCGGCGACAATCTATGTGTCGGGCCAGAGACTGAGATTCCGGCAACAGGTTCATCATAATAGTTCAAGATGGGAGCTGCGACACAGCGCATGCCTGGGTTCCGCTCTTCATCATCCACAGCAAATCCATAGGATCGGATCACCTGCATCTCAATGCGAATTGCCTCGGCGTCGCAAAGCGTCTTGCTGGTAAAACTCTCAAACTGCCGGTCTTTCAAAAAGCGATCCAGCTTTTCATTGGAATAGCGAGACAGCAGGGCCTTACCGATGCCTGAGGCATGCATCGGAGACAGGGTACCGGGCGGGAAAAAGGCGCGGATGGATTCATGGGTCTCGACCTGGCTAACAAACATCACAAAGCCGTCTTTTTCGATACCAAGGTTGGCGGTTTCGCCGGTCACCTCCATAAGGTGACGCATGACTGGGCGGCTGCGGTCAACTACGCTGGAGCGGCGTAGGAAAGCCGAGCCCAAACGGAACGCCATCGGTCCAATATGCCACGCCTGGGTTTGTGGATCACTTTCCACAATTCCCCGCGCGGCAAGAGTGTTGAGCACGCGGTAGATTGTCGCCGGGGATTGATCAAGTTTTTCAGAGACTTCGGTCAATGTAAGACCACTGTTGTCTGCCAGTGTTTCCAAGACAATCAGTGCTCGGTCAAGGGACTGCACCGGGGCGGTTTCTTCCTTGGAATAGAACGCTTTGGGGCGTCCCTTGCGGCGTGTGGGTGTGGGCATTTTGATGGCCTGTCTGGAGGTCAGGGGCAGTTGACTTTTAGATAAATGAAATTTCATTTCGGTCAATGAAAAAATGTAACATATTGAATATTCAGGAAAATGATGATTTTCGGGTGTAATGAAATACTTTTTCAAAAAAATTGTTCCAGAGCGATCTGCTGATTACTGTTGGTAGAAACGCCAATGGAGGGCACCAAGTGAGTTTTCAGAACCCAGTTTTCATCCCCGGCCCGACAAACATGCCAGAAGTGCTGCGCAAAGCCTGTGACATGCCGACTCTGGACCATCGTTCATCGTTATTCGGCGAGATACTGCATCCTGCGCTGCAGGGCGTGAAGCAGGTTTTAAAGAGTGATAGCGCTGAGATCTTTGTCTTTCCTTCAACCGGAACCGGCGGTTGGGAAACCGCGCTGACCAACACGCTTTCGCCTGGTGACAAAATTCTGGCAGCGCGTAACGGTATGTTCAGTCACCGCTGGATCGATATGTGTAATCGGCATGGACTGGATGTCACAGTGGTCGAAACGCCTTGGGGCGCAGGTCTACCTGCGGATCGGTACGAGGAAATCCTGACAGCCGACAGCAATCACGAGATTAAAGTGGTTCTGGCAACTCACAACGAAACGGCCACGGGGGTTCGCAGTGACATTGCGGCTGTGCGCCGTGCCTTGGACGCGGCCGGACACCCAGCGTTGCTGTATGTGGATGGCGTTTCGTCAATCGGTTCGATGGATTTTCGTATGGATGAATGGGGCGTCGATATTGCCGTCACTGGGTCGCAAAAGGGGTTCATGCTGCCTGCTGGCCTGGCGATTGTTGGGTTCTCGCCCAAGGCGATGGCATTGGTTGAAACCGCTAAGCTGGCGCGCACGTTCTTTGATATCCGCGACATGGCGGCTGGCTATGCCAACAACGCCTATCCCTATACGCCGGCCGTTGGACTGTTGAATGGGTTGAAGCTCTCGACTGAGATGTTGTTGGACGAGGGGTTAGAAACCGTATTTTCCCGCCACAATAGAATTGCCAACGGGGTTCGTGCTGCTGTTTCGGCTTGGGGTCTGGAGCTTTGCGCTGAAGCACCGAATGTGTATTCTGACACTGTCAGTGCAATACGGACACCCGACGGGTTCGACGCCACTCGCATCGTGACCCATGCCGCTGACGTTTACGGCGTCGCATTTGGAGTTGGTCTGGGCGAAGTTGCAGGCAAACTGTTCCGCATTGGGCACCTCGGCTCGCTGACTGACGTGATGACTCTGTCGGGCATAGCCACTGCAGAAATGTGCATGGTTGATCTTGGGCTGGATATCACGCTTGGCGCGGGTGTTGCCGCTGCTCAGGACGTCTATCGCGCCACCACGGCCCAAACTGCTTTGGCAGCAGCGTAGAAAGGCCATGGTATGTTGATTCCAAACTACGACGATATGCAGGCCGCCCATGAGCGCATCAAACCCTATGTGCACCGCACACCCGTTCTGACATCCAGCTTTCTGAACGAACTGACCGGGGCACAACTGTTCTTTAAATGTGAGAACTTTCAAAAGGCAGCTGCGTTTAAGGTGCGCGGGGCTTCGAACGCGGTGTTTGGTCTCAGCGATGAACAGGCCAGACAGGGCGTCGCGACGCACTCTAGCGGCAATCACGCGCTGAGCCTCAGCTATGCGGCTGGACGGCGCGGTATCCCTTGCCATGTGGTCATGCCGCATACGGCTCCACAGGCCAAGAAGGACGCCGTCATTGGCTATGGTGGGCAAATCACCGAATGCGAGCCTTCGACCAGCAGCCGCGAAGCGGTGTTCGCTGAGGTTCACGCACGCACCGGCGCTGATTTTGTGCATCCCTATAATGATGCGCGTGTCATCGCGGGGCAGGGCACTTGCTCGCGAGAATTGGTCGAACAGGTCGAAGGTCTGGATGCCGTTGTTGCCCCGATTGGCGGTGGGGGGATGATTTCGGGCACTTGCCTGACACTGTCTCATCAGGCTCCGGATATCCAGGTTATTGCCGCTGAACCGGAACAGGCAGATGATGCATATCGCAGTTTCAAAGCAGGGCACATCATCGCGGATGATGCACCTGTAACTGTGGCGGACGGGTTAAAAGTTCCGCTCAAAGATCTGACTTGGCACTTTGTGTCGACCCACGTGACGGACATTCTGACAGCCAGTGAGCAGGACATCATCGACGCAATGCGCCTGACTTGGTTGCGGATGAAGATCGTGGTGGAGCCCTCCAGTGCGGTACCGCTGGCGACCATATTGAAAAACAAACCTCGTTTCGCGGGCAAACGCGTGGGCGTGATTATAACAGGCGGCAATGTCGATCTCGACAAACTGCCGTGGATGAATCGTTGATCTGGGAGGAAATACAATGAACGCACAGATAAACATCAATGATCTGGTTGTCGGATATGACGTGCCCGCGCTGCCGGGGATGGATGAGGCTGACATTCAAACGCCTTGCCTGGTCCTTGATCTGGATGCGTTAGAGCGCAACATCAAGAAGATGGGCGACTACGCAGCGGCGCACGGTATGCGGCATCGGGTGCATGGCAAGATGCACAAATCGGTGGATGTGGCCAAGTTGCAAGAGCAGTTGGGAGGCGCTGTCGGCGTCTGTTGCCAAAAAGTGTCCGAGGCCGAAGTGTTTGTGCGCGGTGGTATCAAGGATGTTCTGGTCTCCAATCAGGTCCGAGACCCACTGAAACTGGACCGTTTGGCTCAACTGCCCAAACTGGGCTCGCGGATTATTGTCTGTGTTGATGACTTGGACAATGTCGCCGACCTGTCTGATGCGGTCCAAAAACACGGTACCACGATAGAGTGCCTGATTGAGATCGACTGCGGTGCCGGGCGCTGTGGCGTGAACTCGACAGACGCAGTGGTTGAAATTGCCAAGGCCATCCAAGCGGCTGATGGCCTGACCTTCACTGGCATCCAAGCCTATCAAGGCGCCATGCAGCATATGGACAGCTACGGCGATCGTAAGAACAAGCTGAATGTCGCAATCGACATGGTCGAAGACGCAGTCGCTGGATTGAAGGCCGAAGGTATTACCTGCGAACTGGTGTCAGGTGGCGGAACGGGTTCCTATTATTTCGAGAGTAACTCGGGCGTGTACAATGAGCTGCAGTGTGGATCTTATGCGTTCATGGACGCCGATTATGGCCGGATTCTGGACCGCAATGGCACTCGGATTGATCAGGGGGAATGGGAGAATGCGCTGTTCATCCTGACTTCGGTGATGTCCCACACCAAGGCGGACAAGGCTATCTGTGATGCAGGCCTCAAGGCGCAGTCTGTCGACAGTGGTCTGCCGGTTATCTTTGGGCGCACAGATGTGGAATACCTGAAATGCTCGGACGAGCATGGGGTGATTGGTGATCCGGATGGCGTACTGAAGATCAACGATAAGCTGCGTTTGGTTCCAGGTCACTGTGATCCGACTTGCAATGTACATGATTGGTACGTTGGTGTCAGGGATGGAAAGGTCGAGACGCTTTGGCCGGTCTCTGCGCGGGGCAAAGCTTACTAACATTTCCCCAGAAAACTGGCAGGCCGGTATGCCGTACTACGGTTGTTGGCCTGCATTTTCGATCAAAGGACATCAATATGATTATCGTTCCCGAACGAGAAATTGCCGGGCTTGTGAACCGTAAGGACAGTTTCGACGCAGTTGAGAAAGTCTTTGCCTCGATGGCTAGCGGCGCGGCCTACAATTTCCCGGTGATCCGTGAGTCTATCGGCCATGCGGATGCGCTTTACGGCTTCAAATCCGGATTTGACCGGACGGGGCTGAACCTCGGCCTGAAATCCGGCGGCTATTGGCCGGGTAATGCCGACAAGGGGTTAACCAACCACCAATCCACAGTGTTTCTGTTCGATGCAGATACCGGAAAATGCCGTGCAGTCGTCGGGGGAAACCTACTGACTGCACTACGCACTGCGGCCGCCAGTGCAGTCTCAATCAAATATCTAGCACCGACAAACGCGAAAGTGCTGGGTATGATCGGAGCAGGGCATCAATCCACCTTTCAGGTGCGGGCAGCTGTCGAACAGCGCGAATTCGAAAAGATCATCGGCTGGAACCTGCATCCTGAGTATTTGGTCAACCTCGAGTCCGTGGCCCGCGACGTTGGTCTGCCGTTTGAGGTAGTGGATCTGGACCAGTTGGGCGCAGAGGCGGATGTGATCATCACCATTACCTCCTCCTTTGATCCGATCTTGATGGATGCTCAGGTGACCGGTGGTACTCATATTGCCTGCATGGGAACCGACACAGTTGGCAAGCAAGAGGTCGACGCGGCATTGGTGGCCCGTGCATCTGTGTTTACCGATGAGATCGCGCAATCCATCACTCTGGGCGAGTGCCAGCATGCCGTCGCCAGTGGCCTTAAACAGCAAGATGACATCTCGCAGATCGGCGCGGTGATCAACGGCGATCATCCCGGACGGGTCTCGCAGGACGAAGTAACGCTTTTCGATGGGACCGGGGTCGGCCTGCAGGATCTGGCCGTTGCGGCGGCAGTCGTGGAATTGGCGCTGGAAAAAGGTGTCGCGCTAGAGGTTGATTTTTGAACCTAGGAACCTGAGAAAAACTAGGCCCTGCCATTTGGCGGGGCTTTATTGTTTTTGACGCATGACGGGTTTGATTCGAGTTGAAACACCCGCTTTTAGGTCCTGCAACATCTACAATTGACTGAGTTGCGGCGGATTGGTTCCAAAAAGCGTGACTCGGCCATACTTCAAATGAACGACATTAAGTGTTTGAAGGAGAGGCTCCATTCAGAATTGATTGTGTCGGTCGTGGAAACAATCATGGGTGTGGGCGGGCAATTCCAACTCGTTTTCGTGCGTTTTTCCGTATTAACGCATAATTAACAGATGGCGGGGCGAGCTGTAAGAAACAATTTAAAATGGGCTTGATCCGGCTGAGCCTCTCAAAATGTGGCTTTTTCTCGGCCAACCAAAAAATTCGCTAAATTTTTTCATTGTTGAGGTAGCAGCATCGGGTATTGGTAAGACAGCCCATCTTTGGGGAGAAGTCTGCTGGTCGTGGGGGCGACTGCACTTTTTGCATCAGGACGATGCCTGAGAACTGTTTGGTTACAGGGTGGCTGCCGCTGCACGATATACCAAAGTTGATGCACATGGGCTGATTAGCCTGTGTGTAGCCGAGCCGTTTGGTTTGGTGTTCTTGATGTCGTCCATGGTGCATGTGCCAGTCGCCGATCACGTTGCGATTTTGTCTGGAGATTTGGAATAGTTTTTCCGCAGGATTGTGCGGTGTGGTGCGTGGGTGTGCCGAAAAGGAGAATGTGATGGCGAATAATTTTGACAACCCGTTTTCGGCCAATGTGATTGGTTTGTGGGACTTCCGCGATGGATACACCACTGATGACAGCGGCTTGGGTGATGGCATTGCTCAGGACGGCACCCCTGCAAACGGTCCCACATTTGCCGGTGGCTGGATGCTGGGCAACGGTGACGGCTCGCGCCTGGATGTGGACGATGGCGATGACGCTGCATTCGACCTGACCGAAGGCACAATTATTTCCTCATTCCGCCCATACGAATTGCCAAACGGTGATCCGCAAACTGTTGTCAGCCGTGGTCTCTCTGGGGATGATAGCGGCGACCAGGATCCTGACACGGGTTTTATGGAAATTCGCGTCACCAGCGACGGCTCGGTCGAAGTGTATCATATTGATGGCGCCAACTCGGTCCTGCTGACTACGGAAGCTGGGTTCTTTGCTGGCGGTGACATAGTTAAGGTATCCTATGCCTGGAGCGAAGACGGTGTTTCGATGACTGTCGAAAACACCTCGCAGGGCACGTCTTACAATACGGGCAGCGATGCCGGTGGTTTGACACTGGATGTGACCGAAAATGACGAGCAGAGCTTTGCCATTGGCAGCCGCGAGACGGCAGAAGGCGAGTATGACCAAAACTTTTTTGGCGCCATCGACTATGTTGCTGTGTTGGATGAGGACGTCGTCACCACCGATGGTGGCCTAGACGGAATTGTCGAAGGCTCGAGCGGCGATGACCAGATCGACCTTGCCTATACTGGTGACCCCGAAGGCGACATGATCGACAATGACGATGCGATCAACCCAGCGGATGGCCCGAATGATGATGTCGTGAATGCAGGCGCGGGGGATGATACTGTTGATGCGGGTGCGGGTGATGACACCGTGCACGGCGGAGCCGGCTCTGATGTTCTGAACGGCGGCGAAGGTGACGACGTTATCGAAGGTGACACCAATGCACCGGGTGCGAGCCCCAGCAGCCGTCAGGTGTTTGAATGGGATAAGGCACCGGATCCTGATGATGGCGGTGACATTGACAACGAGGACGACCTAAGCGGTGGCTTCAGCCAGGATACTGGTTCGGTGACCGTCAATTATTCCGTGCTCAACGAAGATTCTGGTGTCGCTACCGAATTTACGGATACCACTCAGTTTGTTGGCAATGTTGACGGTGACGGCAACCCGATCGAAGACAGTAGCGGCTTGTCTTCAGAGATCAACGGAGATGGCAACGGCGCGGCTTATCAACTCGAATTTTCCGGTGCCGTTGAAAATGTTTCATTCCGGATCAACGACATCGATGGCGATGGTGTGGTACGAGTGACCGCGTTTGATGCTAACGGCGATCCGGTTGTTGTGAACCTGGCCGGTGGCCCGGCGTTGACGATGTCGGATGAAGATGCGGTAGCGGGCGATGATACTGCCACTGCGGATGGCAACTACGCCAATGCCGACAACTCCAATACTTCCATGTTGGTGACTATTCCCGGCCCGGTGTCGCGGTTGGTGATTGAGCATGAACAAGATGGAGGTGGTGACACCGGTATTCTGGTCTCGGATGTCTATTTTGACGTGACGGCTGCTCCAACCGATATCGTGCCCGGCGATGATACCATCGATGGCGGCGACGGCGACGACATTATCATCGCAGGCGGTGGTGATGATGATGTGACGGGCGGCGACGGCTCGGACAGTGTGGATGGTGGCGACGGCGACGATGTTATTGATACCTCTGGCGGTGGCGCTATTCCTCTGCCAGATCGTGGCTTCGAGGGTTATGTCGGCTCATCGGTAACCATCCCTCCAATTCCGGCGGATAGCGACCCGAACGACGATCGTGATACCGTCGATGGTGGTGATGGCAATGACACCATCATGACCGGCGACGATGCAGACCTGATCAGCGGCGGAACTGGCGAAGACAGCATTGATGGCGGTATTGACGACGATACCATCTCTGGTGGCGCTGATGATGACTACATCGTGGGCGGCGAAGGCGCTGACGACATCCAGGGTGACGGCGGCAATGACACCATCTATGGTGGCCTCGATCCAGTGTTTCCTGATGTTTTGAACATCCTTGACGATGGCTCGGGCGGCGATCCGGTTGACCCAGATCCAACCAATGGCATGGATGTGATCGACGGCGGCGACGGCGATGATCTGATCTTTGGTCAAGATGACGACGACACCCTGTATGGTGGCGACGGCAATGACACCTTGGACGGCGGCATTGACGAGGATTTGATCGAGGGCGGCGCAGGTGATGACCTGATCATTGGTGGCCAGGGTGCGGATACGCTCTTGGGTGGCGACGACCGGGATACATTCCTTGGCGGCACCCATCTGGACCAGGTCGACGGCAATGAAGGTGGCGATGACTTTGACACCTTGGATCTGCGTGGCAAGGGCGCAGTTAGCGTTGTCTATACCTCGGCTGATGAAGAAGATGGTATTGCGATCGTCGCCGAAACTGGTGAAATCATTACCTTCCAGAACATTGAAACTGTGCTTACTGATGGCCCACGTGCCGCAGGTCCTGATGGGATTGTTGAAGGCACGGAAGATGGCGATGTCATCGACGTGCTTTATGACGGCGATCCAAACGGCGATTTCATCGACAACGAAGATGCACTGCTGCCCGGCGAAGCTCCTAATGACGACATTGTGGTTGCCAAAGGTGGCGATGACTCGATCATTTCTGCCCTTGGGGACGATCTCGTCTTTGCTGGCGGTGGTGACGATCTTGTTGACACTGACGAAGGCGACGACACTGTCTTTGGCGGCGAGGGTGATGACTATATCGACGGACGCGAAGGCGAGGACCGGCTGTTTGGTCAGGGCGGCGACGATACACTGGTTGGTGGCGATGGTGCAGACTACGCTAACGGCGGCGAAGGTGATGATTTCATTGCGACGGGTTCGGGTGATGACACTGTTGTCGCCGGCGCCGGTCATGATTATGTCGATGCCTTTACCGGCGATGACCTGATCAGCGGTGGTGCAGGTAATGATGGCCTGATCGGCAACGATGGTGACGATACTATCGATGGCGGCGAAGGTGATGATTACATCTCGGGTGGCGATGGCGCCGATGAAGCAACTGGCGGTGCAGGCGAAGATACATTGTTGGGTGGCGGCGGCGACGACACCCTAAGCGGTGGCGACGGAGATGACACCTTTGTATCCGGTGGCGGCGCTGACGAAATGTTCGGCGATGCTGACCGCGATACGTTCTATGTCAACGCAGGCAACGATGTAACTGGCGGCGAGACCGGAATTGACGAGGACACTCTGGTCGTAAATGGTCCTGCCGAAGTTGAGTATGTCGACGGCGATCCCGAGAGCGAGGCCGGCACAGTTTATTTCCTGGATCCCGACGGTGTACGCACTGGCGAAACCATGGGATTCCGTGAAATCGAGACTGTGGTCATTCGCGATCTGTCAGATCTTGATGGGGTGGTCGAGGGGACCGAAGGTGCAGACCTGATCGACGCTAGCTATGTCGGCGATCCCGAAGGCGATCTGGTCGATAGTCTGGACTCACTGGATAACTTGACTGAAACAGAATTGTTTTCGGGAACTCCATCCACATTTGTCGAAATCCTTGGCGGACCTTCAATTGGCGACAACCGTGATGCGGTTTTGGCTGGTGGTGGCGATGACACCGTCTATGGCGGTTTGGATGACGACATCCTTGTCGGCGGAACTGGCAATGACGAGCTGATCGGTGGATTTGGTGCTGACGACCTTGTGGGCGGCGAAGGCGACGACCTGCTGGTTGGCAATGTTGGTGTTGACCGTTTGTTTGGCGGTGAAGGCAACGATACACTGGACGGCGGCGAACAAACTGACCTGATGTATGGCGGCGACGGCGACGATCTGTTCCTTGGCGGTGAAGGCAACGACAGCATCTTTGGTCAGGACGGCAATGACACCATCATTGGTGGTCTCGGCGGCGATACCATTGACGGCGGCGACGGCGACGACAGCATTGACGGTGGCTTTGGTGATGATGTGATCACTACTGGCGCTGGCTCCAACTTTGTGGATGCTGGTCTGGGCAACAACGAGGTTATTGCGGGTGACGGCAATGACACATTGTCTGGTGGCGATGGCGACGACAGCTTTGATGCCGGTGCTGGTGATGACAGCATCGACGCAGGTGGCGGTAATGATACAATTATCGCGGGTTCGGGGTTTGATACCATTAACGCAGGCGCCGGCGATGACTTGGTGCAGGGCGGTGATCCCAGCCTGACGGGTGTTGCTTCGGTTGGTCATACTCCTGACCTCATTCACGGTGGAGACGGCAACGACACACTGGAAGGTGGTTCCGGCGACGACACCATCACCGGTGACGACGGTGAAGACCACATCTATGGTGGTATTGGCGCTGATCTGCTTGATGGCGGAGACGACAACGACATCATCTATGGTGACAGCGACATTGCTCCACCTCCGAGCGATATCGAGGACGCGTTGGAACTGGAGCCAGGCCACGACACTATTTCAGGTGGCGACGGTGATGATGTAGTCTATGCGCAAGATGGCAATGACAGCGTCGAAGGCGGCGACGGCAACGATTACCTGTCTGGCGGTGCCAGCGCTGACACTGTGATTGGTGGCGAAGGCGACGATACCATCTACGGTGGTGACG
This sequence comes from Rhodobacterales bacterium 56_14_T64, assembly GCA_002162795.1. Lineage (GTDB taxonomy): Bacteria > Pseudomonadota > Alphaproteobacteria > Rhodobacterales > Rhodobacteraceae > Parasedimentitalea. The sequence continues at coordinate 12,854 of MAAY01000094.1, forward strand.
ATGCTGATAACATCAGTCTTGCTCCGGCTCTGGAAGATGGGCTTGGCGATGTTCTGGATGGTGGCGTCGGCGAAGACGTCATCTTTGGCAGCGATTACGACGACACCATTACTGGCGGTGACGGTGGCGATGAGCTGCACGGCGGTGACGGCGAAGATGAGATAGATCTTGGCTCGGACGATAGCGAAGATGTTGCCTTTGGTGACTTTGGGTCAGACGTATTCACTGGAGTTGGTCAAGGTGATAACATCACCGGCGGCGAAGACGACGATGACTCGGATGTAGACGTTCTTGATCTGCGCGGAGCCGCTGAAGAAGCGAACGCGGGTGGTAGCCTGTCGGTAACCTATGCCAGCGGCGATCCAGAGGCCGGCGTGGTGACCTTCTTCAATGCCGAAGGTGAAGTCACAGGAACCACTGATTTCTCGGAAATCGAGAACGTCATCCCGTGTTTCACTCCGGGTACATTGATTGCGACACCCAAAGGCGAACGCCGGGTCGAGGATCTGAAGGCTGGCGACCGGGTCATCACCCGCGACAATGGCATTCAGGAAATCCGCTGGCAAGGTCGCCGCGATATGACCAGTGACGAGTTGGTAGGTGCCTCGCATCTGCAGCCGGTGCTGATCTGTAAGGGCGCATTGGGCAATGGCCTGCCGGAACGTGACATGATGGTTAGCCCAAATCACCGGGTACTGATCGCAAACGACAAAACCGCGCTGTATTTCGAGGACCGCGAGGTTCTGGTGGCAGCCAAGCACCTGACTGGCCTGCCTGGGGTTGATGTGGTCGAGACCTCTTCGGTGACCTATATCCACTTCATGTTCGACCAGCACGAAGTGGTGCTGTCGGATGGGGCCTGGACCGAAAGCTTCCAGCCGGGTGATCTGACCCTGCGCGGCTTGGACAACGCTCAACGCAACGAATTGCTTGAGTTGTTCCCCGAGTTGAAGACGGAAAAAGGCCAAGCGGCTTATCCGGCTGCGCGACGGTCGCTGAAAAAGCACGAGGCGCGTCTGCTGGTGCACTAAGCAACAGGATGATATGAGACAGAAAAAGGCAGGGCTGATTGGCCCTGCCTTTTTTGTTGTGAGATTGAATTGTGGTTTAGTTTCCGTCTGCGCGCCAGTTGGCCCAGGCTTCTGGGGTGTCGAGATCAGTAATGGCACGTTGACCGGGTAAGGCGACCAGTTTCACCGGTTCGTTTACCAAAACAGCACGGGCACCCACGTCGCCGCTTAGCGTACATAAGGCATCGAAATAGCGGCGCGGGAACAGAACCGGATGACCCGGGGTGCCGTCAGCCGCGCTGGCGCGCAGGATCGGACCATCCATGCCGTGATAATGCGCTGCCAAGTGTTGCAAATCCTGGCTTTCAATTTCGGGCATATCTGTGGGTAGGATCATCACCGCCTCAATTTGGTCTGGAAGTGCGGCAATCCCAGCGCGGATCGACGCCGCCATACCTTCGGTCGCGTCTGGTACGTAAATAGCGGTGGTGCTGCCGATCCATTTGACACGTGGGTGATTTGCGTCGGGCAGGGTGACATAACAGGGCAACCCGGTCAGCGCCGCACGGCGACACATCAGGGCGATCAGCGGCTCACCTGCCACTTGCTCCAGCAGTTTGTCTTGGGGGGCCATGCGGCTGGAGGATCCGGCGGCCAGCAGCAGTATGGCGAGATGGCTCATGAAATGTCTCCGGTTTGGGCTTGGCGCTGGGACAGGAAGCCTCCGGCGGGAGTGTTTTAGAAAAGATGAAGCCGTAAGGGCAGGGGAATTTCAAGGGGGAGCAGACACAAAAACGCCCCCGCAGGAGCAGGGGCGTTCGAAAAACTCTGTTGTTGATGTCAGCCGCGCATGCGGGCGCCGTCAGCGTCAAACAAAGGCGTGGTGATCAGTCGGGCCTGGTGCATTTTGCCGAGAATTTCGATTTCGACCTTCAGCCCTTCGTTGGCGCGAACTGTGGGCACAAAACCAAGCGCGATGGATTTACCCACGTGGTGCGAATAGCCACCCGATGTGCAAAACCCAACAACCACACCGTCAAGCCAGATCGGTTCATAAGCCACCACATCAGCATCGTCAGCATCAACCTCAAAGGCGCAGAGCTTGCGCGCCGGGCCGGCATCACGTTCGGCCTCGGCGGCGGCACGACCGATGAACTGGGTGTCTTTCTTGAACGATATAAAGCGATCAAGACCGGTTTCGGCGGCTGTATAATCTGGCGAAAATTCACTGAGCCAAGAGCCAAAGAACTTGTCCAGACGCAGGCTCATCATGGCCCGCATGCCAAAGGGCTTCATCCCGAGCGGCTCACCAGTCTGCCACAGGACGGACCAAAGGGCACGCATGCTGGGCAGATCACAGAAGATCTCGTAGCCCAGATCACCGGTGTAGCTGACCCGTTGCACGATGCAGTCGGACATTCCTACGGACATGCGGCGGACATCCATGAATTTCATGTCCGAGATGTCCTGACGAGTACAGGCTTGCAGCACCTCGCGGGCAAGGGGGCCGGCAACGGTGAATCCGCTGCGTTGGTCCGAGATGTTTTCGATGTTCATGCCAACGTCCAGATTCTGCAGGAACCAGCGCCAGTGGTAGGCTTGTGAACCATAAGAGGCGGTCAGTTGATACTCTTCCTCTCTCAGGCAGGAAATGGTGAAATCGCCAATCAAACGGCCCTTGGGAGACAGCATCGGAGTTAGCGACAGGCGGCCTATTTTTGGCACCCGTCCGGCCATGATGCGGTCCAGCCAGGCACGGGCGCCGGCGCCGGTGACACGGAATTTGCCAAAGTTGTGCAGTTCGTTGATGCCGACAGCACCGCGAACGGCGGCAACTTCACGTGCAGCGGCGTCAAACGCGTTGGAGCGACGGAAGCTGGGGGTCTCAAAGCGAGGTTCGTCGTCAATGGCGAAGTAGTTCGCCACTTCTAGCCCGAATTGTGCGCCCCAGACCGCCCCCATGTTTTCGAAGATGTCGTACATCGGCGTGGAGCGGAATGGGCGGGCGGCAGGCAGTTCTTCGTTTGGATAGGAAATCGAAAAACGTTTCTGGTAGTTTTCGATCACTTTGGGACGGGTGTAGCCCGGGGTGATCCACTCACCATAACGTGCGCAATCCATGGCGAATGTGTCACGCTCGGTTTCGCCTTCAACCATCCACTGCGCCAGCATCAGGCCAACGCCGCCACCCTGGCTGAAACCGGCCATGACAGCACAAGCGGACCAGTAGTTGCGCATTCCTGGGACCGGACCGACCAGCGGGTTGCCGTCTGGTGCAAAAGTGAAGGGGCCGTGAATGACTGATTTCACACCGGCAGTTTCCAGAGCTGGGAAGCGTTTGTAGGCAAATGAAATCGAGTCTTCAATCTTGTCGAAATCGTCTTGCAGCAATTCATGGCCAAAGTCCCAAGGTGTTCCATCCACAGCCCAAGGTTTGCAAGGTTGCTCGTAGAAACCGATGCACAGGCCACGACCTTCTTGGCGCAGGTAGCTTTCGCCGGCTGGGTCCATGACATGTGGATGCTCGCCGCCACCGGCAACAATATCAGCGATCAATGGGACTTCGTCGGTGACAATATACTGGTGCTCCATCGGGTGCAGCGGGAAGTAGACACCGGCCATGGCGCCTACTTCACGGGCCCAAAGCCCGCCTGCGTTAACCACATGCTCAGCGTGAATGGTGCCTTTGTTGGTAACCACATCCCAAGTTCCGTCAGGGCGCTGGTTGGTCTCAAGCACTTTGCAGTGGGTCTCAATCGTGGCGCCGCCCATGCGGGCCGCTTTGGCATAGGCGTGGGTGGTGCCGGAAGGATCCAGGTGCCCGTCAAGCGGATCATAGAGACCGCCAAGAATGCCGTCGATATTGGTGACCGGAGCAATTTTCTTGATTTCTTCTGGGCTGACAATCTCGGTCTCCAGCCCCATGAACCGGTGCTTGGCGCGCTCGGCCTTAAGCATGTCAAAGCGTTCCTGGTTGTCGGCTAGGGTAATGCCGCCGACATGGTGCAATCCGCAGGACATGCCGGTGATCTCTTCCAGCTCGCGATACAGCTTGATGGTATAGCCCTGCAAGGCTGCCATATTGGTGTCGCCGTTCAGAGTATGAAAGCCACCAGCCGCGTGCCAGGTTGACCCCGAAGTCAGCTCGGAGCGTTCCAGCAACATGACATCGCTCCAGCCCAGCTTGGTCAGGTGGTACAGGACCGAACAGCCGACAACTCCGCCGCCAATGACGGCCACACGCGTGGTGGTTTTCATTTCAGATCTCCCAAAGAATCTCGCTTTTCTACATTCTGGACATATGTGAACAGTAATCCAGTCGAAAAGCGACCACGGGAGTCGCCGACGGGTCGGGAATTGGGTTCAGGTCTCAATCGCGGGTGCAAAAACGGCTGTTTTGAACAAGAACGATGGCCACAATCGGTGCAACCAGCAAGATCACCGCGACGCTGATCAGTAATGCGCCCAGTTGGGAATAATCGGCGGCAGTGATGATTTGGCCGTGTTGATCCGAGACTTCGCGGGTCACGATGAAAACCTGGTTCAGGTATTTTGTACCCAGGCTTGAAGCAGACAGCGCCAGATTGGTGAAAGAAGCCATCACAGCAAAGAATGTCGCCTTTAGATTGCTGGGTGCGTTGCGGGCAATCCAGGCCAGCATCGGGATCATCGAGATTTGGCCCAATGGCGATTCCGCTGCGGTGTCAACCAGCGCGATGAAACGTGCATCAACCACACCGCCGGTCATCGCAGCAGTCCATTCATGAATACCATAATAGAGCGCGACATTGGGCAGGCTCAGGGTCGCCTCGGCCAGAGCCAGGAACGTAATGATCCAGGCAATCGAGCGGCTGGCCATCATCGGTCGCAGCACAATCATCCCTGCCAGTGTCAGCAGCGAAGCAATCAGCGATAGCACTGACAGAAACTGTTGGTCGAACCCAAGCACGTCGATCTCAAACCAGGTGGCAGCAGCACCTTGTAGTGGTGTGGCTCGATAGACAAAAATGATGATCGCCGTGCCGATCAGCGCACGAGCTTTATCGGAAGGCAGAACGCTGAGCAGTTGGCGCATGAGCAGTAGAACAATGGCCATCGAACCGGCAAAAACGATCTCTTGGGCAAATCTCACATCACTGAGCCCGGCAGTCAGAGACAGTACCACAAAACCGGCACCGCCAATGAAATACCACGGATTCAGCGTGACTGGGTCGCGTGGCATCTCTAACCGTCTGGAGATCTCAGCAGTGTTGTGACCAGCGACACGGAGCTGTGTTGACGCGCGATAGCGTTGACAAAATGCAATGGCGACGCCGCTCAGAGACAGGCACGGGATCAACAGCGCAAGACTAAAGATCTGGCCATATACGGCGCCTTTTTCGATCTGCGGCAATGCGTCCACGCCGTCAAACATCGCTACGTTCAGCGCGGCGGCGGCACTAGACCCACAAATCAAGGCAATCCGGCCAAGGGTTTGCATGGTGGTGTGTAGACTGCGGGTTATTGATGAGGGCAGGGCACGGCCTGCTTTGTCGGCATGCGGCACTGCCTCGACCGACATGGCGTCGGCCACCACGTCTTGCAAAACAAAACCCATTGGTGCCAGCAGGACCGCAAGTACGAACCAGGTATTGGCGGGCAGTATGGCAGCCATGGAACTGGAGCTGGTGACCAGGCCAATCATTATTGCATAGCTGGCGGTCATCAGCATCGCGCCAAACAAGATCAGCCAGGATTTCCAACGCCAGATCAGGTCAACCAGATGCCCTAATGGCATTTTCAAGGCCCAGGGCAGGACTGCCCAGAACCCCAGCCCAGCCAGAAAGGCGGCGGATAAGTCTAGGTATTCCTTGACAAAAAACGACACTGCCACGGCAGTAAGACCCTGCGCTCCGGCTGCGAAATAGATCATCAGCGGCGGTAGAAAGGACCATCGCAATTGCCGCACCAGATCAACGACCACGCGATCAAACCAGGCGGCAATGGCGGTCATCTTAGGGGCCGGATCTTTAGCGACGTGATCCGATTCCCAACGCGGTCTGTCACTTCAAAGCGAAACCCATGAAACGAGAAGACCTGGCCTTTTGTCGGGATCATCTGCGCCTCGTGAATGACCAGACCTGCTACTGTGTTGGCCTCTTCATCCGGCAAGGTCCATTCTGTTGCCCGGTTCAGATCACGGAGAGTCATGGCGCCATCGACCAGGAAATTGCCGTCGGATGTCTTTTCTACCGGCGTTTCAGCATCGGGATCAAACTCATCAGTGATTTCGCCGACAATCTCTTCCAGAATATCTTCGAGTGTGATCAACCCTTGTAGCGATCCATATTCATCCACCACCAGTGCAAAATGCGATCTTTGACGCAGGAACTGTCGCATCTGATCATCCAGAGGCGTGGTTTCAGGAATGAAGTAGGGCGGCTTAGCGACATCCGCAATCTGAAACCCCCGCAGAGAAGTCGCATCGCCTTCGGGGCCGCCGATCTTGGCGTACATCGCGCGCAATAGATCCTTGGCATGCACTACGCCAATGATGTTTTCAGGTTCGTCCCTAAACAAAGGCAGGCGGGTATAGGGTGAATTTAGACATTGCTCCAAAACCGCTTGAGGGTCGTTGGCGGCATCAACCATCTCGATCTTCGAGCGGTGCAGCATGATTTCTTCCACAGCCCGTTCAGACAGATCCAGCGCACCTAGAATTCGGTCACGGTCTTCTTTTTCCACCACGCCTTCGGAATGGCCCAGTTGCAGTGCACCGGCGATTTCCTCGCGGAAGGCGAGAACATTGCTGTTGGGATCAATCTGGACCCCAAATATCCGCAACAATCCCCGGACCAGCAGCCGCACGGCACTGACAAAAGGCGCCAACAGGGTGACCAGAACACCGATGATCGGCGCGACTGCAGCGGCGGCCTTTTCGGCGTTGGAAATGGCGTAGGTTTTGGGCAGCACTTCGGCAAACACAAGCACCAGCAAGGTCATTACCAGCGTCGCCATTGCCACGCCGCTTTCGCCAAAGGCGCGGGTGAACATCGCTGTGGCCAGTGATGCTGCCAGAATGTTGACCAGATTGTTGCCCAGCAACACAGATCCAATCAGTCGTTCGCTGTCTTCTGTGACACTTAGCGCCCGCTTGGCCCCGCGTGAGCCTTTGTCTGCCTGCGACCGCAGTTTGCCGCGCGAGGCAGCAGTCAGTGCGGTTTCAGATCCTGAGAAAAAGGCAGAGAGCACCAGCAGCAGCACAATGATACTGGCGGTGATCCAAAAGGCACTGTCCAGAACGGTCGATGAGGTTTCCATGAAGAGTCCAAAAAATTCGATATAGGGTATGGTTATGGGATGCGGAGAGGCGTGGATCAAGTTTTACAGCTCGGGGTCGTCCTCGTCTTGCGCCAGGGGGTGATGTTGTAGCACCAACTCGCTGAGCCGGGCATCCAAGACATGGGTGTAGATCTCGGTGGTGGCAATATCGGAATGGCCCAGCAAAGTCTGGATCGCTCGCAGGTCGGCGCCATTGGCCAATAGATGCGTAGCAAAAGCATGGCGCAGAGTATGGGGGGTGACTTTGTCCGGCGCTACACCTCCGGTGACAGCCAGTTCTTTGATCCGTTGATAGAACCAGTGCCGGGTCAGATGCCCTGCCTTGCCACGGGACGGAAACAAAAACAAAGAGGCAGGCTGCCCCTTGGTGGCGCGTTCTTCTTCGATATCATCGCGCACGGTCAACCAAGCGGCCAGCGCCAGGCGCGCCGGTGGGGATAGTGGCACCATCCGTTCTTTCCCACCTTTGCCGCGTATCAACAACATGCGCGGATCGCCACGCGCAGCCGAGGCCGGCAGCGAGACCAGCTCGGTCACCCGCATGCCGGTGGCATAGAGCAGTTCCATCAGGCAGGTGTTGCGCAGCTTGTCGGAAGAGTTCCGGCCGGTTTGGCGGGCGGCATCCAGCAGCCGATCGACCTCGATCACCTCTAGTGTTTTGGGCAGTTTTTTGTCCCGCCCTGGCCCACGGATCTGGATCGCCGGATTGTCGGCGCGCCAGCCTTCTTCAAAGGCAAAGCGATAGATCTGTTTGACCGCAGAAAGTCGTCGGGCGCGGGTGGACTTGGCCAAGCCTTGGGCATCGCAGTTGATCAGATAGTTCTCGATGTCTTGCTGCGTGGTTGCTGCAATATCGAGGGTGTTTCGGCCGAGCCAGGAGGTGAAATCTTTGAGATCACGGCCATAGGCCAGCAATGTGTTTCGAGATGCGCCCAACTCTGCGGCCTGTGTATCCAGAAACGTCGATATCCACTGATAGGCGTCATGCGGCGCCATCCTAGACCCTTTCCAGCAGCATCAGCTGCAGCGCTGCGCGTCGGGCCGTGTCTTCTAACCCAACCGCGCGAAACGTTGTCAGGGCTGCGCTCAGGTCAGATAGGTTTCCGGTAGCACCCTGTTCGAACAATTGCATGGCGCGCAGGATGGCTTCGCCCAGCTGGCCATTATCCAACAGGCGTTGCATATCGAGTGGCGGCAGAGCGTCAGTGATGAAACCATCGCCAATGGCCTGTTCCAGCTCAGTGGTGGCGGCAACGCGATTGGGGTTGCCTTGCGCCAGTGCCGCAAGGAACCGGTTTTTGCGACTGTCTTGTGGCTGTGAAATTGAGGTCGTCTCGTAGGAGGGCGACAGCAGCCGAATGCGCCAGGCCAACGTCGCTGCCTCTCCGGTCAGCGGGATTTGAGCCAGCTGTTCAGCAAACAGATCGGCAAAGGCAACTTCGATACGCGCGTCGCTCATGGCTTGCCAAACGGGCGGCAGTGTTTTGGCCACGGCATCTGTGCTGGCACTGCTGAGGGCCGTTTCAAATCGTTGCAGGGCGGCGACCCGATCCCATATCCCGCCTGAAGCAGCGGGTAGGCGGTCTGTGTAAAGCCCCAGTAGCTGATTTGAGTTCAACGCACCAACACGGGTTAGCCGCTCGGCGGCCTCTAGCTGGGCCTTCCAGCCTGCTATATCGCGCAGATCCGCAGAGGCAAAGGCGCGCGGGAGAGGAGCGGTCGACAGCCGCTCTCCGATTGTTTCAAACAGCCGGAATGTCAGAGGGGTCGGGTGTTGTGGGCGCGGCAGAGGTGGTGCCAATTCAAAGACATCCGGGCTGAGGAAACGATCCAGCAGGTCCAGTTGCTGTTTGGGCATGAGTTCCAGCGCATGTGTTGCCTCAAGCGTCAGTGCCGCGGTTTGCCAGTCGCCACGCCGGGCGGCACAGAAAATGCGGGCCGCGTATTCCGGTGAAAGATACGGCTTGGCGGTCAGTGCGGCACAGGCACGATCTTCGTCACCGGTCAGCAAGGTTGCGTCAAACCAGCGCTGAAATCGTGCCAAGTTGTTGGTCGGACCTGCCTGCTCGGCCAAGGCCTGGGCCGGATCTGTGGCGCCAAGCTGCATCAGCCGGTCCAGCCGCGCCAGCAGCAATTCGTCGTCGGTGCCGGTGGGTGGACGGGACTCGGAGAGCAGCAGGGTGAACAACAGCGCCTGCATCGCTGGACTATCCTGCACTGCAACCTGGCCAATCAAACGGGACAGGGTGCCAGATTTGCTGCCGCGCCAGAGATCGACCGGCAATCCGGTGGCTGAGGTCGGCACCAGCCCAATCGGCGCCACCAAAGACTCGAGCGGAGTGACCACAATCTGCGGCTGCAGCGCCGACCCTACAACCGGAGGTTCCAGTAATACTGTACCGGGCAGGGAGACGCCGATTGGCGTCTGCCCAAGCCAGTTAATTGCAGACAGCGGATCAGCGGCATAAGCGCCGCTGGAAAGCCAAAGCCATGCGGCAATTGGCAGGAAGGCCTGCTTAATTGGCATCCAACACCACCGGTTTTCGCACTTCTTCGGTTTGGGCGCTGAAATCTGCACCAAACCATGGCCCAACATACGCATAAGCGACCAAGCCAAATACGCCTATAATAACGGTAAAAATCAAATACTTAACAATGCGCCCCATGGAATATCCTCTGCCCTGCGTCTTTGTGTTTTGCACAACTTATATATGGCCTTTTCGACAAGATCACGTCATTCACATAAGAATGAGCGAAAATGAGCAAACACCCGGTGTTGACCTTGCAGTCTTGACACCTGGAACGTTGAAAAAAACCATTGTGATGGTGGGAATGATGGGGGCCGGGAAGACTGCCGTTGGGCGTGCTTTGGCAGTGCGTCTTGGGGTGCCATTTCTGGACAGTGATCACGAAATTGAAACGGCGGCTAATCTCACCATCCCCGAGATTTTTGCCCGCGACGGTGAGCCGTTCTTCCGCGAGAAAGAGCGGCAGGTGATTTCCCGCTTGCTGGTTGAGCAGCGTGGCGTTTTGTCGACCGGTGGCGGTGCCTTTCTAGCTCCGGAAAACCGACGGATCATTAAAGAATGCGGTGTTTCTGTCTGGCTAAAGGCTGACCTTGATGTGCTGTGGAACCGGGTGAAACATCGCGACAGTCGTCCCTTGCTGCAGACGGCCAATCCACGCGCGACACTCAGTGCTTTGTATGACACGCGGGTGCCGCTTTATGCCAAGGCTGATCTGCCGGTGGGATCAGACGGTCGTGCCTCGATTGAAGACATGGTTGACCGGGTGCTGCTGGCGCTGAAGGCTCGACCGGATGTATTGGAATGGAATTAATGGAAAAGACCGTACGTGTTGAGCTGGGTGAACGTTCTTATGACGTGGTCATCGGACCTGGGTTGCTGCAGCAGGCTGGTGCACGGATTGCACCGCTGCTGAACCGTCGCCGTGTTGTCGTCGTGAGCGACGAAAATGTTGCCGCGTTGCATTTACAGGCTCTTCGCGCCGGTTTGGCGCGTGCTGACATCGAGATGGTCGCCCTAGCGCTGCCGCCAGGTGAATCCACAAAGGGGTGGGAGCAATTCAGCCGTACCGTTGAGTGGTTGCTGGAGCAAAAGGTTGAGCGTGGCGACGTCGTGGTGGCCTTTGGCGGCGGTGTGATTGGTGATCTTGTTGGCTTTGCGGCTGCGGTGCTGCGCCGTGGCGTGCGTTTTGTGCAAATCCCGACCTCTCTGCTGGCTCAAGTCGACAGTTCGGTCGGAGGTAAGACCGGCATCAATGCGCCGCAGGGCAAAAACCTGATCGGAGCATTTCATCAGCCCTCGCTGGTGCTGGCCGATACGGCCGTTCTGGGCACATTAACTGCGCGTGACTTCCTGGCCGGCTACGGTGAAGTGGTTAAGTATGGAATGCTGGGGGATGCCGATTTCTTTGCCTGGCTAGAGAAAAACGGCCCAATACTGGCGAGCGGCGACATGGCCGCGCGCGTTGAGGCAGTGACCCGGTCTGTACAAATGAAGGCTGATATCGTGGCGCGGGACGAGACTGAACAAGGGGACCGCGCGCTATTGAACCTCGGGCACACGTTCTGTCATGCGTTGGAAGCTGCAACTGGTTACTCAGACCGGCTGCTGCACGGTGAAGGCGTTGCTATTGGCTGTGCGCTTGCCTTTGAACTGTCGGCGCGGTTGGGACTGTGCAGCCAGGAGGATCCAAGCCGGGTGCGGGCTCATCTCAAGGACATGGGCATGAAGACGGATCTGGCAGATATTCCCGGCAGTCTGCCTGATGCAGAGACATTGGTTGAGCTGATGGGACAGGACAAAAAGGTGGTCGCTGGCCAGTTGAAGTTCATTCTTGCTCGAGGCATTGGTCAGTCCTTTGTGACCGGAGACGTCCCGCCAGAGGTAGTTCTTTCGGTTTTGAAAGATGCACTGACACAATAATTGGTGACCGGACGCAGGGCTTTGCACTTTAGCCCCCAGGAACCGCCTGACCCGGAATTTTCAAAAATTCCGAACCGGAAAATTCGAATTTTTCGGGCGCTGTAGTTTCCACGATGTGGATCAGACGCGGCGTTCACCCAGAGATGATCGTGAACGCCGCCGCGTTATTTTTGACCTCAACTAGATAGATGGATTTTAAATCTGGCGCGAAGCGCCGCGTCGGTCTCTGCGTCAAACCGGGCAGGCGATCGCTTGCTCAGGATCTCCTCCTTCCGGGCGGTGGCTTTTTGCAACAAGTCCGGCTTATCCAGTTCAGCCCATTCCTTGGGGGAGGTGCGATCTCCAAGACTTGGATATACGTAATCGACCTCCATTCGGCTGAGTGTCTGGTCTGCACCCAGGTAATGGCCGGGGCCTCCAATGCACGCATCGCGGATCTGCTCAAGCGCCAATGTCTCGTCGTTGACTTCAATCCCACGCACACAGCGCAGCGCTTGGCCGAGCAAATCGTTGCTAAGGATCAGTGATTCGTGGCAAAAACCCAGTAGAGATGCATGCATTCCGGCAGCCTCATAAGCCATATTAAGCCCGGACAGACCGGCCATTACTGCCGAACACATCTGCTCCCAGCCAGCTTGCATGTCAGGCATCTTTGAATCAGCGGCCCCTGCAGCAGCTCCTCCTGGAACGCCATAGAATTTATGCATCTGGGCACAGCCGGCGGTCAGCAACGCCTGCTCGCCCGAACCCACCGTCATTGCGCCAGTGCGCAGGTCCAGACCAAAGGGCCAGGTCCCAAAGATCGCGGGCGCACCGGGTTTGACCGCGTTGACATAGACCAGACCAGCCAGGCATTCGGCGCAGGCCTGCACAATGGCACCCGCAATGGTCGATGGCGCGGTGGCCCCGGCCATGCCAGCCGACAACAGCAGCACTGGCATACCGCCAGCAATGCATTTCTCCATCACTTCGCAGCTTTCAGTGGCGAATTTCATCGGTGGCACAACGAAACAATTGGAGTTCGACACAAAGGGGCGCTCTCGCCATTTGTCTTCGCCACCGGCAATTATGTGCAGCATCTCAAGCGCGTCATCGACATAGGTGGGGTCGGTAAAGGAAACCCCAACATGCTTGGTGGTACCTGCAGTTGTTGCGTAAATGGAATTCAGGTCCATCTCACGGTTGTCGGCAATGTCACGGCAGACCATTGGCCGTTGAAGGAAGTGAATGTTGTCCAGAGTGTCAGTAATGCGGGCGGCATCATGCAGATCTTGTACGGTAGATTCCCGATACTCGCGGCCGTGCACATCGACCATGTGGACCGCTGCGCCTGCAGTACCATAGTGAACCCGGTTGCCAGACAGGTCCAAATTGGTTTTGCCATCGCGGCTAAACAAAGTGACCGAGCGGTTGGCCTTGGCGATTGTGTCTTCGACCAACGCCCGAGGGAAGCGAATACGTCCGTCATCGCCAAGGATACACCCCACACCGGTCAGGTAATCAATGCCGCTTTGTGGCGCATCGGCTAGGCCAATTTGTTCCAGCGCGTCCAGGGCCGCGACATGGATGCGCTCCATATCTTGCTGTGACAGAGGCTTGAGTGTGCCGCCCTCCATACCTGGACGGATGGACCGTAGGTGTTCGGCAACTGGGGCCGCGCGGGCTGCACGACGCGCGGCGCGACCTCCGCTGCGGGTGGCGCGGGAGGTGGATTTAGTTTGATCGTTCATTTTGGGACCTATGCGTAGGAATGGATCTGAAGGTTTTTCAGATCCGCGCAGGTCGTCCCCTGGCGGCGCGCCCTCGGGCAGCACCGATTGTGCGGTGGATTATGCTGACATAGCACTGCTCTCTTGGCATTCTTCCCCCCCGCATCATTGAGATCAGAATGCCACGGACAATCCTGGATTCTGTTCCGTTTGCGACGTGGGTGAAATTTGCGACACAAATTTCATAGATTAGGTGGGCGGGTAGGTAATCCCCCCATTTTTAATGGGATGGGGTCGTAGAATTCACGCGGCCATATTCAGTTTCAT
>MAAY01000043.1 GCA_002162795.1 Rhodobacterales bacterium 56_14_T64
GTAAATCAGCGCCCAGCCCCAAAGCCCGCCCCGGCAAATAGCCCATCAGCTTGACCGCCAAGGGCACATGGCCAAACCAGAAACTCAGCGCCAGGGCACGGTAAGGCCAGGGGTGATCGTTATGATGCACTAGCCCGCCTGCCACCACGATCATCCGTGAAATATCCTCGATCCCATCCTGCAGTGGCATCAGCATTGCCCCAAGTGAATGACCAATCACCCAGAGCGGAGCGCCTGGATAGTGCCGCCGCATCTCGTCGCGGGCGGCGGGTTGCTCCACCATCGCCCAGCGCGCCATGGTGGCATCGGACTGTCGGAGCGACCGCTGTGCCGAGGCACCAAAATCACTGTAATCATAGGTCAAACAGGCCATTCCGCGTTCTGCTGCCAACCAGCGGGCAAAGTGGCGATAAAAGCTTTGCGGTACACCAGTTGCACCATTCAGAACAACCGCAGCACGTGGGATGCCTTTGGGGCGATATAACTGCCCGGTCAGCAGCCTATCGCCGGCACCAAACTGCAGTTGGTCAACCTTAACCTCAGTCTCGGTGTCAAAATTTTCAAAATCCAGCATGTCAAACCCTCCTAGACCGATCGGTCTACGACTCATCTCTGGACCAATTGGTCTAGAGATGTCAAGCTTGTGTTATGACTGACCCAACAATTGCCCCATCCCCATCCAAGCCGCGCCCAACCAAAGACCGGCTAATCTTCGCCGCTGCAAATTTGTTCAGCGAGCGCGGATATCATGGCGTAGGATTAGCCGAAATCCTGTCGCAGGCTCAGGCGCCAAAAGGCTCCCTGTACCACCACTTTCCGAATGGAAAACCCGATCTGGCACTCGCCTCAGCAACCTGGGCTTCGGACCAGATGTTGTTATTAATCGCCGCATCATTTGAACCCGCTGACAGTTTTACTGAGGGTGCGACAACCCTGTGTCACAAACTGGCAAAACTATTTGATTACACAGGCAAATGGAGCGGTTGCCCGGTGTCCTCCACCCTATTCGAAGGTCCAGACAATGCGCCGTTCCAGCGCCATGCAGCCCATCTGTTCGAAGGTTGGATCAGCGAAGTCAAATACCATGGCCAGCGTCTTGGTTTCACCGAAGAAGATGCCGCAACCACGGCGCAGAGTTTCTACATGCTACTGCAAGGGGGCTGGCAACTGGCCCGCGTACGCCGCGATTCAGATGTGATCCGCGCTCTGCCTGCGTTGCTGAAATTGGGCGATACCTGTTGACTCAATCGCCATTACACCGCTAGCGAGAAGCTTATGTTTTGGGCGGATAAGACACATTTTTACTCGGCAACTGATTGTCTCCACACTGGCAGCCCCTGCCCGGCGGCGGTCCGCTTGATCAACAAGCTGTCCGAGGCGCTGTCCAAAGCCGAAGCAGTGACAACAGCCAATTTTGAAATCACTGGTCAAACCCGGCTGCCCGGATGCCACAAAAATTGTCCGGCTCAGTATAATGCAAGCCATGAGCTCATCCGCATCTATTGCGGAGTCAGCAAAGCCGCAGACAGCAAACAGCTCGCCCGTTTTGCCGACGCAGTTTTTTCTGTGGGAAATTCAGGACACATCCTCGGCCAGATGTTAGAGCGCCCCTGCGCCTTGGCTCAGGCAAACCCAAACCCAGCAGCACCCACAAACACCAAGCACTAGGCCTAGTTCCAACGTGTTTTCTGTGCGGGCTTGTCACTCGCCAACTTAGAATCAGTCCTGCGCCTGACGCCGTGGGCCATAGGCCCATTGCAACTGTTCCGGTGTCTCGATCGCACAGGGCCGCAAAGCACGTAGCCGCTCCAGCGCCAATTCTGGCCGCTCGCCACATTCAATCATCAGTCGCAACACCACCATGCCCGAGCGACCACAACCGCCCCGACAATGCACCAGCACCCGCCCGCCACCAACCAACGCCTTGCGCGCCATATGGCTAACCGAAGGCCATTTTAGCAGAACATCGACCGAAGGTGCCCCGTAGTCCGGCACTGGCAGGTGAACCCAACGACTGGCCATGCTCTGGATATCCGTGCCCAGGGTCATCCCCCCGGCTGCGACCTGTTCGGCCTCGGTGGTCATCGAGATCACCAGCCCTGGTTGCCAATCATGGATGTGATCAAGGTCACCGCGATAATTGCCTCCGGCGCCCGGCAGCGGACAAAGCGCCAGGATACCATCCGCCACCGATAGCGCATGGATCACCAACGCAGCGCTGTCCTGCCTGCTCTCCTCGGATTGCATCACCTCTCCCTGCCGCTGAATGCCTGTGCGTAGTTTTTGCTGTGCCCTTGCTGACGCTCGTTTAGTTTACTGTAACGCCGCCAAGCGTTTGCGCAAAAATATTTTCTGCATGTGGTTTTTGTTCGCCGTTTATCGCCACATCATAGCGCAACACTGGGCAAAGGCTGCGCGCCGCTGCAACAGCGGTGGACGAAGAGGGCTGGCTTGCATACCCTGCGCCTCAAGTAGACTGATCCCCGAATCCGGCACGAGTACAGATGAGCGACACAAGCACCGACACAGGCACCACCGCATATCAGGTGCTGGCCCGCAAATACCGTCCTGAGACCTTTACCGATCTGGTGGGTCAGGACGCCATGGTGCGGACGTTGAAAAACGCCTTTGCTGCGGATCGCATTGCTCAGGCCTTTATCATGACCGGTATTC
>MAAY01000067.1:0-25602 GCA_002162795.1 Rhodobacterales bacterium 56_14_T64
AGGGACGAGCTTATGAAACTGAGATAGAGCAAACTGTCGCAACGACCCTTGAGATTCCATGAGAGCGAAAGCTGAAACTACCTGGTTTTGGGGCGTAGGGGGCATGACAATGAACACTCAAGCACCCAAAATCATGCCAGTCATGATGTTGGCTCCTAAATCACGGCCTGATGACCGGTTTCAGTTGCGGCCCTGGCAAGGGTTTGCACTGATTGCGGTCTGCATCATCGCGTCGATTCCGGCGGCGTTTGCAGCCACTGACCCGGGCCGGGCTTTAATATGGGGAATTCTGGTGCAATGGATGCCGTTTTTGGTGAAAGGGCTTATTTTTAATATCGTCATATCCATCAGCGCGATGGCCCTGGGCATTCTGGCAGGGGCAGTTCTTGGACTTAGGCAGATTTCGCTGAACCCTGTGGTGCGAAAATTCGCCTAGATCACCACCCAATTTTTCCGCAACGCGCCATGGCTGGTTTTGTTGTTCTTTGCTAAGTCCCTATTGCCGTTTGAGTTGAAGATCTTTGGTCTGACGATCCCGTTGCCAGACTGGCTCAAGGCGATGTTCAGACTGGCGCTGCCGGTCATGGCCAACGTGTCCGAAATTGTCCGCGGCGCAGTTGTCTCACGCCCCAACGGCCAATGGGACGCCGCAGAGAGCCTAGCGTTCTCGCGCACTCAGGTTCTGACGTCAGACACTCTCAGGCAAGGAAACATGCCCTGCCGGTCAGTGGATGGTGGCCTTTTTAGCACTTCCCTTTCCTCACGCAGCAGGCGCACCGCATCACGGCGCACCGCGTCTGAGTATCTGATTGCCATTTCCTGTCTCCTTCAGAGCAATTATTGCTCTTAAGAAACCGGTACTGAACCGGGACAACCGGGAAACGACCATGGGTTTACAACTCCGTGGAATGCCAGTTTGGGTTGCCCCAACCGGGCTCGTAGCGCAAGCTTCAGCCAAATTTTTGGACTTCAGGTGACAGTACCCGTCTGTCTGTTTTCAAGGAAATGGTAAGCCTCAAGAATAGTCGTGGTCAGCCCATCAAAAAAGCCCGGGACACTGACATCTACCAGACCCGTAGATGCGTGTGTTTCATCGGCGATGATACCCTTGGCTGGTTTCACAACAACAAGAGGGCTTGGGGTGTTGAGCAATTCTCGATAACTCGCGCCTTTTCCATGCTTCAGCACGTTGATCGCAAGATAATATTGGCTGATCCTTTCGGCGAGGTCAGTCTGACCCTTGTCTAACAGCAAGGACTTCAATTTGCGTGAAAACGGGCCTCGTCTAAAGTGGTGCTGCATCCGTGCTTCGAAAAGAGAGAAGATGTCGACCGCGGCCAATTCAAGCGAAACAGTCGCGGCGCGAAGGTCTTCAACTTGGGCGTCGGATCCGGTTCGACCGTCCATCAGTTTCAAAATGTCTGAAATACGATCTTCAGACGTCTTTGCATTGGCCTGCGCCGCAGCAACCAGTTCAAGTAAGCTCTGTGAAGCTCCCATCATTCATTCTCCTTAAGCTACCACGTCCCTTACGCTATACGGCTAGGAATGATAGTGGCGGGATGGGTTAATTCTATTCCTGGAATTCGATTGTGAGGCCAAATTGCGATGTTGGGACGGTTCGATCACATAACCGATGTCGACGCTGCGGCTGACAGCAGACATGTGGCGGCGCGAGTGTCATCTGACGCTGATCGTGTTTCACCACGCTGTCGCACACGGACCAAGGACGAAGAGACAGTTGCGGCAATGGCGCGTCGGTCTGATATTCCGTCATGATCAAGGCATCTTGATTTTGTGATCTGACTGATCTGTCTGACGATTTGAATCGGGCACCCTAGCCGAGGTTGAAAACCCTTACTTTACAGGACACGATCCTGCCTTCGTGACAGTTGGGCTGGAAGCAACAAGATGTTGTTAGATTTCTAATAATTCAAATTCCATACTTTAAAATTGCAAGTTGATAAGTGATGACACGTATAGGTGGTATTGGCTAGTTCCCATACATGAATTTATTAAGTGATAGGTGCGGGAATGAGCGGACAAGTGATTACAGGAACGCTGGCAGCTGACACAATTAACGTCAATGATGAGAACCATACCATCAATTCGGGCTCTGGAAATAACCAGGTTACAGCTGGCAATGGTGATAACCAGATCGACGCTGGGCGCGGCAATGATAAAGTATCCGTTGGCCATGGGCACAACTCGATCAGGGTTGGTGACGGCACCAATCGTGTTTTGGCAGGGGATGGTGACAACTCGATCCAGTCCGGCAAAGGCAGCGACCAGATTACCGTTGGTCGTGGGTCCAACGTGATCACGAGCTCAGGTGGAAACAACCGAATTATTGGATCGGATGGGAACACACAGATCACAACAGGCGATGGTAAAGATGACATTCGCCTTGGTCATGGCGACAACACAATTGCAGCAGGTGATGGTGTGAATCGGGGCACGGCGGGTGATGGCTCCAATGCAATAGAAACCGGCGTTGGCGCAGACAGGATCACCCTGGGCAATGGTGATAACAAGATTGACGCCGGGGCTGGAAACAACCAGATCACGGTCGGCGATGGGATCAACGAGGTGATCACGGGCGATGGCAACGACAGGATAACCGCTGGCAATGACGCCAATGAAATTGACGCCGGTCACGGCACCAACAAGATAGTTGCGGGTGATGGCGACAACCAGATTGCGACTGGCAAAGATAAGGACGATATCCGTCTGGGCGACGGACACAACACTATCGATGCAGGCGCTGGAGATAACAAAATCTCTGCCGGTGGCGGGGATAATAATGTCAGTTCGGGCAGCGGCAAAGACGACATTCGCCTAGGCAATGGTAACAACTGGATTTCAGCAGGGAACGGATCCAACAAGATAACTGTCGGCGACGGGCACAACACCATCGTGACGGGCGACGGCAGTGACGCGATAATCGTTGGTGACGGGACAAACACCATCAATGTCGGCCACGGGATCAACAGAGTCACGGCCGGCCTTGGCGACAATGTGATCACTTCGGGCGACGGCAAAAACGAAGTACAGGCCGGGAATGGCAACAATATCATCAAGTCCGGGTCTGGCGGTAACCGCATTACAGTTGGCGATGGTTTCAACGAAATCGAGACTGGCGATGGCGCCGATGCAATTCGCGCGGGCCAGGGTGACAACCAGATTTCTGCTGGAGATGGCAAAAACGCCATAACCGTCGGCGACGGCTACAATACCATCGAAACTGGCAGCGGTGACGACAAAATCTCGGTTGGCGATGGCAACAATGTCATAACTGCAGGTGAAGGGCGCAATAGAGTTCAAGCGGGTGACGGAGAGAACCAGATCCATTCTGGAACCGGAATTGACGATATTCGACTTGGCGACGGCAACAACGATATCTGGTCCGAGGGCGGCAATAACAAGATTTCCAGCGGCGACGGGTTCAATTTTATCGTCACGCATGGTGGCCATGACAACATCAAGGTCGGCGACGGCGTCAACCAAATTCTGGCCGGTGACGGAAACAACCGGATCGATGCGGGGACAGGTGAGAACGACATCACGACCGGCGATGGAAATGACTATATTCGTGTCAAAGGCCACAAAAACACAATCGATGCCGGGGACGGAAGAAACGTCATTTTCAGCGGCGACGGTGACAATGATATCAAGACTGGTGTTGGTAATGACACCATCAAGCTTGGCGACGGCACCAATCAAATCAAGGATGACGGGGGCGCCAACAGGATTTCTGCAGGCGACGGTGTCGTCGATATTCAGACCACCGATGGCAAGGATGACATTCGCATCGGCGATGGCTATGGCACTATTTCCACAGGCGATGGTGACAAAAAGATATCTGCCGGTGATGGCACCATGAGCATCTTTGCTGGGCATGGGAAAAACACCATCTCTGTCGGCGACGGTGACAACGAAGTTCATTTGGGCGACGGCAACAACCGGATCACTGTTGGTGACGGTCAGAAATTCATTTTTGTTGGGGACGGCAACAACAGCATTCGTGCCGGAGATGGACCCAGCCAGATAACCACGGGTAACGGTAATAATACGGTATCTATCGGCGACGGATATGGTGAAATCGTTACCGGCGATGGCCGGGATGACATCCGCGTCGGAGACGGCGACACAGAGATCGACGCTGGGGCCGACAACGATAAAATTCGAACAGGCGATGGCAATAACACCGTCTATGGTGGTGATGGCAACGATACCATCACCACGGGCGACGGCGACGATCAAATTTGGGGCGGCCAGGGCAACGACAAAATCTCTGCGGGAGACGGGTACGATATTGCCTATTATGCGGGCTCTTTCACTGATTATGTTCTTGAACGGTCATCGTCCCGCATAGAAATCACCTCCGTAAATTCGC
Organism: Rhodobacterales bacterium 56_14_T64; assembly: GCA_002162795.1. Taxonomy (GTDB): domain Bacteria; phylum Pseudomonadota; class Alphaproteobacteria; order Rhodobacterales; family Rhodobacteraceae; genus Parasedimentitalea. The sequence goes on from MAAY01000067.1 coordinate 4,397, forward strand.
AGGTGTCCGACGCCGGGTCCGACCAACTGAGCGGATTTGAGGCGATCTATTTCCAAGGGGACGGCGTCCTTCTTGATACAACCACGGAAACCGAAACCACCCTTGTCGATGACCATGTTACGTCACTCGGCAATGGCCCGGTGACATTTTCTCTGTCCAGCTTGTTGGATAATGACGAAAACCTCGGCGACCTGCCCCCGGTTTTTGCCGTAAGCGAGTATAGCTCATCAGGCATCCGGGTTACCTATGATGGTGAAAACATCACCTACAATCCGGAAGACGTCTTGTCTCACCTTGGCCGAGGTGAGGTGTTTGAGGACAGTTTCAGCTATACAGTAACCAACCCCTTCGGAGAGACTTTTGACGCAGAAGTGACAGTATCATTGTCCGGCATTAATGAAGGGCCCGTTGCAGAAGATGATCATTTGCCCGCAAGTGACGCCTTACCCGCCTCAGTAACGTTTGGTGCGCTGACGAGTGTCAACATCATTAAGTCGGGGTATCAGACAGATCCATCTATCGCACGCCTTACGGACGGAAAGCACATCGTGGTGTGGGAGACGGATTATGGTAATGGAACTGGTCATGACGACGTAAAGGCCCGTATTCTCAACGCCGACGGCTCTGCCACCGGTCAGGAGTTTCTTATCAACCAACACACCGCGGGATTTCAGGGTCATGCAGAAGTAACTGCGCTGGCAAACGGAGGGTTCGTTGTCACCTGGATGTCAAGTGATAGGTCAAGTGACGATCAGTATTCAATCAACGCACGTATCTTTAACGCGAATGGCAAAGCAGTATCATCAGAAATTAATGTTGAGCTTGAGAACATCGCCAAAGAGCTTGAGCCCAGCATTACCGCGCTCGACGGTGGTGGGTTTGTCGTGTCCTGGTACGGCTACAGCAGTGGAGGTTCTGGCTGGGATGTGAGTGCTGCCATTTTTGACGACCGTGGCCACAAAATAGTTGATGATTTTGTTGTGAGCGAAAGCGCGGACAGCACCCAGCAAGATATTGACATCACATCGCTACCTGACGGCGGATTTATTGCGACTTGGTATTCCTATGAAAATCCCAATGCTTCCGGCGCCGATATCAAAGCCAGAATTTTTGATGCGAATGGCAATGTAACCGTCGACGAATTTCTTGTGAACCAAGCGACAAATGGTCTGCAGGGTCATCCTACGGTAGCTGTGCGCGATGACGAAAGTTTTGTGGTGTCGTGGTACACGCAAGCTGATGGTTACGACCTGAGCGCCCGCGTTTTCAACTCGGATGGAACCGCCGCAACCGAAGAATTTATTGTCAATGGCAACGAGTCAGCACATTCTCGACAACCTGCCGTGACATGGTTGGAGGATGGGCGGTTTGTTGTTGCCTGGATTGACGGCAACATAGAGGGATTTGACCTAAAGGCCCGCGTATTCAACTCGGATGGAACCGAAAGTATAGCAGAGTTCCTTGTCAGCCCCGGCGTCGTAAACGGGTTTGAAATCGCAGCGCAGGATGGCGGTGACTTCATCATAACCTGGTCGGTGGAAGGTGAGATTAATTCACAGGTATTTGAGACCACCGCCGGCGGTCCTCCAAATGCATCCGAAGACGAAGTGTTCGAAATCAAAGTAGCGGATTTCTTGGCCAACGATAGCGATATTGATGGCGACACATTGGGTTTTTCACTGGATGCAGGCACCAGCGCATTTGGCGCCAGTATCACCTACGACCCCGCAACGGGAACCCTGATTTATGATCCCACCGCAAGCGTAGAAATACAGGCGCTGAATGACGGCGAGACGCTCAACGACAGCTTTACCTATACCGTGTCTGACGGCCATGGCGGCACCGATCAGGCCACTGTTACGCTGGTGGTCGATGGCGCTGACGGAGTTGGCGACCCAGTGGCGACGGTGGTTGCAAATTACGACCATTTTGGCCCCAACGGATCGGCAGATGACGACCTGGTTGGTGGATCAAACATTCAGATCGTCGACCCAATGGGCCAAGTCTATAGCCAGCCAACGATCGCAGGACATGACGACGGAAGCTTTGTCACGGTATGGACCACCCAGGGTCTACGGGCAGACGGGAGCACTGGTATCCTTATGCAAGGACGTATGTCTGACGCCGCAGGTCAGCACACCACAGATATCTTTGTGATTTCCGAACATGGCGGCGGTGAAACTAACGTGACCATGCTGCAGTCAGGTGGTTTTATGGTGACGCATACGGCGTATTACGGACCACCAACCGAGCCCGATGGGTACGACTTGCCCGGCCAAATAGCGCAGATCTTCTCGGCGGATGGGACCCCAACCAGCGATGAATTCTGGGTGAGTGATGGTGGCTCTACACTGACAACAGCCGTATCCTCTTTGACAGAATTGTCCAACGGTAACATTGCCGTGGCGCGCTACACGATGGATTATGACTACTACGACGAGCAGACCCTGGAGGTGGCTATTTTCACCCCGGAAGGTCAACAGGTCGGCGACACGATATCCTTCGATACGAATATCTTTGGCCTGCATAACGATATATCCATAGAGGCACTCCCTGATGGTGGTTTCCTTGCCACCTGGGCCACGATTGATCCTGCAATCAACCCAGACAAGTCAGTTATCAAGGCGGCCAGATTTGACAATGATGGACATGTCACTCAGCCCGAATTCACCGTCAGCTCAACCCATGATCAGGACCTGTGGGGGCATAGTCTGGCGGTGCGCGAGGACGGCAGCTTTGTTGTTGTTTGGGCCTCAAGGGGCTATTCAACATTGGAAGACGTCTACCTCAGGGCCAGTGTGTTTAATGCAGATGGTTCAATTGCAGGCGAAGAATTTGTTATCGATGCAGCGACATGGCGGCTAGTCGGGGATTTCCCTTCCGACGTGACTTTCTTACCAAACGGCCAGTTTGCAGTGACTTGGAGAGGCATCAACGAAGATGGTGTGGGTGAAGCACGCCTATTCGTGCAGCTGTTCAACGACGATGGGACCGCTGCAACAGATCAGGTGTTGGTCAGAGACGATGTTTCGTCTGACTTCCCCCGTCCGCCTTCGATCGTTGTGTTGGACGACGACAGCTTTGCTGTGATCTGGCACGACGCCTCAAGCCGTAATCAGTCAGATGGATCCATCGAAGGTCGGGTATTTGATTTCAACGGAGAGGAAACTGGAACATCCTTTGCATCTGAGGATGAGGTTACTTCGTTTGACGTGAGTGACCTGCTGGACAATGACGCGTTTAGCAACCCTGATGAACTGATCTTCGCACTGAGTGCCGCCAGTAGCACCAATGGCGCAGCACTGTCTTATGACGCCGACACTGGCACCGTCACGTATGATCCAACTGCGGCGGCTGACATCCAGGCCCTGAACGATGGCCAAATATTAGAAGACAGCTTCATCTACACCATCTCTGACGGCAATGGTGGCACCGATCAGGCGACTGTCACAATCGTTGTCGGAGGCGCGGACGAGGCCGCGTCTTTGGCTGCAGAAATGGAGCTTGCGTTGCCGGTCACGGACGATTTTTGGGGTTAACAAAACGGATGGCGGCGGGCGGCATTCGCCCGCCAGATCGCAGCCGTGCTCTAAGGTTTTCTGTGCGCGAATAAATATCGTGTAGGCTCAGAATTGGGCACTCTTTGCAGTCGATGGCGCAGCGGCTAAGGCCTGCGCCATCGACTGTGAGCCGAGCGGCTTGACGCAACGTTGGGTTTGTTGGATATCGTGCGGCAGCGTCTGACTCATCGGCAAAATCCTCCAAATTAGTGACTTCAGCCCTTGGGACAGGACGTCCGGTCAAGCTTGCTCTGCGGATGCCATGTCGACTGCATAGTATGTCAAAACGCCTGATCGAATGTCATGCGTCCAGTGCCTGATGCCCAACAGCGTTTCGCACCGAAAATTGCCGCCAATCATTGATTTGTTCTCGATCGTATTAGTTAGGTAAGCACCAAACGTTCTCAGTTTATTTTGTCTTGAGGTATAATGTTTCGATGCAAAGGCGCTCAGCGAATTTTTCGCGATGAATCCGGAGTTGTGCTTGTAGAAACGCTCCTCGTGGTTCCTGTTTTGATTACTCTTTCGCTTATCATCATTTACTTTGGGGCGATTTTCCACACCATGTCACACTTGGAACGCGCCGCCAGAATTGCGTCCCGAGAACTGTCTCTTGGCCGCGCCGATGATGAAACCAATGGCGTGTTGACCGCTTGCTCGTCGATTACAGGTGTTGGTGCCGCTGGTGGGGTCAGTGTCGAACAAATCGCATGTGATCTGGCCGCACGAGCGCCTGGTACACTGTTTGTCATGGCGACAGACGGGACCAGCAGTGGTTTTGGCAGCGAAGGGGCGGACGCAGTTGTGCAATTGGTCGAGCCGGAGCTCAGCCTGGTGCCCATTGGTGTCTCTCCGTCGCCCGACAGTGCAGACGTTTTTGCGGCGCGGGTCACTCTGCGCATGCAACGTGTGGTTAGCGAATGATGCGTCGTTTCTTTAAAGATCAGGTCGGGGCTGTTTTGGTGGAAACCCTTCTTGCGATGCCGATCCTTGTGTTGGTTACCTTTGCGATTGTTCAGTTGGGCTATGTGTTCTTTGTATCCTCGACGATGATCCATGTGTCGCAACATGTCTCCCGTGAGATTGCTGTCGGCAGCGCGGATGACGAAACAAACGGGACCTATACTGCTTGTGGGTCACTGACCGGGGTTTCAGCTGATGGCTTGCAAAGCGCCGAGCAATTGGCCTGTAATCTGATGGACGTCATTCCCGGAGATTTTTTGGTTTTTGCCAGTGATACAGTGGCTGGGGGCGCTGCTTTGCCCGGTGATAATATTCTGGTGTCCATTCAGATCCAGACAAATTCCATCGTCCCAATCGACATCATTGGGATGGCTGCGGGCTCAGAAACCTATTCGGTCTCTGCGCGTCATGTGAAGGAGTGATCAGCATTGTCGATTTGCAGACCCCTTGCCAAGTTTGCCAGAGATACCTCAGGGGTGGCGATGGCCTACGCACTGATTGTGCTGATGGCTTTGCTGATTGCCGTCGGCTTTGCTATTGATTCCTCCAATGTCATTTACACCCGTGCGCGGTTGCAAAATGCGGCAGATGCCTCGGCCCTGGCAGGGGCGGCCCTGATCCCTGAAAACAATGGCTCCATTTCAGCCAGCGCCAAGGCTGCTATTGTTGCAGAGGCGCAGATTTTTGCGCAAAAGAATATGACCGAAACGGATTATGGCGATGTCCTGTTGGCGGTGGATGTCGAATTGGGATTTTGGGACACAGACGGTGAATTCGGAGCCGCCAGAACCTATTACCCCAAGGGCTCTTTACCAGTCTCTGCGATGCTGAATTCTGTTGTCACCACAACGCGAAGATCTTCGACCAACTCTAACGCTCAGCCCATGTTCCTGATTGGTATGGTTGCCGCCGACACGCTGGATATTTCTACCAGCGCCATTGCTATTGCTCCGCCACCTGAGGCGCCAGGCTGTCTGTCTGCAGGATTCTTTGCCCTGGGCACAGCCGAAGGCGGCAGTACCAACGAACTACGTGACGGCTGGTGTATCCATGGCGAAGAAGGGGTGAAATTCAGCTCGCAAAACAGTATCGAGGGTGGCCCGGACGCGGACACTCAAGCGACCATCAGTATGTCTTCACCGAGAAGTGATTATGGCGACGGCGGATATGATTTTGGCAGTGATAACGAAGTGGTGCCCGAAGAGTATTTTGACGACGGAAATTGGGCGAACAATAATTTGCCAGACATAGTCGAGACCGCAACAATGTCGGACTATCTGAATCCGTCCGCGGACTTTATCTTTGACATCACCAAACCGGCAGGGCACTCGGACCACATCACTGCAGCGCAGGCGATGGTTGGCACCCTATACGCGGATTATCCAGGCGGTTACCCCCCCGGAATTTCGACCCTAATCTATAGCTCTGATGACGTTGATATCGACTACAATTTTCAAAACGCATTGATCGTGTCAGAGAAGAAAATAAAAATCGGTTCGGATGTAACCATGAACAACGTGTTTTTGCTGGCCATGGAGAACGTTGAAATTGGCTCAAACGTCACCATTGGATCGAGCACATTCTGCGATTCTCCGGACGATTCGATGAACTTCATTCTGGGGGCTGAGATGGCAAAGTTTGGCTCTGACGTTGAGATGTTCAACTTGCAGGTTTTTGCCGGTGACTACGTCGATTGGGGGTCAAACAATGCCACCGTCGGGGCTGTTTCGGTCTTTTCGGCTGGGTCTCTAAAATTTGGATCTGACTGGGACATCCGAGGCTGTGGTGGCGCCAATCTGCTTCTTGATTATTCAAACACCCCGGTAAGCGAGCCATTGAGGTTGGTTCAGTAAGTCTGGAGCAATTGCGAAGGTGCAAGTTGCTGTCCTCAATCTGCAACCTTCAATTTGAAGCCAGGGATTTTGGGGTACGGAAATCGATCGCTCCGAATATAGAAATGCAGTGAGTTAACAGAATTTTGTCTTCTTCGGATGCATTCTTGGGGTAATCCAATAATTGAGTGGCCATCATTATGATAATAAAGCGATCCATAGCAGGTGCAGCCTTTGCGATTGTAGCCAACGTTGCTTCGTCCGCGGAACTCCAACCAGTTGACCCCATTTCTGCGAGGATTTTCTTAGAGCTACACACCATTCAAAGTCTCTCTGCCAACATTGGACCTCTGGTCTCGGCACCGGGGGAAGCGTTTCGTGTCATTGATGGGGACTTCCTTGCTCTTGGTAACCTTAGAATACGCCTTGTCGGCATCGAAGCACCAAAAGCCGCTCAGCAGTGCAATGCATCAAACGGTTCATCTTGGGATTGCGTGACGCAATCGAGTGATCGAGTTCGAAACATCCTTCGCAACGCTGAGCGCGTCGAGTGTTTTAGCAGCGAACAGGGGAACTACGGGCTCTACTTTGCGTCCTGCGAAGCGGATGGACGAGACATGGGCGGGCTTTTGGTGGAGGAGGGGTTGGCATGGCCTGACCAGGATCAAGGCTACTACCTTGCCGAAGCGACAACGGCTCAGGCCGAAGGAACCGGTATCTGGCAAGCGTACACACAACCACCGTGGGAGTGGCGCATGGAACGCCATTGATCGAGGCTAGGGGCAAATTCGGTTGCGGTTTGCGCCATATGAAATTGAGATCTTGAATATCTGTTTGGCGTTGGCCCATTTCTGATCTGAGATCCTGGACAGCATGCTGGTTACCATTGACGGCCTGCCGTCCGCGCCAGACCAGCACCCTTCGTCACGATGCGCGCGCCGTGAACTTAAACTAAGTTGTTGGTGAACAGCCTAGCAATTGCGGGGGGCAAAGGTCACTGGGTACTAGCCGGTTAGTTCGGACTTTGATTATTGCGCAGCTGAGTGACCACGCGGGCGCCATGTTCCAGGGTGCGGTGCACCGGGCATTTATCGGCAATCTCCAACAGTCGGTTGCGTTGTTCCGCACTGAGATTTCCCTGCAGGTCAATCACCCGAATGAACTGGTCGATCCGCGATGGGTTGCCGGTCGTGGCATCTTGAGCGTGCACTTTGTTGTGGCTGATCTCGACACTAATACCTGTAAGGGGCCAAGCTTTGCGGCGGGCATACATGCGAATGGTCATCGAAGTACAAGCCCCCAGACCAGCCGACACAAACGCATAGGGTGACTGGCCAAGGTTGCTGCCGCCATAGGCTATTGGTTCATCGGCATAGGTGTGGTGATCCGGTCCGGATTGAACATCCTGCAGAAATCCATCCGGGCTAACTTCGGTCACACGCAGGATACCCTCGGGCGCACCAGGAGGAGGGGCAGGAGCGGCCAGGTCAATATAGCGACCTGCCCAGGTTGCGATCACCCCAGCGGCATATTCAGCGTCTTCTGAGCGACTGATCAGGTGATCTGCGTCATCCAGTGTAACGAAGCTTTTTGGGTGTTTGGCGGTCGTGAAAATCTGCGCTGCATTGTCTATTCCGACGACGGTGTCCTGAGGGGCGTGGAGCACGAGCAACGCAGCGTGTAGCTGGGATATGGCGGGTTCCAGGGCTGCAGCCCGGATATCATCGACAAAATCTTGCGAGATGATAAAGGGCCGCCCACCAAGTTGGACTTCGGCTGATCCCTTGTCTTTTATCTCGGGCAAGGACGATTCGAAGTTATGCGCAACATGGCCGGGATCGAACGGGGCACCGATAGTTACAACACCCTTGATTGAAGGGATGCTGGAACGAGCGCGCAGCACGGCCGCTCCGCCCAGAGAATGGCCGATCAGCAGGTCCGGCGCCATGTCTCTATCATTCAGATACTGTGCCGCGGCGATCAGGTCCGCAACGTTTGATGAAAACGAGGTGTTGGCAAATTCTCCCTCGGAATGGCCCAAACCCGTGAAGTCAAACCGCAACACAGCGATTCCCATCGAGGCAAGCCGAGCGGCAATGCGCCGTGCGGCTGGAATGTTCTTGGAACAGGTGAAACAATGGGCAAACAAGGCAGTGGCCAAGACCGGGCCATTGGGCAGGTCCAGCCGTGCGGCCAGTGCGGTTCCGGCGTGGCCGGGGAATGTTATCTGTTCAACGGGCATGGGCTGAGACCTTTGGTTGCGTCTGATGCGAAAATGAGCGCGCAGACGGGCTGAGGCAAGACCTGTGGAACAAACGTCACGTGATGGTGATGCCACCCTTTAAGAATTTAATTTGTTTGCAGCCGTGAATAGCATTTTCACCAAGAGGTTGGATTGTTGTTTTCTGAGGCACAGCAACATATCTGCATTGCTGTTTTCAAAACCGAGAATGGGAATGCCGACAAAACGCGTGTCATGGCCAAGCTCTTGGTCAAAGCCAAAACCGACCCCCAGACCTCGGGCCACGGCCTCGCGCACGCCTTCACGGCTGCCCATTACCAAGGCAATTTTGGGGCGCATTTTGCGGCTGACCAAGGCCTCATCTACAATTCTCTGGGTATTTGATCCGTGTTCGCGCATTACCAATCCGCAGTCCGACAGATCCTCAAAACTGACTGACTGGCGCGTGCCCAGGCAATGATCTTCTGGTACCAGCGCCATCAGGCTTTGGTTCGTTATTGTCTTTGTTATCACTCGTGGGTCGGCTTTGGCGTCTGCCATGACGGCGGCATCCACCCGCATCGATAGCAGGTTTTGCCATGTGGTCTCAGCATTGGCCAAAGATACCCGGAACTGAACGTCCGGATACTGCTTTTGCACCATGGCAATCAGATCCAGCGCGATATGTGGCCCATCAGCGCCTAAGTGCAGTGTGCGGGGTAGTCCCTTGTCGTGGCCCGACAGCATGCTTTGTGCCTGGGTTTCGGCATCAAAAATTTTGGTGGTGAGTTCAAGCAGACTACGACCTTCGTCGGTCAGCGCAACTGTATGACCTTTACGCAAAAATAGACTTCGTCGACTGTCATTTTCCAGGTTCTTGATTTGGATTGAGACGGCTGGCTGGGTCAGATTTAGCCGCTCGGCTGCCCGGTGGAAGTTGAGCTCTAGGGCCAGAGCGTGGAAGGCTTTGAGTTGAGCAAAACTGGTCATTTGATAAGTTTACCTGTGAAAAATAAAGCTAATTATTAATTTGATTTCATGTCAACGCAAGCGGCATCTATTGATGTAGCGGGGCATGTGTTTTGAGCGCCCGTGTAACTGAAAATAAATGCTAGGAGTGCGGGCGATGAATGATCACAAGCGGTTCGATTACATGAACCCACAAGTGCCTGCCGGGTTGCCGCATTTTGAAGTGCCGTTGGTGCGGGCAACGCCCGAGACTTTTGCGGGTTATGGAACGGTTGTTACCGATTTTGCGACCCATCCAGTGCCAATCACCAAATGGCCACACACGGGTTGGCGCACTGTTGATGCCGGAACCGGTGACGAGGGGGGCTATCTTCAGGGAATTTTTGATTTCTGGTGGGAGGGTGATTTTCTGCTGGGGCAGAACATGGCGGTTGGGGACAAATACATCCTGGGTTGGAGTAAAAATCCCGAGGACGCGCGTCGTGATGCGCCGGAATCTGATCGCTCTAAGTTGCTGATTTGGCATGGCAATCACCACCCGGATGGGGGGCAGTTGTTTTACCCTCTGGACAATCAACCCTTTATCGTTGCGCTGGCCAAGACTGGTGACGACATGAAGCCCGAAGATTGGGTGGCCTTCTATTGCGACGGTACTTTTGGCGTATGCCTTGATGCGAGTATTTGGCACGAGGCCATCACTCCACTGGTGCCCAAGGCTCGGTTTTTCGACAAACAGGGTGCTGTTCATGCGCGGGTCAGCGCAGATTTCCCCAAGGAGTTTGGGGTGCTGTTATCGATACCACTGGACCTGACAAAGATGCAGGAAGGGTGACCTCCGCAGGTCTGTAAGTCTAGAGTGACTGTGTGTGTTAACCCTGACAGTGGAGGCGCTGATGCGCCACTGGATGTCTCGGCCCCTCTCTTGGAGAGGGGCCTCGGGCTTGTTGCTATGTGAATTGGTTTTCAACTGCCCATCAGAGCCGCATCAAATGGATAGGTGGTCAGGGATTCAAACCCGTCTGAGGTGATCAGTACTTGATCCTCTAGTTTGATGGAAAAATCACCGCCAACCTCGCCGACACAGGCCTCGACACAGAGTACCATGCCCGGTTCCAGTGGGTAGTCATAGGCGCCTGCCACTGCCTTGTCCGGATAAGCCACCAGCGGCCATTCATCACACAGTCCCACTCCGTGCATAAGGCATCCATATTTCTGCTCCTGAAATTTGTCATCCAGGCGATGGCAGTTGGCCGTCAGTTCGGGGATCATGACGCCAGGTTTCAACATTTCCATATTGGTCATGATGTGTTCATGGGCGTGGCGCATTGCATAGACCATATCGGTGCGCGGTTTTTGATCGCCAATCCACCAACTGCGTGAGATGTCGATGCAGATGCCATACGATCCAATCAGGTCTGTATCGAACGAGATGATCTCGTTTTGTTGCGTTATCCGTGGGCCGCATTCCTGAAACCATGGGTTGGTGCGCTGACCTGAGGAGAGCAGCCGTGTTTCGATCCACTCACCGCCACGGCGAATGTTTTCGGCATGTAAAATGGCCCAGATGTCATCCTCGGATGTTTTGCCGTCGCCAACATTGGCCCTTGCAAAGTGCTCCATTTCCGCCACGGCAGTTTCGCAAGCGTGATTGGCGCACCGCATGGCGAGAATCTCGTCCTCGCCCTTGATGGCGCGGGTCTTTTCTGTGACCTCCTCGCCTTCCAGGATCTCAAACCCCTGCGCCTCGAGACTGCGCAGCCCGTGTAGCATGATCTTGTCGACCGCCAGGCGTTTGTTGTCGCCTGCGTGCTCCTGCATCAGAACGCGCACCTCGTTGGCAAAGACATCTGCTGCTACATCCACCTTGTCGCCGCGATCAAAGTAGAACAGGTCAGCGCCTGATCTCTGCTCGCGGACCAGCGGGTTGAACGTCGACAGGAAGGGAGAGTTTTTATAGTCCCAGATCACCATATAGCCGTCGGCGCAGAGCAGGACTGCGCGGAACGGATTATGGCTATTCCACAACTGCATGTTGGTGCTGTCAGTGGCGTAGCGGATGTTCAACGGGTCGAACATCAGCAGCCCACCATAGCCGCGATCTGCGATTGCCTGGGTTAGCCGCTGCCAGCGAAATTTCCGCATCCGGTCCAAATTTGGCAATTGCAGTCCGGCCGTTTCCCATTCAGATAATGCAAGTTGAGACGGGCCGATTTCGATCCGGTTGTTGTCGTTAGGGCTACCGTCGCCCAGTTTTGCCCCACGGCTGGGATCAATTTTGCGAATATCACGAAAATGCTCGGTCATTGTGGTTCTCTCTAGCGGCATAGTTGCGATCACTCTGCAGGGCCGCTCCCGACGAATCCGTGCTGAATGCGACCCGGTATGCAGTCGTTTTTGCCCTATAGCTTAATGGGCTGAGATCATCGTTCTGGATTTCTTATAGCCATCGCGCGACGGTTGGTAACTCTCTATGGGGCTGGCAATACGGGACGGGAATGATATGCCGGTAACATGGAACCGATCTTGCAAAAACAAATCCCCTTTAATCCGCTGCAGGCACAGAATTTACCGGGAATACAGCCGCTTGCGCCTCAGGACTGGCTCATGCCGGATGATGCCTTTGCGGCTCAGATGGCGGCGCGAGAGCAGCTTCTTGATAGTCACCGGGATGATGTTTTGATGTTGGATGCCGAGGCGATGCCTGCGGCTCAGGAATTGCTGGGGATGGTGCTGGATCAGTTGTATTCTCGGGATGTTGGCCAGGTCCAACGCGCTGATGGGCAGATGGTTGATCTGGATTGGCTGGACCCGCTGGCGACATTGGGACGTATCACTCAGCAGGATTTTTGTATCCTGCAAAAGCGCGGCGATGAACATGTTATGACTGGCGCGGTGCTGTGCTTTCCAGCCAGTTGGAGGCTGTCAGAGAAATTTCTAGCCCCGCTGACGGGTATTCACGCGCCGGTTGATAGTTATAACGCAAGCATTGCGGCGCGGGTTCAGCGGTTGTTTGATGGGGTGCAGACGGGGCGCCCATTGTGGCGGTTCAATGGATTATGGTACCGGAATCCGGCGCTAAACCAGCCGCGTAGCCAATATGAGGCACGCGACGAGATCCATGATGCCGAGGCCAAATACCTGCGCAGTGAAAAGCAAATGATCCTGCGTCTACCTCAAACCCGAGCCGTGGTTTTTTGTATTCACACTTACGTGCTGGACCGGGCGGATGTGCTGGCGCAATGGGGTGATCCGCCGGCCATCTAAGGGGGCGCTGCCCCTAAATCACGCCTGAGCTATGCAATAAAAGTGCAAAAGTAGTCAATGGCGGGATCGGCGAGACAACGCGCAACTCATGGCTACGCATTAAGCTGCCGGCCCAAGTTGCAAGCCGTTGATACGGAACAGGTTTGGTGACCTGCACTGCTGGATGATAGGGGCTTTTCTGAATTTGGGCGCAATGCAGCTCCAGCTCTATGGCGGTCTCTTCGATGGGGGCAAAGCGGTCGCTCCCGGATATCTTTGGCTGCGGGTGCAGGGGCCTGATTTTGGCAAACACTCCTAGGAACTGTTTCCGTGTCAGGGTGACGCTGGTGTCCATCCACTCTATGTATTCGGCACCCAATTCGTTGACCAATCGGTACAGCATGACTGCCATCAACATCTCGCTGAGCTCTTTGTCACAATAGCTGGGAAAATTGGGCTGCAGAGAAATTTCTACCTTTTGCAGGTTAGGTCGAAGCTTGGCCCCATTCGGGACTTTTGGCTTTTCTGCCATTCGCAATACCAAGCGATACTGATCACTGGCTAGCGCAATTGCATCGTCTGCACGGGCACTGAACTGATCGACCGAATGGCCGTATTCTTCCAGCATGTCGGCAATGATACAGCTGCATTTTGCCAATGCGCTGCTGGGAGTGCCGTAGTAAAATAATCCACCGTGAAATTTTGTTGTACTTGCCACCGTCAGGATCCTCCGCTCAGGTTGCTTCTTAGGAAACAATAGAACTTGAAAAAGCTGAAAGTGAGGCAGGTTGGTCGAAAATACTAAAAGATTGTTTCCAAATCCGGGAAGAGAACAATTTGTCAAAATGTTGTATTTTTTCAAGTGTTTGACGGGAGTGTTTCGGTTTTGACGGTAGAATTGCGGCCGAACAGAGGCGAAGAGTGGCCACATTGCCGCCTAACCTGTTAGAGACGCGCCATTATCTCAGGCCTTCACAAATGTGCTGTTTCGCTCGATACCGCTCAACAAGTCATGTTCTGCAATGTCGAGCGTCAACCGCGCCATTCAGCGGTCGATACCTGCGCCCATTATCGCCAGTGACTGTTGATAGACCGTGGCCGCGTTCCACTGCTTCAGGACTTCATAATTGGGTTCACCGGGTTGATAGCCTTTACCCTTTTTCCAACCCTTTTTGCGCAGGTAGTTTGCGGTCGAGGCCAGCGCGTCTGCCATGTCGTAGAAATCAACCCGACCATCGCCGCCCCAGTCCACACCGTATTGCAAGGCATTGCCGGGCAGAAATTGAGTATGCCCCAGCTCACCATGCTTGGCCCCCTGAGTGGCAGGGGTAATCGCGCCTTGATCAACCAGTTTGAGTGCACCAATCGCGTGCGGCACAAAGAAATCGGATCGGCGACAATCATAAGCCAGAGTAGTGATCGCGGGCACAATCTGGCTGTCCCCCATGAAATGGCCAAAGGCGGTTTCCATACCGTGAATGGCAATCAGCACCCCGGCAGGCACTCCGTATTTCTTTTCCAGAGCGGCGTAGAAATTGGGGTTGCGCGCCTTACGCTTGCGGCCCTGAGCCACAATGGTGGTCGAGCCGCGGATTTCCATGAACTTCTCGAGCGTATAGCGGAAACTCTTTTGGTTGCGGTCTGCCGATATGGTGCGACTGGCATATTGCGCATTTGCCAAGGCCCGCAGTCCTGGCTTTTTCACCCCAGCGCGTTTGGCTTCACGGGCAAAATCATCTTTCCAGGCGGAAAACCCAGCCGAGGTATTGCCGCAGGGCGCAGCAAGGGCAGGGACCGAAAGGCCGACACAGAATAGGGCAGACAGCAGGGAGGGGTGCATAAAACCAGCTTTCACTAAAATGAACTCTGTTGAGCCTAGTGCCCTGAATCTGAAAAACCATGGGAATTATCCCAAGGCGCCATCATCACCCCTTATGAAAAGGCCGTCGCAGCAGAGATTGCCAAGCCGGCAGCCACGGCGGTCATCGCATTTGCTTTGTGCACGCGCGCGTCTGGGCAAAGTTGGCGCATCTGCTGTTCCACCACCGCCATCAAAGAGGAACCGCCAACCAGAACAATTCGATCAACCTGATCGGTACTGAGACCCGCCAGTTTCAGTGTCTCAGACGCGCCGGTAGCGATCTCCTGCACCTGGGTTTGTAGGGAGGACTGAAGGACCTCGGCAGTCAACGGCACCATCAACCCGCGTTCTAACTCTTTCAAATCGATGCGCGGGGCAGGGTGATCGGGTTGATTGCTCTGAATTTTGCCTCGCTCCACAGCAAAGGCAACGTCATGGCCCAACTCGTCCTCCAGTACCGTCACCAGCCGCGCCAGTTTGTCCGGTTCGGCGGCATTGTTGGCGAGGTCACGCGCCTTGTGGCGGCTGTCGGCGGCATAAAGGAACGGGATCATTTGCCAAGTGGCCAGATCGTTGAATATCTTGGCAGGCGCGGGCAGGGTGCCAAGGCCAAAGGCATTGCGGATGGCGCTGCCGCGCCCCAGCAGAGGCATCACATGGTCGATGCTCAACCGGCGGTCAAAATCGGTGCCACCAATGCGCAGCCCGTAGCTGGCCAGAATTTCAGTTTCTCCGGTGTCTTGCTGGCGAAACAGCGAAAAATCTGAGGTACCACCGCCGATATCGACAATCATCCCGATGCCTGCGTCAGGAACTGTCGCGCGGGCGGCGGCTTCGGGCTCATACATAAAGCGCACATCTTGAAAACCTGCTGCAAGATAGCAGTCGCGCAGATCGATCTCGGCCTGAGCGTTGCGGGCCTCATCTTTGCTGTGGAACCGCACCGGGCGACCTGACAGCGCATGGGTGAACTCCTGATAGGTGGCGGCTTCGGCCCGGGACTTAACTTCACGCAGAAAGCGGGCGATGATTTCGATGAAATCAATTCGCTCACCATGGATCCGCCGCTCCTCACGCAACAGCGGTGTTCCCAGCAGGCTTTTGAGTGCCCGCATGAACCGGCCTTCCTCGCCCGCGATCAGGGCCTGTGTGGCGCTGGCTCCAATCCGCATCCGGCGCGGTTGTTCTTCAAAGAACACTGCTGTCGGCAGGGTGGTTTGCCCCGGTTCCAGCTCTACCAACCAGGGCCGCCCGTTGACGGCTATCCCAGCAGCGGAATTGGAGGTTCCAAAATCAATGCCAAGGGTATTTGGGGCGCTCATCGTAGGTTCCTGTCAACAGCGGGGAAGCGCGGGGATACAGGGGCTGCGTCGATGGTTCAAGGGGCTATGTGGGGGGAGAGATATACATTGAGCTTGCAGGTCTGTGGTGCTGATCACTCAGTCATTTGGCACTCATACAATTTGATTGGCTGGCAGCCCGTTTTGCTTGTTGGCGTTCGGTGGTCGGGGCTCGTGTGTAGTGGATACCGACCAATTCCGGGGCCCAGCGTGATAAGATCATTTTGTGAAAACCCAATCGGGCACTTAGGCGCGGAGGTAGACTTGTTGCAGCTGAAATCAGTTATTGGTCATCCCATGGGGAATCGAAAAAGGCGCCCCAAAGGGACGCCTTGATTCTCAGGTGTAGGGTGCGTGCTGGCACGCACCAGCGGCTTTAGCAGCTGTAATACATGCCGAATTCAACCGGGTGTGGTGTGTGTTCGAACAGTTCAACTTCTTCCATTTTGAGGGCAATGTAGCCTTCGATCTGGTCTTTGGTGAACACGTCGCCCTGCACCAAGAAATCGTGGTCTGCTGCCAGGCAGTCCAAAGCTTCGCGCAAGCTACCACATACTGTTGGGATGCCTTCCAACTCTTCTGCTGGCAGGTCGTACAAGTTCTTGTCCATGGCTTCGCCAGGGTTGATCTTGTTCTTGATGCCGTCGAGGCCAGCCATCAACAGGGCCGCAAAGCACAGGTAAGGGTTGGCGGCTGGATCAGGGAAACGAGCTTCAACGCGCTTGGCCTTGGGCGACTCGGTCCATGGAATGCGAACACAGCCCGAGCGGTTACGAGCCGAGTAGGCGCGCAGAACAGGAGCCTCGAAACCAGGGATCAGACGCTTGTAGCTGTTGGTCGCCGGGTTGGTAAAGGCGTTCAAGGTTTTGGCGTGCTTCAGAATGCCACCGATGAAGAACAGGGCTTCGTCGGACAGATCAGCGTATTTGTCGCCAGCAAACAGCGGCTTGCCGTCTTTCCAGATCGACATGTTCACGTGCATGCCCGTGCCGTTGTCACCGTAAATCGGCTTGGGCATAAAGGTCGCGGATTTGCCATAGGCATGAGCCACATTGTGGATCACATACTTATATTTCTGCAGCTCGTCGGCTTGTTTGGTCAGGCTGTCAAAGATCAAGCCCAACTCGTGCTGGCAAGAGCCAACCTCGTGGTGGTGCTTGTCGACCTTCATGCCAAGACGCTTCATGGTCGACAGCATTTCCGAACGCAGGTCCTGGGATTCATCAATGGGGTTGACTGGGAAATAGCCGCCCTTGATGCCGGGACGGTGGCCCATGTTGCCCATTTCGTACTCGGTGTCTGTATTCCACGACGCATCGGAAGCGTCGACTTCGTAAGACACTTTGTTGATGGTGTTGCTAAAGCGGACATCGTCAAACAGGAAGAATTCGGCTTCGGGGCCCATGTAGGCCACATCACCGATGCCAGTTGATTTCAGATAGGCTTCGGCTTTTTGCGCCGTGCCGCGCGGGTCACGCTCGTAGGATTCACCAGTGTCGGGCTCGACGATCGAACAGTGAATGCACAGGGTTTTTTCTGCATAAAACGGATCGATATAGGCACTGGTGGTGTCCGGGATCAATTTCATGTCGGAGTTTTCGATCGACTTCCAGCCTTCGATCGACGAGCCGTCGAACATAAAGCCTTCTTCGAGAAAATCTTCATCAACCAGGTCCACGTCGACCGTTACGTGCTGCAATTTGCCACGAACGTCGGTGAACCGGATGTCGACATAAGCCACATCATCGTCTTTGAGTGTCTTGAGAACTGCGTCTACGCTCATCCCCTGGGTCCTTTTGGTTTGGATAGTCAATATATGTGAATGCTGTAAGTTACAGCGCGTCCGATCCGGTCTCGCCGGTCCGAATGCGAATGGCTTGTTCGACGGTTGAGACAAAAATCTTGCCGTCGCCGATCTTGTCGGTCTTGGCCGCGTCTACGATGGCTTCGATGGCGGCGTCGACCTGATCGTCGTCCAACACCACTTCGACTTTCACCTTGGGCAGAAAATCCACCACATATTCGGCGCCGCGATACAATTCGGTGTGGCCTTTCTGACGGCCAAAGCCCTTGACCTCGATGACCGAGAGCCCCTGTACACCGACGTCTTGCAACGCTTCCTTCACCTCGTCCAGTTTGAACGGTTTGATGATGGCTTCGATTTTTTTCATTCTCGGGGCTCCTCACACCTTGTCGCGAACGGTCAGATCACTTCTTGTTAGGAACAGCAATGTTTAGCTGAGCGTGAGAAGAAAAAACTCCATTTTCTCGGCACGTGATTGCCTGCTTTGGTGGCGTTGTGCTGTTTTTTTGTGCGAAATTGAATCGATGAGGCCTTGAGATGAGTGAACTGTTAACGGCTGCCCAAATGAGGGGGATTGAGCAGGCCGCGATTGAGTCTGGCGAAGTGACCGGGCTGGAGCTGATGGAGCGAGCAGGGCAGGGCGTGGTCGAGGCGATTTTGGAAGAGTGGCCGGAGTTAGACACTCCCGCCCGATTTCATGGCAATAGCCCATGGGCTCGATGGTCACGATTTTGGGCAAGAAGAAATAGAAAAACTCTTTGCGCAGGTGTGTTATGCGGGCCCGGCAACAATGGTGGAGACGGCTTCGTCATAGCCAAACTTCTTGCTGACAGGGGGTGGAAGGTCGAGGTGTTGTTTCTTGGCCCGCCTTCAAGGCAGCCACCGGACGCAAGGATCTGCGGTAAACGGTGGTTCCGAGCTTATCGGAAAATGCACGTGATTTCTCCCTTGGGACACCGCGACAGCAGGCTGTCAGACACTCGGTTTGACATATTTGTCGACGCGCTTTTTGGAACCGGCTTGTCGCGTCCTCTACCAAAGGAGGTTACGGAACTTTTTAACAATTTTCGTTATGAAAGAAACTGGCAGGACAACAAGCTGATCGCAGTCGATATCCTTAGTGGCCTTGATTGCGACACGGGTCAGGCGCTTTCGGAACTGCCTTTGGCAGCAGATCTGACTGTCACATTTCATCAGTTGAAGCGCGGCCATGTAAATGGTGAGTGTTCCGATATGTGTGGTAAGGTGATTGTAAAGGATATTGGTCTTTAAGTCTCTGAGCGAATTGATTTGAGGTGCGTGGTATAGTTTATGGAACAAGATGTTCAGACAGTTGATTGCAAACAGTCGATTGCAAATCTCCTATCGAAAGCAGGAGATGGTCACAAATATTCCCATGGCCACGCCCTTGTCCTCTCTGGGGGCCATGGAAACACAGGCGCCGCCCGCTTGGCCGCTCGTGGGGCTCTGCGTATTGGGGCGGGGCTGGTCACTTTGGGTTCCCCACGCTCAGCGATGTTTGAAAATGCCGCCAACCTGACCTCGATCATGCTGCGACAAATCGACGGAGCAGCAGGATTGAGAGAGTTGCTTGAAGATGCGCGGTTTAATGCCCTGTGTCTGGGGCCTGGCCTCGGCATTCGGGCCGATACTCAGGCGTTGGTTTTGACGGTGCTAAAGGAAAAGCGACCAACTGTTTTGGATGCGGACGCATTGAACCGGTTTAGCGCCAAGCCAGAGGTCTTGTTTGACGTCTTACATAAGGACTGTGTGATTACGCCCCACGGTGGTGAGTTCACCCGGCTGTTCCCGGATATTGCTGAGAAGCTGGCTGCGCCTACGACCAGTGGCCCGTCCTATTCCAAAGTCGATGCCACGCGCGAGGCTGCAGGGCGGGCAGGTTGCGTGGTCGTGTTCAAGGGGCCGGACACAGTTATTGCAACCCCGGATGGGCACTGTTCAATTAATTCGGCACAGTACGAACGCTCGGCCCCCTGGTTGGCCACTGCCGGGTCAGGTGACGTCTTGGCTGGATTCATTGCCGGCCTGATGGCGCGCGGACTTGCGCCGATGCAGGCGGCGGAAACGGGGGCTTGGTTGCATGTGGAATGTGCCCGCAAGTTTGGCCCCGGCCTGATTGCCGAAGATCTGGCGGATCAACTGCCGTCAGTGTTTCGGGATCTTGGTCTCTAAGCTGCCGGACGCAGGTCAATAGCTGGATCGGTGGAGCCTGCCACCTCCAGCCCGCCCGCATAGATCACCTGTTCGTGCTCCATCTGCAGGGTGTAGAGCTCAAGAACCTGCAGGCCCTGATCGCGGATAAATTCTCCATCCACCAGGGCAGAGACCGGAACCATCGCCTGATCACAGCCAAATAGGGCCTGTGCACGCCAATCACGGATCAGGATTTGCTGGTCGGCAGGTAAGACCATGTCACTGTCGGGGCGGGTATCGCCCAGCGATCCCGCGGCAATGGAAATCGCCCGCAACAGCACACGGTGTCGCGCCACCGCCTGAACTTGTACCAACCCAGCACCGCGGGTGATGACGTGGTCGCCTGGCCGGATGTCCTGTACTACAACTTCACCGGTCCGTGTCAGCACGACGGTGCCATGCAACAATCCGGACATCGGACCGGAGGTTACCGACGAAGTGCTTTGCTCCATACGCGGATTCGGACTCCGCGCAGGCCTGTTGGGCTGCGTTTTCATGGCGTTCTCGCTCTGTCTGCCTCAGTATTTTTTTCGTTAGAATGTGGCATAGTCATGCTGTTGTCGCGGTCTTTTATTGCCAAATGTTAACAATCCATAAAAACATCGAATATTGTTGCCGCCGTACCATATGTCACGAAGATGACGATTTGCTCTCGCATCCTAGAGAAAGCTTTGCTATCAGCGCCGCACACTAGGGAAGTTCTTGGTGATAACGTGCGGGTGTGGCGGAATTGGTAGACGCACCAGATTTAGGTTCTGGCGCCGCGAGGCGTGGGGGTTCGAGTCCCTTCACCCGCACCATTAATCTATAAAACACACATTTTTTCAAAAGTTGACGTGGGAATGGAAGATATCATTCCACCTTTCCGTTTCCCCGTTTTACGTTTTGAATCATCGCGGATACTGACGTCCTATCAGCAGGATGACCGGTAATCAGGCGGTTTTAAGAAGATGGCTGGTCTTCACGAACAAGGCGACTTGGAGTGCGGGCGGAAAGTCGTCGTTCGCTGCGGTCTTTGCCAACGGCAGCTATGTGCGGCGGTTTCAACGGGTCGAGGCAACACTTTAGTCTTTATGGAAAGATGGAGTGTAAATCATGGCCTATCGCCGCAGACATTTTTTTACAGATAAACAGAAGTCAGAGATCTGGGATCGTTGGCAACGCGGAGAGTCGATGAGTTCGATTGGACGTGGATTTGA
>MAAY01000067.1:25720-25949 GCA_002162795.1 Rhodobacterales bacterium 56_14_T64
TTCGCATGAATTGCATGGCTCTCTCCTTTGCAGCATGGTGGCGCAAAGACATGCATCCCATAGGACAGACATCATGCGCGCGATCACTTATTCCAAGCTTGGCACAGCCAAAGACGTTCTGCATCTGCAAAACCTGAATGACGTTGCACCCCAAACGGGCGAAGTGCGCGTGGCGCTGACCTTTTCCGGTGTGAATCCGTCAGACGTGAAATCGCGCAAAGGCCGTCCG
>MAAY01000071.1:0-25496 GCA_002162795.1 Rhodobacterales bacterium 56_14_T64
CCCTCCTAAGGAACGCGGCCTGGTAAGCCGTGCATGAGTAAGTCCATTCATCGTCCATCGGGAGTTAATTTGAGGCTTACAGGCCGCATGTTTTTTCATATTTTGAAATTGAATCTGTCGGAATCTGTCGCCACCTGGCGTCAATCTATGGCCTGAAAATTCAGGCGGCGGCGGTGAAAATCGCCCCCTATAGTATAAGGTGCGTTGTACGCCCACCTGCTGCCTAGTCACTTGGTGTCGCGGCAATTCAGTCAAGATTCGTATAAAATACAGGGCTAATTGAGCATCTAAGATCAGTGATGATTTCTAGATTCTGGCAGGTCTCGGCAATCAATTGTTAAGGCACGCCGCATATGTATTTTGCATCGAAGTCCAACACGTCGCCGACAACGGGGGTGCGAATCGCTGCATATGACGACTGAACCACAAACGCATGTTTTGGATTTGCCAAATGCATTTTCTGAGCTGACACCACTGATCTCTTTTCTGGATGGGGCCCGATCCCAGCCGATTGAGGTTGATTGCAACAAGGTGGCAATGCTGCCGTCGCGCTGCCTGCAATTATTGCTTGGAGCAGAACAACAATGGCGATCCGAAGGCCTAGACTTCTCGGTCACCAATATCACCGCAGGCTGCCGCCGGGCTCTGTCCCTTATGGGGGTCGATGCCAACCGATTTGAAGATGAGGACACAGCATGAAAACCAGAGTTCTGGCGATAGATGATTCCCGCACCATTCGTAATTTGCTTGCGGCTTGCTTGGAAGAAGCTGGGTTTGAATACCACAGCGCAGTAGATGGCCGCGAAGGAGTGGACGCCTACCCTGACGTTGCCCCGGATGTGGTGATCACCGATATCAACATGCCGAACCTCGATGGCTTTGGCGTGATCGAAGAGCTGCGCGGCGAAGGCATCAATTCCAAGGTTCCAATCCTGGTGCTGACCACCGAGAGCTCTGCCGATTTGAAGGCCCGCGCCCGCGCTGCCGGTGCCACTGGTTGGATCACCAAACCGTTTGACGACGAATCTCTGATCTTTGCTCTGAAACGTGTCACAGGAGCGGTCGCATAAAATGACGGGTTCGATCATGGATACATTCTTTGAGGAGTGCGAAGAGCTCCTTGAAGCAATGGATGCGGGTCTGGCTGCCATCGAAGAAGGCGATCAGGATCCTGAGACCGTCAACGCGGTATTTCGTGCAGTGCACTCCATCAAAGGCGGCGCAGGAGCGTTTGGCTTGGATGACCTAGTGGCTTTTGCACATAACTTTGAAACCGTCTTTGACGATGTACGCTCCAACAAGCTGCAACTTGATGAAAAGCTGATCCAGCTTTTGTTCCGGGCCAGTGATCACCTGTCTGACTTGGTTGTCTGTGCACGGGACGGCGGCCAGATTGACGAGGCGCATCACACTGTGCTGATCGCGGCGCTGGCTGAGTATATTGACGAGGAAGAAGAAGAATTGGTCTTTGAACCAATGGGTATGGGCGCGGCGTTTGAACCAGCCCCGCTCGCCGAGGTTCAGCAAGAAACCAGTTATGACATCCGCTTTCACCCGCTCAAGGAAATGTTTGCCACTGGCAACGAACCTTATTTCCTGTTTCAGGCGCTGGCGGATCTTGGCACGCTTTCTGTCAAGTTGGATGACAGCGAACTTCCTGGCTTCGACGCCATGGAAGATGGAGAAAGCTACCTGTCATGGGAGCTGACTCTGGTCACCGGCGAATCTCGTTCGTCGATTGAAGCTGTGTTTGAATTTGTTGAAGGTCTGTGTGAGCTCTCGATCAGTTCCGAAGGGGACGACGCAGCTGAGGCTGATGCCCTGGCGGCGTTGAACGCAGCTTTTGGCATTCCACTTGCTGAGGACGATGCCGCGGTGGCTCTCCCTTTAGAGCAGCCGGCCCCTGAACCCGTCGAGGCTTCCGCCCCAGCGGAAGTTGAGGCCGAAGAGGTGCCGGACTCCGCAGAGGATGCAGTTGTCGAAAAGGCGGCTGTAGCCAAAAAGGATGCCGCCAAGTCAAGTGGCCCCAAGCCAACTCTTCGGGTTGAGCTGGACAGGGTGGATCGCCTAATCAACGCGGTGGGTGAGTTGATCATCAACCATTCAATGCTGGCGCAGCAAATCGCCAACCTGGATGCCAGTGATACGCGCGACGTTGAAACCGAACTCGAAGGTTTCAAAAACCTGGCGCGTGACATCCAAGAAGGCGTAATGGCCATTCGTGCGCAACCGGTGAAACCGCTGTTTCAGCGCATGGCCCGAATCGTCCGAGAGGCTTCGGCCGCAACGGGTAAAACGGCCAAGCTGATCACCATCGGAGAGGCCACCGAAGTCGACAAGACGGTTATCGAACGTCTGGCTGACCCTCTGACCCACATCTTGCGCAACGCGGTCGACCATGGGATCGAAGCTCCCGAAAACCGAGCTGCTGCAGGCAAAGACAAAGCCGGAGAAATCCGGTTAACGGCGGCACATCGGTCAGGCTCGGTCTGTATTGAAGTCAAAGATGACGGCGCGGGCTTGAACCGCAAAAAGATCCGTCAGATTGCCATAGACAAGGGCTTGATCCCAGCAGATGCCGAGCTGAGCGACAGCGAGATCGACAACTTGCTGTTCATGCCAGGCTTTTCCACCGCCAAGGAAATCTCCAACCTCTCGGGTCGGGGTGTTGGCTTGGATGTGGTCAAAAACGCGGTGACTGCACTTGGTGGCCGGGTCAGTATCTCTTCGGTTCCAGGTGAAGGATCGATGTTCTCGATCATTCTACCGCTGACATTGGCAGTGATGGACGGCATGGTTGTTTCGGTGGCTGGACACACCATGGTGGTGCCGATCACCGCAATTGTCGAAACCATGCGTGGCAATGAGGACATGATCAACAACCTTGGTTCGGATGGCACACTATTGTCCATTCGCGGCAGTTTTGTTCCGATCTGTGATGTTGCCGGCAGCCTCGGCCTGCGCACCAGCACAACAAATGAACCGGCCGGCGTCTACCTCTTGGTGGAAACCGAAAACGGCGATCGCTGTGCCCTGGCTGTCGACGACATCCATGATCAGCGCCAAGTCGTGATCAAGAGTCTGGATGGCGTTTGCGGCAATGTTCCTGGCGTTTCCGCCGCAACCATTCTGGGGGACGGCAAAATTGCCATGATCCTTGACCCAGAAAGCATCGTAACGGCGTCGTCCTCGGCAGCCGTCTTTGACACCGACCGGAGGATGAACAATGCAATTGCAAGCTGAAACCAAACACACAGAACATAGTGAGTTCGTCAGTTTCACTGTCGCAGGTCAGGCATTCTGTCTGCAAATAACCCAGATTCGCGAGATCCGGCGCTGGCAGCCCGTAACGGTTCTGCCGCATGCCCCGGCGGATGTTCTTGGGGTGATGAACCTGCGCGGTGCGGTGATTCCGATCTATGATCTGTCTGCCCGCTTTGGTTTGCAACAGACCGAAGCCAGTGAACGCAATGTTGTGATCGTGGTCTCGGTGAATGACAAGCCGGTGGGATTGTTGGCAGAATCGGTGTCAGAGATCATCTCGATTGATCCTGACGACATTCAGGAAACGCCACAGGTGGACAGCCGCAACACCATGGACTTCATTCAGGGTATCATCTCGCAAAACGACGAAATGGTGCGGATCATCAACCTCAACGCTGTGATCTCTTCGCCGGAGCAGGTGTCCCTGTGACGTTTGCCCGTTCGATAGATCCCGGTGCGGGCCAATTCACCCTGTCAGACCAGGACTTTGAAGCTATCGCCAAGTTTGCCCACAAGAATTTTGGGCTGGCTCTGTCGAGCAACAAAAAACCCCTGGTGTCGTCACGCCTATCGCGTCGGCTGAACAAGCTGAACGTGCGGAATTTCGATAAGTATCTGGCTAGCTTGGATGCGCCTGGCGGCGAAGGTGAGCGCAGTGAACTGCTGTCCTTGTTGACCACCAATGTGACGCAGTTCTTTCGCGAACCGCATCACTTTGAAACTCTGCGCGAAGAGGTCTTGCCGCCTCTGATCGAAAAAGCGCGCAGCGGTGGTCGGGTTCGGCTGTGGTCGGCGGGCTGCTCCAACGGGCAGGAACCGTATACCATTGCAATGGTGTTACACCAGCTATGTCCGGATGCGGGCCGGCTGGACATCAAGATCCTTGGCACTGACATCGACCCGGTGGTGGTCCGCACGGCACAGGCGGCGCAGTACCCCGACGACGAACTGGCGCAAATCCCGGCCAAATATCGGGTCAAGGGTCGCAAAGGCGATGATAGTCACATGCCCGAGGTGATCCGCTCGCTGGTCAGTTTTGGCGTGTTGAATCTGATCGAGCCATTTCCGTTTCACGGTAAGTTCGATGCCATCTATTGCCGCAATGTAGCGATCTATTTTGACACCCCGACCCAGCAAAAAGTCTGGGCGGCGTTTCAAAAATCGCTCAACCCAGGTGGCTACCTGTTCATCGGCCACTCGGAACGCATGTCCGGTCCCGCTGCTTCGCATCTGCAAAGCGCCGGAATTACAACCTACATCAACTCTTCTGCCGGGTCTCGCACCTGATTTACCGGCAAGGACGGAACTACAAGGAACTAAAAAATGAGCCTCAAAGACTCGCTGCGCGTTATGGTTGTTGATGACATGTCCACCAGCCGTGGAATCCTGACTCAATGTCTGGATGAACTGGGCATCAAGAACTATATGGTTGAAAACAATGGCCAATCGGCCTTCCAGAAAATCAACGCCAATCCAGTGCATCTGGTTCTGTCGGACTACAACATGCCCGGCATGGATGGTCTTGGCCTGCTGAAATGTCTGCGCGAAAATCGCATGACGCAACGCACTGGTTTCATTCTGGTAACCGGTAAACCCACGCCCGAAGTGGTCGAAGTTGGCCGCCGTCTGCAAATGAACAACATCATTCGCAAGCCGTTTACCGTGGCAACCATGAAGCAGGCAATCGAACAAGTGGTAGGGCGTCTGTAAAATGAGCCTGTCAACCAGTCATTTCATAGATATGTGCGCAGTTTCGGCACGTGAAATGCGCCAGTTGCAGGAAAAAATTCTAGAGCTTGAAGATATCGTTTTTTCAATACTCGACAGTGGTGAAAAACCGACGAGCGACGATATCAAGAAGTTGCAGGATTTTGACCTGATCGCGCAGACACTGGGCGGGATCTCCGGTTTTTTTGAACAGCTTAATCGTCAGGTCGAGGATGAAGGCGAAGCAAATCTGACCCAAGCCACCGCGTCAATTACGCTCGAAAAACTGCGCAAGCGGCTGACCCATACTGGCGTGATGATCGAACCCAAGGCTTCGGCCGGGACTTTCGAAGCTTTCTAACCTGACTGCCCAAGCATCTTGCTGGGGCGAAACGGTCTGGTGCGGCCCATCCGCTCACGGTAAAATCCTCTTAGCGCCGCCCCACTGGGCGGCGTTTTAACTTGCCTTCTCTAACCGACCACATTTTTTTCTTTCATTGCAATCTCCGCAAGCTAGACTGGATGCCAGTTGGTATTGTATGTGTTGGGTTGGGTTGGTGCCATGATGGCTTTTGGGCGGGTATTTGTTGTATTAATATGGTTGCTGGCGCCCGCGCTTGGCTTGGCGGATAGCCGACGGATTGCACTGGTCATGGGCATGTCCGAATATCAGACCTTGCCCCCGCTGGACAACACCAAGAACGACGCCACTGCCATTGCGGATATGCTGGCCCGCATTGGCTTTGACGTTACATTGTCGGTTGACGCCGGAGTGGCTGAAGTTGAACAGCTGCTGGATGATTTTGCTTTCCGTTCCGAAGTAGCAGATCTGGCGCTGATCTATTTTGCTGGTCATGGCATCGAAGTTCAGGGCGAGAATTTTCTGATCCCTGTGGATGCCGCCGTGAATAGCAATTTGGACGTACAGCGGCAATCAATGTCACTGAAACGCCTGCTGGCGGCGGTGGATCGCGCCCGAAAAATGCGCATCGTTATTTTGGACAGTTGCCGGAACAACCCACTTGGGGACGCCATTGCATTGGGCGAGGGTGAAATTGATACCGCCAGCACTGAAGGCACCCGTGGTGCTGGCGGCGGCATGGCAGCAGCAGATCCTGACCGGGGCACTCTGGTGGCCTTTGCCGCGCGCGACGGTCAGGTGGCGCTAGATGGCAGTGGCACAAACAGCCCCTATGCCGTTGCCTTGATGGAGAAGATGGCCGAGCCGGGGTTAGAGATCAGCCTGATGTTTCGGCAGGTCCGCGACCGAGTGCTGCAGCAAACCGGCAACCTGCAAGAACCGCATACCTATGGATCGCTGACCGGAGTGCCCTTCTACCTGGCTGGGGCCGCTGAAGGTCAGGTCGATGTTGCCTCGGCTGCTGCAATCGATGCCTGGGCGGCCATTCGCCCCGATCAAGAGGAACAATTGCTGGCTCTGGCCGATCAGGGTGATACCCGTTCGATGTTGGGGCTGGCCTATATCCGGCTGAACCCAAACGAAGGCCGGTTTGACCCCAAGGCTGCTGTGTCTTTCCTGCAGCGTGCCGCGGATGCGGGCTCGCCCGAGGCACAGTTTGAGCTGGCCAAACTCTATGAGCGCGGCACCGGAGTCGCTGTGGATCACGCACGCGCACTGGTGCTGTACCGGGCTGCGGCTGAACAGGATTTTGCCGATGCTATCAATGACCTTGGCTTTTTGCATTATCAGGGCGGGCTAGGATTGCCGGCGGACCCGCAAAAGGCGCTGACTTTCTTTGAGCGCGCCGCCGATCTGCGCCACCCGCAGGCGCAATTCAATTTTGCTGCGCTGATCGATGACGGGCTGATCGCGGATAAGGGGCCCGAAGACTCTGCCTACTATCTCTATCAGGCATTAAGGTCGGGCAGCTCGGATGTGCTCAACCTGCTCAGCGACCGGCCGACCATGTTCACCGATCAAACCCGCAAGGCCCTGCAGGCCAGGCTAAAGGAGAACGAATTTTATCAAGGCGCCATTGACGGAGATTTTGGCCCCGGCACCCAACGCGGTATTCGTCGGGCTTATGGCATCGAAGAATAGGCTCGAAAATCCATCATGGCAAAACGGCCAGTGCAGGGTTGAACCACATAGACGGGATTACAGTTTACCTTCGGCCAGCCATTGATCCAGCTGGCGACGGCTGATTTCAAAATGCATGCTGTCCTCGCGCCGGAACCCGGCGCCCCAGACCCAGCCTTCGTCGTTGAAAAAATCAGCGATAATGGTCAGGCCCAGCTGGGTTTTGCCGTCGGTGAAATTGTCCAGCTGCCCATCAATGTTCAAATCCACTGCTAGCCCATAGCTGTGGGTCGACAGTGAGTTTTGCGTGCCTCGAATACGCCGCACACATAAAGCGCCAGCGGTGTTGATGCGATTATACAGGTCTGGGTCAGCCGACTGGATATTCTCAAATACTGTTTTCAAGCTGGTGATCGCCGGTTGCAGCATGCTGACGCGGATCGGACCAACCTGTTCAGTGACAAGTTTTGCCTTCAGTTCTGGATTAGTCATCGGTTGGCATTTGTCATTCAGGTCTTCACGCGGGCGACCCAGTTTTTCGGACAGGTAAGACCCACCCGCAACCTGCAAGCCGTTGTTCACATTGACCCGGTCCGCAATTAGCACCACCTGCGCATAATCCAGATCGGCACCGGGGGTCTGATCCCAGATCGCCCGCTCGCCCTCCGCGTCTGAAACGGCAGCGGCTCCACCACCGCCAATGGGCAAGCGCGCAACCTCGCTTCGCAATTCGGACAACCGACCCTGCAGATCCTCAATCTGCTGACGCAACATTTCGATTTCGATGCGCGCAGTGGAATCCACTGCGGCACCCTCAAATCCCTCGTCGGACAGCGTCCACTTCAGGGCAAACCAGATGCCGGGCAACAGCATCAGGGCAACGGCAATGATAATGGCTGGAATAACGCGCATGGGACCCTCTAATTCAACAGGTGCAATTCAGCCCGTTCCGGCACTGCGAGTAAAGCTTTTCGTGAAAGTTCGGCGAGATTCTTTATCTTTGGAAATGTCAATCGCCCCGTCAAAACCATTGGCAGCACCCGGGTGGTGGTATAGGCTGAAGTCTGTAACTGGGTTTTTATAAGGGGGGGGTATGTTGTGATCCGTCTCAACGTTCTATTTGTTAGCCTTTTGGTCGCAGGCCTTGGAGCCGCACCTATTGTCTTTGCGCAAGATGCCGAAGAACTGTCGGTGGAAGAACTCACTGCGGTATTCAAGCAGCAAAAGACCCGTGGGCTGGTCATTGTGCCAAACGCTGCGACGGATGCGGCGGTCGATGCAACCACCGAAGAAACGGCGACAGTCGCCGCTGTGGCTGCAGACGAGTACGAACCCGTTGACCGGCAATCGCAGGTTAACGTGCAGATCTCGTTTGATTTTGACAGCGCCGCCCTGCGGTCCGATCAGCAGCCAAAACTGGTCAATATGTGCAAGTCGATGCAGCTGCTCGAAGGTACAGTGTTCCAGATCATCGGCCATACTGACAGTTCCGGTTCAGCAACCTATAACGAGCGTTTGTCCTTGCTTCGTGCGCAGGAGGTACGCCGTCATCTGGTCTCGGCCTGCGGTATTGATGAAACCATGCTCAAGGCAATTGGCATGGGTGAAACCGCACCGTTTGATGGTGACGATCCACGCGCTGACATCAACCGTCGGGTTGAATTCCAGGCCCTTGGCTAGGATCTTGCGCAATTCTCACGCTGCACTTGCGTCCGGAGGGACGCCATGATGGACTCTCGCCCCGGCGATTTGTTTCAACCCGGTGACCTGCTCAACAATACCTATCGCATCGAGATCCTGCTAGGCCGCGGCGGCACCTCGGATGTCTATAAGGCACGTTCGGAAATCTCAGGTAATTTGGTGGCGCTGAAGGTTCTGAAACAGGAACTGGCCGGCAACGAAGATTTCACCGTGCTGATGGCCCGCGAGGAAAACATCCGCGAGATCCGCCATGACGCCGTAGTGCGCTATTCCGAAAACCACCGCACTCCGGATGGTCACATCTATCTGCTGATGGATTTCATTGACGGGCCTGGGTTGGACAAAAAGCTAAAACAGGGACCGATGGCAGCCGAGGATCTGCTGATTGTTTGTCGTCGTGTGGCTGAAGGTCTGCAAGCAGCGCATGCCAGCAACATCGTCCATCGCGACCTGAGCCCCGATAATATCATACTGCGTGGCGGCGACCCTGCACAGGCGGTGATTATCGATTTTGGCATCGCCAAAGACACCAATCCCGGCGCGCAAACCATTGTGGGCAATGAATTTGCCGGCAAGTACTCCTACGCGGCGCCGGAACAGCTCAGCGGCAATACCGATGCCCGCGCGGATATCTATGCCTTGGGCGCCCTGCTGCTGGCCAATTTCCGTGGTGCAGCCCCTAATCTGGGCGCCAACCCGATGGAAGTGGTCGAGAATAAACAAAAGCCGCTCGATACATCCGGCGTGGCGCAGCCGTTGAAAAACCTAATTGAGCGCATGTGCGAACCGGATCCGGACCAACGCCTTGCCAGCGCCAGTGCCGTTCTAGCGTATCTTGATGATTTGGCGTCAGGAACATCTCCCTCTCAAGACGCACCAATCTCCAAGCCCAACGACGAAGCCACAGTGATTTCCTTTCCGCCGCAAAAACCCGCAGCCAAACCCACTGCCCCTGAGAAATCGCGCTCTTCGCGTGGGCCACTGCTGGCGGTTGGTCTGAGCGTCGCGCTGATTGCGGTGGGTGCTGGGGGATATATCTCTGGCCTGTTCGATAACTTTCTTTCACCCGCTTACCCACCGGCGGATCCCTATACGCTGATCGTCGAAAAGACCCCGGATGGAGTGGCGCAGGCTGTTGGTTATATGCCGTCCGAAACCACTCGCGACGCCCTAACCGCACTGGTGGGCGATGCCGAGGTGACACTGGCTTCGGGCAAAATTTCCAGCAGTTGGGGAGAAGACGTGATTGCCAGCCTGCAGCCTCTGCAAGATCTTGAGGAATGGCGTTTCGTGGTCTCCAACAACAAGGCAAAACTGACCGGAACTACTGCGGATGCAGCGCTTCT
Source organism: Rhodobacterales bacterium 56_14_T64 (assembly GCA_002162795.1). Lineage (GTDB taxonomy): Bacteria > Pseudomonadota > Alphaproteobacteria > Rhodobacterales > Rhodobacteraceae > Parasedimentitalea. The sequence goes on from MAAY01000071.1 coordinate 10,060, forward strand.
GGCGCGATTGAACGCGGTCTTTGGATCTGGATTGCCTGGCACGCTCGAAGGCAGGGTCGATATCTCTTTTGTGCTGCCAGTGCTGCCCTTTGCGGAAGTTCATGCAGTACTGCAAAACAACAGTGATTGTGGTCCGCTTTCAACTCCTTCGGCTGGCTCAGTTGACGGTTATGGCCCCGAGGACGCAATTACAGTGACAGGGCGGGTGGCCGAAACCGCCACGCGAGTTGGGCTGTTCGATGCGCTGCGGACAATGGCCGGAGATCGTCAGGTTGTGCTGGACCTTGAGGTTCTGAATCCCAGCCTCTGCCTGATTGAGCAGCATTTACCGAAGGCGCCAACCGGTGCAACCTCAGTTGCCTTTACCGTCGGGGACCGAAATGAGCCTAATCCCTCGGGACGGTTCTTTGTTGGCGAAAACCCGGTGATTGATGTGGTATTGCCCGCCGAGATGACCTCAGGATATCTGACAGTCTCCATTCTGGACGTGTCCGGAAATGTGTTCCACCTACTGCCCAATATCTCACGACCGGATAGCTCGGTCGAGACTTTGCGCAAAGGGCGTAGTGGTGAAGTGAAGGTACGGGTAGCCTTTGGGCTGGACGCCGCATCGACCGGGGGGGGGATTGCCTTTAAGGTTGATGACAGCTCACTTGGAAAAAGCAAAATCCTAGTGCTGCATTCCTCCGCACCTTTGTTTGATGGAATGCGACCAACCTCGGAAAGCGCGGTGGGCTTTGCTGAGGCGCTGCAAGCCAGTTTTGAGGCAGATTCTGGTCGAATACTGTCTCTGGACAGCCGTATTTTGATCACGGCGCGGCCCTAACCCGGGATTTCTAAAAATTTCGGTCCGGAAAATTCGAATTTTCCGGGTCTTACATTACATCCACGACAATGGCCGAGATGTTATCGGCTCCACCGCCGGTCAATGCAATTTGCACCAATCGTTCCACCACGGTTTCAATTGGGGTGGTACTCAGGATGTCCTGCAACATGGCAAAGGTGGCATATTTTGTCAGCCCATCCGAGCAGATCAAAAACCGGTCTCCTGGCAGCGCTTCGCCTCGGATCTTATCCAGCTCCAGCACATCTCCAACGCCCACCGCGCGGGTGATGGCATTGGACTGCGGGTGCTGTTCGGCTTCGTCCCAAGTCATCCGCCCAGACAATACATACTCAGCCACTGATGAATGATCGGTGGTCAGCATTTCAATCAGACCATCCCGCAGCCGGTAAATACGGCTATCTCCAGCCCACAACCCGACAAAATGCCCATTTGCCATCATCAGCGCCACCACGGTTGCACCAATAACCCCTGATCCACGCGCTTCGGCCTCAGCCCGAATCATCTGGTGCGCCCCTAGAATGGCGTCGCGTAACGCATGCATACGAGCTGTCGGGTCCAATCCCACTGGGATCATTGCCGTCGCATCAGCCACGGCACGGCTGGCAAAATCGCCGGCTTGGTGCCCCCCCATCCCATCAGAGACCAGCCAGATGTCATGTTCCGGCAACGCGAGGATCGAATCCTCGTTTACTTTGCGCTTTAGCCCAACATGCGTCTGCACGGTGTAGCGGTAATTGTGAAACTGGCTCATAATGGTCGTGCCTCGCTCCAGATTGGGGCCGCAACGTCAAACAATCCAACAGACGCATTGTCACTGGGCAATCCCTTACTAATCATCAATCTCGGCACTCCATCACAAATAGCGGTCCATAGACTGGCGTCTTTGACCTTCTGATCCAACAGTTCTCCGGTCAACAGACTAGACAGGGCTGCGGGATTGCTTGCTCCGGTCATCACCATACAGCCCTCGCCGCCCCGCAGCGGAGAATGCGCGCGCTGCGTTGGCACCACAAACCTGGCCAGATCCAGTGATAGTTTTTCCTGCGTCATGCTGTCCTCCAATGAGGCGAGAGCCAGATCCTCTAGCTGCTCGAATAATGCCGTCTCACCCAGGTGATCCAAAGCTGCGGGCCCCGGCGTCGGCAGTGCCGCCATCAGCGTCAGCGGAAACCGCCGCCCAACCCGATCAACCGAAGGCATCAGCACTCCGATCACCTTTTCAGGCCCAGCCAATCCCGGAGCCAGTGTGAACCGCCAGATCGGCGCCGACATGTAATAGCCATCCCAATAGGGGCCATGCGCCGCCTGCCCGGCCAATAACACTTCCTGCAACCACGCGTCCCAAACCTGCACAAAGCCCGGCGGCGGTGTCAGCCGGAAAAAATCCCCAACTGAGGGCATCTTGCCAAATGCTCCAAACCCCATCGCCATCACATCGACTTGGGGCAGTTGAACTTTGCCATGGCCGGTAGGGCAAAGGGGTTGATGACGGAACCGGATTGTAGCTCAAACAAGGCCAGCCGACCGCCAACACGGAAATTCACCCGCCGTCGGTCCGACACGTTGGTCCGACGCACTTCGGCCGAGTCGAGCAGGCGGAACCAAGCCCAAGGGCCATCACGCGACATGGTGTTTTCATTGTCGCGCTTTTTCGGCGACAAAGTGATCCGAGCCAGCCCAACTGATCCGGGCCAGGTTACCGCAACCGGTGTAGGCTGGCCCGATCGGTGACCATAGGCAACCTGCACCCCATCGATTTCCAGCAGCACATCCTTGGCCTTGGGATCCAGCGCTTTGGGTGTGATCTGAAATTGCACGGCAGGTGTTGGACCCGCCGCAAAAAATGCATCACGAATTTCGGCGGCATATTGCATCTGCACCAGCACCGCTGGGCTGATCCCCAAATCCACATCATTGACCCGTTTCCAAGTCCACGGACGGCTGCGGGTATCGACGTATTTCGCCAGGTTCTCGTTAAAGAACCCGTCAATCAGCCCTCCCGGTGAAAACAGCTTGGCAAAATCAGCCATCGCCACATCCGCCTGTGCACGTCGATTGAACGGGTAGCGATTGTCCAGCGCTTGCGTACAGAAAGGCAGCACCGAAGCCTGCCAGCGCGCATTGATCGACGCCCGGGTGCCCTCGGACGTAATCCCGGATGAACCCGTTGAAATCTGCGAGGCCCAGCGTTGTACTGGCCCGTCAGCCCGCGCTGCCGATTGCTGGAACTGCAACAATGCCTCGCCCCCGGTGGCGACACCGCTGAACGACATCTTGTTCAGATCCTGATAGACCAATTGCAGCGACACCATCAGATCATCCAATTGCGAGGGCTGATTCTCGGGACGCTCTACCAGATTGTGCAGCCACTGAAATCGATCTTGCACATAAGATCCCGGTGGCTTGGGCGCTACGCCTCCGCCGTCCTCGGCGGATTTTACCAGAGCTTCCATCAGGATCTGGCCCTGGATCGACAGGTTCGAGCGCGCTTCGATCGCTGCTACCTGAGAGGCACCACCCGACAGCGCCGAGGTGTCCAGGGTTGAGCGATCCTCGGCCAACCGGGTTTCGTTGGACACTTCGGTCAGAATATTCACCATCGGAGAGGTCGGTCCGGACAGCACATTGGTGACCTCAACCGCGTGGCTGAGGGATTCCAACGGGATGATATCGACATCACCCAGCATGGTGTCATAGCGGGTGATATAATCGTTGTAATACAGATCCAGCACATCTCGGCTCAACGCCAGCAGCGCCGCATTGGTCTGGTCCTCCGCGCTGCGCTGTCCAAGTACCCAAGCCTCGCGCTGCACCCGTTCGGCAACGCTGACCGCCTCGGGCAGGAACACATTGTGAAAACCGTCGTAGGTATAGATGCCCTCGATCCCATCGTTCAGCTGCTTGCCCGAACTGCGTACCAGCACCCGTTTCACCGAGGGCCCGCCAACTTCGGTTAACCGCCATTTTGGCAGGCTGGTGGCGGCGTTGGAATTGACGATGCCATTATAGACCCGCTGGGCCAGCGGTAGCTCTGACAGGATGCTTTGCACTTGCTCGATCAGCGGGCCATTCAGCGCCACCTCCTCCATTGGCTGTGATAGCAGTGCGGTCAAATGATCCGCCAGATCGCTGCGTAATTGCGCGCGGGCAATGCCGGGATAGGCCACTAGCTCCCAGTCCAGCCTCATCCACTCCTTGATCAGATCCTGGTTCATCGGCCCTTGCAGACCCAGCATCAGATAGATTTTCAGCGCCTCATACAACAGATCCGAGTTGTTGATATTGCCGGAGATCTGCTCTTCCAGCCGCACCAGCAGCCGAGGCAGCAATCGTTGGTTCAGCGCCGATCGATAAGTCTGCGCCGCCTGAGTGCCGATCACTTCGCCCTGATACAAACCATAAGTCATTTCGCGTTCTGGTTCGGGGTCAGACAGAACCGGATTGGCAGGCAGGTCCCGTAGCAGATTCAACGCTGCTACGACTGGCACAAGATCTGTGTCCCCCACCGGGCTGGGTGGCAAAGTTGCCGCTGCCGCCTGATAGGCCGCAACCTGTTCCTCGGCTTCTTCGATCAACTCAGCATTTTCCAGGAACGAATTCACCCACAACCCGCCAGTGGTCATTGCCACCAAAATGGTCGCGGTGATCGCCACCCGACGGGTCCACCGATAGCGGCGCTCGACCTTGTCATCCGCTGACACCAATCCGGCCTCGGGGAACATGACGCCCTCGAACAGGCGGGTCAGGAAGAATGATCGGCCCGTTCCCTGCCCGGTGCCAATTGCCTGACGCCCAATGCCAAAAGTCTGCGCCATACCCAGCATCAGCCGGTCAATCGGCGTGCCTTCTTGGGTGCCCGAGGTGAAATATATCCCGCGCAGCATCTGGCGTTGGTCGTAACGATTGTCCTGAAACACCTCGTTCAGGAAATCCCGCGCAACTGTACGAACCGAGGCCACCTGCGATGGAAATCCAGCCACCAAAGCGCGGCGTTGATGATCAGTCTCACCCTGCATCTTCTCCAGCAGCTGTTCATTCAGCTGACCCAGCAACAGGGCAAACTCTTCATCGAACCGGGCAATTGGCGCATCGTCTTTCTTGCCCTTAGGCAAAGGTAAAGTGAATCCCCAGACTTGTTCGCGGTCTTCCTTGCCCAATGTATCGTGAAATTCGCTGAAACCAGCGATTAGGTCAGCTTTGGTAAACAGCACATAGACTGGGAACCGTACCCCTAGCCGTTCACGCAGTTCCGATAGGCGCCGTCGCACTGCCTGAGCATGACCCTTTTGAGTCATCTCATCTTGCAGCGATAGATCCGACAGTGAGATCGCGATGATCGCGCCGTTGATAGGCTGACGTTTGCGATATTTTTTCAGCAGTCCCAGAAAGCCGATCCAGGCAGCATTGTCCGCCTCGGCATCGCTTTCCTGCGTGGTGTAACGGCCAGCGGTATCAATCAGCACCGCGTCATTGGTGAACCACCAATCACAGTTGCGCGTGCCGCCCACGCCACCAATCGCTGCCTTGCCCAGTTTATCGGCCAATGGAAACTGCAGCCCCGAATTAACAATCGCCGTGGTTTTCCCAGCGCCCGGAGGCCCGATCATCACGTACCACGGCAGATCATTCAGATGACGCCGCCCATTCTTTGATTTGCGCAGCTCAATCATCGCCTGCTTGAACTTGCCACGCAGTTCGCCAATTTCCTCGGCAAGCACGTCGTCTTCGCTGCTGTCCACCGACTCAGCGATCTCATCGCTCATCGCCCTGTCTTTGCGCCGACGTCGCCAGAAGATGAAAATGATCAAGCCAAGGAAAAACACCCAGATCAACGAGATGGTGACAACCCGCGAGGTGACACTGTCAAAGGGTCGCCATTCCTCGCCGCCGATAAAGGGAGCAAAGAACCAGACGCAGGCGGATAGGGCCACCGCAAAAATGATCATCAACGAGTAGATGGATTTAAATAGCGGAACGATATACCGGCGGATCATTGATCATTCTCCTGCACCCATAGGACTTCGATGCGGCGATTGCGGGCGCGACCTTCGCGGGTGCCATTGTCTACTAACGGTTCTTTGTCAGCACGGCCTTCTGCAGACAGACGATTCGGGTCAGATAACACCTCGGCCATTCCAGCCATCACCGATTTGGCGCGCGCCAGTGACAGATGCATGTTTGACGGGAACCGAGACGAGCGAATGGGCACATTGTCGGAATGCCCCACCACAATCAGCGCGCCTTTTTCATCATTCAGCGCCTGCGCCAACCGGTTTATCCGTGGCCCAAAATCAGCCTGCAATTTATCCGATCCTGATCCAAACATTCCGGATCCTGCAACACGGATTATCAGCGTGTTACCTTTTTGGAAAACCTCGATAATACCCTCGGCGATTTCTGGCTCTAAAAACCCCGAAACCTTGGCAACTTGATCGACAACAATCGGCGTAGGAGGCGTTGGCGGGGGTGGCGGTGCCCGCCGCTCCAACTCGGCTACTGGGCCGGAATCGACAATCGACAACTGGCCAATCACCCGTTCCGTTTGGTTCGACAGCGCCCAGGACAACCCGACAAATTGTATCCCCAGCAACAGCGTGGTCACTGTCAGCGAAATCCAGATCAAACGCCAGGCCGACAAAGCCTTGAATGGTTTCTTTAGCCCTTGCCAATGCGGCGCAAGATCGCGCTCCACCGGCCCGCGTTGCGCCCGGATGATCCGCGCCAGTGCACCACGAATTTGCATGTGTTTTTCCAGGCCGCCCTGTTCAACCCGCAGCCGCCCCTCGAACCCCAGCGACATGCACATGTACAGGAACTCCAGCATGTCGATATTGCCGCCCGGCTCTTTTTCAAGCCGCGCCAGCAAATCATAGAAGCGGTCGCCACCGACAGTTTCGCGATGGAAAGTACCAACCATGGACTGCAAACCCCAACTGGATTGGCCACCCCATGGCGTGTTTAGCACTACGTCATCCAGTGTTGCACACATGGCATAGCGCGCAATTTTCACCGTCTGCGCCGCGATGCCAGCCTGCAAGGCGCGGTTTTCAAACCCGCGCACTTCGGCCACCACACTTTGGCGCAGTTTGTCGGGATCCATATGCTGGGCGCGATTGCGAATGCGGCTGATCAGCGCAAACAAGGTCGAGGCACAGGCGGTCAACTGGTTCATGCCCGTCATCGCCAATTGCGTGCTCTTGCCAGATGGCGAGGCCTGCGCAGGTGCCGCCGGGGTCGCTGCCTGCGGCACTCCAAAGGCGTCACTGCCCGCAGCAGATGGTATTGCCGCAGGTTCTGACACAGGCTGCATCGGTTGCGGCGTTGCCGTCCGTCGGCCACCCGGATTCGGTCTGATCACCGTTTTATCGGTGTCATTTGGTTCCGCAAACGGGTCGTCGAAATCGCCCATGTTTTAATCCCGTTTTAAGTGTTGCGAATGGCCCAAAGTTCCATCTTCAGCCCCGGAAATTGCCCTGAAACATGCACTGCGATCCCACCCGAGGTGGTCATCTTACCCCAATACGGGCTGTCGCCGTCCATCTCAAAATACACCACACCGGCATGATAAGGGATCTGCCGTGGCGCCACCGGCAAGGGCCGCAGCGTGATCCCCGGCAGCGCCGAGTTGACCAACTGGCGGATTTCCTCGACCGGACCGATCTTGGCCTGTCCGGCAAAGTGGCGGCGCACGTCTTCGGCGGGAATGTCGGCGTTCACCGCCAGTACAAATCCGGCATTGCCCAGCAGCTTGCGGTCGGCAATGACCCCAACCGAGATGCCGTATTTGCGCTCTTCCAGCTTGATCGCAATCGCCGTTTGTTCCAGCACCGAGCTAAGGTATTGCCGCAGCGTGCGAATGACCGGCGCGAAACAGCTGCTTAGGTTGTCATGGGTATAGGGCGGAAATTCCGGGACCTGCTTGTCCGTCGACATTAACACCGACAATTCACCGGCCAATGAAGCGCAGGTGACAAAGAACCTCTCAGGGTGCAGGTTTTCGATCTGCGCCATATGGCGCACCACCGGCAGCATTTTGTTGACCACCATCAACAACATGAAGTCCGACACCTCGGCCGCGCCACGGGTCGCACCACCTTCGGCCAACCGACCTGACAGCGCCTCCATGCGGTGGGCCAACAGCCCCTCCAACTCGCGCAGAAAACCCGTCAGCGCCGGGGCTGCACGCACATCGGAGCACGACGGGATAAAGGCCTGATCCAGGATGATTTCCTTGTCCGCTCGCACCTCGATGATGCGGGCGACGGGTACGGATAAACGGTCCGCCAGATCATCCACCTCAAGCGCGAACTGCAGACGCATCTTGCCGACGTCCAAATCCACCGGCTTGCGCTCGCTGCTGGTGACGTCGCTGACTTCCTGCTTGGCCGGACGCAACCGGCTGGCCGACATTTCCGCGCCAGACAAATCCACCTCGGCGGCACCTTGGCGGCGTTGCGGCACAGTCAAATAGACGATGCAATCCTTGATCGTGGTTGGCACCTCCAACGCTGGCGGATGAGGATCGGCCATCGGCACCCGGAATACGGTGCCATCATGGGTCAGGCCTTCGCAGCTTTTCAGCGCAAACTGACCCACCTTCAGGGCCTCGTGGTCGATTTCCAGCCCATTCACGCCCCAGGCATAGGGGCGTATCCGACGCGCCAACCCAGTGACCAGAGCCTCGGTGTAACGATCCGACTGCTGGAAATGATGCGGCTGTAAAAACAACCCCTCGGTCCAAAGCACTTTGCTGTCCCAGGACACCTGGCTCTCCTCTTTCTAGTTCAACGCACGCGCGCTGATTAATCTTTTAATCGGTCCAGTTGCTGCTTATAGGCCCGCGCAAATTCGCGACTGAACAGCTCGTGAAAGTCGTTTTCAGCCTGGTCCGAGATCTCGGAATACAGCTGTTCGTAGACGTCCCAGTATCGCGCCTTTTTACCCTTCAGCAGGCCGCTAATGCCGCCTTTGTCCTGAATTTGGGTCTCTAGAACCTTGGGGTCCAGCCGCGCCAGTACACCCTTCAGCGCGGCCTCCATGCCAGTCATCATCGCAACTTCATGGGCTTTGATGTCATTCAGCGCCTGCTCGGCAGCGCTTTCCGGGCTCAGGTAACCCTTGGTTGCGGGGCGAACCATTGCTTCGATCGCTTGTTCCGGCGTGATCGAGAATTTCAATGGGTTATTGCCGCCGGCAGAAATCATCGTCTGCTCAATGCGGAATTCCGACTTGATCGAGGCGCGGGTCATCAGAATTTCGCGCAACCCCGTGATCAGTGTTCGCATCACCCGCCCCATGCGGGCCAGGGCATTCTGCTGCTCCTCGGCCTCAAGTTTCAAATCTTCGGCGCCCAAACCGCGCAGGAAGGCATCAATTGCAGCCGCTTGTTCTGACGGGTCTACCGGCGCCGGAGCGGCCTCCGGATCCTCAATAGGTGCGGCAGGCTGGGTCGGTTCAGGGTCAGGTTTTAAGACCACCGGTGGCGGAGGTGCCGCAGTTATGACCTGTTCAAATGGCGCATCCGCAGAGGCCGGCGTTGGCGTTGGCGTTGGCGTTGGCGTTGGCGTTGGCGTTGGCGTTGGCGTTGAAACTTCGCCTATGCCGGACAAAAAGTCATCATCCCAATCATCCGGGATCGCCGCCGCAGGTTGTGCCCGCTGCGGCGCATAAGCATCCTGTGCGGAGGGGTTGTGGGTGGGCAGGCTTGCACCTTCGCCTTCTCGTCCGTCGCTGGATTTTTGGAAAAACGGATCTTCATCCTCGCCCATGGGCGGCAGTAGATCGTCGATCGGGTCCACCGGGTTTATCAGTGACGGGCCGGTGGGTGTCGGCGTGCCCAGAAGATCATCCAGAAAATCCCCGCCCGGCCCAACATCATCCAGCAATTTCATCGGGTCCGGCGCGTTTCCAGCTATCCCATGCGAGGCCGGTGCCTGTGCTGCCGGCGCGGCAATCATATCGCCCACCTCGGCCAGCTCATTGCGGATCTCGACCACCATTTCGTAGTTGCCGACGCATAAAACATCGCCATTGTTCAACGGGGTCGGGGTGCGGCCCAGCGGGATCTTGGAGTAATTCAGAAAGGTGCCGTTCGAGCTGAGATCAACCACCACCACATTGCCGTTGTGGTCCTCGATCACACAATGCGTGCGGGACAGCAACTGGTCCGGATCTGGCAGCACCAGATCATTGCTGTCGCCACGTCCCACCGTCAGGCTGGGCCCGCGCATTGGCACTGGTGCCGCATCACCGGGAATGGTGCCCGAACTTTGGAATTTAAGTGTCACGGCCATATGTGGCGTTATCCTCCGACCAATACAGTAAACTCGCCCTTTACGATTGGACCTCCACAGGCCGCGTTGTCCAAAACACGAGCAGCCGGCAGACCACATATCAGGACAGTCACTGAGCCCTTGATGATTGGATGCGGCGGTACTGCCAGACACATATCAGTCAGCCGAGCAGCAGGCAGTTTTCCCACCAGGACAGTCACAGCACATGGCGGCATGATCGGGATCGGAACCGGCAGGACCGGCGGAGGCGGTATAGATGGCAACGTACAGGCGTGCAGATCCGTTACGCGTGCTTGAGGCATTCCCATTGTACATATCTCCTCGCTACTCGTGGGTTTCCAAGGACTGAACCGAGTCCGATTGCCCATTACCACCGCGCCCAATATTCAGCGCGCGCTCGACCAAAATACGGCCATGCTCTTCAAACTTATCAGACAATTCCGACAAGGCTACCATATTCATGGCAAAAGCCGCAGTTTCCGAGGCGCCAGCCGGCGCCGGATATTGCTTCAGCTCCCCCGGCCCTAAGGTGCCGTCAGAATATAGCACCGCCAGCGCGCAATTCACCGTGTCATCATCAACATAGGCGTTATCCAGCGATATCCGCGCCGCATCCCGGTTGTCTTCCGAGGGTTCATAGACCCAGGCCTCGGATGCGGTCAGCGACGGTGGGTCCTTGTCTGATCGCGGCCCGATGTAATCGCGCGCTGCCATGCAGGCCCACCAAACCCGTTCCCGAGGCGGCAATAGGATGGCCAGCAACCGAAGCAGATCCACCAGCGCACCTTTTTCAGACAGTTCTTTCAACACCTCAGAGGCCCCGGCTGTTGGTGGCGCTTCCAGCGGTGTTTTCAACAGAACATTTGCCTGCGATAGCAATTTGGCCACCGGGTCTGTTGGCATTTTTACCAGGTCATTAAACATCGTCGTCATTTGTCCCACCTAGTTAATCAACGTCAGGCCACCCTTAAGGGTCAGCATGCCGTCACCTTTTACCGTGGTCATAGGCGCTTTGGCCTCAACCATCGCGGTGCCTTCGATCTTGATCATTGGCCCTTTGATCGTCACCCCTGAATTATCGATCTTAATCGAAGATCCACCAACTTTAAGCAAAATTTCTACTGCCGCCGTCATCTTGATCTTACCTGCCGCAGCATCCACCGCAATGTCACCCGCAGTGACGTCTATTGTCATATCACCTTCTTTTACGGTCGTGGCGTCGTCTTTAGTGATCGTCTTGGTGTGCTTTCCCTCGATGGTTTGAGTCTTGTCGGTCTTGATCTCGATTTCCTGACTGCCGGTCTCGATGGTGAAATAGTGATCCCCTTCCAGCAGCGTTTCGGTCACATGCTGTTTGACCACCTTACTTTCGCACCCGTCTTCGTCATGGGCGCCGGCATCCACCTCGTCTAAACCAATGGTCACCACCGACTTATTCTTGACCAGCCTTTGGTGATCCTTCTGCGCTTGAATGCGCATCAGTTCCTCACCTGCTTTGTCCTCGAACATCCACTCGTTATAGCCGCCGCCCCCTTTCGATGAATTGGTCTTGAACCCCATCTGGGTCTGATCGTCGGGATAGGTATAAGGCGGCATGGTGTCCTTGTTGTACAACATGCCAGTACAAATCGGGCGATCCGGGTCACCCTCTTCGAACTGGATCACCACTTCTTGTCCGATGCGCGGCACCGCTACCATACCCCAGCCTTTGCCCGACCATGGCGTCACCACCCGCACAAAACACGAGGATTTTTCGTCACCTTGTCCTTCGCGGTCCCAGTGAAACTGAACCTTGATCTGACCATGCTCGTTAGTCCAGATTTCCTCACCACCTGGACCAGTCACAATGGCCGTATGCAGCCCGGCAATCTCTGGCCAGGGCGTGACCAGCGGCGCGCGGAACTGTTCCTGTTTCTCAATCGCCCCAAAGGTTGCGGCATAGGCATCGCCCTTCATCTCTTCGGGGAAGTCCATGTTATTGGCCTTGAGGTCATGGCGCATCTCTTTCCCACCTTTATCCGACCTGCGCCGGGTCTCACGCTCGGCAAAATCTCCGGCCACCTGCAGGTAATGATTGGTGTCCACCACCAGATATTCCGCGTTGGCCTCACGTTCGGGGTGGTTCTTCAGTTTGAAGGTATATCCCGTGGCCAGACTGCGCACGCTGGACGCGCCGCGCCAACGTTTATGCCGGATTGCCTCGGCCTCCATCCGCACCCGCGCCTGAGAATTCCCCAGCCCCGAGTTTTTTCGGTAGTGGCCAGGGTAGTCATAAACCTCATAGTCCTTGTGGTTATGGCTGCCTTTTTCGATCTGATTGTTGACCTTCAGATCCGCCGTTGGCGACAGGAAATCAAAGTCATTCAACGTCACCTTTCCCCGCGTCAAGATTTCCTCGCGTCCCCATTCGGCGATATGATCCTTACGGCGACGATCCGCTTCATCACGTGCATGGAATTCCACCGTCGAGCTGCCATTGATTGGTGAATGCCCACTGATGCCATCACAGATACACAGCTTTTCCGGCGCGTTCTTATCGCTGGTGCTGTCGAAGTAATAGTAGATCCCCTCTTCTTCCATCAGGCGACAGATGAAATCAAAATCGCTTTCCCGGTATTGTAGGCAATATTCACGCTCTTCATAACTGTCGCTGGTGCGGTCACGAAAATCGCTGAAACCGTGATCGCCAAACAACTGCTTGATGAGATCCAGAGCATTGATATTTTGAAACACCCGACAGTCCTGCGTCCGGGTCAGCAGCCAGAACCAAGGCCGCACCTCGGCAATGTAATGACCATAGCCATCGCGCATTCCCAAGTTCTCAACCGAGATACACAAGCCCGAAAACTTCTGATCAGTGCCACCTTCGGTCTGCACATGCAGGTTCATGGTGTGACCTACGATCTGCTCGAGCTTCTCAGCTTTGTTCTTGGACTGGAACTCGACCGTGGTCTCGGTCAGCTTGCTCATCCCTTCGCGCACAATCGCTCGTTTCAACAGCAGTTCGCGAGCCTTATAGCTGCCGGACATCCAGACCAGACTATGCTCATGTGGTTTACTTTCGGCCATGGCGCCTCCTTTCACCGGGGAAAACCGGGCGCAAAATAAATGTTAAATCCCTAAAATTTCTCATCACAAATCACCTAGTAAGGCAGCGAGTTCGGCATCCATGCCATCCTCATCGTCGCCATCATCGTCATCACCAAACCCAGCCAGCAGATCATCCAGATCATTGTCGCCATCGTCATCGCCGCCAAGGTCCAGATCATCCAATCCTAAATCGTCCAGTCCCAGATCATCAAGGTCATCACCACCGTCATCATTGGCTGGGGCAGCCGCAGCTGCGGGTTTTGGATCAGGTGGCGACGGTTTCGGTGCGGGCTGCCCTGTCCAAGGCCCAAGAATTTCGCCACCAGCAAGCGATGCAAACGAGGTCAGGCGGATTTCATCGCGGCCCTTGACAGCCGACACCGCCATGAACCCACGCTCTTGCGCCATCGCGATTTTGTCGAGGTTGATATTGCGCTCGGTGCAGGGCAGCGCCACCTGATCGCCAAAACGATCGTTGACGTAGTGAAACGGGATATCGCCCAGCGACATGATCTGCCCCAGCCTCATCGAGGCACCATTCTGTTTGAACGACCGCGCCAGCAAGATCGCCACCAGAACCACCGGATTGGCCCAAAGCATCCCGCGCAAGCCTTCGGCCTCAGTGAACTCCTCAAACTCGAACTCATAGATCGGTTCGCTCTTGGCGCCATAAGGTCGGCGCAGCATGAACCGTGGCGATACCAGCCCCAAATGCCCCGCTTCGGCCATACCGCGCAGGGTATCCCAGGCCCCCGTCACCACGCCGGGCAGTTTGGCCTTTTCCGTCTCAAGGAACGCCGGTGAAATCGCAGCAAAGAACGGAGCATCCACATGCGCTGCCACCCGCGCGATCCGGCCCAGCAATTCGGCATGCGGTGGGGTTTCTTCGAACTGATACAACCCGATCAGCGCCGAATAGCCTCCGCGGCCGTTTTCCTCATCCAGCGGTTCACCCGTCAGCAGTTTCACAAATCCGCTCTCGGTCAAGTCGTCGACCGTGGCCAGATCCGCCGCCAATTCCTCGGCTGAGATGTCGTACAACATCACTTCCAACGAATCGTCGACCTCAACCGAGCGGGCAATTAGGTCCAGCGTACGCCATTGCGCCTCAAGCGATTGGAACTCGGGGTGGTGCAGTACCATACGCATCGCATCCGACAGCGCCGCATCCACCGCGCCCATCATCGCGGTCACATCCGCATCAGGCAGCGCCCGGATATGCGGGCCAACCACACGAGCCAGCAGGTCCTGCACCGGAGAGGCCTCTCCCAACTGGTTTTCAGAATCTCCAATCAGCTGTTGAAAGGCGCTGAGCCGACGATCAGCCGGTATCGCGTTACCGCCAGATCGCAGTTTCGGAGGTTTGACGCGGGTACCGAATGTCTCGCCCCAAGCGCGCAAGGTCTTGGCCGCATGATCCGCCGTCACGCCGCTTTGCAATTGTTTGCGCAGACCAACCAATTCCGAAAACAGTTCAACGTTTTCATACAGCTCGTCTGGGTGCAGAGCGTCCAACTCACCCAGCTTTACCACCATTGCCGCGCCATCTTTGCCAATCGGCAGCAACAATTCGGTGGCAAAGCTCTCGATCACATCCTCAACGGTATCAGGGTCCAATATCACCGCCTTGCGCGCGGCCAGATCATCGCCAGTCTCGATCAACCCCTTGGCGGCTCGGCCTGAGAAATCGCCCAAGATTGCCAACCGGAACCGCTTGCGCTCCAGTTTTTTCGGCTCAGGCCGATCCGCACTCATGGTGCCATAGGCAAACTCGGGATCCTCCGTCTGGGTCACCCCATCCGGAGCAGCGGTCGCGGTAGTGTCATCATCACCGTCCAGATCCCCCAGCAAGTCGTCCAGATCAACACCAGACTCATCACCACCATCATCCAACCCGCCCAGCAGGTCGTCCAGATCCAGATCATCATCATCGTCCGTCGCGTCATCACCCAGCAGTGCATCCAAGTCGCTGTCGTCCCCGGTCAGATCCCCCAATAAGTCGTCCAGGTCATCACCGTCGTCTGGTGCAACCTCATCGGCGGCATCATCCTCCAGTCCTGACAGCAACCCATCCAGATCATCGCCATCCTCGTCATCGGTCAGATCCCCCAGCAAATCATCCAGATCAATCTCAGCTGCGTCGGGGGTGTCATCAGGCGCCAAGTCGACTGTTTCTGCCAAATCTTCATCGCCGCCCCCGTCCAGAT
>MAAY01000071.1:25552-25847 GCA_002162795.1 Rhodobacterales bacterium 56_14_T64
TCCAGGCCCGCAAACAACTCATCCAGATCGTCACCACCCTCATCATCCGACAGGTCACCTAGCAGATCATCCAGTTCCCCGGCCCCTGTATCGTCGCTCGGTTGAGCGTCATCGGCGGCAGCCAGATCCCCCAGCAGGTCATCCAACCCACCAGCGTCCACAGGTTCTTCCGGCTCTGGGTTGTCCAAATCACCCAAGCCACCCAGAATGTCATCTATACTGTCTTCTGGTGTCGCCGCTTCGTCCGGTTCCGCCAAACTACCCAGCACATCAGCCAGAGAATCCTCCTCGGGCT
>MAAY01000086.1 GCA_002162795.1 Rhodobacterales bacterium 56_14_T64
CCGCGTCGTCCGGTTTGGGACGGGTGGTGGCGCCGAGGCGGCCGCCGATGATCAACCCCTCGGGCCCGACCGAGACCGGAACGGTGTCACCGTCTTTGACGTCGCCGCCCAGCAGCATTTCCGCCAGCGTGTTTTGCAGCGCGCGTTGGATCACCCGCTTCAGCGGGCGGGCACCGAACACTGGGTCATAACCCTCGTCCGCCAACCAGGTCTTGGCGTCGTCGTCCAGCTCCAGCATGATCTTGCGCTCGGCCAGACGTTTGATCAGCCGGGCCAGCTGGATGTCGACAATGCCGTCCATGTCCTCGCGCTTGAGACGGTCAAAGATGATGGTCTCGTCCAGACGGTTCAGGAACTCGGGCCGGAAGTGACCGCGCACGGCCTCCATCACGTCACTCCGCGCATCAGATGCATCTGCGCCTTCGGGCAATTGGCTAAGCGCCTGCGCACCAAGGTTCGAGGTCAGCACGATCAGCGTTTGCTTGAAGTCGACGGTGCGGCCCTGCCCATCGGTCAGCACACCGTCATCCAGCACCTGCAACAGCACGTTGAAGACATCCGGGTGCGCCTTTTCAACCTCGTCAAACAGCACCACCTGATAGGGGCGACGGCGCACGGCTTCGGTCAAGGCACCACCTTCGTCATAGCCGACATAGCCCGGAGGCGCGCCGATCAGACGGGCGACCGAGTGTTTCTCCATGTATTCCGACATGTCGATGCGCAGCATGGCGTGTTCGTCGTCGAACAGGAATTCGGCGACGGCCTTAGTCAGTTCTGTTTTACCAACACCAGTTGGCCCGAGAAACAGGAACGAACCGAGCGGACGGCCTTCGTCGTTCAACCCGGCGCGGGCACGGCGCACGGCGTTGGCGACGGCGGTGACGGCATCGTGCTGGCCAATGACGCGGCCATGCAACTCGTCCTCCATCCGCAGCAGTTTCTCGCGGTCGCCTTCGAGCATTTTGGAGGTCGGGATCCCGGTCCAGCGCTCGACCACAGCGGCAATCTGTTCCGGGCGCACGGCTTCTTCGACCAACCGCTCACTGTCTTCGCGGCCCTCGGCACCGGCCAATTGCCTTTCCAGCTCGGGGATGACGCCATAGGACAGCTCGCCCGCCTTGGCGAGATTGCCTTCGCGTTTGGCGATTTCCAGTTCGGCGCGGGCTTTTTCCAGCAGTTCCTTGATGTCGCGGGCACCGGCCAACTTGTCCCGTTCGGCCTGCCACTGCGCCGTCATCTCAGCGCTGCGTTCTTGCAGGTCGGCCAGGTCCAGTTCCAGCGTTTCCAGACGATCCTTGGAGGCGGCATCATCTTCCATACGCAGGGCTTCGCCTTCGATCTGCATCTGCAGGATCTGACGGTCGAGCTGGTCCAGTTCTTCGGGTTTGCTGTCGACTTCCATCCGCAAACGGCTGGCGGCCTCGTCCATCAGATCGATGGCTTTGTCCGGCAGAAAACGGTCGGTGATATAACGGTTCGACAAGGTTGCCGCAGCAACCAGCGCCGCGTCCGAGATACGCACGCCGTGGTGGAGTTCGTATTTTTCCTTGATACCGCGCAGGATCGAGATGGTGTCCTCGACCGTGGGCTCGCTGATGACAACCGGCTGGAACCGACGGGCCAGAGCCGCGTCTTTTTCAACGTATTTGCGGTACTCATCCAGTGTGGTGGCGCCGATACAGTGCAGCTCACCGCGCGCCAGCGCCGGTTTGATCAAGTTGGCGGCGTCCATGGCGCCATCGCCTTTGCCAGCGCCAACCAGCGTGTGCATTTCATCGATGAACAACAGGATTTCGCCAGCGGCCTCGGTGACCTCGGTCAATACGGCCTTGAGCCGCTCTTCGAACTCGCCGCGATATTTGGCACCGGCAATCAACGCGCCCATGTCGAGCGACAGCAGTTGTTTGTCGCGCAGGGATTCGGGCACATCGCCGTTAACGATACGCAGGGCCATTCCCTCGGCGATGGCGGTTTTGCCTACGCCGGGTTCACCGATCAGCACCGGGTTGTTCTTGGTGCGGCGCGACAAGACCTGCATGGCGCGGCGGATTTCTTCGTCACGGCCAATGATTGGGTCGATTTTGCCTTCGCGTGCGGCCTCGGTCAAATCGTGGGCGTATTTCTTCAGTGCATCATAGCCTTCTTCGGCGCTGGCACTGTCGGCGGTGCGGCCTTTGCGAATGTCATTGATTGCCTCGTTCAGCTTTTGTGCGGTGACACCCCCGGCATCCAGCGCAACCTTGGCTTTGGATTTCACCATACACAGCGCCATCAGGACGCGCTCAACCGGAACAAAGCTGTCACCGGCCTTGGAGGCGAGTTTCTCAGCCTCGGCCAGGACCTTGGCGGTTTGGCTGTCCAGATAGATCTGGCTGGCGTCACCACTCACCTTAGAGTGTTTCGACAGTGCGGTTTCCAGCGATTCGACCACGCGTGATGGCACGCCGCCAGCGCGGCTGATCAAATTGCTGGCCAGCCCCTGATCGTCGTCCATCAAGGCTTTTAGAATATGCTCGGGCACCAGTCGCTGGTGGTCTTCCCGCAGGGCAATGGTCTGAGCAGCCTGCACAAAACCCCGTGCCCGCTCGGTGAACTTATTCAAGTCCATCTATCTCTCCTTTTAAAAGCGCCCGGTAATATGAAACGCCCGCTTGGCGGCACGCCCCGGTTTGGGCCTCAACATCAATGTGGGAGGCCTCGCCGCCTCTTCAAGAGGTATAGTGCTCGGAAATGATGAGAATTTCACTTACGCAGATCAATCTTGTTTGTTCCCCATCCCGGTCACAGTTCCGCCGCCATTTCAGGACAATTTGAACCTGTCGAAACCGGAGATCACTATGCTTGTCACCAACATCGAGATTACTCAGTACCATTATGACTCCAACTGCGCGCGGCACTGCGCCAATGTGGCATTGTCGCTGAGGGACCGCACGGTCAGCCTGTTTTGCCAGATCAATCTACCCCGCGAAGGCGATGCAGCATCGCGTCGCCTGGGTTTTGTCGATGAGGCCGAGCGGCAATTGCGCCGGATGCCCGAATTCCGCTCGGGCCGACAGGAACTGCGGCTCGCCGATCACCTTATGCACGACTAAACTCTCAAATTTCGTCGACAAATCGGTATTACAGGCGATACTGACGCAATGAGCCGCCTGGATGACATACGCGCCACTAGCAGCTGGCAAGATCTGTTCGAGGGTCAACCGCAGCATTTGGGATTTGCAGTTATGCTGTCCGCCGGGGCGATGTCGCTGCTAGTGTCACCGCAGGATGCACCGCGCCTATTGGGGCTCAGCTCTACCGGTTGGGCCACACTGTCGATTGCCCTGGCGGTGGTGCATCAAATCATTGTCGCGCTGGTCTTTCGCCTGCAACTGCACCGCAACCTGCTGAGCCGCTGGCTGGGGGACCGTGATATGGTGGTCTGGCGGTTGATCTTTATGCCGCTATTGGTGGCGCGTCCGCTGAGTCTGATTATGGCGGCGTGGGCTGATACCACCGCCATCACAAACTATCGCGCGCCTGAAATTCTGTTTGGCACTGTGTTGTTGGCGGCATCCGTCTGGGCGCTGCATTCGGTCATTGTTCACTTCACCATTCTGCGCGCCCTGGGCGGTGATCACTTTCGCGACGAGATTGCAGCGCTGCCATTGGTGAGCGAGGGGGTTTTCAAATACACCTCGAACGGCATGTATGGCGTCGCTTTCCTGGGTCTGTGGGGCATCGCGCTGCTGTTTGGATCGTGGAATGCACTGGTGCTGGCGCTGTTCCAGCATTGTTACATCTGGGTACATATGTACTGCACGGAAAGCCCGGACATGCGGTGGATTTACAGCAAGCCCTAGCCCCTTGTACTGCCGTGCTGGTGACCATAAACAGGCGCGACCTCATCAAAACCGGAGCTTTCCCCATGTCCGACGACCGCTTGATTGTTGCAATGGATGTCCCCAACGCCGTGCAAGGCCTGCAGCTGGCCGAGCAACTGGGGGACGCTGTGTCGTTCTATAAAATTGGCCTAGGCATGCTGACCGGCGGAGGGCTGGCGCTGGCTAACGAGCTGAAGCACGAAATGGGCAAGCGCATTTTCCTGGACATGAAGCTGTTCGACATTGGCGCCACGGTGGAGAACGCAGTGCGCGGGCTGGCGCAGTTTGATCTCGATTTCCTGACCGTACACGGCGACCCCTATGTGGTTAAAGCGGCCAAAGAAGGCGCTGCGGGCAAGGATATGAAGATCCTGGCGGTGACCATCCTGACTTCGCTGGATCGGCAGGATCTGGACGGTGCGCTGATCAAAGATGGCGCGATCAAGGATCTGGTTCTGGAACGGGCCGGCAATGCCTTTGCCGCTGGCGCCGACGGCGTCATTGCCTCACCACAAGAGGCCGCGCTGATCCGCGCCCTGCCCGAAGCCGAGGGACGGTTGATCGTAACGCCTGGCGTACGTCCTGCAGGAGCGGATCTGGGGGACCAGAAGCGCGTCGCAACCCCGGCGAATGCCATCGCGGATGGCGTTGATCACATCGTGGTGGGCCGACCTATCTGGCAGGCCAAGGATCCACGGGCTGCTGCGCAGGCCATTCTGGATGAAATGAAAAGCCCTCAGCCCAGTGCTTTGAACCGAGGCTAAATGGCACAAAAATCGGCTATCCAATTGGGGGCAGCCATTTCGCCCAATTTTAGTGCAAAATAAAAACTTGGCGCGACCTCAACACAGCTTAATAGGTGGTTCACCCGCAAGTAGAGCTGACGTCGCGTCAAGCACTTTATATTAAACAAAAATTCGGGCCCAAGGCCGCAAACCGCGCCAAATTGTCTCTGTGCCGGCAAAGGCACATTTTTGATGCTCAATATGAGTTGCGGGTATTCCATACTTTGAGATTTCAAAAAAGTAGCAGAATAATACCTCAAGACACTCCCCTAACGGGCTCTCTTCCTGAGGTTCGTTACCTAGCCCCCGCCTCAGCAGCGGGGGGTTTTTTCTTGGAGGGTCAGTTTCCAGTCTCGCGCAAATAGTCATTCACCTGATCGGTGAAATGCGGCACCGCCAGTGGGTGCGCACAATACTCGGCTGGGGACATCAGCTTCCAGCACTGTCCTTCGGAGCCAAATTGGATTTGTTCGGCCATTGATCTTGGCTGATGCATGACAAAGAACCACATCTGACCGCTGGGACGGCTGTACTCTCGTGACCAAACCAAATCTTGTTCGCGCAGCTGAAGGCCGATCTCTTCATGAGTTTCACGCAGCGCACATTGCGCCGGGGTCTCGCCACCCTCGCGGCCACCACCGGGCAGATCCCAATGGCCCGGATAAGGGATATCCGGGAAGTCATCACGCAAAATGACCACCAAATCGCGCCCCAAAAACAACGCTAGTTTTGCACCTCTGAACGTCATGGCATATGAATGGCGCGGTCGCGGTATAAAGACAATACCCAGCCGACAGGTTACACTGGCCCCCCTGCCAGCCCAGAAAAGCGCCGCCATGCCCGCCTTATGCCGAGATTGCCTAAGCCAGATCGCCCCATCACGGCGCTGTCCGCACTGCGGCAGCCCGCGAATCAAAGTGCACGACGAGTTGTTTTCGCTCTCCATCGCGCATATGGACTGCGACGCCTTTTTCGCCAGTGTCGAAAAACGCGACAATCCGGAACTGGCCGACAAGCCGGTGGTCATTGGCGGCGGCAAGCGCGGCGTGGTGTCGACCGCCTGTTACGTAGCGCGTATTCGCGGTGTCCGCTCGGCAATGCCGATGTTCCAGGCCCTGAAACTCTGCCCGGATGCGGTGGTGATCAAACCGCGGATGTCTGCCTATGTAGAAGCGTCACGCCAGATCCGTGCGCTGATGGATGAACTGACGCCGGATATTGAGCCGCTGTCGCTGGACGAAGCGTTTATGGACCTCAGCGGCACCGAGCAGCTGCACGGCGCACCGCCAGCAGTGATGCTGGCGCGCCTGGTGAAACGGATGAAGGATGAGGTGGGGATCACCGGCTCGATTGGGTTGTCTCATAACAAGTTTCTCGCCAAGGTTGCTTCGGATCTGGACAAGCCACGGGGATTTTCGGTGATTGGTAAGGCTGAAACCGGTGCCTTTCTGCACGACAAACCGGTGCGCTTGATTTGGGGCATTGGCCCAGCCGCGCAAGTCAGCCTCGACAAGGCTGGGATCCGAACATTTGCCGACCTGCTGCGCTGGGAGCGCCGCGATCTGGGAGCGCGGTTTGGTTCGATGGGGGATCGGTTGTGGCATCTGGCGCGCGGTGAGGACCGGCGACGGGTCTCGGCGCATGCGCCGATGAAGTCCATTTCAAATGAGACGACGTTTTATGAGGACACTGCCAGTATCGAGGTGCTGGACGGGCATCTGTGGCGACTGGCCGAAAAAGTATCGGGCCGCGCCAAGGCCAAGCAGATGGCCGGCCGGGTGGTGACCCTGAAGTTGAAGCGCGCCAATCATTCCGCCCTGACTCGGCGGCTCTCGCTGCGCGATGCCACTCAGATGGCTGATGTGATCTATCGCACTGCGCGGGATCTGTTGGACCAAGTGGGCAACCAAGGGCCCTACCGATTGTTGGGATGCGGGATTTCCGATCTGGTGCCCGAGACTCAGGCAGATATTACCGGTGATCTATTGGATCCGCAGGCCGTTCAACGGGCCAAGGCCGAGCGCGCCACCGATGAAATCCGCAAACGGTTTGGAACTGACGCAATCGGCAAGGGTCGCGCGCTGCGTTAATCCGTGTTGGCCATTTGTTACTCAGCAGCCAGGGGCAACTGCTCTTCACCGATCTGAGAGATCTCGGCAATCACGCCGCGAAGGATTTCCTTTAATACAGCGAAATTTTCATTAGGGGTTATCGTTGCTTCGTCCATGTACAGTGCCCGATCAATTTCCACTTGGACCGCGTGCTGCCCGCGTGAGGGACGCCCGTAAGCTTGGGTAATGTAGGCGCCGGCAAACGGCGTATTGCGGGACACGTTGAGCCCCGCATCTGTGAACGCCGCCTCAATTCTATCCATGACCTCTGCATCAGCGGCCGCCCCGAATCGATCCCCCAGGACCACATCCGGCAATCGCTCCCCACGTTTGCCCATCATGTCGATCGCCTCATGTGGCATTGAATGGCAATCCAGCAAAATGGCCTGACCAAACTGATCCCGCGCCTGCCGCAGCAAATCCTGTAAGGCAGAGTGATAGGGATGCCAGTAGCCATCGATCCGGGCCTGTGCCTCGCCCGCCGTTAATTTACCGCGATAAATTACCCGGCCATGGGCCACCACCCGTGGAATCACTCCCAGCCCCGAGGCAATACGGGGATTTTGCCCCTTGCGCTGCACCCCTTCGATCAGAGCCGGATCCAGTTCGTCCACCGCGCGGTTGAGGTCGAGAAAAGCACGTGGTGCCACTGCCGTCAAAAAGGGCACACCATAATCCGGTGCTGCGGCAAACAGCCGGTCAACAAAAGCATCCTCTGAGCTTCGAAGCTGAAGAGGGGTCAGAATCGATTGCGTAACAAAGGACTGTGGATAATCTGCACCGCTGTGAGGCGAGGCAAAAACCACGCCAGATCGCAGTTTCTTTGGGGAAAACACGTGAAAAGCTGCTTTGGCCATCCTATCTCCAATGCATCGGGTTCAAGAAACATCATAGTGCGGAAATTTCTGTGGTCAAAAGCTCTTGCGCCCCTGCACGACTCCTTTTATAGACCCCTTCACCGGCGCGGACCTCCGCGCCCCATTAATTTGGGGCAGGATGTAAACGCAGGTATTCATGGGCGCTTAGCTCAGCGGTAGAGCACTTCGTTGACATCGAAGGGGTCACAAGTTCGAACCTTGTAGTGCCCACCATGAATTCATTGTTTTGATCGCAAGATCAGGACACCCGTAACCTAGGCGCTGGTTCGCGCCGCAGAACAGGAGATGACCCATGAAGGTCAAGAACTCACTCCGCTCGCTCAAGAACCGGCACCGGGATTGCCGCATTGTGCGTCGTAAGGGTCGCGTTTACGTGATCAACAAGACTCAGCCCCGCTTCAAAGCACGCCAGGGCTAAGATCTAGCACTGCTAGAGAGTTTCGAAAACCGCATCCTCGGATGCGGTTTTTTTGTGTTTCCATCATAGTTTCTGAGAGGTCATTTTTACCTGATTGGCGCAAAATCCCGATTCAGTTCATGTCATTATAGACCACGCTCACTTTTCTGAGTGATTTAGTCAGTTTAGATTTGCATCCAGCTCCGAATCAGATAATTGACTAAAACAGTCGGGAACATTCCCGCTCCATGAATTATGTTGGGACTTGTTATGCTGAAATCTTCTACTTTTATTGCGTCAGCTCTGACCGCGCTTGTGGCGACCTCCGCTGCGGCCGAGGGTGAGTTAAACCTGTATTCTTCGCGCCACTACGACACCGACGAGCGCCTGTATTCCGATTTCGAAGAGGCCACAGGCATCACCATCAACCGCATCGAAGGCAAAGCCGACGAACTGATCGCCCGTATGGAAGCCGAAGGCGCAAACTCGCCTGCCGATGTTCTGCTGACCGTTGACACTTCGCGTCTGTCCCGCGCCAAGAATGCCGGCATTCTGCAGGCCACCGACAGTGATGTGCTCGAGGCTCGTGTGCCATCTTATCTGCAGGACGCCGACAACCAGTGGTTTGGCTTCTCGCAGCGCGCCCGGATCATTTTCTATGACAAGGCTGATGTCGCTAATCCGCCTCGTACCTATCTGGATCTGGCCGACCCGCAGTACAAAGGTCAGGTCTGCATCCGCTCATCTACCAATACCTATAACCAGACTCTGCTGGCGTCGATCGTGACCCACCATGGGTCTAAGGTTGCCACCAAGTGGGCCGAGGGTGTGGTCGCCAATATGGCCCGTTCACCGCAAGGCGGTGACACCGACCAGATGCGCGGTATCGTGTCGGGCGAATGTGAGATTGCGGTCGCCAACACCTATTACTTTGCCCGCTCAATCCGCAAAGACGTCAAAGGCCTGTCGGCTGAGCGTGACATGATCGGCTGGATCTTCCCGTCGCAGGACGCCGAAGGCGCGCATGTGAACCTGTCCGGCGCTGGCATTGCGGCTCATGCTCCGAACAAAGATAACGCGGTGAAATTCCTCGAGTACCTAGCCAGCGATCAGGCGCAGCAGTATTTCTCGGCTGGTAACGACGAATACCCCGCCGTTCCGGGCGTCGCACTGTCCCCTAGCATTGCTGCTTTGGGCCTGTTCAAGCCGGATGACGTGAGCCTGACCGAAGTGGCTGGCAACATCCCAGAGGCACAAAAGATCTTTAACCAGGTTGGCTGGGAATAATCCTTCCCCCCTCTTGGTACGCTTAAAATTCAGGCAAGGCGCGGAGTTCTCCGCGCCTTGTTTGCGTTTGCACTGGTGTTGGATCGCGGCCTCCTCTTTCATGCCTAACACTGGATCGAGGAGATGAATTTTAAATGGCTTTTGATATTGCCCCATTGGCGGATGCCGTCCTGCCTGCTGCCCTGCCAGACCTAGCCGAAATTCTACATTTAACCGTGCAAGCCGGAGCCAGTGTCGGCTTTATCCAACCCTTTTCACCCAAGGAGGCATCAGAGTTCTGGCAGACTAAGATCTTTCCTGCTGTCCGGTCCGGCGACAGCGTGTTGTTCGCGGCCTACCTGGGCAATCGGATAAGAGGCACGGTGCAACTGGGTCTGGGACTGCCGCCCAACCAACCCCATCGGGCTGATGTGGCAAAGCTTCTGGTTCACCCGTCAGCGCGCCGGTCCGGGCTGGCGCGCGCGCTGATGGCGGCGCTGGAAACTGAGGCGAGGCTGCGTGGCAAGCAACTGCTGGTGCTCGACACCCGGTCCGGAGATCCGTCGCAACATCTGTACGAAAATCTGGGGTTTCAGGTGGCTGGTGAGATCCCGGGATTTTGCCGTCATCCGTCAGAAGAGATTTATGAGCCTACCACCTATATGTTCAAACACCTGTCCTGAGGTGGCCAGTCGCTTTCCGATCCCTGCAGCAGTGTCTCCAGCATTGAACAGTCTTGTTGCCCCGAATGGCAGGGTCGCATCAGCTGCACCATAGCTGCCTCCATCTGCTGCAAGTCACAGATCTTTTTCTGGATGCCCTTCAGGTGATGTTGCCCTACTGACTGGGCCTCACCACAGGCCAGCCCTGTTGACGAGGCAAGGCCAAGCAGGGATTTGGCTTCGGCCAGCGAAAACCCCAAATCCCGGCACCGGCGGATGAACCGCAGGGCATGGATCTCGTCAGCATTATATTGTCGCCGACCTGCGGGACTGCGCTCTGGGCCTGCCACCACCCCGGTTCGCTCGTAATAGCGGATCAGCTCGATGCCGACGCCGCTGCGGCGGGCAGCTTCACCAATTGTGACCACTCCAAATCTCCTCTTGCTCCTGTAGGGGCTATAGCTTGCAAGATAGCGCAGCCCTTCAACCAGCTGGGACAAGATGCCGTGATTAAACCCGCTTTTATGTCCAGTCTTGCCGCCATTGGCGTGGCCAGTTGCTGCATCTTACCGATGAGCCTGATGATATTGGGGGTTGGAGGCGGTTGGATGGCATTTTTTGCCCGCGCCACAACCTGGGCCCCGCTCTTCATTTCGATAGCTGCCGTCATGACCGCGCTGTCCTGGGGTGTTGCCTGGCGTCGGCATCAGCTGCGCCGACTAACGCCGGCTTTGGCAATGCTGACGGCCATGACGTTGCTGGCCTGGGGGATCTGGGCCAATGAGGCGGCCATCAATGACCTGCTGATCAGCTGGATGTAAGGATGACAAATGCAAATTGAACTGAGCTCAACGCTCACCTGTCCGCACTGTGCCCATGCACAACGTGAAGAGATGCCATCTGATTCCTGCCAATGGTTTTACGACTGCACCAAATGCGGCGCGGTGCTAAAACCCCTGCCGGGTGATTGTTGTGTCTTTTGTTCCTACGGCACGGTGCCCTGCCCGCCCATCCAGCAAGGCGACACCTGCGGCGGCTAAACGTACATCCGCAACCCTACCCGGAATTTTCAAAAATTCCGGACCGGAAAATGTGCATTTTCCGGGTTTAGCTGCGCCGTCCGACCTGACGGCAAATCAGGATCACCGGCAGCAGCCCCACCGCCATGATCACCAGAGACGGCACCGCAGCGCCCTCCAGCCGCTCGTCCGAGGCCAGCCGGTAGGCCTGCACCGCCAGCGTGTCATAGTTAAACGGGCGCATGATCAAGGTGGCTGGCAGTTCTTTCATCACATCAACAAAGACAATCAGCAGGGCGGTCAGCAAGCTTGGGGTCAGGATTGGCAGGTGCACCCGGCGCAACAGGCCAAACGGACCCTGCCCCAGCGATCTGGCGGCGGCGTCCATATTGGCATGCACGGTGCTTTGACCACCTTCATAAGCCCCCAGAGCCGCCGCGAGGAACCGCACCATATAGGCACCCACCAACAGCCAAATCGAGCCGGTGATCAACAGCCCAGTGCGGATGTCAAAAGTGCTGCGCATCCAGGCGTCCAGCGTATTGTCGAAGGCGGCAAAAGGCACCATCAGCCCCACCGCAATCACGCCTCCCGGCACGGCATAGCCCAGTCGCGCCGAATAAGCGGCAGCCGAGGCCAGGTGGCCGGGTTGCAACCGCAAGTAAAACCCGATGCAGATCGCGGCGCAAACCGTCAACAGTGCTGCTGTTGCGGCCAGTGTCAGTGAGTTTTGGATCAAGGCAATATAGCGGCGACTAAAAAGATCCTGCTCGGACTCCAGCCCCATGTTCACGAGGATTACCACTGGCAACAAAAAGCCCAGCAACACCGGAACGACGCAGAGGATCCAGGCCAACAGAGCTTGGCTACCATGCAAATTGGCGGGTGGCATTTTGACATGTTGTTTGCCCGCGTGATGGTAGCGTGCTTTGCCTCGGGTGACGCGCTCCACCACAGCCAGCGTCAGTGCAAATCCCAACAGCACCAGCGCTAGTTGCGCGGCGCCAGCCCGGTCCGCCATTGAAAACCAGCTGGTGTAGATGCCTGTGGCAAAGGTTTGCACGCCAAAATAGGACACGGTGCCAAAATCAGCGATGGTCTCCATAATCGCCAGCAGCACCCCGGAGGCAATCGCTGGGCGCGCCATCGGTAGGCTGACCCTCCAGAACGCCTGCCACGACGTATTGCCCAAAGCCCTTGCCGCCAAAAAGGCGCCCGAGCTTTGCTGTAGGAATGCCGCCCGCGCCAGCAGGTACACATAGGGGTAGAGCACCAACACCAGCATCAGGGCAGCCCCTGCGGTCGAGCGGATTTCGGGGAACCAATAGTCGCGCGGCCCCCAGCCAGTGACCTGTCGCAGAGTGGTTTGCACGATGCCGGGGTGATCAAGTATAAATGTATAGGCATAAGCCAGCACATAGGCCGGAAAGGCCAGCGGCAGGATCAGTGCCATCTCGAAGAACCGCACCCCCGGGAAGCGGGTCATTGTCACCAGCCAAGCGGCGCCCACCCCGATCGCAAAAGTTCCCACTGCCACAAGAAACACCAGCACAATCGTGGTGCCGGTATAGCGCGGCAGCACAGTTTGCATCAGATGCGAGACAGTGTCAGTGCCGCCGGTCACCGCCGCCAGAAACACCGCCACCATTGGCAACAGACAGGCCAACGCCACAGTCCAGGCCAGGGACGACAATAAACGGCTGCCGCCCTTGTTGCCACGGCGGCTGCCTTTGGGAGCATAGGCTTGGGTATCACTCACGGCTGGATAGGTCCGACGTTGTTTTTTGCTGCCTTGTTATGCGATCATTTTAGTCGGAAACTCCAGATCGAAAGGCACGGAAAAGCAAAAAGCCCCAAATGCGGTTAAGCAATCGGGGCTAGTTTTGCGGAACTTAGGCGGATCAATCGTATTTGCGTTGATCCTCGATTACCAACCCGTCTTTGGGCAGGTCCCCGGGCCCCACTATCTCAACTTTGGCTTTCAGCTTCAGCACCTCGATCACCGAACGTCCGTAAGAGATTTCATCGCCGCCGGGCGACTCGATCTGCACGGTCATTGCATCCATTTCACCTTCGCGGCGCACAATGATGCGGGCCTTGGTGACCTCATCATGTTTGGCTACCAGTGCCGCCACCTGTTCGGGCCGCACAAACATGCCTTTGATCTTGGTGGTCTGGTCCGCACGGCCCATCCAGCCTTTGATCCGCATGTTGGTGCGGCCACAGGGGCTGACGCCCGGCATGACAGCACTCAGATCGCCAGTGGCAAAGCGGATCAGCGGGTAGTCGGGGTTCAGTGTGGTCACTACAACCTCGCCGACCTCGCCCGGTGCAACTGGCGTTCCAGTGCCGGGCGTGACAATTTCAACGATGACCTTTTCGTCGACGATCATCCCGTCCATCGCTGAGCTTTCATAAGCAATATTACCCAGATCAGCGGTGGCATAAGACTGCAGGCAGGCGATGCCACGATCAGCGTATTCCTGACGCAGGCTGGGGAACAATGCCCCGCCGCCCACGGCTGCCTTAGAGAAGTTCAGCTTGATCCCCATGGCGTCTGCTTTGTCGAGGATCACCTTCAGATAATCCGGCGTGCCAGCATAGGCGGTAGCGCCGACATCGCGGGCCGCTGTAACCTGCAATTCGGTCTGTCCTGTGCCTGCTGGAAGAACGGTTGCACCAACAGCGCGTGCGCCGCTTTCAAAGATCATTCCAGCCGGAGTCAAGTGATAGCCAAAGCAGTTCTGCACCACGTCGCCCGCACCAATGCCGCAGGCATGCAGGAACCGGCCCATGCGCCACCAGTCGTGGGTGATGCCACCGGGCTCATAGATTGGGCCGGGCGACTGGAACACATGCGCGACGTTGGACACTGCGATGCCACCAAATGGCGGATTTTCTTTTTGCCACTTGCTTAGATCCGACTTACGCAGAACCGCATATTGCGCCAGATCCGCAAAATCCTGCACGTCGGGGCCATCAAGATTGCAGGCGTTCTTGGCGGCGCGCGCACGGGTAATCTGCTGACGCAGAGCATCCAGCTGTGCCGTGGCCCGTTCATCCGCAGACCGGGTTTCAAGCGTGTCAAAAAAAGTCATTTCAGCACTGGTATCCATTAACTGAGCCACCGCTTGCGGCGACGATATGAGCGCACATCGCGGAAGGACTTACGGCCCTCTTCAGATATGCCCAGGTAGAATTCTTTTACATCGGGGTTTTCGCGCAGCTCGTCTGCGGGGCCGTCCATCACGACGCGGCCGGATTCCAGAATGTAGCCGTAGTGGGCATATTTTAGCGCCATATTGGTGTTCTGTTCGGCCAGCAAGAAGGTCACGCCTTCCTGTTCGTTGATCGATTTCACGATCTCAAAAATCTGTTCCACCAGCTGCGGCGCCAAACCCATCGACGGCTCGTCCAGCAGCACGGTTTCAGGGCGGCTCATGAGCGCGCGGCCCATGGCAACCATTTGCTGTTCGCCGCCCGAGGTATAGCCAGCCTGCGATTTACGGCGGTCTTTCAGACGGGGGAAATAGTTATAAACCATCTCTAGGTCGGCGGCGACATTGGCCTTGCCATCGGTGCGAGTATAGGCGCCGGTCAGCAGGTTTTCCTCGACCGTCAAGTGTTCAAAACAATGGCGGCCCTCCATCACTTGGATCACCCCCTGGCGCACCAGATCAGCCGGGTCAGACCCATGCACGTTCTGGCCACGGTATTTGATCGACCCTTTGGTCACCTCACCCCGTTCCGACAGCAACAGGTTCGAGATCGCCTTAAGAGTGGTGGTCTTGCCCGCGCCGTTGCCACCCAGCAGGGCAATAATGCCGCCTTTGGGGACCGTCAGGCTGACGCCTTTCAGCACCAGGATCACGTGATTGTAGATCACCTCGATATTGTTGATCTCAAGCAGGGTCTCGGTCTGTACATCGGTTGTATTGGCTGCATCCAGCATCAGAACTTGTCCTCATTCGTCCCGGGTTAGATCCCGGTTCTCTTGGCGGAGTGTGGTGCGGCAGCGAACCGCCGCACCGGTGTTGAATGGCCCCAGAGAAAGTTCTGGGGCCTGTCAGTTTTAGCCACAGTTTGGTGTGATCTTGTTTTCTGTTGCATAGGCACCGGAATCTTCGGAAACCAGCGCGCCAATCACGTCACCATCTGTTGCTTTAAAGTCAGAGATCATCGACCAAGTCTGACTGCCAGCGTCCCATTGGGTCACACCAACCAGGCCAGGGCCACCATGGTTTTCACAGGACACATTGAAGGTTGGACCAAAATTGGGCATGCCCAGATCAGTCATCTTGGCTTCATTCATTTCCAAGGCTTCCATACCATCGCGCATCATGGATGCATCAATGTCGGCTGTACCGTGGATTGCCTGAGCTGTTTTCACAGCTTCGGCGGCCAGCATCGCGGCGTACATGCCACGGTTATACAGCACTGTGCCGATCTGGTCGCCAGCGCCTGCTGCCTTGCCAGTATCCACAACGTATTTCTGAATGTGGTGGAAGACCGGGAAGTCGCGACCAACATTGTGGAAGGTCAGCGCCTTATAGCCATTGGCCGCGTCGCCAGCCGACATCACGTCATGCTCGGCACCGGACCACCAGACACCGATGAAGTTTTCCATCGGGAAGCGGATGTTGGCGGCTTCCTGAATGGCAACCTGGTTCATCACGCCCCAGCCCCACATGGTCACATAATCCGGACGCTCGCGGCGGATCTGCAGCCACTGGCTTTTCTGTTCCTGACCGGGGTGGTCAACTGGCAGAAGGCTTAGCTCAAAGCCGTGCTTTTCGGCCAACTCTTCCAGGGTACGGATTGGTTCTTTGCCGTAAGCGGAGTTGTGATAGACCAACGCCAGCTTTTTACCCTTGATGTCACCATCGTTGAGCTCAAGCAGATAGTTCACAACGCCCGACGCACCGTTCCAGTAGTTGGCCGGATAGTTAAAGACGTTCGAGAACACTTCGCCGTTGGCAGCCGAGGTCCGACCGTAACCCATGGTGTGCATCGGAATGCCGTCTGCGGTCACTTTGGGGATCAGCTGATAGGTGATACCGGTCGACAGAGGTTGATAGACCAGCGCGCCTTCGCCCTTGGTGGACTCGTAGCATTCCACACCTTTTTCAGTGTTATAGCCGGTCTCACATTCGATCAGGTTGGTCATCACGCCGCCGATGCCACCGTCACGCTCGTTCAGCAGGGTGAAGTAGTCAGCATAGCCATCCGCGAAAGGGATGCCGCCAGCCGCATAAGGGCCGGTACGATAGCTCAGCGATGGAAATACCAGATCCGCCATCGCGGGGCCAGCGGCCATCAAGGCGCTCAGCGCCAGTGTGGTCAGTTTCAATTTCATCGGTTTTAATCCTCCCATGGGTTTATCCGATGTGGATAAAAACGAGGGTTTGATCTTATTATTCCCCTCGCAGCTCAGGTGCCTGCCCCGCTAGTGCGGGAAAGGCCAAAGTCGTAATTTTTCCTTGGCGACACGCCACAACTGCGCCAACCCGTGTGGTTCCATGATCAGGAACACAATGATCAGGGCGCCAACGATAACCAGCTGGAAATGCGCCACGATATCCGTGGGCCAGCCCAGCACATCAACACCGACAACTTTCAGCACCACCGGCAGCAGCACCAGAAACGCCGCCCCGGCAAAGGAGCCAAAGATTGAGCCCAGCCCGCCAATGATCACCATGAACAATACCAGGAAT
This sequence comes from Rhodobacterales bacterium 56_14_T64, assembly GCA_002162795.1. GTDB lineage: Bacteria > Pseudomonadota > Alphaproteobacteria > Rhodobacterales > Rhodobacteraceae > Parasedimentitalea. Next base: position 16,696 of record MAAY01000086.1, read on the forward strand.
GATTTTGAGATACCAAAGGCCTCGCCAACTTCAACCGCGCCCAGATAGACCGAGAAGAACAGCGCGCCTGAAATGCCGATGAAGAAACCCGATACCGCAAAGGCAGTCAGCTTGGCCTTCAGCGGGTTCACCCCGATGATTTCAGCGGCGATGTCCATGTCGCGGATCGCCATCCAGCTGCGGCCAATGGTGCCGCGGGTCAAATTGCGGGCGACCAGCGCACAGAAGGTCAGGAAAATCAGGCTGAACATGTAGGTGGCCCAGGCTGGAGCATTGGGACCGGTGATCAAAATGCCAAACACATCGCGTTCAGGTGCGCTGATCTGTCCCGAAGCAGAGTAGTTGTAGAACCACGGCACGCGGTTGAACAGCCAGACCAGAAAGAACTGCGCCGCCAGTGTTGCCACCGCCAGATAGAAGCCCTTGATCCGCAGGCTAGGCAGGCCAAAAATCACGCAGACTCCGGCAGTGATGCCTCCCGCTATCAGCACGTGAATGAACATCGACACCTCGGGCATCGCGGTCATCAACTTGTAGCAGGCATAGGCGCCCACGGCCATGAAGCCACCGGTACCAAGGCTGACTTGCCCGGCATAGCCGACCAGAATGTTCAGCCCGATCGAGGCAATGGCATAGATCAGAAACGGCAGCAGGATTGCGTTGGCCCAGTAATCATTGATCACAAAGGGCACCACCAAAAAGGCAATCGCCAGAACCACGTAGTACCGATACCGGTCAAACTTGATCGGAAAGGTCTGATTGTCCTGTTCATAGGAGGTTTTGAAATCTCCGGCTTCACGATAGAACATGTCTTAGATGCTCCCCTGTTTCTGTGCGCGGGCTAGACCCGCTGCGTCTTTTTGTTTCGTGTGTTCGCTGGACCCGGACAAATGTGCGGCGAAGATCAGGCTGGCGTTAAACCCTTTCAATGATCTTCTCCCCAAACAGACCCTGCGGACGAAACACCAGGAACAGCAGCGCCAGCACATAGGCAAACCAGTTCTCAGTAGCGCCGCCAACCAGTGGACCAATGGCAAACTCAAACATTTTCTCGCCGACACCGATGATCAAGCCGCCGACAATCGCTCCGGGGATCGAGGTAAAGCCACCCAGCATCAGCACCGGCAGCGCCTTGAGCGCGATCAGCGACAGAGAGAACTGCACCCCCGACTTGGTGCCCCACATGATGCCAGCAACCAGCGCCACAAAGCCGGCCACCGACCACACCAGCACCCAGATAAAGTTCAGCGAGATACCAACCGACAGGGCCGCCTGGTGATCATCCGCTACAGCCCGCATGGCGCGACCCTGTTTGGTGTATTGCGAAAACAGCACCAGCCCGGTCACCAGCAGCGCCGCAACCACGGTGGCGACCATGTCGAGATTGTCGATAAAGAAGCCGTAGAAGTTGTCACTGCCCAGCCCGGCGGTCATGTCCTCAATCCAGAACGAGCCACCCTGCGGCAGGCCGATATCCAGTTTCTTGATTTCAGAGCCCCACATCAGGTCCGAAACGCCTTCGAGGAAGTAGGCCAGGCCAATGGTCGCCATAAACAGGATGATCGGTTCCTGCCCCACCAGATGGCGCATCACCAAGCGTTGCACCAACCAGGCAAACAAGACCATCACCCCGGCCGTCAGCAAGATCGCCAGCATCGCCGGCACATGCCAGCCAAAATGATGCACATTGGTGCCAAACACCGAGTTGATGATATGGCTGAACGGCACCTGGCCATCCATGATCCCAACCAGCGTCATCGCCGCAAACAGCGCCATAACACCCTGGGCATAGTTGAAAATTCCGGAGGCCTTGTAGATCAATACAAAGCCAAGTGCGACCAAGGCATAGAGTACGCCGGACATCAGCCCGTTGATGAACACTTCGGTGGCAAAAAGAAACTGATCAGGCATCATAGCCCCCTGTTATGTCTGTCAGAAAATCAGTCATTCGACACCCCCAGATAGGCATCAATCACTTGCTGATTGTTGCGCACTTCGTCCGGCGTGCCGTCGCCAATTTTCTTACCGTAATCCATCACCACCACGCGGTCGGACAGATCCATCACCACGCCCATATCGTGTTCGATCAAGGTGATGGTGGTGCCAAATTCATCGTTCACATCCAGGATAAAGCGGCTCATGTCCTCTTTTTCCTCGACATTCATGCCAGCCATCGGCTCGTCCAGCAGCAGCAGTTTTGGCTCCGCCGCTAGGGCACGCGCCAGTTCCACCCGCTTTTTCAACCCGTAAGGCAAGCGCCCAACAGGCGTTTTGCGGATATGCTGAATTTCCAGAAAATCAATGACCTTCTCCGCCACTTCGCGGTTAACAACTTCCTCGGCCTCGGCTTTGCCCTTCCACAGCGCCTGGGCAAAAAGGCCAGACTTCATATGTCCCAGCCGCCCGGTCATCACATTGTCCAGCACGCTCATACCCTCGAACAAAGCAATGTTCTGAAAGGTGCGCGCGATACCTTGTTGCGCAACTTTATAAGGACGCATCTGCGGCCGCTTTTCGCCGCGATACCAAACCTCACCCTCGGACGGGATATAAAACCCCGAGATCACGTTCAGCATCGACGACTTACCGGCGCCGTTGGGGCCGATAATGGCGCGGATCTCGCCCTCGCGGATATCGAAACTAATGTTCTCGATCGCTACCACACCGCCAAATCGCAGGGTGATGTTCTTCATCTCCATCACCACGCCGCCGATTTTGCGACCATCTGCGGTGGTATATCCGTCCTGCATATCTTTCACGACACCGCACCCTTCTTCTTGTCAGAAATACCTCCGCCGGAGGCTTCAATGTGCCGCAAAGCGGCTCCCGTCCCTGCGATGCTCACTCTGCAGCCACCTTCTGCGCGGCCACCGGCACTACCAGCGCGTCGCCAATACTCAAGGTGGCGCTGATCGAGCCCTTGCGGCCGTCTTCATAAGTCACCTCGGTGGTGGTCGAGATCTGCTGTGAGCCGTCATAGAGCGCCGCAATGATGTCAGCGAATTTCTCTTCGACAATACGGCGACGCACTTTGCGAGTGCGGGTCATCTCACCGTCATCCGCGTCCAGTTCTTTGTGCAGCACCACAAAGCGGTGCACCTGGCAGCCCGACAACATCGGATCCTCGGCCACTGATTTGTTGACCGCCGATACATGACCAGCAATGCTCTGCAGCACTTTGGGATGGCCAGCCAGTTCCTGATACGAGGCATAGGCGATGTTGTTGCGTTCCGCCCAATTGCCCACCGCCGTCAGGTCGATGTTGATGAAGGCCACGCAACGGTCCTTGCCATTGCCAAACAGCACCGCCTCCAGAATGTCCGGATAGAACTTCAGCTTGTTCTCGACAAACTTGGGCGCAAACATGCTGCCATCAACCATTTTTCCAACGTCCTTGGCCCGGTCGATGATCCGCAAATGACCCGAGTTTTCTTCAAAGAACCCCGCATCTCCGGTGGCTACCCAACCCTCGGCATCCTTGGTATCAGCGGTGCTTTCAGGGTTTTTGTAGTATTCTACAAACGTGCCTGGCGAGCGGTAGAAAATCTCACCATTGTCGGCGATCTTGATTTCCACATCCGGGGCCGGAATACCGACGGTGTCAGCACGGACCTCGCCATCAGGCTGCACGGTAATGAACACCGTCGCTTCGGTCTGGCCGTAAAGCTGTTTCAGGTTGATGCCGAGCGAGCGATAGAATTCAAAGATCTCTGGACCGATTGCTTCGCCGGCCGTATAGCCAACGCGGACTTTGCCAAAGCCCAGAGTATCTTTCAGCGGGCCGTAGACCAGCACATCGCCCAGCTTGTATTTCATCCGGTCCATGAACCCGACTGGCTTGCCATCAAGAATGGCCGGACCGACCTTTTTGGCATGGGCCATAAAGTGATGGAACATCCGACGCTTCAGATTGCTGGCGTCCTCCATGCGGATCATCACATTGGTCAGCTGGGTTTCAAACACCCGTGGCGGCGCAAAGTAGTAACTCGGGCCGATCTCGCGAAGATCGGTCATCATGGTCTCGGCGCTTTCGGGACAGTTCACGCAGAACCCGGTCCAATAGGCCTGACCGATGGAAAAGATGAAGTCACCAACCCAGGCCATCGGCAGATAGGCCAAAATTTCGTCATCCAGCCTCAAATTATCAAATTCGCAGGCGTTTTTGGCACTTTCGATCACATTGCGATTGGACAGCACCACGCCCTTGGGTTTGCCAGTCGTCCCCGAAGTATACAGCATCACACAGGTGCTGTCATAATCCAGCTCACCGCGGCGCGCCTCCAGCTCGGGCATGAATTCATCGCGCGCGGCGCGGCCCTGATCTTGCACATGGCTGTATTGATGCAGCTGTGAATGATCGTATTTGCGCAATCCGCGTGGATCAAGATAGATCAGGTGTTCAAATTGATGCAGCTGATCCTGCACCTCGATCACCTTGTCGACCTGCTCCTGATCGGTGACAACCACAAAGCGCGCACCACAATGGCTCAGCACATAGGCCATCTCTTCGGCATTGGCGTCTTGATACAGCGGCACCGGAATGGCGCCAACAGACTGAGCAGCAACCATCGACCAGTACAAAGTGGGACGATTGCGGCCAATCACCGCGATAAAATCACCCTTGTTGACGCCAAGGTTGATCATACCAAGCGCCAGCGCCTCGATCTCTTTTTCTGCCTCAGCCCAGCTCCAGCATTGCCAAATGCCAAATTCCTTCTCCCGGTATGCGGGTGAATTAGCGAACTGCGTCGCATTGCGTTTAAGCAGCGCCGGCAGGGACAATAGTCCCTCGGCGCCCGACTGCGTCTGAGCCAATTTTTTCTCCTCCCACTCCGGTCCATCCCGGCCGGACTGATCGCTTCTGGCGATTCTGATCCCGATAAAGGACGCCACAATGAGTGACCGTCAACTTTTTCCTGAAGGTTTCCCAATTGTTACGAATTGTAACAGCGCATATTCAAACGTCGATGACGTCAAGAAACTGACACCGATCCCCCCTTTGACAGACCGTCGGGCAGTGGTAGCCATATCTCGGGGGACCGATGAACAAGACCAGCAAACAAACCACAGCAATGACAATGGCGGGGCTGAACTTGATTGCTCAGGCGTTGTCGATTTACGATGACGAGCTAAAACTTGCGGTGTGCAACCACCGGTTCCAGGAAATGTTCGGCCTACCGGATCATCTGATCACCCCTGGCGCCCGTTTCGACGACACCATTCGTTTCATCGCTGAAAGTGGTGAATACGGCCCGGTCGATGATATCGACGATCTGGTGCAACAGCGGGTTGATCAGGCGCTGAATTTTGCCCCCCATTATATGGAGCGCGAACGCGGCAATGGTCAGTTCATCTCGGTCGAGGGGGCACCGATGCCCAATGGCGGCTGGGTGTCTGTTTACACGGATATTACCAACACCAAACAGGTCGAGAACCTGTTGCGTGCCCGCTCGGAAGAACTTTCGGAACAGGTTCTGGCCCATACAGAAGAGCTCAGGGCAGCCAACCGCAAACTGGCCGCGTCAAACAGTTCCCTGGAAGAGACCAAGCGGCAGCTGACAGAAATCGAGCGCCACACCCGGCTGACCACGGAAATGATGCCGGCCCATATCGCGCATGTCGATCAGGATGGCTATTACACCTACACCAACCGCCGCCTTAGTGCGGTGTTTCCCGGCCGGCCCTCCAAAATTCTGGGGATGCACATCTCTGACGCTCTGGGGGAGACCAGCCATGCCCGGATCAAGCCCCACCTGGAGGCGGCCTATAATGGCAAAAGTCCGGTCTTTGAGTTCACCGAGGATCATAGTAGCCGACGTATCCGGGTGGCGCTGACCCCCGACCCTGCTGGCGGTATCTATGTGCTGTCGATGGACATAACTGAGGAAACCCAAACCCGCGTCGCCCTGCAGCAATCGCGTCGCCGCGAGATGGCGGCTCAGATGACCAGCGGGCTGGCACATGATTTTTCCAACCTTCTGACCATCATTCTCGGCATGCAGGGCAAACTGGACAAGATGACGCTACCCGCTGAGGCCAATGATCTGGTGCAGGGCACCCTGTCAGCTGCACGACGTGGTGGCCGGTTACTGAACCGGATTGCCGACATGACGGGAAATCGCACCCTGCGGCCGAAGGCCACCGACATGCACATGCTGCTTCATGAATTAAAAATCCTGGCCTCACCGTCGCTGCCGCAAGCGATGGGGTTGAGCGTTTTGGACAACACCCCCGACGGCGCGCTGTTGCTGGATCCCGGCCTTTTGCAAGACGCATTGCTGAACCTGATCCTCAATGCCCGCGACGCCTGCAGCGCCACCGGTCAGATCACCATCAGCGCCCATATTGTTGGTGAAACATGGCTGGAAATCAGCGTCACTGACACTGGTCCTGGTTTTTCCAATGAAGCGTTGGACAAGGCGCTAAATCCATTTTTCACCACCAAAGGCGGCGAAGGGTCCGGCCTCGGGCTGCCGATGGTCTATGACACAGTAAAATTGGCGGGTGGAGACTTCAGCATCGGCAACACCATCTCTGGTGCCCGTGTCACCCTGCGGTTGCCGTATCGCAAAGCACCAGATGCGCAGGGCGGCCTGGCTTTATTGGTGGAAGACAGCGAAGAACTGCGCGCAACCTTTCGCGACATGTTGATTGGTCTTGGCCACTCTGTAATCGAAGCCACTTCGGTCGACGAGGCCTGCGCACTGATGGCAGATGTCGAGGATATATCGCTGGTGCTATCAGATATCCGACTGCAGGGTGAGGCGACCGGCCTTGACCTGCTAACCCGACTGCAAGGATCAGGGCGACCTATTTTTCTGATGACCTCGCTGCCACTTCAGGATCCATTGCACCGGGCCGCACTGAAGTCTGCCCCTGTGCTACAAAAACCCTTTACCACCGAACAGCTTTCGAAGCTGCTCAATGCGGAGACCGCGGCATGACGGCGCCCCTGATCACCATTCTGGATGACGAACCCGAAATCCGCCGGATCCTGACCGAGGCGCTGGACGAGGCTGGATTTCGCACCCAGAGCTTTGCCCGTGCGCGTGAATTTGAGGCTTCGCTGAAACGGGTCACCCCGGATGTCTGTCTGGTCGACCTGTCGCTGCCCGATACCGACGGTCTGGCGCTGGTGCACCGGCTAGCACTGGAACAGGGGGCCGCGGTGATCATCATCTCTGGCCGCGCGCAGGTACAGGACCGGGTGACGGGTCTGGAACTAGGTGCCGATGATTACATCACCAAACCCTTTGACCCTGCCGAAGTGGTCGCCCGCGTCCGAGCGCGGCTGCGCAGCGGTCCGCGCCAAACAACGCACTCTGGAGATATCGCACAGTTCTCGGGCTGGACCGCGCATTTTGACCGCTACATGCTGGAGGATGCCAGCGGCGCCGAGACCCCGTTTTCCCATGCCGAAGGCGAGGTGCTGCGCCTGTTTTTAAACAGCCCAAAACGACTGATCTCAAGGTCCCAAATGCAGGAAATGCTGGGCGGCGCAGCGGGTGACAGTTTTGACCGGGCGATGGATGTACGGATCTCGCGTCTGCGGACCAAACTGCGCGAAGATCCAAAGAACCCGCGGCTGATCAAAACCATATATGGCGCCGGCTATATCTTTCTTGGAGATGTGAGCTGGCGTTGAGCCAGTGGGTTGTAATGAGGCCGGCTCGGCTTAAAATCAGAATTGAATTGAGATTACCAAAAGTGACTTCAAGACAAGGAAATTTTCTATGAGCAGACTATGCCGCCAGCTGTTAGCAACTGCACTCGCCGTTTTTCCACTCCTAACCGCCGCCCCATCCGTCGCGCAAACCAGCCAACCAAATATCATCTACTTGCTGGTGGATAACTGGGGTTGGGGTGACATCGGGTTGCAAGGCAGCACTGTTCCAACACCAGAAATCGACGCACTCGCCGCACAAGGAATGCGGTTTCTAAATTTCAACATCGAAAACCAGTGCACACCAACCCGGTCAGCCATTCATACCGGCCGTTTGCCGATCCGCTCTGGCACCCAGAAAGTTGCTGCTCCGGGAGAACCCGACGGGCTTGCGCCTTGGGAATACACCATTGCTGAACTTCTTTCGGACGCCGGGTACAAGACAGCGCTGTTCGGCAAGTGGCACATCGGATCACAAGTGGGCCGCCATCCGAGCGATCAGGGCTATGACGAATGGTGGGGTATCAACGAAGGCTCGAACGCTGCGGCCTATACTTCCACACCTGAATTCGATCCCACCGTCGCCGCCACTCCGCATTTCTGGGAGGGCAAAAAGGGAGCGCCATCGTATGAACTTGGGCTATATGACATTGCCGGAAAAACAACGTTTGATCGGGAAATAACGGACCGATCTGTCGACTATATTCAACGCAACGCAGGTGAGGATGACCCGTTTTATCTTTATGTCGGGTTCACACAGTTTCACCCACCATGGGTTGTCCATCCGGATTTCGAAGGCGTGTCGGGGGCGGGATATTACTCGGACATCAAATACGAAGTTGACCATAACATCGGCCGCATTCTGGACGCCCTTGAAGCTGCCGGCGCATCAGAAGACACCATCGTAATTCTTACTGGGGACAATGGGCCCGGTACGTTGCCACAGGGTCTGGGCTATGCAACCGGGGAAGTCGGTGGTTCAACAGGACCTTGGCGTGGGGCGCTCAGCACCGGCTATGAGGGCGGTATGCGAACCCCAGGAATGATACGCTGGCCCGGCGAAATTCAGCCGGGCATCGTGACAAATGAAATCATCTCGGTGTTGGATATCTATCCGACACTGGCCACGTTGGTCGGAGAGTCTGGTCGCATCCCCACCGACCGCCCGATTGATGGGATCGACCAGAGTGCATTCCTTCTTGGCGAACAAGAAACCTCTAACCGCGAGCACGTGGTCACGTTTGTCG
>MAAY01000104.1 GCA_002162795.1 Rhodobacterales bacterium 56_14_T64
TTCCGGGCATTGCCCCTTCTCGGGTTTTTTCAAAGCCCGAGAAGACAACGGATAACCGCATTTTCTCTACTGATCGACATACCCGAATTGGGACGTCTGAGTGGAAAACAAGCTGCAGGTTTGGCTGGTCATGCACCTATCTCGCGCCAATCGGGAAAATGGCATGGCAAGGAACGGATTCAGGATAGTCGCGCCAGTTTGCGAAGGGCGACCTATTTGCCTGCCGTTGTCGCCACGCGATTCAATCTCGATATGAAAGCAAAATACGAGCAACTGACATCCACGGGGAAATGCAAAAACTTGGCACTCACTGCGTCATGCGCAAGCTAATCGTGATGCCAAACACGTTATTACGGGATGGTCGAGAATGGGCAGGAACACGGCCTTGACCAATACCGATACTCAGCAGATTGCTGCGCAAACGCCTGCCAGGCAACGCATGATCTGTGTGTCGTTATATCGTGCGGTCTTCATCAAAAATCTCCTCAGGTATTTTGCCGAGAAAATTCTACTGTTGAACACCACTAATTGGGGGGGATTACCCGCCGAAATCCACCGCGCTGTTCTGAAACGTCGCAACAACGTACCGAACTTGGCGACCAAGGTGCAGCACCGGGTTCTGTCCGTATTCAAGGTTGCCGTCGCCGAAGGACTACGGGCCGACAACCCGGTGACCGCTGAAGCACAGGCGCTACCCAAGGCAAAAAACACACCAAAAAAACAACCGCGCGCGTCCCCATTTTGAAGTCACCCGCGCCGTAGAGACAGTTCATGCATCGGCGGCGTGGGCCTCCACCAAACTGGCGCTGGAATTCGCAGTACTTGCCGCTGGCCGCTCCGGTGAGGTTCGAGGGGCAAGGTGGGATGAAATTGACTTGGCTACCGTCACGTGGACTATGCCCAGCTCGCAGATGAAAATGGGTCGGGAACACAAGGTTCCTCTCAGCTCGGCGGCAGTGTCGGTTCTGCACAAAGCCAACGCCCAGCGCGACGTCGGCGGTCTTGTATTCCCTTCAGTCATGGGCCAGGAACCGTCAGACAGCACCCAGAGTAAGTTGCTGCCGGAACAGGGGCCAGCATAGTGCACGGCTTCCGCGCCTCCTTCCGCACTTGGGCACAGGCACAAACCAACGTCCCCGAAGAGGTGACCGAGGCCGCGCTGGCCCATGTCAAAGGCGACAAAACCGTGGCCGCCTTTGCTCATTCCAACCTCCTCGACAAGCGCCGAGGTCAAATGGACGCGTGGGCTGCATATCCGGGCAAAGACCGGGTCGGAAATGTGGGCGAACTTGGGGTTCGGGAATGAACCCTGGATCACCCACACGTCCGTGTTCGCCTCCAACAGATGCGTAGCAAGGCTGTGCCGCAAAATGTTCAGCGTGGCAGGTTAGGCAATACCCACAAGGTATTTGGCAGAGTTGAACGCCCGGCTTAGTTGGTGCAACGAGACGAGGTTGATCTTGGGCTTACCTGGAAGCAGCCCGCCCGCTGGCCTTGCCTCGCATCAATATTCGCGCAGAAAATCCAACGGATCAGATGACAACATCAGCTCACGATCCTTGCGGCCTTTGCCTTCATCAACGTTTTACGGCCCATTTGCTACGCGCCACCCTATGGTCTAGGCATCGACCTGCACTACAACCTCGGCAAATTTCTTAAAGAACTTGGCGGCCAGCCTCTTGGCGGTGCTCTGGATCAAGCGGCCGCCAAGCTGCGCCAGTTTACCGCCAATTTCAGCCTTGGCAGCGTATGTCAGCACCGTTTTGCCATCGACCTCTTGCAGCGTCACATCCGCGCCACCCTTGGCGTGACCTGCAGCGCCGCCATTGCCCTGCCCTGTCAGCGAAAACGCGCTAGGAGCGCCTGTGGTGTCCAGCACCACATTGCCACTAAATCGGGCTTTGACGGGGCCAATTTTCAACACCACTTTGGCTTCCAGCTCCGTGTCGGAATGTTTGATCAGCTCTTCGCAGCCCGGAATGCACTGCTGCAGGATTTCCGGATCATTCAAGGCCTCGTAGACATGGTGCATCGGGGCATCGATGATGAGTTCGTCGTTCAGTTCCATAGTCTTGTCTTTCTTAACAACAGGGGAATTTGATTGTGGCTAGGGTTTCGGCTTGATCAGCGGTTAACTGAGATCGGCGAAACAGGATTTTCAGGCGCAGGCGCAGGGCCATTATCAGACCTGTTTGGCGATCAGTTTTGGGCATCTTCTGCCTTTCCCTTGCGGTGATTTTGACGGCGAACCTGGGTCAGCTGTGCCATGATCGACAGGGCGATTTCTTCAGGCGTCACCGCTTCGATGGCCAATCCAGCCGGGGCCTGCACCTGAGCCAGTTTTTGGGGATCGATGCCTGCCTGGGTCAGTTTTTCGGACAGTGATTTGAATTTGCGACGACTGCCGACAAATGCGACGAACTCAGCCTCAGCTGTTAGCGCCGAAGTCAGGCTGGCGGCATCATCCTTGCCCTGTGTCGCCACCACAATCATCCGCCGGGCCCCTGCTGGTAACGGCGCAATCACTGGCTTGGCTTCAGGTGTCTGGATAGACCATTTGAATTGCTCGCCAAGCTTGGCCAGGCTTTGCGCGACTGGCGAGACGCCAAAGATCAGCAATTCAGGCAGTGGCAGGATCGGTTCGACAAAGATATCCATCGAGCCCTTGGAAGGACAGCCATTTCGGGCAAAGCGCATACCGTCAAGATCGTCGCCTGCTGCAACACCCTTTTCGGCCAAAACCTCTTGCGGATGCAGGGATATAAGCTGCGGAGTGCCCTCAAGCATCGCCCGTTTGGCCGCCTTGGCCAGCGCAGCGCGAACGCAGCCGCCGCCGATCCAGCCCTGCTGGATGGTTCCGTCGGCACTCAGCAAGGCCTTGGCACCGGGTTTGGCGGCGGTCAGGCCAAGCGTGCGTACCACTGTGGCGATGGCAAAAGGCGCGCCCTTGTCCCGGAGTTCCTGGGCCAAGGTGGCGATGTCCTGATCTGTCAGCTCGGCGAGGGTCACAGGCGGGTCAGCTCCGGTTCTAGGGCGGCCAGATCGGCAAGCCGGTTGGCAGGGCGGAAGAGATCAAGATGAGGCAAGGCTGCAGCCATGCCGCGGGCAATGGGCTGGTAGCCGTCCCAGCCCTTGAGCGGATTCAGCCAGATGATTTTGCAACCGCGATTTTTCAGCTTGGCCAGCGCGGTGCCAAGCAGCTCGGGGGCGTTCGTGTCGTAGCCATCCGAAAGGATCAGCACGACGGTGCGCCCATCAACAAAGCGGCGGGCATAGGTGCGAGAAAATTGGGTAAGGGATTGGCCGATTTTGGAACCGCCACCAAAACCATCAGCCAACACCGACAGCCGCCCCAGAGCCCGCAGCGTATCCTTGTCGCGCAAAGCGTCAGCGATACGCACCAGACGGGTGTGAAACAGATAGGCATCGGTCGCAGGATCTGCCCTCATCAGGCCGGCAAGGAACGCTAGGAACACCTGCGCGTATAGCGTCATAGAGCCGGAGACATCACAGAGCGCCGCGATTTTCAGAGGCCGTTCGGGACGGTGTTTTTTGGGCAAACTAAGGGGCTCGCCTCCAGTCGACAGGCTTTGCCGGATCAGTTTGCGGAAATGGATCTGGTCGCCTTTGCGTGCGGCCTTACGGCGGCGCGAGCGACGATCCCGCAGGGCGGCACCGAGGCGACGGGCGATGACTTCGGCCTCGGCGATATCCTCGGGCTGGACCAGATCGCGCAAGTCTTTTTTCATCAAGTTTTGCACGGTTGTGGCAACCAGTTTGCCGGTGCCATCCGCCTCGACCTCACCATTGCCATCATCCGGAGCTGTGGTTTCTCCTGCCCCGGCAGCGACTTGTCGGGTGTTGGCTGGACGTGAGGACTGGACAGACCCGCTGTTGGTTTCTGACAGGCCGGGCATGATCTTTTGCCGCACCCGGCCACCATTCAGCCAGTAGCTGTCGAACAGATTATCAAACTGCGCGACATCCTCGGCACATCCAGTGCATACCGTTTTGAGCGCCCGGCGGGTCTCTTCGGGGTTGCTTGCCTGCACATGTGTCAGCGCCCTAAGTGCGATGTCCGCCTCGCCGACCCCGACGCGCAGCCCGTGGGCGCGCAAATGAGCGGTGAACCCGGCCATTCGCGCCGCTGGACCGGGATCGCGTGCAGCAAATTTGGTGACCTGGCTCATGCCGCCTGCCCCGCCAGCCGTTGGGCGATTTCCGTGGTGATATTAAAGCGGTCTGCCTCGGTTTTCAGCAAGGTCGCCAGCGAGGCTTGCAGCAGCTTGGGATCCTCGGTCAGATCAGCAATGCCCAACCCCATCAGGGCGGCTGAAAAATCCAGCATCTCGGCAATTCCGGGCTTTTTCTCAAGCTCTTCTTGGCGCAGCGATTGTACAAAGCCGATGATCTGATTGGCCAAGCGGTCTTCAACCTCGCCACAGCGGGCCTTGAGGATCGCCAGCTCAGTTTCACGGTCGGGATAGTCCACATGAGCATAGAGACAGCGACGCCGCAGCGCATCGCTGAGATCGCGGCTGCCGTTGGCTGTCAGGATGACAATGGGGCGCGAGGTGGCTGTGAGGGTGCCCAGTTCGGGGACAGAAATCTGGTACTCCGACAGTACTTCAAGCAGATAGGCCTCAAACTCTTCGTCGGCACGGTCGATTTCATCGATCAGCAAGACGGGCGGTTGTGGTTGACGGATCGCCTTTAGCAATGGCCGCTCCAGCAGGAATTCCTCGGAGAAGATGCGTTGCTCGACACTGCGGCCGGTTTCGCCATCCTCAGCAGCGGCGCGAATGGTCAGCAATTGGCGTTGATAGTTCCATTCATAGATCGCCTGTGCGGCATCCAGCCCTTCGTAGCATTGCAGCCGGATCAGCTGGGTATCGCAGATCGTGGCCAGCACGCGGGCGACTTCGGTTTTACCAACGCCAGCAGCGCCTTCCAACAGCAAAGGACGCCCCAGCGACAGGGCCAGATGAACGGCCATCGCCAGATCATCCGAGGCAATATATCCCTGTTCCGCCATGGCGGTTTGTCGTGTCGTCCACTGCATGTCTAAAGTCCAGTCTTGGGGATGCGCCGCCCCGATTGGGGCAGCGCCATGGTCCGTTACTCGTGCAGGCCCAGATCATTGGCGGTCTGCCAGATCCGCCAATGGTCATGCGGCATATTGGTGTGCCGCAGGCCAAAGGGCCGGAAAGCATCCTGCACCGCGTTCGAGAAACACGGAACGCCGCCCACATGCGGGCTTTCGCCGACACCCTTGGCCCCAATGGGGTGATGCGGGCTGGGGGTGACGGTGTGGTCGGTCTCAAAGTTGGGGACCTCCCAGGCAGTTGGCAGGAAGAAATCCATCAGCGTGGCGGTTTTGACGTTGCCCATCTTATCATAGGCAATCTCTTGCCCCAGAGCGACGGCCAGCGCCTCGGTCAGGCCACCATGCACCTGACCTTCGATGATCATCGGGTTGATGCGGGTGCCGCAGTCATCCAGAGCATAGAAGCGGCGGATTTCCGGTACTCCGGTGTCAACGTCGATGTCCATCACACAGACATAGGCGCCAAAGGGATAGGTCATGTTTGGTGGATCATAATAGCTGACTGCCTCTAGACCCGGTTCCAACCCTGGAATGGCCTGATTGTAGGCTGCATAGGCGATGTCTTTCATCGTCTTGAACCGCTCGGGCACGCCTTTGACCACAAAACGATCAACATCGAATTCGACATCGTCGTCGTGGACCTCGAGCAGGTAGGCCGCAATCATCTGCGCTTTGGCACGGATTTTACGCCCCGCCATCGCCGCTGCAGCCCCAGCCACCGGGGTCGAGCGTGAGCCATAAGTGCCCAGACCATAAGGCGCGGTATCGGTGTCGCCTTCCTCGATTGTGATACTATCGGCAGAGAGGCCAATTTCACTGGCAAGGATCTGGGCAAAAGTTGTCGCGTGCCCCTGCCCCTGACTGATAGTGCCAAGCCGTGCCACAGCAGACCCCGTTGGGTGAATACGGATTTCGCAGCTGTCGAACATCCCCATGCCTAAGATATCGCAGTTTTTGACCGGCCCTGCCCCGACGATTTCGGTGAAAAAGCTGAGGCCAATGCCCATCAACGTGCGGGTCTCACCGCGCTTAAAGGCTGCTACCTGTTCGGCCTGTTCCTTGCGCAGACCTTCGTAATCAACGGTTTTCAACGCCTTGTCCCAGGCGGTGTGGTAGTCGCCGCTGTCATATTCCCAGCCCAGTGCCGACTGATAAGGGAATTGCTCTTTCTTGATGAAGTTGATCCGGCGCAGTTCAGCCGCATCCATGTTCAGCTCAATCGCCAGCACTTCGATCATGCGCTCAATAAAATAGACCGCCTCGGTCACCCGGAAGGAACAGCGATAAGACACGCCGCCGGGAGCCTTGTTGGTATAGACGCCATCAACGCCAAGGTAGGCGACCGGGATATCATACGACCCGGTGCAGATGTTCATGAAGCCAGCCGGGAATTTGGTTGGGTCAGCGCAGGCGTCAAAGCCACCGTGGTCTGCGGTCACCTGACAGTGCAGCCCGGTGATTTTACCCTCTTTGGTGGCGGCAATTTTACCGGTCATCCAATAGTCACGCGCAAAAGCAGTGGCCATTAGGTTTTCCATCCGGTCTTCGACCCATTTCACCGGCACACCGGTGACAATCGAGGCCACGATCGAGCAGATATAACCGGGATAGACGCCAACTTTGTTGCCAAAGCCGCCGCCAATATCGGGAGAGATGACGCGAATGTTGTGCTCTTCGATACCAGACAGCATCGAGGCCACCGTACGCACCACATGTGGCGCCTGAAAGGTACCCCAGAGCGTCAGCTTGCCGTTGACCTTGTCCATCGACGCAACACAGCCGCAGGTTTCCAGCGGGCACGGATGGGTGCGGTGGTAGTACATACTTTCTTCGGCAACGACCTCGGCATTATCGAGCACCTGATTGGTGGCTTTCACATCGCCCTGTTCCCAGGTGAAGATGTGGTTGTGGTGTTTGCGCGGACCATGCGGACCTGTCGTCTGACCAGCCAGATCTTCACGCAGCACCACATCGGATTTAAGCGATTCAAACGGGTCGGTAATCACCGGCAGTTCTTCGTATTCCACCTCGACCAGTTCCACTGCATCCGCGGCAACATAGCGGTCGCGGGCAACGACAAAGGCAACCTCTTGCCCCTGAAACAGCACTTTACCATCTGCCAGCACCATCTGTTTGTCACCAGCAAGGGTGGGCATCCAGTGCAGATTGAGCGGCGCTAGGTCTTCAGCGGTCAACACGGCAACAACACCGTCCAGCGCCAAGGCTGCGTCTTTGTTGATCGAGATAACACGGGCATGGGCATAAGGAGAGCGGACAAAGTCGCCGTGCAACATGCCGGGCATCTTGACGTCATCTACGTAGTTGCCCTTGCCTTGGGTAAAGCGGGCGTCTTCCACGCGTTTGCGTGAGCATCCAAGCCCCTTGAGATTGGCAGAGCGTTCCTCGCGCTCGGGTGTCATATCGTTCATTCTGCAGCCTCCTGCGCAGCATTCAGCTCGCTTGCCGCAGCAAGGATGGATTTCACGATGTTCTGGTAACCGGTGCAGCGGCAAATGTTGCCAGCCATGCCAAAGCGCACCTCTTTCTCGGTTGGGTTGGGGATCTCTTCCAGCAGTTTGGTCGCACGGGTGATCATCCCCGGGGTACAGAACCCACATTGCAGCCCGTGATGTTCACGGAAGCTTTCCTGCAGGACATGCAGCGCGTCGGGCTGGCCGATGCCCTCGATGGTGGTGATCTCGGCGCCATTAGCTTGGGCCACAAACATGGTGCAGGATTTCACCGATTTGCCATTCAGTGTCACCGTGCATGCGCCGCAATGCGAAGTGTCACAGCCCACATGCGGGCCAGTGATGTTCAGCTTTTCGCGCAGCGTGTAAATCAACAGATCGCGCGGCTCGGCCAAAAATTCGTGATCTTCGCCATTCACGTTCAATTTAATATGCATTTTGTCAGACATGATTATCGGATTCCTTACGCGCGATCCCAGGCGCGAGTGATCGCGCGGGTCAGGATGATACCGGCCACATGACGTTTGAACGCCACCGGGCCGCGGTTATCTTCGGTTGGGTCAATGTCGCCCAGCATCGCAGCAACCGCAGCTTTCAGCGTGGCAGTTTCGCAAACGGAGCCTGCCAGTTCATCCGCAGCCCCTTGGGACCAGACCGGAACGTCGCTGAGATTGGTCATCGCAATCGATGCCGAGGCAACCTTGCCATCAACCTTAGCAATTTGAACCGCAGCAGCGGCGGTGGCGTAATCACCAATTTTACGCTTTTGCTTTTCATAGGCAAAGCCGCCGACAGGCGCGGTAAAGACAACCGAGATCAAGATCTCATCGTCCTCGCGATCCGTCATATAGGCCGCTTCATAATAGTCGCGCGCCGCTACTGTGCGGGATCCGTCCGGACCCAGCAGATTGATCTGCGCATCCAGACATTGCATCAGGCCGGGCATGTCATTGCCGGGGTCACCATTGGCGATATTGCCGCCGACAGTGCCCATGTACCGCACCTGAGGATCGGCGATCTGCAAAGCCGCCTCGCGCAGAATGGGTGCAGCCGCTGACAGGCCGTCGTGGTTGATTAGTTCGTGCTGAGACACCATCGCCCCGATCGTGATCGTGTCCTGATCAATGGTGATGCCTTTAAGGGCTGCGATATCCTGAAGATCGATAAGATGCGGCACTTCGGCCATTCGCAGTTTCATCATCGGGATCAGGCTGTGCCCGCCCGCTAAAACACGCGCGTCGTCGCCGTGTTCCTGCAAAAGGGCTATCACCCCTTCCACATCTTTAGGGCGATAATAGTCAAACGCCGCTGGTATCATTGCTGGTCCTCCCTGACGTGCAATTCATCTGGCTTGGGCAGAGCCTGCATGCATTCACATTCAGAAGGGTCTGTTTTCTATCGTAATTCGTGGTCCGCTGCACGAAATGCGAAATGGGATGCATGAAATGCGCAGGGCAAGGACAGAGGGTCAGCCAAGTTTGACGAGACCAGCAGTGCCACTTGGCACCCGCTTCCAATTTTGGGTGAGGGCTTGCGACAAAATCCTCTCATCACCGGATGATTGAGGGTGTCGTCAGCACTTGCCAGCTAAACGCCAAGTGCTTCGCGCACCTGTTTCAGCCGTGATCGGCTGACCGGCACCTTTGTCAGGCCAGGAACGTCAAAATAGCAGACGCCATTATCCTTCAGGCGCTCAAAGCTGGCGACATGGGCAGGATTAATCAGATAGCTGCGATGGGTTTTTAGGAAGGGTCTGGGGGACAGACGCTTTTCCGCCTCGGTGATGGACCAGGCACAAAAGAACGCCCCACGCCGCGTGTAGATATGCGTGTAATGCCCTTCGGCCCGGATTGCCGCCACTGTATCCAGATCAGCAAACAGAGTTTGCCCCTTTAGCTCATAGGGAATTTGCCGTCCCCGGGTCTCCAAGGCACCCAACGGAGGCGATGACTGCGGCAAAGATGTTTCGTTCTGCGCATCGGATTCGGCCTGTTGCGACGGCACAAGAAAGGTCACCCCGGTCAGAAGGAAAGCGCCACACAGCACAAAACTGCTGAGCACAACGCCCATTGCCATGATCTCTTTGCCGATCCATGGACCAACATCATTGCTATCGGCAATGGCGACGAAGTCGGTTCCAGCAATTGCAATAAAGTGAACGGCAACCACAGCCACGCCAAAACAAACCGTCCCAAGCAGGATATTGCGATGGCTTCGTTGACCATAGGCGATGGTAAACGCAGCTATATTCAGAATGCAGGACGCCAGCACCGCCAAGGTGATGCCCATCGGTGTGTAAAGCGCCCGACACATCTCAAGCCCGGCCATACCGATATAATGCATGGCAATAATGCCCAGGCCCACAATGGTCCCTGCGCTGACAAGGACCAAAGGTGTCCGCTCCCGAAAATGCAGCATCAGCAGGGCAACGCCGACAACCAGTATCGCCACCAGCGCCGAGGTCAGAGTCACCGCCGCATCATAATAGAACAGGATCGGCAGCTGCAGCCCTAACATGGCCACAAAATGCATCGACCAAATTCCGCCGCCCAGAGAAATAGAGGCCAATGCGATCGACAACTTTTTCTGCAGGGTAGTACGTTGTGACAATCCCTGTGTCAGGGACAAGCCGGTAAACCCCGCCATCAAGGCCACCAGCAGCGAGGCGCCGATCAATAAAGAATTGTGAGAGTAGTCCAGAAGTTGCATTACTTCTTATATCTACACCCGCTTTTTGCTGCAATCTACTTGTAGAAAACTTTGCGCAGAGATCAGCTTTGTTGCACAAATCGACTGCGGGGATTCATGTTGTGAATCCAGCGTGGTGGCTCGCGGTCATGAGCAACTGAACACCAACAACCTACAAGACCAAAAACTGGTCAAACTATAACCGGGCTTTGAAGCAACGCGGTTCTCTTTCGATCTGGTCAGATGCTGAGATGGCGTGGGATACTGAGCCTTCGGGTAAGCGGGGACAACAGCAAGCCTATAGCGATGCTGCCATACAAACCTGCCCGACCGTTGCCTGTTAGGTTATTGTGCAACAATCACCGAGAAGGGATCAAAGTGCTGTTCGGTTTGCCTTTGAAGCAGACCACTGGTTTTGTTGAAAGCCTGCTGGAACTGGTCGGGTTGGACTGAGCTGTTCCGGATTTCAGCACCTTGTGCCGTCGTCAAAGGATGTTGCCAGTCGCCATCCCTTATCGCGGCTCGCCGGGGCCATTGCACTTTCTGGTGGACAGCACCGGCATCAAAGCGGAGGGCAAAGGAGAATGGTACGCGCGTAAGCATGGCGGCTCCAAACGCCGCCTCTGGCGCAAGATACACATTCACTGCCCGGCAGGCGATTGCGCAGCAATCTGCCGATAGGGGGATGTCGACGCGAAACAAGTGGGTCACGGCACATGCACTGCCCGGCAGTGCATGTTTACATGCATGAGGGGGGAGATACAGATGTGGTGTCGACAGAGGGTTTGGGCCTCGCCCAAGAGAATGACCGGTTTCGTCGGGAGATACCTTTGCCCGGCAACACATGCTTGCATGTGTGAGAGGGGGCATTCTCAAGGAGGAACGGGAAATCCTAAACTGAAGAGGATCAGGAAAGGCCCCTGTGGGGCGTTTCCCCGATGAAGGCCACGGTGTTCTTCGCAAGAAACCGTTTATAGTCATTCCGGTAAGATTGGCATCGGAAATCTGGCAGTTACTCAAGTTCACGTTGTTGATCTTCACACCGCTCATATTGACGTCCTCAAAGACGACCTCTTGCAAATTTATATCAGTGAAACTGCTTTGGGAAAGATCCACGTCTTCAAATTTTGAGTGGGAAATGTCTTCTCTCACATGGGTGACCATGAATTTTTCCTTTGCTGAAACCAAAGTTTCAAAATTCTTTGACCAGTTGACTGTCGGCATTAAGCCCATTGTGATCAATGCAGCAGCCGTAGAATATTCTCAGGATCAGCAGTTTCTGGTTATTCACTGCGCTTTGCCTCAAAGACTGATGAACGGACTTTAGCAAATTGCCCGTTTTGCTGAGCGATATGAGCGATCACCGCAGCGAACACGATGGCGCCGCCAATCAATGTTTCAACGCTTGGTGTTTCGGCAAAGCACAGCCACACCCACACCGGAGCAAGAGGTGCATCCAATGCGCCGATCAGTGCCGTTTCAATTGCAGGCAACATCCTTGCCCCAAGAGTAAACAGCGCAAGGCCAACTGCCGAGTTTACCAAACCAAACAAGGCAAGCAGGCCCAGCTCATACCCACTAACAGCAAGCCCATTGCTAAGTGGCAGAGCCACCGCACCGCTCAGAAGGGACGAAAGGCAGGCCGCGTGCATAATTGGAATATTTTGGTAGAAACGTGAGATAACCATCATAACGGCAAGTGAGAGCGTCATCCCAAACGCCAAAATATCTCCAGTAAGATTTCCCTCGACGCCGAACCCAACAATAACTCCGACACCAACAAGCGAAAAAACGCTCGCGACAATAGCACTGCGGGATGGCTTTTCACCCACGACAAGCCAAGCCAGAGCTGCTGCAACCAGTGGCACTGTCGCATAAATAATTGAGACATGCGCCACAGTGGTCGTGCGCAGAGACGTGATAAAACATAACATTCCAAATGCTGAAACCACTGCGAATAACCACCCCGGCCATCCCATTTTGCGAAAATCATGGATTGCGGTACGTCCCTGTGTCGCAATTGCGAAGGCAAGAATTCCAAGCGCTCCGAACACTCCCCGCCACACCAACATAGTTCCGGTATCAATCGGTATCAGTCGCGTAAACAGGCCCGCTGTGCTCCAGGCTATGGCTGACGCAGTCACCAGGAACAAACCCAATTGACGGCTGGATTGCAGTGTAATGGCGGCCTCAGTCATTTGATGTTTTCCAATCACCGTCTTTGTTCCACCAGCGATGTGGATTGGCTTTGTCATCAAGCCCCTTGCATGTGCTCCGCAGAACGTCCTGAATGGTAATGACGGGTTCATAGTAGCTGTGTACTTCGTAGATGGCCTCGATGATCTGGTTGAGGGTATCGGTATCGCGGGGGACAAAAAACCGCATTTCACCAACGTCAGGGCGGTGTCGCACCGCATCTTCAGCCCCTGTTGGTGTCCCTTCCAGTGGGCGATAATACTCAACCCCACCCGGCGCGAGATACCCATTGCAGTCGGTCTTTCCCTGACGCAACGAAACGATTTTCAGAACCTCGTCGAATATCCGATCAACGTCCGCTGACGGCGCTTGAAACTGTACCAACCAAAGCGGTTCCATCGTGATTGGTCTGGTTTCAAAGCCGGTTTGAATGATGTTCTGTGCCATTTGTGATTTCCCGTTAGCAAACTGTGTCACCGGCTTGCTATCGGATCACTACTGACATGTATCTGTCAGCAGTGATGTGCTATCTGCAAGACTGTCCTAACCAAAAGGAAAACGAGATGCGGTCGGCACGCATGTTCGAGATCATTCAACTGCTTCGCAGCGCCAATGGCCCCTGCACGGCGCAGCAAATTGCAGACAATTTGGAAGTGACGAAGCGCACGATCTATCGCGACATCGCATCACTCCAGTCTATGCGCGTGCCCATTGAGGGTGAGGCAGGAATCGGATATGTGATGCGGCCCGGGTACAGTCTTCCGCCTGTGAATTTCGACATCGAGGAAGCGGAAGCCATTTCAGTCGGGCTCAGCATGTTTTCAAGAACCGGTGACAAAAGCCTGGAAAAGGCTGCTCTGCGTGCCATGCGCAAACTGTCCGAAGCAACCCAACTGAGCGAGACCCTGTTCTCATCCAGCTGGGGCGCGAAGGTTCCTGGACATATTGATCTTGCAGACATCCGCAATGCCATCCGACAAGAGACAAAAATTTCCTTGTTTTACCAAGATGTCGAGCAAAGATCGACCGAGCGTACGATACGGCCCATCGCATTGGTTTACTATGCAGAGGCGGTGGTGATCGCTGCCTGGTGTGAATTGCGCAACGATTTTCGCCATTTCAGGTCCGATCGAATATTCTCATGTGAAATGCTGACAGAAGGCTTTGAGGGAGAGGGGCTTGGGCTAAGGCGTCAATGGGCCGAGGTGCAGAGTTCTGATTTTTAGTAGTGGTTTGACAGTTCAATTTCGGCTCGTTGGCGGAGTTGGGGTATCGGGGCTTCGCACACGAGTAGTGATTTCACCGTTGACCAACCCGACCTTCTTTCTGGGCACCTTCAAACTACATACTCACGGTCCAAGTCCGAGCGAAACTGCGCGACGCCAACCCACATCATGACCGTAGTAAATACGAAAAAAGCCGCAACCCAGAGATACTGGATCTCGATCCCGATCCCAAGGTCAATGCCCACCCCTGTGATACCCGGCCCGATGGCCGAGCCCAGCACCATGACCGCCGCTGCCATCGCCTTGATCGAACCCAGATGGCGGGTGCCGAAGAATTCAGCCCAAAAGGCATTGGGCAGGATAGAGTTTGCCCCAGTGGTCACCGCCAGAAAGAAGAAGCCGAGCAGCATGGTCGAATAGCTATCGGCATATGCAAAGGTGATGAAGGCCGCCACCATGGGCAGCTGAAACCAGGGGATCACCCGCGCTGTCCCGATTTTGTCCACCGCCCAGCCTGACAGAACCATCGCAACGATTCCGACCATGATGTAGAAGGGGAACATGGTCACCAGTTCAACATGGGTCATCTGTTTGATCTCCGCGAAATGTACCTGGTGAAAGAAAAACGCGGTGTTAAATGCCCCCGGCCCCAGAAGGGCGGGAACCATGAACCAAAATAGCGGATGGCGAAACGTCTGATTGCGGGTCCATTGCAAGGCTTGCATGCCCAACGATTGATCCGACCGCGCCAAGGATTGCGGTGTGCGTTCTGTCCGCAGAAGCATCAGCAATAAGGGAACGCCACACACAGCGAGGAACGCGGCGACACCCCACAGCAGGCGCCAATCATAGATCACCATGAGAGCAACGAAGACCAGCGGCAACACAGCCTGACCCAGGGCGAAACCAAGCGAAGCTATGGACAAGGCCTTGCCCCGTGTCGCGATGAACCACCGCGACATGGCAACTAAGGCAATGTGGGTGGTCATGCCCTGACCGGTGAACCTCAGGCAGAAAATGATCACAGGCAAAAGCCACCACACCGGGTTGAGCGCCATGGAAAGGCATGCGCCCGCCAGCATCACGAGAAATACGACTCCAAGGGAGCGCACACGGAAATGATCGGTCAGCCCCCCGGCCCAGACCATGACGGCGGCCGATGCGGAGGTGCCAACAGCATAGATGCCGCCCCATTGACCATGTGAAACTTGAAACACCTCGCGAATTTCACCGGCGAAGATCGAGATGAAATACGTCTGCCCGAAGCTGCTGAGAAAGGTCAGCAGTATCCCGGCGCTGAGCCAGCGCGCGTTGTCACGAAGAAAAGTCAAAATCGTCATGATCTTCGCTCGCGTGTTTTGAGCGCGATAGGAAGCAATTTCCGGTGGAGAGTTCGAGCTGATACTCCCCAAGTGGCGGGGCCGGTCCATTTCGCGGTTGTGTCAAAGATCGAGAACAAGGATTGTGCTGCCTTCAGCCGGAACTGAACAACAGATGAGAACTTCACCCTCCGCGACATTTGCGGTCGGTGGGACGCGATAGGCAACCTCACCTGACAGCTTCTTGACTGCACAACTACCGCAGGCCCCCGTGCGGCAAGAGAAATCGGGGATCAGCCCATGTGCCTCAGCTGTTTCAAGCAAAGTGCCGTCGCCTTTCTCCCAGTTCTGCTCAAAGCCTGAGGCTTTAAATTTCACAATCGCCATTTCGGCCTCTGGTTCGGGGGCATCAGGTGTTGTGCCATCGTCGGCTGTGCGGGTCAGAGAGGCAGGACCGAAGGTTTCTGCAAAGATGCGCACATCGCGGACCCCAAGGCCTCGCAAGCTATTGTATATCTCCTGCATGAAAGGGGGCGGGCCGCAGAGGAAGAAGTCGTAGTCATCAAGCGCCAAATGTTCGCGCAAGATATCGGCATTGATATAACCTGTTGCATCGAAATCTGTGCCCAAGGCTTCGTGGCCTGCAGGATTACCAATCACCGAAACATAGCGAATTTTCCCGTCGGTATCATTTTGTGCCGCGCGGAAGGCTTCGGTGAAAACCCTTTGATCCGTTGCATGTGCGGCGTGAAAAACAGTAAGTGGCCGCGTGTATCGCTTACGTACAGTTTCGTTGAGCACATGGCGTGTCATTGCCATCATTGGGGTGACCCCAACTCCGCCAGCGATCAGCACTGCGGGACGTTTTTCGAGTGCGTCTATGAAAAACGCACCTTTGGGGGCTTTGGTCTCGATCGTGTCGCCGACATTGAGACTTTCGTGAAGGTGATTCGAAACGATGCCACCCGGCTCGCGTTTCACGGAAATTCGGTAGGTCAGATCGCCAGGAGCAGAGGAAAGTGTATAGGTGCGGACCTGCGGTCCATTCCCTTCCGGAGTTACCATGATGGTCAGGAATTGCCCAGCTTCGAACGAAAACAAGGGACTGTCATCGGTGGGTTCAAAGTAGAATGAGCGGATAACGCTGCTTTCGTCTACGATCTTGGCCACACGCATTGACCGCCAAACGTTGCGCTGCTCTTCGACTTCTTGGCGCGCTATGGATGTGGCCCAATCATCGGCCATCAGGGAATTAGGGGACCATTCGCCAAACTCTGCACGAAACGGCAGCGCATCACGAATGCGCAACCCATGGTTGAGGGTAAAGCGCCAGCCACGTTCAGCGCCTTTGAAGGCCGAGACTTCAGGGTGGTCTTCCCACAGCATTTCGACCGTGCCGGTCAACATCAGTACATCCCCGGTTTCGAAATCCGGAAAAATCAGGCCGGCCTTGGGATTTACTAGAAAATTGCCAATTGTGTTGAAGAAGTTGTTGCCGGAATAGTCGGGGATGGTCAGCGAGTTGCCATCTATTTTGACAAACCCTGCCCGACCGCCCCTGTGAGAGACATCAACTCCTTCGGCCACAAGGCCGTTGTCCGGGTTAACGAAGCTGGACACAAAGAACGTGTCCGCACGTTCGATAAATGTGGTTGCAGTGGCATCAAGCGTTGTAAAATCATCTGTGGCGGCTCGGTCAATTTGAACCGCGGGGCTGCGGATAAATTCAATGTCACGGGTTTGGATGTATTGCGGGCAATTGCCGAAAGATTGCTCCACAGCCAGTGAGAACCTAGTATCACTAGCAGCGATCACATTAGCGTTCATCCGGTTGCGGCGGCGCGTCGGGATCTCGATCCCTAACAATCCAATCGGGGCACCGTTTTTTAATGCAGCCTGCAGAGGATCATCGGCAACTGGCCTGGCATCAAAATCAAGGCGCGTATCAGTGGGAGAGGTAATAAAGCCCTCGCCTCCGGTCACGATAGAGGCCCATGGCCAACCGCCCTCATCGACGCTCCCCAAAACAACAAAGGGGAGGTGTTCAAAAAACGCGCGGTGTTGGTCCGGCATGAAAGGGCGGATCGCGATTTTGCCAAACGCCTCCATAGCGTCGCGCTTGCCGACACGGGCTTGGGCTTCTTGTTCGCCTGAGTGGAAAGGCGATTGTTTGAGTGGAGCCTGATCGGCCATGGCGGACCTCGTCGAAAGAAAGAAATAATGGGATTGCCCAGCCGAGACGCGACGACTGAGCAAGTGGATCAGGCTGCAGTAGCAGCGAGCAGTCCAACCGGCGTGGCCTGCATTGGAACGAAGCCATCAAGCGCCTCGATGTTGGTCAGCAGGCGGCGCACATTCGGATAAGGCTCCAGCGAAACGTCTCCTTCGGGAGCATGCGCAGTGTAGCTATAGATCGCAACATCAGCGATTGTGGGAGTGTCGCCGACAAGATAATCGCGGCCTTCCAAATGCGCCTCGAGTTTGCCCAAAACCTTGGCAGCGGTTGCATGGGTGAAATCCACATCCAGAGGCGCCTTAAAGACGTTGATCAACCGGGCCGCGGCAGGGCCAAAGGCCAATTCACCAGCTGCAAGCGTCAGGAATTTTTGCACAGCGGCTTCTTCAACTGGATCAGTTGGAATGTACGAAGGCGCATATTTTCGGGCCAGATACACCAAAATAGCATTACTGTCGCTGATGACGGTCTCGCCGTCCTCGATCACGGGCACCTGACCAAACGGGTTCTTGGCAAGGAAATCGTCCTTCTTATGGGCACCGTTTGCAAGGTCAACGGTGAGGACCTCGTGGTTGATACCTGCAAGGCTGGCAAACAGCACAACACGGTGCGAGTGGCCGGACAGTGGGAAGCCGTGAATGCGAATGGCGTTAGTCATGTGTGTTTTCCTTTGACAGCGTCAGGATCAATCCCCGGCGATGTCATAGGAATAGCTTGAGTCCATACTGGGGATAATATACCACTTTGTTCAAATATTATGAACGAAATGGACTTAATGGATACAATTCAGGGCATGCGCACTTTTGCTGCCGTCGCGGCACATCAGTCTTTCACCGACGGAGCCAAAAGGGTTGGGATCAGCACCAAACTGGCCAGCAAGTATGTGGGGCAGCTTGAGGAACGGCTTGGCGCGCAGCTGTTCAATCGCACCACCCGGAGCGTTGCGCTGACCGAGACTGGCCGGTCTTATTATGACCGGTGCCTACCCCTGTTGGAGCAGTTTGATGAGCTCGAAGGACTGATTCACGACAGGCAGTCAGAGTTGGCGGGTCGTATTCGGATCACGGCCCCTACGGGCTTCGGATCTTCACATCTGGTCCGGATGTTGAAACCCTTTCAGGCGGCCCACCCAAAGGTCTCCATCGAACTGCACCTCTCTGACCATCACGTGTCCATCGTTGAGGACGGCTTTGACCTTGCCGTTCGTTTTGGAGTTCTGAAAGATTCCAGTCTTGTTGCTCGCAGGCTGATGGACATGCGGATTGTCTGCTGCGCATCCCCTGAATACTTGAAAGAGCATGGAGAGCCGAAGAACCCGGCCGCGCTGACAACGCATAACTGCCTGCTTCAGACAATTTCGAGCAACAGCGACAGTTGGGATTTTAAAAGCCCCAATGGTATTGGATCGGTTTCGGTGTCTGGCAGCTTTCGCGCCAATTCACCGTTGGCCGTGGCAAATATGGCGGCGGACGGACTTGGGATTGGGCGTATCCCTCATTACACCGCACAGCCCTTTTTAAAGGCTGGGCAGCTCAAACTGCTTTTTGAGAATGAGGAGGCTAAGGTTATCGGCCTTTTTGCCGTCTATCCCCCGAGCAGACATCTGACAGCCCGCATCCGCGCACTGATTGATCATTTGGCGGCTCATACTTAAGCTCGGCATGTCGATAGAAGACCCACGATTAATTTTGCATAGCCCACTTCATGCTCATTGCTGCCGTTGGAACTCGACGCAACTAATTCACTCATTCAAGCCTGAAGCGGCTAATGTGCCACTTAAATCTGGGCGTCGAAGTGGATCGACGGTTCTGTCTTCCTTGATGGTAGCAACAAGTGGGTGACCAGGCTGTAGACGTTGTGTGTCCAACATCTTCTGCCCATTCTCACGATTTGGAGAACGATTGGCACCGAGCTGCAAGAAGCTCGGTGGCCCTATCAAAAACGGCAAGGCTTTCCTCGGCGCGCGCCGCGAGATGTGCCCCTTCCAACAATGCCAATGTCGCGCGGGCCTCCTGTGGAGCGCTTTTGACATTCTCAACTGTCCCGTCCTGCCGGCCCAATTCGAACACCACTTGGATCCAGTTCACCAACATTGTTCGAAACACACCAATCTTATGGGTGACTTCCACGGGCAGACTTTCACGGCTGGCCGTAAAGGACACACAAAGACAAAGCGTTTTGCCGTGATTCAAAGCTGCGCGGTACACTGCGATCAGTGCTTTTAGCTGTTCTGCACCTGTCTCGTGATTGACATTGATCTGGGTGCACGCGTGTTCCAGATCGGTGTGATACCGATCCATCAGAGCCACAGAAAGATCTGCCTTGGTCGGAAAATGGTAGTGGACGGAGGCCTTCCGCATGCCCACCGCCTCGGCCATATCCGCATAGCTAAAGCCATCAAATCCGCGTGCCCGCGCAGCGTGTTCGGCAAAATCCATCAGGGCGGTTTTTGTATCTTTGGACATCAGGCTCTCAAGCGGTTGCGCGTTTCAGGCTTGTTAGCGCATTCTCAGCGGCTTCCAAAGCCCCTTCGAGATATCCGCCGAACTGGGGCGCCACTTCGGTTCCACTGAAGATAAGATCCCCTTGCCAAATGTCACTCAAGGAATTGGGCATCCCGTACTCCGGATGGGACTGAAGCGGTTCCTGGTCCGCCAATGTTGCGGTCAAGGGATCATAAGCCCAATCCTTGATCAAAAGCTCGACCGGGTCTGCCGCATCCGGCCCGAACAGACGGACAAATTGTGCCTGAATGTGCTGTCTCAGCTCATTTTCGTCCTGACGATACCGCGGCGGCACGCCGATGAAGCCGAACAAGGCGTAGGGACCATCTTGCACAGGACTCGCATCGTGGATTTCAACCATCGGTCCGTGGCGGCTCATCGCGTCGCCGGACAGGCCAGCTTCAGTCCAGAAGGGCCGTTCATAGAGCGCAACCACTTTGGCCTGCCCTGCCATCCAGGTTGCGACGTTTTCCATGGCTTTATGGACCTGAGCAGGCAAGGCCGGCGTAAAACGGATCTGGTTGGCCACCCGCAAAGGCAGCGCCAAAACAACGCGTCGTGCCAGGATCGTCTGGCCGGTTTCCCCGATTGCGGTGATACCCTTTGGATGCCGCTCAAGCGCTGTGATTGGTGTGGATCGCAGTAATCGGCCTTCGGGAATGGCACCGGCCAGTTCGGCAATCAGCGCACCGAACCCGCCTCCCAGCCGGTACGCCCCCTGCATGGACGCAGATCCCTGGCCCCGCTGCACATGGCCCTGTTCGGTTTCAAAAAGCAGATCTCCCTGGTAGGATTGATCGAAGCGGGTCAGCCCCAGACGGTCCACTAAACCGGCCATTCGCGGTTGCCCCGGCCAGAACCACGCAGGACCCAGATCAAAGGTACCTCCGCCAATGTGCTCCGTCAGAATGCGGCCACCTAAGCGGTCGCGGGCCTCAACCAACAGGAAGTCCTGTTGCTGCTCGGCAAGCTGGGACGCAAGACTCAGACCGGCCAGGCCGCCGCCGATGATCAAGGTTTCTGTCTTCATGTCTTACTTGCTTTCATAGGCATAACAGCCACGTCAACCGTGTGGAATGAGGGGTGACACAAGCCACCTCTACCTTGGCGACTTGCGCCAAGGGCCGTTTGGTACTCAGGTTTCAAATGGCTGGTTTCTCAGCAAAGGGTAGATGCCCGGTCTTCATCCAGATCTTTGTTCCATCAGCACCTGCGATGGCCGAGAGAGCTGTCCCGTCAGGCAGGCGCAGCCAAGCATGCTTTGCCAGTTCATTGCCATCAACCGTGACCGAGCCGTCGATGACCAGCATCTCGATCCCGCCTCCCGCATCAGAGGTCAGGATCGCGCCCGCCTCAAGGTGGCTGTAGGTCACCGTTTCGCGATCATCTTCATGCAGTTTGGCCGAGGCGATGCCATCCACGGGAACAGCCAGTTCTTCGGCCATGGTTTTGTGGAACTGAGTGCGATCCGCCATGTCGAACTGCCACAGTTTGACAAAGATGGTACAGCCTTCATCAGAACCCGGCGTATGGGCGCTGGTCGGCGGATTACGCACATAAGTGCCTTCAGGAAAGTCACCGTGTTCGTCCTGGAACACGCCGTCAAGAACGATGAATTCTTCACCACCAGTATGGGTATGTGCCGAGAACTTGCTTCCGGGTGCATAGCGCACGATGGTCGTGGCACGGGCCACCTCGCCACCTATGCGATCCAACATACGCCGATCGACACCTTTCATCGGAGAGGCTTGCCACTCGAGTTGATCAGAGTTGACGAGTACGCGGGCTGAAAAATCCGAATTGAGTTCCATATCTCTTGTCCTTTTTGGGTCAGCTGGTTGTTTCGGTCAGGCCGACAATGGACGGACGGGACGCAACTCTTGCACGCCAAGCCTGCAAGTTCGTCATAGTTTCGGGAACCTCAACCTTGGCAAAGTCGGCAAATGCGAGCCCCGCAAAGGCCGTGATATCGGCAATCGAGAAGTGCTCTCCGGCGAGATAGTCATTCTCGGCCAAGACGCTGTCCAGATAGGTCATGGTCTGGCTGGCAACTTCCTTTTGCTTGTTGCCCCACTCGGCACATTGATAGGTCTCCAGATCCGATCCAAGCCCGTCTGTCGCATGGTGAAAATAGGTGCCCACAGCATTCAACAACCCATTCTCGGCGCGCATGTTCATCATCGAGATTTGCGCGCGTTCTTTTGGGGCATTCCCTGTCAGCGACGGACCGTCGAAAGCCGCGTCAATATATTCAGTGATTGCGTTGCACTGAGAAATATGTGTCCCGTCATCCAGCTCCAGGCAGGGTACTGTAGCATCCGGATTTCGGGCTCTGAAATCATCCGAGCGGTGTTCGCCCGCCATCACATCAACCGGGATGAATTGAACCTGATCCGTCACCCTTTTCTCTGCAAGAGCAATTCGAATACGGGTGGGGTTCGGGAAGCCTTCGACGTCATGGATTTTCATGGTCATGCCTGTTTGTAAATTGTAAGACAATTCCTACCTACTGATAGGTAGTCAGTATGTCAACAGATACTCAATCTTTAATACCCCCGCACTGAGCCGCCGTCATGTTGTCAAAGGTCGGCACAGCGATCGACGGATCGTCGATGACAAAAGGAGTTCCGCGTAACGAGTGGAGTTTTTCACCGTTGAATGGCTTTGATGATGTAACCGCCCCCACCGATGCTAAAACCAACATTTTGCATTTCATGTTGAGTGTGAACCAAACGGGCAGTCATACCGCTGCCCTGCAAGAGGACGCAGGGAACCCCACCACCACCTACAGTGCCAATTTTAACACTATGACCCGCGTTGCCAAAACTCCCCACCACTGGTGCACAAATCGCCTGTAGGTAAGACGCTGGAGGATGCAGAACTGTCGAGGTTAGATGTGGGCATAAAAAATCACAGGCAGCGGTTTTTTATCAAAGGGTTGCGTTGAAGAACCCAATCACGAATGCAAAAAAATTTTGAGGGGTGAGCCGTTAGGTCCACCCAGATATATGCCATATAGAGGCAGTAGGATTCATAATGAGCAACACGACACAAAGTCGCGACGACTATTGGGATAGCTATTATTTAGGGCGGTGTAGCGAGGCGGAGAAAGAGCCGCCATCCCAGTTCGCGACCTTTATGGTTCAGGAATTGGCACCCGATTTTGTGATTTTCGACGTGGGCTGTGGCTCTGCGCGCGATAGCCTATTCTTCAGCCTTTACGGCTTTGATGTCGTCGGCTTTGATGGCTGCCCCTCGGCAGTGAAGCTGGCCGAGGGCAAGGCAAAATTTCTGGGGCAAACCTCGGTCACGTTCCGCGAAAGCATGACCAGTGGATCCGAGATCTACGGTGCCATTGATCAACAAAAGGACAAGAATATCTGCGTCTATGCGCGGTTTTTCCTGCACGCGATCAATGATGCCGAGCAATCTCATTTCTTCGAACAGCTGGCCGCCCATCTGAAAGTGGGTGATATGCTGGCCTTTGAGTACCGCAACGACCACGACAAGGGCATCCCAAAGATTGCAGAGCCCCATTACCGTCGGTATCAGCCCTCAGTGCAGGTCAACACACAACTGGAAACGCTCGGGTTCGAGACGATTTATGCCATCGACGGCAAAGGGTTCGCTAAATATAAAACCGAAGATGCCGAGGTGAGCCGTGGCATTTTCAAGAAACTTTGAACCATGACAGGACGACTTCAGGCCGCAGATACGGTCCTCGGTTTCTTTATCGAGCAGATAGACGGGCCATATGCGGACGTATATTTCGACAGCAGCGCCATGCCACAGCCTCTGGTGTTGAATATCGCAACGGACACCTACAAAGCGGTGACGTTTGAGTGGAGCGGGACCGAGTTGCTTGATCTGCGCAATCTCCGGCTTGGGGCCGACGCAGACACACTGACACCTGTCAAAAGCGGAACAGTCACTTCGAACACCGGACAGTTCTCGCTCAACGGCGCAGCTAGCCGCACAAATGCAGCCGCGACGACAGAAGCCGACGGTGACCTGCCGTTCGTTGCCAAAATTTCTTTTCCGCAGATGCGCTTCACGTGGTTGTCCGTGGAACGTGTTGCCCGCTTCCAGCCGCTCGCGACAAACCTGCGCATAACGCTAGAGACGGACGAGGGCGAAAGCACTTGCGTCTATGACAAATCCGCGCGCGAGGCGGCTTTGAAAAAGGCCGTCGCGCTGCAGGCACAAAAGGTCAATGCGCCGAAAGTCGTCAGGCTCATTGTGCCGGCCTTGCTGGATTGTGTGAACCTCCAGCTCGACGCCACGCGCGGCAGTTTTAAGCGCATAAGACGGCGGCTGGGAGAAGATTTTTTTGCGGCCTTCGGACTAAACCTGAACAAAAGTCTGCTCCACACACGGAAGCTGGAGTTTGGGCAGCATGGCGTTAGCCACAGCTTCCGCTACTGGAGCGATGCAGAAAAAACCGCACTCATCGACAGCTACAGTGTGCTGGTAAAGGCCTATAAAAAATCCGGTTTCGATTCGATATGTTGCTTCGGGTTTCTGTTGGGTATGGTGCGGGAGGATGATTTGATTCCGCATGACGACGATATTGATCTGCTGGTGTTCAATTACGATACCAAAATGTCCGATCTGCACATCATGACCCTGATCATTGGCATTGCCGCCCAAACAGGGTTTGAGGTGATTAGTATTAGGTTTTCACAACGCTTTGCGCGGTTAAGGACAAAAGACAATCGGGATTTCGATGTCTTCATCTGCAACGTTGAGGGCGAAAAATGTTTCGTGTACCCCTCGCGCAGCCCGTACACGCACAAGGACACCATTTTTCCCATCAAGGATCAACAAGCGTTCAACAGAAACCTCCCCTTCCCGCAAAATCCCGTAACACTCCTCGAGGACATCTACGGAGACGACTGGCGCGTGCCTAAACCGTATTTCCTCCACAAATGGTAGGAGGTGAAGGAGTTCCGGAAAAGGATTGGTTTGCTGCCTGATGTCTCTACTGAGCACTGGGTAATCCCCCCCGGAACTAAGGGGATGCGAAAGTAGAATTTTCTCGGCAAGAATGACTGAGGAGATTTTGATGAAGAAGACGAGATATAGTGAACCC
>MAAY01000077.1:0-13924 GCA_002162795.1 Rhodobacterales bacterium 56_14_T64
TGGTGCCCAGAAGAGGACTCGAACCTCCACGACCTTGCGGTCACTGGCACCTGAAGCCAGCGCGTCTACCATTCCGCCATCTGGGCACGGGGTAGTGAGGGGCGTATAGGTGGAGTCGCAAGGGGCGTCAAATGGAAAGTCGACGTGTTACGCAGGCGTTCAAATTTCTACAGATTTAGTTCAATACAACGTGTACTCACGAGGTGAACAAGCGCCACAATGCATCACTAAAGGGAAAAATGGTGCCCAGAAGAGGACTCGAACCTCCACGACCTTGCGGTCACTGGCACCTGAAGCCAGCGCGTCTACCATTCCGCCATCTGGGCACGGGGGTAGTGAAGCGGCGTATAGGCGGAGTCGCAGGGGGCGTCAAATGGAATATCGCACTTTTTTCTGTCTTCGGAGACGGAGGTCTGTAGGTTGATAAATATAGGCCCGCGAAAAGCGGACGTTTGCTGTCAATCTGCGGTGTTTTGCGCCTTGTTTGCAGGGGCGTAGAGCGGTAGATCGGATCAACAGCTAACGTTAGGAGCCAAAAGATGTCCAAACTGGTCACGATCTATGGCGGGTCTGGTTTTGTGGGCCGCTACATTGCGCGCCGCATGGCCAAAGAAGGCTGGCGGGTGCGGGTTGCCGTGCGTCGCCCCAATGAAGCCATGCACGTAAAGCCTTATGGCGTCCCGGGGCAGGTTGAACCGGTGTTCTGCAATATCCGGGATGATGCTTCGGTTGCTGCCGTGATGCAGGGCGCGGATGCGGTGGTGAACTGCGTCGGAGTTCTTAATGAGTTGGGCAAAAACAGTTTTCAGGCGGTACATGTCGACGGTGCCGAGCGGATCGCCCGGATTGCGGCAGATCAAGGCGTCGCCAGCATGGTGCACCTGTCAGCGATTGGCGCTGACGCAAGTGCGCCGAGCACTTATGGGCAGACCAAGGCGGCGGGCGAGGCGGCAGTGCTGCAGCACATGCCGGATGCGATGATCCTGCGGCCATCAGTTGTGTTTGGCACCGAAGACAATTTCTTTAATCGCTTTGCTGGCATGACCCGGCTGGGTCCGGTGCTGCCGATCGCCAGTGGCAAAACCCTGTTTCAGCCGGTGTTTGCCGATGACGTGGCCAAGGCTGCTGTCAAAGGTTTGCTAGGTGAGGCAGAAAGCGGTGTCTACGAGTTGGGTGGACCAGAAGTGAAAAGCTTCCGGGCGCTGATGGATGAGATGCTGACAGTGATCCACCGTCGCCGTCTGGTGATCTCGATGCCAGGGTTTGTCGCTTGGATGATGGCCTTTGGCTTTGACATGATGCAGGCCGCAAGTTTTCAGCTTATCTCGAATGGTGTGCTGACCCGTGACCAGCTACGCGGGTTGAAGCGTGACAATGTGGTGTCCGAGGGTGCCAAGGGGTTTGCGGATCTGGAGTTGCAGCCGGTGACTCTTGGCTCGGTTCTTCCAGATTACCTGTGGAAGTTCCGTCCTTCGGGTCAGTATGACGCGATTACCGCATCAGCGCGCAATCTGCGCCACGACGGTTGATCGAAGACCTGTAGCGGTGCGTGCAAGCACGCACCCTACGAAAACAGCATTGTTGAAGATTAGCTGCTGTAGGCGAAGCTGAGAAGTATGACGCCGAGAATCACCCGGTAGATGACGTAGGGCGTAAAGCTGACACTGCGCAGCAGGCGCATCATCAGGCTGAGGGCCAGCAGGGCCGAGAGCATGGAAAGCAGCGCGACAATACCTGCATCACGAAACACGGCGGCATTGGCCTCGACAGCCATCTCGCTGCCCAGAAGAACCCCCGAGGCGACAATCACCGGGATCGACATCAGCATTGAAATGCGGGCGCCATCGGTGCGGTTGTAACCCAACTGGCGTGCTCCGGTAATGGTTATTCCTGAACGCGAGGTGCCGGGGATCAGCGCCAGCATCTGCCACAACCCCATGATCAGCGCGTCTTTTAGCTCCCAGTCGCTGGTGATTTTGTCGGTGCAGCCCTTCTGGTCGGCTATATAGAGTACAATCCCAAAACCCAACATGGTCCAGCCGATCACTGTCATTGACCGTAGGGCCTCGCTGAGGCCGGTAAAGTGCAGAAAGGCGCCAAAGATCACTGTGGGGATTGTGGCGACCACCAATCCCAGTGCCAGTTTTGAGCCTGGTGTGTCGGCGCGTCCGGTCATCAGGCGGGGTAGGCCCAATAGCCCCACGCGCACGTCGCTCCAGAAAT
The DNA here is from genome assembly GCA_002162795.1 of Rhodobacterales bacterium 56_14_T64. Classification (GTDB taxonomy): domain Bacteria; phylum Pseudomonadota; class Alphaproteobacteria; order Rhodobacterales; family Rhodobacteraceae; genus Parasedimentitalea. The sequence continues at coordinate 2,224 of MAAY01000077.1, forward strand.
AGATCACCACCGCTGTCAGGGTGCCGATGTGCGCCGCGACATCAATCAACTGGCCCTGGTCTTGCAGGCCGGTCAGGCTGGGCAGAAGAATCAGATGACCAGACGAGGAGACTGGCAGGAATTCGGTTATGCCCTGAATGAGTGCCACAAGGATAAGTTGAAAAAGGGGCATGGAAATCAGTATCCTGCTGGCCAGGGGAAAATCGGAACATGTAGTCTCTATGTATAAGTGCAGTGTTTTAAATGAAAGTCTCTGATTTAGGTCCGATATGAGACCCAAAATCTCTGTACATCTGTGCTGGATCCGGTATCAGGCAGTAAGTGCTGGCATTTAAGGTCAGTAATGCTGACATTAAATCCAACGTGCTCTGATATCTAAAAATCGCAGCCAGCCAAATCAGGGAGTCTGACCCGTGGCCAAGCAACCGATGCTCAAATTCGTGCAAATCGAGCGCGTTATGCCCGAGAAGCGCGACGCCGAGGTGCGTAGGGAAGATTTCGATGAAATCTATGCCGAATACGCCGCTGCCAAGGCAAAAGAGCAGTCTAGTCGCTGCAGTCAATGTGGTGTGCCCTATTGCCAGTCCCATTGCCCGTTACACAACAACATTCCCGATTGGCTGCAGCTGACTGCGACTGGCCGTCTGGAAGAAGCCTATCAGGTTAGCCAGGCCACCAACACCTTCCCCGAGATCTGTGGTCGTATCTGCCCGCAGGACCGGTTGTGCGAAGGCAATTGTGTGATCGAGCAGTCGGGTCATGGTACTGTGACCATTGGTGCAGTCGAGAAATACATCACTGACACTGCTTGGGATAAGGGCTGGGTTAAGCCGAATTCTCCATCCATAGAGCGGTCCGAAAGCGTAGGTATTATTGGCGCCGGTCCCGGTGGTTTGGCTGCAGCAGACAGGCTGCGCCAGGCTGGGGTGCAGGTCACAGTCTACGACCGTTCGGATCGAGCTGGCGGGCTGCTGATGTATGGCATCCCCGGGTTCAAACTAGAAAAAGATGTGGTTCAGCGTCGCAACGATTTGCTGGCAGATGGCGGCGTCACTTTTGAACTGAACTGCGCAATTGGCGAAGATATCTCGTTTGATGAGCTTCGCGCCAAACATGATGCAGTGATTATTGCCACCGGTGTTTACAAGTCTCGCGATCTGGCGATGCCGGGCAGCGGTGCCGCTGGTGTTGAGAAAGCGATCGATTTCCTCACCGTGTCAAACAAGAAGAGCTTTGGCGACGATGTGGCCGAGTTCACCAGCGGCCAGATGAACGCCGAAGGTAAGCGCGTTGTGGTGATTGGTGGGGGTGACACTGCCATGGACTGCGTGCGCACCTCGATCCGCCAGGGCGCTATCTCGGTCAAATGTCTGTACCGCAGGGACCGTGCCAATATGCCGGGCTCGCAGCGCGAAACACAGAACGCCGAAGAAGAAGGTGTGATTTTTGAGTGGCTGTCGGCGCCCAAGGGTTTCACTGATGACAATGGTAAAGTCACCGGGGTGATGGTGCAGAAAATGCGCCTTGGCCAGCCGGATGCTTCGGGTCGACAAGCCCCCGAGGTGATCGAAGGTGCTGATTTTGTCGAAAAGGCCGACCTGGTGATTAAGGCCCTGGGCTTTGAGCCGGAAGATCTGCCCACATTGTGGGGACAGCCAGATCTGCCGGTGACTCGCTGGGGGACCATCAAGGCTGCATTCACGACCGGCGCCACCGACCTGGAGGGAGTCTATGCCGTGGGTGACATCGTACGCGGTGCCTCACTGGTGGTTTGGGCAATCAAGGATGGCCGCGACTGCGCCGAGGCAATTCTGGACCAGATGAATGCAAAGGCTGCAGTGGCTGCCGAATAGGCACAGAGTGTTAGTATAGTATAGCAAAGCCAAAGGGTCGGGCGACCTCCGTAGCAAGAGGATACAATGGGATGAGCGAGTTGAAAGGCCAGTGCATGTGTGGCGCGGTGACGGTTACGGCAACTCGCGCTGAGCCAGTTGTCCGGGCCTGCCATTGCGACATGTGCCGCCGCTGGACCAGCAGCATGTATATGTCTGTTCCGACGAAATCAGGCTCAATTACCATCACTGGCCCGGCAAAGATCTACCGTTCGTCCGACTGGGCTGAACGTGGGTTCTGCGACAGCTGTGGATCAGTGCTGTGGTACGCCACCGTGCATGACGACCACAAAAACCTGGCGGCTGGGTTGTTTGACAACGCCGCTGACAACACTCTGACGCTGGAGTTTTTCAGCGACTTGAAACCGGAAGGCTATGCGCTGTCCGGAGACCATAAACGGCTAACAACGGCTGAAACAATCGCCCTGTTCGCACCCGACGAAGGAGACGACCAATGACTAAATATGATGCTGAATGGGTGCGTGCCGAAGAGACTAAACGCCGTTTCATGGCGGAAAAGGGTCTTTATTCCGAGGCAGAAGAACACTCTTCCTGTGGTGTTGGTCTGGTTGTCTCGATTGACGGCAAGAAAAGCCGCAAGGTGGTTGAAGCCGGTATTGATGCGCTAAAGGCGATCTGGCACCGTGGGGCTGTGGATGCCGATGGTAAGACCGGCGATGGCGCTGGTATTCACGTGGATATCCCGGTTCGGTTTTTCTATGACCAGATCAAACGCACCGGTCACGAGCCACGCGAAAATCAACTGATGGCGGTGGGGCAGGTGTTCCTGCCGCGCACCGATTTTGGCGCGCAAGAAACCTGCCGGATCATCGTCGAGAGCGAAGTGCTGCGGATGGGCTATTACATTTACGGCTGGCGTCATGTGCCGGTGGATGTGACCTGCCTGGGCGACAAGGCCAACGCCACCCGCCCAGAGATCGAGCAGATCCTGATCAGCAACTCCAAGGGTGTTGACGAGGAAACATTCGAGCGTGAGCTCTACGTGATTCGTCGTCGGATTGAGAAGGCTGCCGCAGCCGCCCATGTGTCCGAGATGTATATCGCGTCACTGTCCTGCCGCTCGATCATCTACAAAGGTATGATGTTGGCCGAGCAGGTTGCGGTGTTTTACCCCGACCTGATGGATGAACGGTTCGAGAGCGCCTTTGCGTTGTACCACCAGCGCTATTCCACCAATACTTTCCCACAGTGGTGGCTGGCACAGCCGTTCCGCATGTTGGCCCATAACGGCGAGATCAACACGCTGAAGGGCAACCTGAACTGGATGAAGAGCCACGAGATCCGCATGGCCAGCTCGTTCTTTGGCGACATGGCCGAGGACATCAAACCAATCGTGCCAGGTGGAGCCTCCGATTCGGCGGCGCTGGACTGTGTGTTCGAAGTGCTGGTCCGGGCTGGTCGGACTGCGCCAATGGCCAAGACCATGCTAGTACCCGAAAGCTGGTCCAAGCAGGCGGTGGAGCTGCCGCAACCTTGGGTGGATATGTATTCCTATTGTAATTCGGTGATGGAACCCTGGGATGGCCCTGCTGCACTGGCGATGACCGATGGTCGCTGGGTCTGTGCAGGTTTGGATCGCAACGGTTTGCGCCCGATGCGCTATGTGATCACTGGTGACGGGCTGCTGATTGCGGGATCCGAGGCTGGCATGGTGCCGATTGATGAAGCCACAGTGGTGGAAAAGGGCGCATTGGGCCCGGGCCAGATGATTGCTGTCGATATGAAAGAGGGCAAGCTGTTCCGCGACGCCGAGATCAAGGATCAACTGGCTGCAGCGCGGCCATTCGGCGAATGGGTTGGCAAGATCAACAATCTGGAAGATTCTTTGACTGGGGTGAGTGAACAGGCCCTGTTCAGCGGCAGTGAGCTGCGCAAGCGTCAGATTGCAGCGGGTTACAGCATCGAAGAGCTGGAACACGTCCTGTCGCCGATGGCTGAGGATGGCAAAGAAGCCTTGGCCTCGATGGGCGATGACACCCCCAGCGCGGTGTTATCCAAGATGTACCGGCCGCTGAGCCACTTCTTCCGCCAAAACTTCTCGCAGGTGACTAACCCGCCAATTGATTCTCTGCGCGAATCCCGGGTGATGAGCCTGAAAACGCGCTTTGGAAATCTTAAGAACGTGTTGGAAGAAAACAGCACCCAGACCGAGATAATCGTGCTGGAGAGCCCCTTTGTTGGCAACGCCCAATGGGACAAGCTGACCGAGGAATTCAACGCGCCGCTGGCCGAGATCGACTGTAGCTTTGTTGCTGGTGAAGGCGCGCTAAGCGCAGCCCTGGCGCGCATTCGCTCCGAGGCGGAAGACGCTGTGCGATCGGGTGCTGGCCACTTGGTGCTGACCGATCAGTATTCCAGTGCTGACAAAGTGGCAGTGCCGATGATTCTGGCCACCAGCGCGGTGCATTCGCATCTGACCCGTCACGGGCTGCGTACTTTCTGTTCGCTGAACGTCCGGGCGGCGGAATGCATTGATCCGCATTATTTTGCGGTGCTAATCGGCTGTGGTGCCACCGTGGTCAACGCCTATCTGGCCGAGGATTCGCTGGCGGATCGGGTTGAGCGTGGGCTGCTGGATGGCACCCTGACACAAAACGTCACCCGCTATCGTAATGCGATTGATCAGGGTCTGCTCAAGATCATGGCCAAAATGGGGATCTCGGTGATTTCCTCGTATCGCGGCGGTTTGAATTTTGAGGCCGTGGGCCTGTCGCGCGCCATGTGCGCCGAATTCTTCCCCGGTATGACCAGCCGGATTTCCGGCATTGGTGTCACTGGCATTCAGACCAAAGCTGAACAGGTTCATGCCAAGGCCTGGGACGCAGGTCTGGACGTGCTGCCGGTTGGTGGTTTCTACAAGGCGCGCAAGTCGGGTGAAACCCACGCCTGGGAAGCCACCTCGATGCATATGCTGCAAATGGCCTGTAACCGTGCCTCGTTTGAGTTGTGGAAGCAGTATTCCGCCAAGATGAAGAGCAATCCGCCGATCCATCTGCGTGACCTGCTGGATTTCAAGCCGCTGGGTGAAGCCGTGCCGATTGAGGAGGTGGAAAGCATCACTTCCATCCGCAAGCGGTTTGTCACTCCGGGCATGTCACTAGGGGCGCTGTCACCTGAGGCGCACAAGACCTTGAACGTCGCGATGAACCGGATCGGTGCCAAATCGGATTCGGGTGAGGGCGGTGAAGATCCGGCCCATTTTGTGCCGGAACCCAATGGCGACAACCCATCTGCCAAGATCAAACAGGTGGCCTCGGGACGGTTTGGCGTCACTGCTGAATACCTGAACCAGTGCGAAGAGCTGGAGATCAAAGTCGCGCAGGGTGCCAAGCCCGGTGAGGGTGGCCAATTGCCAGGCATTAAAGTCACCGACCTGATTGCGCGTCTGCGTCACTCGATCAAGGGTGTGACGCTGATCTCGCCGCCGCCGCACCACGATATCTATTCGATCGAGGATCTGGCGCAGCTGATCTATGACCTCAAACAGATCAACCCGCGTTGTAAAGTGACGGTGAAGCTGGTGGCCTCTTCGGGCGTTGGCACCATTGCCGCTGGTGTGGCCAAGGCCAAGGCCGACGTGATCCTGATTTCGGGTCATAACGGCGGCACTGCAGCGTCTCCGGCAACCTCGATCAAATATTGTGGCTTGCCGTGGGAAATGGGCCTGACCGAAGCACATCAGGTGCTTGCGATGAACAACCTGCGCGAACGGGTGACGCTGCGCACCGATGGTGGTCTGCGTACCGGGCGTGACATCGTCATGGCGGCAATGCTGGGGGCCGAGGAATACGGCATTGGCACCGCTGCACTGATTGCGATGGGCTGCATCATGGTACGTCAGTGCCAGTCCAACACCTGCCCGGTTGGCGTCTGTACGCAGGACGACGCGCTACGCGGTAAGTTCACTGGTAACGCCGATAAGGTCGTTAATCTGATCACCTTCTATGCGCAGGAAGTCCGCGAGATCCTGGCCTCTCTTGGTGCGCGCAGTCTGGGTGACGTAGTTGGTCGTGCTGATCTGCTGGCTCAGGTCAGCCGGGGCTCGGCGCATCTGGATGATCTGGACCTGAACCCGCTGCTAATTACCGTCGATGGTGCGGCAGATATCGTCTATGACCGCAACAAAGAGCGCAACGTGGTGCCGGATGCACTGGACGCCGAGATAGTCCGCGATGCGGCTCGGTTCCTGCAGGATGGCGAGAAGATGCAGCTGTCTTATGCGGTGCAGAACACCGACCGCTCTGTCGGCACCCGCACCTCGAGCCATATCGTGCGTAACTTTGGTATGCGTAACTCGTTCCAACCGGATCACCTGACGGTGAAACTGCAGGGATCGGCTGGCCAATCGCTGGGGGCCTTTGCAGCGCCTGGGTTGAGGTTGGAAGTGTCGGGGGATGCGAACGACTATGTTGGCAAAGGTCTGTCCGGTGGCATCATCGTGGTGCGCCCACCGCAGGTCAGCCCGCTGGTTGCCTCCGAGAATACGATCATTGGTAATACCGTGCTGTACGGGGCTACCGCTGGATATCTGTTTGCAGCAGGTCGCGCAGGCGAGCGTTTTGCGGTACGCAATTCGGGTGCCAAGGTGGTGATCGAGGGCTGCGGCGCTTGCGGCTGTGAGTATATGACCGGCGGTGTGGCGGTGATCCTGGGTTCTATCGGTGCCAACTTTGGCGCAGGTATGACCGGTGGCATGGCGTTCCTCTATAATCCAGAGGGTAAGGCTGAAACCATGATGAACATGGAGACCCTGGTGATCAACCCGGTGACCGTGGCACATTGGGAAAATCAGCTGAAGGGTCTGATCGAACGTCATCTGGAAGAGACTGGCAGCCGTAAGGCCGCTGATATCTTACAGCATTGGGAAACCGAGAGGGGTAACTTCCTGCAGGTTTGCCCGATTGAGATGCTGGTACACCTGCCACATCCGCTGACAGTCGAAGACGCGGCGGTTCTAGCCGAGTAATCTGTAACAAAAATGCCCCGCAGGCTGGTCGCCTGCGGGGCTGTATCTATTAAGTGACTTACCTGCTGCGTGACGCTACCAGCTGCCTGATGCAGTTCAGGATGGATCGCTTTTTGCGGTTGGTGTGCAGCCTGTTGCTGGCCTATAGAGGATCATGGCTAAGAAGAAGAAATCCAAAAGCAAAAAGAAACTGAGCCCGATGTTATGGCTGCGGCGCTGGCTGTTGCGCGCAGTGTTGGCAGTGGCGGCGCTAATTGGTTTTTTTATTTTATTGTATGCGCTGGTGAATCCTCCGACGACGCATACCATGTGGACCGAAAGCAGTCGGCTGGGAACAATTGACCAAAAATGGGTGGCGCTGGAGGATATTGCTCCGGTCATGGCGCGATCGGTTGTGGCGGCCGAGGATGCCCGGTTTTGCCAACACTGGGGCATTGATGTGCAGGCGGTCCGGGCGGTGTTGGACGAAGGCAGCCAGCGGGGTGGGTCGACTATTTCGCAGCAGGTAGTGAAGAATGTATTCCTTTGGCAGAATCGCAGTTGGCTGCGTAAGGCGCTGGAAACTCTCATTACTCCTGCGGTCGAGGCCGTTTGGAGCAAGCGGCGGATCGTGGAAGTCTATTTAAATGTTGCCGAAATGGGAGAAGGCATTTTTGGTGTCGAGGCTGCGGCGCGGCGCTATTTCGATGTGACCCCAGATCAATTGAGCGCGCGTCAGGCGGCGCTGCTGGCGGCGCTACTACCTGCCCCCAAAAGCCGGTCGGCTGTGAAACCCAGCGCAGGGGTCAAGCGTCGGGCCACTCAGATCGCGGATGGGGCGGCTACCATCCGCGCAGATGGTCGTTCTGCGTGTTTCGAGGATTGAATTTCCCGGCGAGTCGGGGCATTGCTGAAATGCACCTTTCTTTTGTTTCTGGACGCATCTGACCCACATGGCCCGCCTGTACCACGTACCGCTCTCTCCCTTTTGCCGCAAAGTCCGCCTGTCATTGGCGGAAAAGAAGATCGAAGTAGATCTGGTCGAGGAACGCTATTGGGAGGCGGATCCCGATTTCCTGCGGCGCAACCCGGCGGCTAAGGTGCCGGTGATCCGGCTGGATGGCAAGATGATGGCCGAAAGCGCAGCGATCTGTGAGTATCTGGAAGAAACCCGTCCCGAACCGCTGCTGATGCCTAAAGATCCCGAGGGACGCTATGAGGTGCGCAGGCTGGTGTCTTGGTTTGACGACAAGTTTCACCACGAGGTAACCTCGAAGCTTCTGTATGAGCGGGTGAACAAGAAAATGTCCGGTCAGGGCTACCCGGATAGTCGCAACGTCAAAGATGGCGCCAAGGCGATCAAGTACCATCTGGATTATATGGCCTGGTTGCTGGATCAGCGGCGTTGGCTGGCTGGCGATGTGATGACACTGGCCGATTTTGCAGCTGCTGCGCATCTTTCGTCGCTGGACTATATCTCGGATGTGGATTGGAACCGGTCAGCAGTGGTCAAGGACTGGTATGCCAAGATTAAATCGCGGCCTGCGTTCAGGTCGATCCTGGCCGATCAGGTGCCGGGGTTTCGGCCTCCGGCGCATTACGCTGATCTGGATTTTTGATAGGCTGAAGTGACTGGGGGCTGTCTGCCCCCATCGCCTGTCGGCTCCCCCCGAAGGTATTTGGGACAAGAAGAAATATGGGAACTGCACTTAAGGAAGCTCTGGTAAAGCGGGCCCTGGAAGAGGGGTTTGTGTCGTGCCGGATCTGTCGCCCCTGGGATGTGCCGCAGGTGCCCGGGCGGTTGGCGGCGTTCATTGAGGCCGAATACCACGGCCAGATGGGCTGGATGGCTGAACGCACCCATTGGCGCGGCGATCCGGCACTGCTGTGGCCGGAGGCGCGGTCGGTGATCATGCTGGCGGAAAGTTATGCGCCTGAGGTAGATCCGATGGAGATCCTGGCGCATCGCGATCGCGGCGCAATTTCAGTCTATGCGCAGAACAAGGACTATCACGACCTGGTCAAAAAACGGCTGAAACGGCTGGCGCGCTGGCTGATTGCGGAGGCTGAAAAACAGGGCATGACGCCAGAAGTGAAGGTTTTTGTCGACACTGCACCGGTGCCGGAAAAGGCGCTGGGACAGGCGGCGGGACTGGGCTGGATGGGCAAGCACAGCAATCTGGTCAGTCGGGATTGGGGGAATTGGGCCTTTTTGGGCTCTGTTTTTACCACTTTGGATCTGCCCGTCGATGAGGCTGAGCCGGATCGCTGTGGATCTTGTCGGAGCTGCTTGGATGCTTGCCCAACCGATGCTTTTGTCGCGCCCTATCAGTTGGATGCACGGCGCTGCATTTCTTATCTGACGATTGAGCATAAGGGGCCAGTCGACGAAGAGTTGCGCAGCAAACTGGGCAACCATATTTATGGTTGTGACGACTGTCTGGCAGCCTGCCCCTGGAACAAGTTTGCGGTAGCGGCAAGCGATATGCGCTATGCAGCGCGCGAGGAATTGAAGGCTCCAAAGCTAGCTGAGTTGGCAACGTTGGATAACGCTGAGTTCCGGGCAATGTTCTCTGGTTCACCGATCAAGCGCATTGGCCGTGATCGGTTTGTGCGTAACGTTCTTTATGCGATTGGCAATTCCGGGGACAACAGACTGCGCCCAGTAGCGCAGACATTGGCCAATGACTTTGATGCAACCGTCGCCGAGGCAGCGCGCTGGGCTGCGCAGCGATTGGGATAGGGTTTACCGACCTAGGAGGCCTTGGCCCGTTTTGGTAGCACCCAGTCGGGACGGGCAAAGTGGCAGGTATAGCCGCCGGGTCGATTTTGCAGGTAGTCTTGGTGTTCAGGTTCGGCCTGCCAGAACTCTGACACGGCTTCGACCTCTGTTACCACTTTGCCGGGCCACAGACCTGAAGCATCGACATCGGCGATAGTGTCCTCGGCAACTGCCTTTTGCGCTTCGCTGGTGACATAGATGGCTGAGCGATAGCTCATTCCAAGGTCATTGCCCTGTTGGTTGGCAGTGGAGGGGTCGTGAATCTGAAAGAAAAATTCCAGCAATTGGCGGAACGAGGTCACTGCCGGGTCAAAGACGATTTCAATGCCCTCGGCATGGGTGCCGTGGTTGCGATAGGTGGCGTTTTGCACGTCGCCGCCAGTATAACCAACCCGCGTGCTGATCACGCCGGGGCGTTTGCGAATCAAATCCTGCATGCCCCAGAAGCAGCCTCCAGCCAGAACGGCGCGTTCGGTGTTGCTCATGTCACATCCTCCACTTGATTGATGTAGTCGGCGTAGCCCTCGCCAGCCATGTCGTCACGGTGAACAAAGCGCAGAGCGGCCGAGTTGATGCAATAGCGCAACCCGCCGCGGTCTGCTGGGCCATCAGGAAAGACGTGGCCAAGGTGGCTATCGCCGTGGGTTGAGCGAACTTCGGTGCGGACCATCCCAAGGGTGCTGTCCTGCAGTTCTTGCACAAGGGCGGGTTCGACCGGTTTGGTAAAACTGGGCCAACCGCAACCGCTTTCGTATTTGTCGGCGGAGGCAAACAGCGGTTCACCCGACACGATATCCACATAAAGACCCGGTTCCTTGTTGCCGAGCAGTTTACCCGTACCGGGCCGTTCGGTGCCTGCATTCTGGGTGACGAGATATTCTTCGGGCGACAGGGTGGCGATGACGTTCGGGTTTTTGCTGTATTTCGACATCTGGGTCTCCGATTAAACGCGTTGAGCCATTACATGGGAAGTTTTTTGGGGCATGCAAAGTAGTATTTCAGATCGCTCGCGAAACTGTGCATCTTTTGGAAGGATGGTTACACGGTTGGAGTCTAGGATTTGAGTATTTTGGGCAAAAAGAAACTTGGTCAATTGATCTGAACGGAGCGCCTGCAACTGGTGCCATAGCAGGACCAAAGGCGCGATCATGCGCAACTGGTAGGGATGATCGCGATAGCCTGACGCCGGGTGGGAGTGCTAGCTGGTGAAAGCGCTGGCCAATTCAGCGGGCAGATTGAACTCTTGCAACACACGAGCGCGGCCCTCGGTAGACATTTTGCGCGCGGTTTTTTCCACGATGTTTTGGATTTTTTCGGGCGAGTGCTTGGCGGCAAAGGGGGCAAAATACCACTTGATGAAGACAAAACAGATTACGTCTTCCAGCGCCTGTACGTTTGCATCCCGTTTCAGACCTTCCTTGCGCAGCATCTGGCCGGTGGTCTCGATGTCAGATGCGTCATAACCTGCATCCTGCATCAATTTGGCAACCACATCGGCATGATGGCGGCCCTGATCTTTGCGCCAGGTGAGATAGCCCACGCGGCCCTGGGGATAGGTGTCACGTTTCAGCTTCCAACGCTCTACATGCTGGCCTCGGGCCGCGATTTGCAGCGTCCCGCTCGAATCGGGGAAAAGTCGCGCCAGCTCGCTGCTCATGCGTTGGCCATAGAGCAGCGATGCTGGTTGGCCGTCCTCAAGGTTGGGGTCTGCCGCATTGGCCGTGTCGATAGCCTGTAGCACCTGATCTAATGTGTCACTCATAGTAGTCTCCGCCTTTTCTCTGGGGGATCTTAGCCTGAACGCGCGGGATCTGCATCTGTCTTTACTGGTGCGGCGGGTTGACGGGACAATTGCACGGCCAGGATGCCGGTGGTGACAATCAGTACGCCGATCAGATCCAGCGGCCCTAAACGCTCGCCCAGCAACAGGCTGGCGATGGCAACGCCAAACACCGGGTTGAGAAAATGGAAGGTGGCGGCGCGCAGCGGCCCGATGCGGTTCAGCAGCAGCACCCAGATAAAGGTGGCGATCAGGCCGGGTACCAGCGTGGTGTAGGCAAA
>MAAY01000077.1:13955-64559 GCA_002162795.1 Rhodobacterales bacterium 56_14_T64
TAGATGTCCTCGAACAGTGGTGCCGCCACAAACAACAGGGCGGACCCGATCAGCATCTGCAGTCCCACCACCATCATGAAATTACCGCCCGAGGTGGCCCCTCGTAGGGCTAGTGTGGCGATTGCCAGTGCCAGCACGCCAAGCCCACAAAGAGCCATGCCGAAAAGATCCACTCCGGCGCTAATTCGCGAGCCCATGATCAGAGATACGCCAAGCACTCCGGCCATCAGCCCAGCGATCCCCAGCGGCTTCAGCCGTTCCTTGAACAATAACCAGGACGCCAGAGCGACCAGTAACGGCATGGTGGCGGCGATGATGGCAGCGAGAGAGGCCTGGATGGTTTGCATGGCGACAAAATTGAGACCGAGGTAAAGCGCGTTTTGGCAGACACCAAAGATAATAGTGGCACGCCATTGATTGCGGGTAAGACGCCAGGACTGACCCAGCGCAAAGGCGATCGCCACGCCGAGCAACCCGGATATCAAAAAGCGCAGCGCCAGTGAGAACAGCGGCGAGGCATCCGCGACGATGATCCGCGCCGAGGTAAAGGCCGAGGACCACATCAGGGCAAAGGCAAGCCCCATGGCAATTGCGCGTGCGTCCATTAAAAGATGTTCCTTACTTTGAATGCAGACTATTTGTTGTCGCTGCGGTGATCAGCCGAGTTTGGCCGTGAAGATCTGCCAGCTGGCGGTGGCAAAGGCGGCAGCAAACACGGTTTCGAAAACTCGGCGCAGCCGCAGATAAATGCGCGCCGCCGATGCGCTGGAAAACAGCAGTGCATAGCCGTGAAAGATGATGGCGCTTTGCAGGCTGACCACCGCGATGACCGTCAGCAGAACCGTCGGTGCAGTGCCGGGTGGGATGGCGATGGCGTAGACCGAGCCAAAGAATAAGACCGCCTTGGGATTGGTCAAATGCAGAGCCAGGCCTTTGCCAAAGGCTGTCTTCAATGATGGTGATGATGATGTCTTCAATTGAGTTGCACCGGGGCGCAAAGCCGAGCGGGCCGAGCGCACAGCGAGATACAGCAGGTAGGCAGCACCGACATATCGAATGACGCCGAAAACCCAGCTATTGGCCAGCATGATTGCGCCAAGACCAAACGCTGCGGCAAATGACCAGGTCAGCGATCCTGCAGTGATGCCCAAGGCTAAGGCCAATCCTGTGCGGCGGCCGTGCTGCATCGAGGTGCCGGCAATTGTCAGCGTCGCCGGGCCCGGACTGGCCGCCGCCAGCAACCCTGCGCCCATGATCAACAACAGATTTACGCCGTCCATTCTGGTTCCCCCGAACACAAACACAACGGCACAAAAAAAGGGCCGCCCAGTGGGGCGACCCTTTCCTAATTTCAAAGCTTATTCAAGCTTAGCCGTTAACGCTGTCTTTCAGCGCTTTGGCGATGGTCATTTTGACCACCTTGTCAGCGTCTTTCATGAACTTCTCGCCAGTGGCAGGGTTGCGCACTTCGCGCTCGGGGCGTTCGCGGCAATAGATTTTGCCAACGCCCGGTAGAGTCACGGCACCGCCGCCGGAAACTTCACGGGTGATCAGCGCGCAAACAGCTTCCAGAGCTGCGCCAGCGGCTTTTTTATCACTGCCCATATCTTCAGCCAGAGCGGCAACGAGCTGGGTTTTTGTCATTGGTTTGGACATTCTTTGTCTCCTTACGTCTGCCCGACTTATGGGGCCTCATTGCGTAATCTTAGCGTTATGTTGTGGGCTAACACAACGATTGGTGTAACGAAATATGGGGAAAACCAACGATTTTCGGCTGAATTACGCAGAAAACACCTTTATAGAAAGGCCGTTTCATCGAAAGAGCGTAATTTTCGGCTGTGTAAGCGCTCTAATGGCATGCCGCGCAGGCGTTCCATTGCGCGTATTCCGATCATTAGATGCCGTGATACCTGGGTGCGATAAAAGTCAGAGGCCATGCCCGGTAGTTTTAATTCGCCATGCAGCGGCTTGTCGGAAACGCATAGTAGCGTGCCATATGGAACCCGGAACCGATAGCCATTGGCGGCGATTGTGGCGCTCTCCATATCCAATGCCACGGCGCGGGACTGGCTAAGCCGCTGCACAGGGCCGGATTGGTCGCGCAACTCCCAGTTGCGATTGTCGATGGTGGCAACAGTGCCGGTACGCATGATCCGTTTCAGGTCATAACCTTGCAATTCGGTCACTTCTTCTACCGCCTGTTCCAGCGCGATCTGGATCTCTGCCAGCGCCGGAATTGGGGTCCAGACTGGCAGGTCATCGTCCAGCACGTGGTCCTCGCGCAGATAGGCATGTGCCAGAACAAAATCCCCCAGCGCCTGGGTGTTGCGCAGCCCGGCACAGTGACCAACCATCAGCCAGGCATGCGGACGCAGAACGGCGATATGGTCGGTGGCGGTTTTGGCGTTCGACGGGCCAACGCCGATATTGACCAGAGTGATGCCACTGCCATCTTCGCGTTTCAGATGGAAGGTGGGCATTTGGGGTTGCTTGGTGGTCTCGGGGATTTTGGTATCCACCGAGGTGATCTCGTGGTTTCCGGTGCTGACGAAGCTGGTGTAACCCGAATCTGGATCCGCAAGTTGGGTGCGGGCATAGGCTTCAAATTCAGCGACGTAGAACTGGTAGTTGGTGAACAACACGTGATTCTGGAAATGTTCCGGATCGGTGGCGGTATAATGCGCCAGCCGGGCCAGAGAGTAGTCGACGCGCTGGGCAGTGAATAGTGCCAGCGGACCAGTGTCATTGGTCGGGGTGTAGGTGCCGTTGACGATATCGTCGTTGGTGGTGGCCAGATCAGGCACGTCAAACACATCGCGCAGGGTAAAGCCGGCAGCGCCCTCTTGTGGGATCGTCAGGCCGGGATGCGCAGCCACGGCAAAATGAACCGGAATCGGCGTGTCGGATACGCCAATGGTGATGGGTTGACCGTAGTTGCGGATTAGCAAGCCAATCTGTTGTGTCAGGTAGTTCTCAAACAGATCTGGCCGCGTCACTGTGGTGGCATAGGCACCGGGCTCGGCCACATGACCAAAACTGAGACGGCTATCGACCCGAGCAAAGCTGGCCGTTGTGATGCGAACTTCAGGATAAAAGGCGCGTATGCGCTGGTTGCCCGGCGCGCCGTCGGCCATTGCTTGGGTAAAGCCCGAGCACAGAAAGTCGGTGGCCTGTTGGTACAGCAATTGCAACCGCTCGACGGCAGCTGCGGCATCGGTGAATTCTTCGGGTTTGGGGTGCTGAGGCAGCGAAATGGAAATCATGTAACAGACTCGATAACTGGGATTTGTTGAAATGTACGCACATCGACCAGACCTAGGTCGGAAATCCGCAACTCGGGGATCACCACCAGCGCCAGCAGCGAGTGCTGCATATAGGCGTTGTTCAGCGAGCAGCCACAGGACTGCATCGCCTCACCCAAGGCTTGCGCCTTGGCGGCCACTTTGGTGGCGGGCTGGTCTGACATTAATCCGGCAATCGGCAGTTCCACCAATGCCAGCTCTTCACCGTCGCGGAACAGGGTAACGCCGCCGCCAACCTCGGCCAGACGATTGGCCGCCAGTGCCATTTGATCGCGATCGGTGCCGACAACAATCATGTGGTGACTGTCATGCGCCACGGTCGACGCCATCGCCATTTTGCCCTGATAGCCAAACCCAGAGACAAAGGCATTGGTAACGCCGCCAGTGCCGCGGTGCCGTTCGACCAGCGAAATCTGAATAGTGTCACCGTCGCCCTCAACTAAGCCTTCGCGCACAGGTAGATCCGCCTTCAGCGCCTTGGTCGGGGCCTGGTTCTCAATCACGCCGATAACATTGGCCGTGACCCCGTTGGCCCCATCAGGCGCGGCAATTTCAAAGTCCTTGCCAGCCAGTTCATGACCCAGATGAATAGTGCCACGGGCACTGTCGGGCCATTCCAAATGTGGACAATCCACCTTGATAGAGCCCGCTTCTGCTACGATCTGCCCACGAGCAATCACCGTTTCAATCGGCAGCTCTGTCAGGTCCGAGGTCAGGATCACATCCGCGCGACGTCCCGGCGTGATCGAGCCAATGTCGCGCTCAAGCCCAAAGTGGGTGGCGGTGTTGATGGTGGCCATCTGCAGCGCGATCACCGGATCACATCCGCAGGCGATGGCGTGGCGCACCACCCGGTTCATGTGTCCGTCATTGACCAGAGTGCCGGAATGGCAGTCATCGGTACACAGGATGAAGCTACGCGGATCCAATCCCTTTTCGGTCACCGCAGTGATCTGCGTCTCAACGTCATACCACGCTGAGCCCAGCCGCATCATTGACCGCATGCCCTGACGCACCCGCGCAATGGCGTCCGCCTCGCAGGTGCCCTCGTGGTCATCCGCCGGGCCACCCGCCACATAAGCCGCAAAATTGGGCCCAAGATCTGGCGAGGCATAGTGTCCGCCAACAGTTTTACCTGCCCGTTGGGTCGCGGCAATCTCGGCCAGCATCTTGGGGTCGGCATTTGCCACGCCGGGGAAGTTCATCATTTCCCCCAGCCCCACAATGCCGGGCCAGCTCATCGCCTCGGCGACGTCTTCGGGGGATATTTCATAGCCAGTTGTCTCTAACCCCGGCGCCGACGGCGCGCAGGAGGGCATCTGGGTAAAGATGTTGACGGGCTGCATCAGCGCCTCGTCATGCATGTATTTCACACCCTGCAAGCCCAACACATTGGCGATTTCATGTGGGTCGGTGAACATGCTGGTGGTGCCATGCGGGATCACAGCACGGGCAAACTCGGCTGGGGTTAGCATGCCGCTCTCGATGTGCATATGTGCGTCGCACAAACCGGGGATCATAAAGCGGCCATTGGCCTCGATGATTTGAGTATCTGGACCCGTGCAATACGACGCATCAGGCCCAACATAGGCAATCCGCCCGGCAACTATAGCGATGTCATGATTGGCCAGCACCTCGCGGGTGTGCACGTTAACCCACTTACCCTGACGGATAACCATGTCCGCAAAAGCGCGTCCTGCGGCAACTGAGATGAGTTTTGGGGCGACGTCGGGCCAACTTGGGAAAGCAATGTCTGTCATGTGCCAATTGTTATGATTGTCGCGCCGAGCGCAAGCCCCTGACGCACCTTGATCTGCCGAATACACTCTCTTTGATGACAAGAAGATGTCAGCGCTATCGTCAGCGTGTATTTCTTCTGTACGAAATGACAACCTTGCAATCTGACGGTGCGGCCCTGTTTGTTTCGCACCAGTATTGAGGTTATGACACCGGTGTTGCTTAGAACGCCCAACAGCCAAGGAGCGCATGCTGATTATGTTTTTGACAGAACTTGAGCGCTCGGCAGAACAAGGTTGGGCGTCTTTGCTGGCGCAGGCAGACTTGCCGCAACAAGGATGGTCACTAAAGCAACTGTCAAAACGCGATGATGGCGAAAGTGCACGCATTGTCTATCGCGCGACACATGCGGATGGGTTTTGCTACATTTTCAAACATCAGTTGAGGCCGCAAAAACCTGAAGCCTTCCAATGGCAATTTGACACCCACAAGGCTGTGTTCGAAACCTTTCCCGGATCTTCCGAACATCAGGTTCCCAGACCGATCTGGATGGATATCGAAACCCAATCCTGCCTGTTTTCCTATCTCGACGGAGAACCGCTGGCCGAGCCAATGCAACGTGCTATGGGTGACCTGCCGACGCAGATGGGCCTGCTGAAACGGGCAGGCGAGTGGTTGGATACATTCCATAGGGCGCATGTGGATGAGCGGCGCATTTTCCAGCCGAAATACACTCTGCGACACCTGCGGGAATTACGGGCCGAGATTGAAGCAGGCCGACGCGAAGTGCCCGCCAAACGGCTGTTCCTGAGCGGCATCGCCCATATGGAGGCAATCGCGCCGCAGTTCGAAGGTCGTCAAACCGTGTCCTGTCTGCAGCACGGCGATCTGCACATGCGCAATCTGATTGTCTCGGAAGGCTCAATTGGTGGCATTGATTTCGGCAAATTGCGCGCCGCACCGGTGGGGCATGACATTGCAAAACTGTTGTTGGACTATACCCGATTCATGCGCCCGGTTCAGGACATCGCTCAGGGGCAAGTGGTGCCGCAGGATGCAATCGAGGCGTTTTTTGATGGCTACAAACTCGCCGGGCCGGTCGACCCCAGCGTTGGGTTCTTGCTGTTCAGCAGCCTGATGTCAGAATTGAAGCTGGTCCCGAAACGGCGACAGGACCGAACCCACGGCAAACAGCGATTTCTGGAACAGCTGCGCCCCATCGCTAGAAACGCCTATGTGGCTGATATGCCTGAAAACACCTCGGATGTGTTGCGGTTCTATCTGACCAAAGACGGCCTGAACCGCGCCGAAGAGGGCAAACATGTGATCGTCAACGCAGTTGGTGCTGCGGTGCGTCAGGCGGGGATGCGGGTGGAATTGATGCGCAACACGGCTCAGGCGCGGGACCGCGCTGCGCGTAGCCCGGAATACTCTCTGGTGCATATGGAAGCACCGCTGAATGGCCGCGGGCTAACGTTTCGAAATTGTTACGGTGGTCCGTTTTGGCAGATCGACCAAAGCGGTGCCCGGTGGAACTGGGAAGTGGCGCGGGCACAGTTCAAGCCCATTGATGCACCACGGGCCGAGGTGGATACCTTTTTCACCAATTGGCGAGAAAAACTGCATGGGAACATTGCAACACAGTTCAGCAAGCAAGGCTATATCTACATGCCTTTGCAGGGCAAACTGCTGACCTGCCGATCCTTTCAGTGTTGTTCACCAATCGAGATGATTGAAACAACGCTGCAGCAATTGAACCTGCCAATCGTAGCCACACTGCATCCAAACGAGAGTTATTCGCAGTCAGAAATAGACGCGTTAGAGCAGCTGGCGCACCGCCACAGCCGCTTTCGCCTTAGTGAAATGCCGATGGCCAAGGCTCTGGCGGGATGTGACTTTGTGGTGACCCAAAATTCCAGTGCAGCCTTTCACGCGGGGTTCTTTAGCAAAGCCTCAGTTCTGTTTGCGCAGGTCGATTTCCATCATATCACTGCCAATGTCGCAGATCTGGGCGCTGCAGCAGCTTTTGATGCAGTGCAGGGTGGTTTGCCCGACTTTGCCACTTATCTGCACTGGTATTGGCATCAGGCGATCAATATTGAGGCATCGGACAGTCAAACCCGGATTTGTCACCGATTACGACATTTTGGCTGGCCCGTCTGAAGCCCTTATCGCCTAAGACGTTAATCTGCACATGAAGCCAAAACATAGCCACAGACTGTAAAAAACCATGACGAAAACTCTGCTTTGCCTAGGATACGGATACACTGCCAGCACGTTGGCGCGGCGACTGCTGGCTGCTGGCTGGCGGGTGATTGGAACCTCGCGTGAAACCGTCGCCGCCGACGGTGTCGAGATGCTGACCTGGCCCGGCGAGGACGTCTCGCTGGATGGCGTGACGCATATCTTGTCGTCGATTGCCCCCACGGCTGACGGTGACCCGGTTCTGGCAGGCCTGCGCGACAAGATCGCCGCCGCCAAGGATCTGGAGTGGGTCGGGTATCTGTCTACCACCGTGGTGTACGGCGACCACGACGGTGGCTGGGTGGACGAGACCACGCCGATAACCCCCGCCGCCAACCGCGGTAAATGGCGCGCACAGGCCGAGTTTGAATGGCAGACCATCGAGGGGTTGCCGCTGCACATCTTCCGCTTGGCCGGCATTTACGGGCCGGGTCGCGGCCCCTTTGCCAAGCTGATGACCGGTAAGGCGCGACTGATCATCAAGCCGGGCCAGGTGTTCTCGCGCATTCATGTTGACGACATTGCTCAGGTGCTGGCGGCCTCAATTGTGCAACCCAATCCCGGCGCGATCTACAATGTCTGTGACGATGTCCCGGTGCCGCCGCAGGACGTGCTGAGCTATGCCGCTGAACTTCTGGGCCTGCCCATGCCGCCCGAGGTGCCATTTGAAGAGGCGGCAATGACGCCTATGGCGCGTAGCTTTTACAGCGAGAACAAGCGGGTTAGGAATACCCTGATTAAGGAAGAGCTGGGGGTGAAGCTGCAATACCCAGATTATCGTACCGGACTGACAGCGGTGTTCGAGGCCGAGGATATGGAGAAATTCACTCCCCCGGCAGAGCCGCCTGCGTTGTGACCTAAATATTCGCAGGCGCCGCCCTGGCGTTTGGCTTCAGGCCCGTTTCTCGCCAATCGTCGCCACACCCAGAACAGCCAGCACTTTGGCTTCGATCTGCGCCGCATCCATGCCGGCAACGCGGTACATATCCGCTGGGCTGGCCTGATCGATAAAGATATCCGGCAGCACCATGGACCGGTATTTCAAGCCCGCATCAAACACGCCCTCTTCGGCCAGCAGTTGTGCCACATGGCTGCCAAAGCCACCCACAGCGCCTTCCTCAACGGTGATCAGAGCCTCGTGATTGGCAGCCAGGTCCAAGATCATCTCGCGGTCCAGCGGTTTGGCAAAGCGGGCGTCGGCAATTGTCGGGGTGATCCCCTTGGTCGAGAGTGCCTCGGCGGCCTTGCGGACCTCTCCCAATCGGGTGCCAAAGGACAGCAGCGCCACCCGCGCACCGGTCTGGATAATCCGGCCCTTGCCGATCTCGAGAACCTGCGGCTCGTCTGGCATTTCAACGCCTTCACCTTCGCCACGTGGATAGCGGAAGGCAATGGGTCCATCGTCATGCGCGGCAGCGGTGGCGACCATATGCACCAACTCAGCCTCGTCCGCAGCGGCCATCACCACCATGCCCGGCAGGTTGGCCATGAACCCAATGTCAAAACTGCCCGCATGGGTGGCCCCATCGGCGCCAACCAGACCGGCGCGGTCGATGGCGAACCGTACGGGCAGGCGCTGAATGGCGACATCATGAACCACTTGGTCATAGCCGCGCTGCAAGAAGGTGGAGTACATTGTGCAGAACGGTTTCATGCCACCCGCAGCCAGCGCCGCCGAAAAGGTGACACCATGTTGTTCGGCAATGCCAACATCAAAACAACGCGACGGATAACGCTCGGCAAACAGGTTCAGCCCGGTGCCGTCGGGCATTGCCGCCGTCACCGCGCAGATTTTGTCATCCCTAGCGGCCAGTTTTACCAATTCGTTGCCATACACCGAGGTATATGAGGGCGCATTTGAGGGCGTCTTTTTCTGCTCGCCGGTGATTACATTGAATTTTTGGGTGGCGTGACCCTTGTCACGCGCTGCCTCGGCGGGGGCGTATCCTTTGCCCTTTTTGGTCAGCACGTGGATCAGCACTGGCCCGGTGGCCCTAGCGCGCACGGTGCGCAGGACCGGCAACAGCTGGTTCAGGTCGTGGCCATCAATCGGCCCGAGATAGGAAAATCCCAGGGATTCAAATAGAGTGCCGCCAACGGCCATGCCCTTGAGCATTTCTTTGGCGCGCTTGGCCCCCTCGCGGAAGGGTTCCGGCAGCAGCGACACCGCACCTTTGGCAGCGGCCTTCAACTCTTGAAACGGTTCTTCGGCGTAAAGCCGCGACAGATAAGACGACAGGGCACCAACCGGCGGCGCGATGCTCATCTCATTGTCATTAAGGATAACAAACAGTCGCTTGCCCAGATGGCCGGCGTTGTTCATTGCCTCAAACGCCATGCCTGCCGACATCGCCCCGTCACCGATCACCGCAATGGCATCGCCCAGACCCTCGGGCACCACACCGCCGAGATCACGCGCCACCGAGAACCCCAACGCGGCACTGATCGAGGTGGAGCTATGCGCAGCCCCAAATGGATCATAGGGAGATTCGGTGCGTTTGGTGAAGCCGGACAATCCGTCCTTGGTGCGCAACGTGCGAATGCGGTCGCGGCGTTCGGTCAGGATCTTGTGCGGATAACACTGGTGCGAGACGTCCCAGATCAGCTTGTCGCGCGGCGTGTCGAACACCGCGTGCAGCGCCACCGTCAGCTCGACCACGCCCAGCCCGGCGCCCAGGTGACCACCGGTGACTGACACCGCTGAAATGGTTTCCGAGCGTAATTCGCTGGCGACCTGGGCCAGTTGCGCGTCACTCAGCGTTTTTAGATCCGCTGGTCGGTTGATCTGATCCAACAACGGAGTGTTGGGTCTATCAGTGGTTTGGTCAGGCATGCGGCGCCTCCTTTGGCGGCAATTAGCTGTCGCGTGAAATAACGAAACGCGCGGCTTGGTGCAAGGTTTCGCCCTGATCACCGTAAACATCCAGCGCAGCGCAGGCTTGATCACACAATTCAGTGGCGCGCGTTTTGGCGGCATCAAGACCCAACAGCGAGACAAACGTGGCCTTACCGGCTTCGGCATCCTTGCGCACGCGCTTGCCCACGGTTTCGGCGTCCCCTTCAATATCAAGGATGTCATCCGCAATCTGAAAGGCAAGGCCCAGTGCATCGGCATAGTGCCGCAGTGGCGTTTTGTCCGCACCTGCGATGACTGCGCCAGCCATGGCGGACCAGGAGATCAGGCAGCCCGTTTTACGATTCTGTAATTGGGTTATCTGTTCAAGGGTCAGTGGTTCCGGGCTGGTTTCAGCCGCGATATCCAGCATCTGACCCGATACCATTCCATCCTTGCCTGACGCCCGTGTCAGCAACCGGATCAATTCCAGCGCATTGGGCCCCATTTTGGTATCTGACAGCAGTTCAAACGCCAGTGTTTGCAGTGCATCACCCGCCAGCACGGCCAGGGCTTCGTCCCACTGACGGTGCAGGGTTGGCATGCCTCGGCGCAGGTCGTCGTCGTCCATGCAGGGCAGGTCGTCATGTACCAGTGAATAGGCGTGGATGCATTCGATCGCCAATGCCGCGTCCAGCGCCACCTGCTCGTCTACACCGTGCAGCCGTGCGCTTTCCATTACCAGAAACCCGCGCAGCATTTTACCGCCAGACATGGCATAGCGCATCGCGACAGACAGCGTGTCTTCGCCCTCTAGCACAGCGTCTATGCGGTTGGAAACAAGATCCTGGGTACGGGTCAGTGCCGCGGCAAACGGCTGGGTCGCAGCGGCATTTTTCACGAGCACTGGCTTAACCTGCGTCCAGCGGGTTGGTGCCTGTGGCAGTGCCAGCCGCGTCCAGCGTGATCGCTGCAACCTTTTCCTCGGCGCGCTTCAACTCGTCCTCGCAGCGCTTTTTCAGCAGGGCACCACGCTCGTACAATGTGATCGAGTCATCCAGCGCCACATCTCCGCGTTCCAGCTGGCCAACCACGGTTTCCAGCTCTTTCATAGCCTGTTCAAAGCTCATGTCTTCAACGGAGGTCTGGGTCATGCCGATGCCTTTATCAATTCTTCCACGTGCGCCTTGCAGGCAATGCTGAGCGCGTTCAGATCATACCCGCCTTCCAAAGTCGAGACGATACGCCCGTCGCACAGGTCCTGCGCAATGGCGCAAATTTCAGCGGTAATCCAGGCAAAATCCTCGGTCGACCAGTTGAGGTTGGCCAATGGGTCGTCGCGGTGGGCGTCAAAGCCAGCCGAGAGGATGATCAGCTCGGGTTTAAACTTGCGCAGGCGAGGGAACACTTGTTCCTGATAGGCCGCCCGCATTTCAATGCTGCCGCTTTCGGGCGGTAGCGGGATATTGAGGATATTGCCGTGGGCGCCGTCTTCGTCCACCCGGCCAGTGCCGGGCCACAGTGGCATCTGCTGCGAAGTCACCACCAATGCGCGAGGCTCATCCCACAGCAGATCCTGGGTGCCGTTGCCGTGGTGAACGTCAAAATCAACCACCGCCACTCGTTTCAGCCCATGGTGATCCAGCGCGTGTTTGGCGGCGAGTGCAGCGTTACCAAACAGACAGAACCCCATCGCGGTTTCTGTCTCTGCGTGGTGTCCGGGCGGACGAATGGCGGCAAAAGCGTTGCGAACTTCACCGGTCAGCACCATATCCACGCCGCGTATCACAGCGCCAGCCCCGCGAAATGCCGCGTCCAACGAGCCGGGCGACATAAAGGTATCGCCATCAATTGGGGCGAAGCCTTCGTTCGGGCGGGCCTTGCGCAAGTCCGCGACATAAGACGCCGGATGAATGCGCAATATATCGTCCTCGGCCGCCATCGGGGCGCTGACTCGCATTAGATCCAAAGGCTCTAACGCATGCAAAACGTGCTCTAACCGGGCAACGCGTTCAGGATGGCCTTCGGGGGTGACATGGGTCAGGCAATCGGCATGGGTGATCAGGGCGGTTGTCATGGCAAATAACTCTAAGGATGTTTGACCATGACCTTATGCCGCCTGCAGGGCTGGCGGCAAGTTAGCGTTTGCAGGTTTGTTGCTGCGGTTAACAGGCCGACCGTCATTGGATCGGAGACAGTAAAACCTTTGCCTTGACCAATTGGCGCACACCGTGGCTGTGGTCCTCTTCAAACACATTGCCGTTTTCCACCCAGGCATTCAGCGTGGAATAGTTGACCTTGGCGCATGTCGGGCGAACGCTCCAGGTGACCTGCATCGGCGAGCAAGTGGTTTGATTGTAAGATGGGCCGGTGGTCGACCCAAGGAAGACAACCGGATCGCCGGTGCCAACAGGAAGTGCTTTGGGTTGGTGCAACCCGCTTTCCATGCTGGGGTCATAGTCAAAACTGTTGAAATCCAGGGCGCTGATGTCGTTAACCACCAGAAAAACCTGAGATTCAACACGCAGCGTCGGGTTGGCGCAGCCTTCGCTGAGACAGGCGCCCAATCCTTTGCCCGGAGCCACCTGACAGGAGGAAAAGACCCAGTGTACTTCAATAGTGTCGCCGGGTTCGATGCCGTGAAACGCCCCGTGACCATGGGTAGGGTCTTCCAGTTCAGCTGCGTTCAAATATCTGGCCTCATTGCATCGGTATCCGCCGTGCTCTCCGTCACCTGTGAATATCGAAAATCCTGGCCCTTTGTGTTCCGCATTGGTGTGGGTGTGGATGTTGCACAGGTTCATCTCGGTGGACGGCGGGGCCAGTGGGAAGCTTTGCAGGTTGGTCCCGGCCTTTTCGCTGATGTCACGTGGGGTTTGAGGTCCAAAACCCTGGCATAAACCAGCCGCTGAAACGGGTGCGGACAACGACAGTATCGCTACTACAGGCAAGGCATGACTGGGGCGAAAGGACAGCATGAAAAACGGCTCCTGAACTGGTACGCAATATCAGGAGAGTAGTTCGAGAACGCAGTTCGGCGAGCAATCAGTCAGGGGCCAGCATATACCCTGCACCCCGAACAGTTTGCAGATATTGCGGCTGTTTTGGGTTTGGTTCGATCTTGCGGCGCAACCGGGTGATTTGCACATCCACCGCACGTTCCTGAGCCTGGCCACGGTCACGACCCAATTCTTCGACCAATTTGGCGCGGCTGACCGGTTCACCTGGGCAGGTCGAAAAGATCTTCATCAATTGGCTTTCGGTGCCGGTCAGGCGGATCAGCTGATCACCCTGCCAAATCTCGCCCCGGTCGATATCATATCGGATTGGCCCCAGATGCAGCACCTTGGGCGCCGCTTCCTGGGCCGAGGTTTCCGGCATCCGGCGCAGGATGGCGTTGATCCTGAGCAATAGCTCTTTGGGCTCAAACGGCTTCGGCAGATAGTCATCCGCCCCGGCTTCAAGTCCTTCGATACGGTGTTCGGTTTCTCCCCGTGCTGTCAGCAACATGATCGGCGTGCTGAGATTTTCACGCAGGCTACGGGTTAGCGATATGCCGTCCTCGCCCGGCATCATCACATCCAGCACGATCATATCAAAGTCCAGCCCGGCCAATATCCGCCGCGCATGGGCCGCGTCACGGGCGGCGGTGACCAGAAAACCGGCCCGCATCAGGAATTTTTTCAGCAGATCGCGAATCCGTTCGTCGTCATCGACAATCAGCAGATGGGCGTCAAAATGGCTCATGATCCAGTTTCCCGCATCTTGGTATAGGCACGGCGCATATCCGCATCCATCATCGCCTCTAGCACTTGCTTGAACCCCTGGACTGCCTCGGGTCCCGCATCCTTGAACGCGGATCGCATCCGGGCGCGCTGGGCGTCCGACAGGGTGGCCTCAAGAGCGTGACCCTGTTCTGTCAGGAACAAGTGGCGTTCGCGTTTGTCGACGGTGCCTACACGGCTTTCTACCAGCCCATCACCAATCAGTGTCCGCAGAACCCGATTTAAGGATTGTTTGGTGACGCCAAGAATGCTCAGCAGGTTATTCACAGTGGTACCGGGTGCACGGTTGATGAAATGGATGGCGCGGTGATGGGCGCGGCCATAGGCCATTTCTGCCAGAATACGATCGGGATCAGCGGTAAATCCGCGATAGGCAAAGAACATCGCCTCAATCCCCTGCCGCAGCTGTTCGTCGGTAAGAAACAGCAAGCTCTCGCCGCCAAAACGCTGGCCTGAATGTCCGTTCGACATAATATGCTCCCGTATTCCTTTTGGGTTCAGTTTAAGTCAGCGTTGTTGACATTCCAAGAGCGAAGAGGTATCGAATTTGAATTTTGACGCAATAATATGTCCGCAACGGCCATTATTGGCGCAATAAATGAAAAGATAATGGTACTTAGGAGGATACAGCATGTCGGGATATGATGATCGCGATGGCGTGATCTGGATGGATGGCGAAATGGTCAACTGGCGCGATGCAAAAGTGCATGTGCTGTCCCACGCGATGCATTATGCCTCCTCGGTGTTCGAGGGCGAGCGTGCTTACAACGGTAAGATCTTCAAAAGCCGCCTGCATTCCGAACGGTTGATCAAGTCAGCCGATGCGCTGGATATGCCGATGCCTTATGACGTCGATCAGATCGAGGCCGCCAAGGAAGAGGCGCTAACTGCCAGCGGATTGCAGGACGCCTATGTACGTGCATTGGTGTGGCGCGGTTCGGGCGAGGACATGGGCGTGGCTTCGGCCAAGAACCCGGTCCGTATGGCTGTCGCAGTCTGGGGCTGGGGCGCCTACTATGGCGACGCCAAAATGCAGGGCGCCAAGCTGGACATCGCTGAATATCAACGGCCCAGCCCTGCGACCATCCCGGTTCACGCCAAAGCGGCCGGCCTTTACATGATTTGCACCATCTCCAAGCACAAGGCCGAGGCCAAGGGGTGTTCGGACGCTTTGTTCATGGACTATCGCGGTTATGTGGCCGAGGCGACCGGTGCCAACATCTTTTTCGTCAAAGACGGCGAAGTGCACACACCGCTGCCGGATTGCTTCCTGAACGGCATCACCCGCCAGACCGTGATTGGCATGCTCAAAGAGCGTGGCATCACCGTGCACGAGCGTCACATTTTGCCCGAAGAAATGGCCGGGTTTGAGCAGTGTTGGCTGACCGGCACCGCTGCCGAAGTCACTCCGGTAGGGCAGATCGGTGATTATACCTTCGAGGTCGGCGCGCTGACCCGCGAGATTGCCGAAGCTTACGAGGCTTTGGTTCGCGCCTGATTTCAGGTCTGATATACGATAGAAAACGGGCGCCCACTATGGCGCCCTTTTTTGTGTTGGGGTCCTATTGGATCCCTTTATCCACCTTTGGGATCGATCATCGGGCGCGCCTTGCCCCGCACCAACCCAAGGCGGCTTTCACGCCAGATCACCAAAATATTGCCTGCAATGACCAGCGTGGCTCCGGCCAGCATCACTAGGGTAGGCAGCTCGGCGAACCAGACATAGCCGATGACAATCGCAAACAGCATCGAGGCATAATCATAGGGCGCCAACATCGAAGCGGCAGCAAAGCGGTAGGACGAGGTCACAAGGATCTGCGCCACACCACCAATTAGACCGCTGGCAAACAGTAGCAAAAAGATCTCCCAACTAGGCATCACCCAGCCAAACGGGAAGGTCAGGAGCGATAGAAGCGTGGCCGTGATCGAGAAATAGAACACGATGGCGGCTGTGTGTTCGGTCTGTACCAATTGGCGGATATGGATCTGCACCATCGCCCGCGCGATGGTGGCAATCAGGATCAGTATAGCACCCAGCGTGGCGGTATCACCAACATCGGCGCCGCTGCTTAGACGAGGCCAGAGCATCATCAGGACCCCAGCTAGGCCAACGACAACAGCGCTAATGCGGATCAATCGGATGGTCTCTCCCAGAAATATCGCCGCCAGGATCAAGGTGAAAATGGGTGTTGCAAATCCGATTGCAGTGACCTCAGGCAGGGGCAGCATTCCGAGCCCGGTGAACGTCATCCCCATTGCGGAGGTCCCTAATACGCCGCGCCAAAAATGCCCCATAGGGTTCTTTGCAATCAGCCCATGACGTAGGTCGCCACGCATTATCAGCCAGGCAACAATCACCGGGATTGCAAACAAGGACCGAAAGAAAACCGCCTCACCCGGTGGAACATATTCAGAGGTTGATTTGATGATTGCTGCCATCAGGGTGAACAGCCCAATGGCGGTGACCTTGAGGCCAATGGCCAGGGCGGGTCGATGCGATGTTAAGGATTTCACCATGTCGGGAACCTGCGCCTCGGCGAGGGAAATTTCAATGGTCAGAATCTATTCACCGGTTTCCATAGGCTAATTTTTGCGACAGAAACCGGCATTAGTGTTTATTGATGGGCGTGAAGCGCTTCTTTTGATTGTTCCCTGAATGCCTGCAGCAGAATTTGAAAGGCCGAGCTTAGGAACAATCCGGCCATAATCCCGGCGACTATCAGATCCGGCCAACCGCTGGCGGTACCCCAGACCCCCAGCGCCGCGATCATGACCGCAACGTTGCCGATGGCGTCATTGCGTGAACACAACCAAACCGACCGCACATTGGCATCACCGTCCTTGTACCGCACCAGAATCATTACCGAAGCGAGATTGGCGGCCAGAGCCATGAACCCGATCGACCCCATAATCTGCGCCTGCGGCACGTCGATATAGAACACCGAATAGACGGTCGATCCAAATACCCACAATCCCATCAGCAACAGGCTGATGCCCTTGCCCATCGCTGCCAGTGACCGGGTGCGCAGGCTTGCTCCGATCACCGCCAGTGAAATGCCATAGGTCAGCGCGTCACCGAGAAAATCTAGCGCATCCGCCTTGAGCGCCTGACTGCCCGCCATCTGGCCAGCGCTTATCTCAACCGCAAACATGCCGGCGTTGATGGCGATGACCAGCCAAAGCCGCCGTTTATAGTCCGCCGAAACCCCATCGAATTGGGCGTCATGGCCGCAACATCCTGCCATATCTCTTGTCCTTTTATCTGATTCGAGGTCAATGTAGGTGCTCTAGTCACTAGAGGTTCAAGAGGTTTTTCGATGTATTCCATAGGGGCAATGTCCAAGGTCACCGGGGTTAAGGTGCCAACCATCCGCTATTACGAAGACATAGGTTTGCTCCCTGAACCTGGGCGGAATGCGGGGAACCAAAGGCGCTATGATCAAGCGGGTATGGATGCGCTGGGCTTTGTCAAACACGCCCGCGATCTGGGTTTTGCGCTAGAGGACATCCGCGCCTTGATGGGGTTGGATGGTCAGCTGGGTGATGACTGTGCCGAGGCGGATCAGATTGCCCGTACCCAATTGCAAAACGTCCGTGACCGGATTGCAAAACTTGAGCAGCTGGCAACGGAATTAGAGCGGATCAGCCATCTGTGTGACGGTGGCAATGGCGGATGTTGCAAGGTGCTGACCGCACTAGGCGATCATGGCCAATGCGTCGGGGAGCACGGGCGAGCAGATATTTAGACTTGGACCAGATGATAGACCGGGCTGCGTTCGGTTTGCCTCACGGGAGGGCGATTTTGTACCCGCCCATGATCAAACGCGGCCCTAATCGCTAGTACGAATAGGGCCTTTATTAGTGTCTAATCTCAACCGATCGTACCTTGGTTTTCACCAATTTGACCACGGTGCAGCAGCAGATGATCCAGGATCACACAGGCCATCATTGCTTCGCCTACCGGCACCGCGCGGATGCCAACGCAGGGGTCATGGCGGCCCTTGGTGATCACTTCGGCGGGGGATCCATCCTTGCGGATCGAGGCGCGCGGAGTGAGGATCGAGGAGGTCGGCTTGACGGCAAAACGTACCACAACGTCCTGACCGCTGGAAATGCCGCCCAGGATTCCTCCGGCGTGATTGGAGGAATAGACCGGTGCGCCATCGTTGCCCCGGAAAATTTCATCGGCGTTTTGTGACCCCTTTAGCCGGGCAGCGTTCATACCTTCGCCAATCTCGACACCCTTGACGGCATTGATCGACATCATCGCCGCGGCCAGTTCAGTATCTAGCTTGCCGTAGATTGGTGCGCCCAGACCAGCCGGGACACCACGTGCCACAACTTCGACAATGGCGCCAACAGAATCATGGTCCTTGCGCAGGTCTTGCAAGTAGTCTTCCCAAGACTGAACAGCGGCGGCATCGGGAATCCAGAAGTCATTTTGTTCAATGGCATCCCAGTCAAACCGAGACCGGTCAATCTCCATCTCTCCCATGGCCACCATGTAACCAGTGATTTCTAGTCCCGGGATCAAGGCTTTGATTGCTTCGCGGGCAATCCCGCCTGCGGCGACCCGAGCAGCCGTTTCGCGGGCGGATGAGCGACCGCCGCCGCGGTAATCGCGGTTGCCGTATTTCTGGTAATAGGTGATGTCGGCGTGGCCTGGCCGGAAGGTATTGGCGATATCGCCGTAGTCCTTACTACGCTGGTCAGTGTTTTCGATCATCAACTGGATCGGGGTGCCGGTGGTTTTGCCCTCGAACACCCCTGACAAGATTTTCACCGCATCAGGTTCATTGCGCTGGGTCATGTTTTTGTTCTGACCCGGACGGCGTTTGTCCAGCCATTGCTGTAGCATCGAAGCATCCAGCGGCACGTTTGGCGGGCAGCCATCAACGGTAGCTCCCAGCGCTGGTCCGTGGCTTTCGCCCCAGGTGGTTACTCGGAAAAGATGGCCAAAGCTATTCATCGACATGGGGCAGGCTCCTTTGCCGGTTGTGCTTAGCGGTGGCGCGGCGCTGCCTCAAGTGGTTTTGCAGTGTTGTGGCCGTGTTGTGGCTTGCCTTCACGTTGGTGCGCGCCTAGGTATCGCCCTACCTCGGGGTGCGTGGGCAACTGCGCTGAGATGCCAATACTGGCGGACCCGTTGAACCTGAACCGGCTAAAACCGGCGGAGGGAAGGTCTGGGAATACATCCCCCTTGCCCCACGCCGCAATGGAGGATGCCATGAAGTATCTTGTAATTGCAGCGGGAATTTTGAGCACAACAGCAGCTGTTGCTGAGGTGCCTGAATTGACCGTTTATACCTATGACAGTTTTGTTTCCGACTGGGGCCCCGGCCCGGCAGTCGAAGCGGCCTTTGAAGAGGTCTGTGGCTGTGACTTGAAACTGGTTGGTGCGGGCGATGGCGCCGCATTGCTGGCACGAATCAAGTTGGAAGGCGCACGCTCGGACGCTGATGTGGTGTTGGGGCTGGACACCAACCTGACTGCCGCCGCCAAGGCAACTGGGTTGTTTGCTGAACACTCTGTCGTTGCGGACTACACTCTCCCAGTGGCTTGGGAGGATAAGACCTTTGCCCCTTATGACTGGGGCTATTTCTCGTTCGTGCAGAATGCGGATGCAACCGCACCTACAAACTTCAAGGATCTTGCGGCAAGCGACACAAAGATTGTAATTCAGGATCCGCGCTCATCCACCCCCGGCCTGGGTCTGTTGATGTGGGTCAAGGCGGCTTATGGCGACGAGGCCCCGGCGATCTGGGCTGACTTGTCTGACAATGTCGTCACCGTGACCAAGGGTTGGTCCGAGGCTTATGGCCTGTTCCTGGAGGGCGAGGCAGACATGGTGCTGTCTTACACCACTTCGCCAGCTTACCACCTGATCGCCGAGGAAGACGACTCAAAGACAGCAGCGCTGTTTGACGAGGGCCATTATTTGCAGGTCGAAGTGGCCGGTAAACTGGCGAACAGTGATCAGCCTGAACTGGCCGACCAATTCCTGAACTTCATGGTCTCCGAGGCGTTTCAGTCGATCATTCCAACCACCAACTGGATGTATCCGGCGGTGACTCCGGCGGCGGGTCTGCCTGCTGGTTTTGAAACCCTGGTGCAACCGGGCAAATCCTTGCTGTTGACCGAAGATGAGGCCGCGTCCGTGCGTGATACGGCGCTGGACGAATGGCTGACTGCGCTAAGCCGGTAAGCCCAAGACCTGGGATTGGCGCCGCCGCACTGGTGGTGGCGCTGATCTTTGGCACTCTGACTGCGGTTGCCCTGCGCGCCGAGGTTGGCCGTGGCTTTGGCGCCAGCGACTGGGCGGCGGTTCGGTTCACCCTAACCCAGGCCTGCCTGTCTGCTGTGTTAAGTGTCGGGTTGGCGATCCCGGTGGCCCGCGCTTTGGCACGGCGCCGTTTTTTTGGCCGCCGAATACTGATTACCCTGCTGGGTGCTCCGTTTATTCTTCCGGTGATCGTCGCAATCTTGGGCCTTTTGCAGGTGTTTGGCCGGGCAGGCTGGATCAGTTCCGGGCTGGCGATGTTGGGGCTGGAGCCGGTGCAGATCTATGGATTGCACGGCGTGGTTCTGGCGCATGTATTTTTCAACTTACCGCTGGCGACACGGCTGATTTTGCAAGGTTGGCAAGAAATTCCGGCAGAGCGTTTCCGGCTGGCAGCGCAGCTGGGAGCCGATTCGCGAGCGATGTGGCAACTGTTGGAACGCCCGATGCTAACACGCATCATGCCGGGGGCTTTGGCGGTGGTGTTTGCCATTTGCCTGTCGAGCTTTGCGGTGGCGCTGACGCTGGGCGGTGGACCTCGGGCCACCACCATTGAGCTGGCAATCTATCAGGCGTTTCGATTTGATTTTGACCTTGGTCGTGCCGCGCTGTTGTCTGCCCTGCAGCTGGTGCTGACCGGGACGGCTGCACTAGTGGCGCTGCGGGTCGCTGCGGGCGAGGGTTTTGGCACCGGGCTGGACCGGGCGTTGCAACGCTGGGATGGGACCGGACCCATTGCTCGGTTGTTGGATGGAATGTGGATAGCCACAGCAGCGATTTTTTTGATGCTGCCTTTGGGCGCAATTGTGTTGTCCGGTTTGCCGGGCCTGACAGGCTTGCCGGTCTCTGTCTGGGCGGCGGCGTTGAACTCGGTTTTGGTGGCGGCGCTAAGCACGGTGTTGCTTTTGTTGCTGGCCTTGCCGATGGCGACAGCGGTGGCGCTGGGTCGTGGGGGCGCGATTGAGCTGGCGGGGATCCTTGGTCTGGCCGCCTCCCCGCTGGTGATTGGCACCGGGCTGTTCATCGTGATCTACCCAATCGCCGATCCGTTTGCGCTGGCGCTACCGGTGACAGCGCTGGTCAATGCGGTGATGGCACTGCCCTTTGCGTTGCGGATATTGGTGCCACGGGCCCAGGTTGTCGTGGGGCGTTATGGGCGCTTGGCCCTGTCGCTTGATATGCGAGGATGGTCTTTTGTCTGGCGGGTGCTGCTGCCACGGATGCGGCCGCAAATCGGTTTTGCCGCTGGACTGGCAGCAGCCCTGTCGATGGGCGATTTGGGTGTGATCGCGCTGTTTGCCGATCCCGAGTTTGCCACCCTACCGCTGCAGATATACCGGCTGATGGGCGCCTATCGGATGGAGTTGGCATCGGCGGCAGCGTTGCTGTTGCTGGCTTTGTCGATGGCGGCGTTTTGGATTTTGGATCGTGGAGGCCGCTGGCATGCTGAGGCTTGAGAACTGTTTGATCGAGAATGGCGGGTTTTCTCTGCGTGCTAATCTTACGATTGCCCGTGGCAGCCGCGTAGCTGTGATCGGGCCATCAGGGGCTGGCAAGTCTACCTTGATCGAAACGCTTGCCGGGTTTCGCCCACTGACCAAAGGGGCGATCCATTGGAACGGCAGTGACCTGGCGGGCGTCGAGCCGGGCAAACGCCCCGTGGCGTTGTTGTTTCAGGACGGAAATCTGTTTCCGCATCTGACCGTAGCGCAGAACGTTGCTCTGGGCATTCACGCAAATCTGCGGCTGGACCAGCCTCAGCAAGCCCAGATGCAGGCGGCCTTGGTTCGGGTTGGGCTGGACAGCATGGCGGATCGCAAACCCGCCGACCTGTCCGGCGGTCAACAAAGCCGGGTAGCGCTGGCGCGGGTGCTGGTTCAGGGGCGTGATTTGCTGCTGCTGGATGAACCTTTTGCAGCGCTGGGGCCTGCCTTGAAGGTCGAAATGTTGGATTTGGTGGGGGAGTTGGTAGAGGAGACTGGGGCCACCTTGCTAATGGTCAGTCATGACCCCAGTGATGCGCGTCGGATCGCTAATCAAGTGGTGCTGGTGGCAGATGGTTGCGCGCATGCACCCCAACCAACAACGCAATTGTTAGACAATCCACCGCCAGCGCTGAAGGCGTACCTGGGCTAATTCACCCGGACCAAGGGCCGCGCCTGCACAGGCAGACGCAGCCTATTCGCTTATGCGGCTTTTTGGACTTCGGATCGTGTCTTAGCGATCATTAGCGCTGCCTGAGCGGCCTCACGACCCTTGTCGACAAAATGCGCGCGGTAGATGGCATTGTGGTGATCGGTTTCCTGATAGTGATGCGGGGTCAGGGACACCGACAGCACCGGTACTCCGGTATCCAGTCCGGCGCGCATCAACCCGTCGACCACGGCTTGTGCCACAAAATCATGCCGGTAGATGCCGCCATCAACAACAAAGGCGGCGCAGGTCACGGCGCCATAGCGTCCGGTTGCTGCCAGATCGCGGGCCAGCAGCGGCATCTCAAACGCGCCGGGGACGTCGTAGACATCTATTTGCTCGGCTGGAATCAGTTGCAAAAAACCTTCGAGTGCGCGATCGACAATATCGGCGTGCCATTGTGCCTTGATAAAGGCATAGCGGGTGGGTGTCATGGGTATCTCCTTGGTTACTGACACGTCACCCAAGGCGATAACGAACGATCAAAGCGCAGGTTCCCCCAAGCCAAAAATCGCACGTTCTCTTTCATCCGGACTATGACCGTCGGCTCTGGAATCTCACCAGATCTGCTTGTCACCCCGAACAACGGGGCCGCTCGCGGGCTTACAGGATAAACCTGCTTACCGCCGGTGGGGAATTTCGCCCCGCCCTGAGAACAGCCGGACATTGTCAAAACTGTTCGGGCTTGGCAAGGGGCTCAATTCAACAGCATCCAAACGGCAACCAGCGCCAACAGGCCGCCAAATAATGTGTTCAGCCGCTTGGCGCTTTCTGGTGATCTGAACCGGCTGGCGATCTGGTCGCCGATCAGCGTCCAGACCACAAAGGCAATGAAATTGTTCAAGGTGAATATGGTGGTGATCAGTAGCACTGCAAAAATCCTGACTGTGTCGCTCTCGGGCAGGAATTGGGTGAACATCAGCGCAATGATCACATAGGCTTTGGGGTTCAGCACAAGCAGAATAATTCCATCCCAAAAACTGGCCGGGCGGGCGGTTTCATGGGTTTGCAGAGCGCCAGAACGGAACAGCTTCCACGCCAGCCAAAGCACATAGAGCGATCCAGCCCCTTTCAGGATCAAAAAGGTGCCGGGAAATCGGTCCAACGCCGCCACAAATCCCAGGCCAAGGGCCGCCGTCACCAACCATGTTGCCAGGTGATAACCGAAATTCGCCTTCAGAGTGGCCGCCAGCCCAAAGCGGGCCCCATTGGCGGCAAAGAACATATTGCCGGGGCCGGGGCTGTAAGCGAGAGGGAACAGAAACGCGATTAGTGCAATGCTGGTTTGAATCATGGGAATATCCTGCTGAGTTAGCCATATATAGCTGGCCCAGTTGCATGGGTTCGACCCGTTTCCTGCGCAAATTGCTTGGTTTGCTCCTTGCCAACACAGCCATTGAATTTCAAAACTGGGCGCAAAGGAGACACCCATGCATCCGAACCCGATATTTCACGACGCAGAAACAGCGCAGAATCTAGATTTTGCCCGTGCGCGCGGCTTTGGCGTGTTGGCTGTGGCTGGTGACGGCGCGCCACTGATCAGCCATGTGCCGTTTTTGCTGTCACAGGATGGCCAGTGGATTGAATTGCATCTGGTGCGCTCGAACCCGATTGTGCGGGCGCTTAAAACCTCTTGTCCGGCTCGGATCGCGGTGAGCGGACCGGATGGCTATGTCTCGCCTGAATGGTGTGGGGTGGAGGATCAGGTGCCGACCTGGAACTATGTCGCGGTGCATTTGGAAGGTGAGCTAGAGCTGCGCCCAGCCGAGGAACTGCGAGATCTGCTGGATCGGCAGTCGGCGTTCTACGAATCGCAGCTTTTGCCAAAGCCACCTTGGTCCACCGACAAAATGAACCCCGAGGCGTTGGACCGGATGATGCGGATGATCGTGCCGGCCCGGATGCGGGTCACCGGCGTGGATGGCACCTGGAAACTGAGCCAGAACAAACCGGATGCCGCACGCAAGGCAGTGGCAAAACAAATCGAGAAGGGGCCAGGGGCCGAGCAGCAGGTCCTGGCGGCGCTGATGCGGGATCGGGCCGACACGGCCTGAAGGCGGCGAAGTATTTTCGGCCTTTTCATTGTGGGTCCTACAACTAGAGTGCGAGGAAAGAGGAGATTACCATGAAACTTATTTACGCCCCGACCTCGCCTTTTGTGCGCAAGGTGATGGTGCTTTTGCATGAAACCGGACAGCTGAACGATGTGGACATCCACCCGGTAGCAACCACTCCGGTGTCCCCCGCCGACGATGTAAAGACCGCGAACCCGCTGGCCAAAATTCCAGCCCTGCAACGTGACGATGGGCCAACGCTGTACGATAGCCGGGTGATTTGCGCCTATCTGGATGACCGTGCGGGCAGTGGATTATATGCGGGCGGCTGGGATAGCAAAGTGCTGGAAGCCACCGCAGATGGCATCATGGATGCCGCCGTTTCGGCGACCTATGAACGCCGGATACGCCCCGAGGATAAACAGTGGGATGATTGGGAAACGGCACAGATGGGTAAGGTCCTGGGGGCCTGTTCGGCGCTGAATGCGCGCTGGATGAGCCATCTGAAAGGGCCGCTGGATATTGGTCATATCGCCGTTGGCTGTGCGCTGGGGTATGTTGATTTTCGACAGCCAGATAGCAACTGGCGGCATGGAAACGAGGCACTGGCAGACTGGTTCGCAGATTTCGAATCGCGCCCTAGTATGCTGGCGACACGGCCTCCTGCCGGGTAAACAAAACCTTGAAAACTGGGCGGCGCCACCAATATCTAACAAGCTTTGCGGGTGCTGCCCGCCATAAAATACCTCTGTGCGGCCTTTTGCGCGTCTTTGACCGCTGGACGTAAGCCATTCTCCTCGGTAGATACCGGCCTGAGCCACCACGAATTTTCGCGGTAGCATGCGCATGTTTGCCCGAAACGGGCGCTGGAATTGGAGAAAACCTCGTGTCCCACGCAGAAGACAACGAAGGCACCCGGAGAGACTTCCTCTACTACGCAACCGGCGGTGCCGGTGTAGTCGTTACAGGGGCCGCAGTCTGGCCACTGGTCAATCAAATGAATCCGTCGGCTGACGTTCAGGCCTTGTCGTCGATCCTTGTTGATATCAGTGATGTTGAAGTCGGAACGCAAATCTCGGTGATGTTCCTTGGCAAGCCGGTGTTTATTCGCCGTCGCTCCCAGGATGAAATTGACACGGCCCGCGCCGTTGCATTGGATGATCTACCCGATCAGGAAGACCGCAACGCCAACAAGCCTGGTGGCGACGCCTCGGACGAGAACCGCACCATGGATGAAGCCGGCGAATGGCTGGTGATGATGGGCGTTTGTACCCACCTTGGCTGTGTGCCTTTGGGTGACGGCGCTGGCGATTTTGATGGTTGGTTCTGCCCCTGTCACGGCTCGCACTACGACACCTCTGGTCGTATCCGCAAAGGTCCCGCGCCCGAGAACCTGCCGGTTCCGCTGGCCGAGTTCCTCGACGCAACAACGATCAAACTGGGATAGGGAAACGACTTATGTCCGGAATTCCGCACGATCATTACGAACCCAAAACCGGTGGCGAAAAGTGGCTTCATAGCCGCCTGCCGATTGTTGGGTTGCTGTATGACACAATCATGATTCCCACCCCTAAGAACCTCAACTGGTGGTGGATCTGGGGCATTGTACTGGCGTTCTGCCTAGTGCTGCAAATTGTCACCGGAATCATCCTGGCGATGCACTATACGCCGCATGTTGACCTGGCCTTTGCCAGCGTTGAACACATCATGCGTGACGTGAACGGCGGCTATATGCTGCGGTATCTGCATGCCAACGGCGCTTCGCTGTTCTTTGTCGCTGTGTATATCCACATCTTCCGTGGACTGTTCTATGGCTCGTACAAAGCGCCTCGCGAAATCACCTGGATCGTCGGCATGCTGATCTTCCTGATGATGATGGGCGCTGGCTTTATGGGTTACGTTCTGCCTTGGGGTCAGATGTCCTTCTGGGGCGCAACTGTGATCACTGGCCTGTTTGGCGCGATTCCCTTTATTGGTGAAGCGCTGCAAACTTGGCTGCTGGGCGGACCTGCCGTTGGCAATGCCACACTGAACCGCTTCTTCTCGCTGCACTATCTGCTGCCGTTTATCATCGCAGCACTGGTCATCGTGCACATCTGGGCCTTCCACACCACGGGCAACAACAACCCAACTGGTGTTGATGTGCGAAAAGGCTCGAAAGAAGAAGTCAAGAAAGACACCCTGCCGTTCTGGCCATACTTCGTGATCAAGGATTTCCTGGGTCTGGCAATGGTGTTGGTGATATTCTGGGCGATTGTCGGCTTTTTGCCGAACATGTTGGGCGAACCGGATAACTATATCGAGGCGAACCCGCTGGTCACTCCGGCGCATATCGTTCCCGAATGGTACTTCCTGCCGTTCTACGCCATCCTGCGTGCCTTCACCGCCGAAGTCTGGGTGGTTCAGTTCACCTCGTTCATCACTGGTGGCATCATCGACGCCAAGTTCTTTGGTGTGATGGCAATGTTTGGCGCGATTGCTGTGATGGCTTTGGCACCGTGGCTGGACACCAGCCGGGTGCGCTCGGGTGTGTACCGGCCAATGTTCAAGTGGTGGTTTGCACTGCTGATCATCGACTTCTTTGCCTTGACCTGGCTGGGAGGCAAACCTGCCGAGGAGCCCTATGCTTCCTTTGCACTGATCGGCTCGGCTTACTGGTTTGGCTACTTCTTGGTGATCTTGCCTCTGCTGGGTGTAATCGAAAAACCAACAGCTATGCCCGACACCATCGAAGACGATTTCAACGCGCACTATGGCAAATCGGACGAAGATTCGACTGATGCCAAAGCGGCTGAATAAGAAAAGGGACCGGAAAACCATGTTGAAAAAACTTGTCATCGGTGCCGCTCTTGCTTTGACCCCCGTCGCCGCACTGGCGTCGGGAGCAGAGACGCATCTCGAAACGTTCGACTTCTCGTTTAAGGGCGCTTTTGGCACCTACGACCAGAACCAGCTGCAACGCGGCTTGCAGATCTACACCGAAGTCTGTTCCGCCTGTCACGGGCTGAAGTTTGTACCACTGCGTACTCTGGCCGACGAGGGTGGTCCAAATCTGCCTGCCGACCAAGTACGTGCCTATGCCGCCGAAAACTTCACCGTCTATGATGCAGAGCTGGAAGAGGATGTGCCGGCTAAACCGGTCGACCACTTCCCTGCAGTTACAGGCTCGGGCGCTCCCGATCTGAGCCTGATGGCGAAGGCCCGTAAAGGCGGACCCGACTACATCGCCTCGCTGCTGACCGGCTATGCAGAGACACCAGCTTGTGCCCCTGAAGACTTCCCCGGGCAATACAATACAGCCTTTGGCGCGGGTGGTGTTCCGGACGAATGTAAGGACGAGCATGGCGCGTCTACTGTTCCCGGCTCCTGGATTTCCATGGGACAGCCGATGGACGATGAACAAGTTGATTTCATCGACGGGCACAGCAACGATTTGCATCATATGTCTCAGGACGTAGCGGCCTATCTGATGTGGACCGCCGAGCCTAAGATGATGGCCCGCAAACAGGTTGGATTTGTTGGTGTACTGATGCTGACTATCTTGTCGGTTCTATTGTACCTGACCAACAAGCGTATTTGGGCGCCGATCAAAGGCCGCAAGAACAGCTAAGTTCTGGTGTTGTTGAAAATTAAAAACCCCCGTGCAAAGGCGCGGGGGTTTTCCTTTTGGAGGCCAGCCCCCACGCGTGCGGACTGCACGCTTCCCCCGAGGAATTTGGAACAAGAAGAAGACGAAGGTATCTACGGCGCGTGGATTCTTCTTGTTATAAATTCCTCCGCCGGAGGCGCGCCTTTTAGACTGCTCAAGACCTGGGTTCAGGCGGTCAATTGGCCAACGGCGGTGCCATTGATCACGGCAGAAATGATCCGGCCTTCGGTTTGTGGTTTGGCAAAGCTTACTTCCGTGAACTGCTCTGTGCGACCCATGTGGGCGTTTTCCATCAAGATGTGGTGAGTGCGACCAATTTGGGCCTGGAGGTGTTGTTGCACCTGCCTTGTGCCAGCGGCGCGAAGGCGGGCTGCGCGCTCTTTGATCACCTTGCCGTTGACCTGATTCGGTATCTTGGCCGCAGGAGTCCCCTCTCGCTTTGAATAGGGAAAGACATGCAGCCATGTCAGGTCGCAGTCCGTCACCAGTTTTAGAGAATTTGCAAAATGCGCTTCGGTCTCAGTCGGGAAACCCGCGATGATATCAGCGCCAAACGTCATATCGGGACGCAGTTTTTTTGCTTCTTCAGTAAACCGAATGGCATCGTCGCGTAGGTGGCGGCGTTTCATCCGTTTCAGGATCAGATCATCGCCGTGCTGAAGTGACAGATGAAGATGGGGCATCAAGCGAGGCTCGCTGGCGATTGCCAGCATCAGGTTGTCATCCACCTCTATCGAATCGATCGACGAGATCCGCAGGCGCGGCAGGTCTGGCACCAGCCGCAGGATCCTCATTACCAGATCGCCGAATTTAGGAGCTGCGGGTAGGTCAGCCCCCCAGGAAGTCAGGTCGACCCCGGTCAGCACCACTTCGTTGTATCCCTTGTCGACCAGTCGTTTGATCTGATCTACCACCACGCCAGCCGGGACAGAACGTGAATTGCCGCGGCCATAGGGGATGATGCAGAAAGTGCAGCGATGGTCGCAGCCGTTTTGCACCTGCACGTAGGCGCGGCTGCGAGTGCCAAAGCCGTCGATCAGATGGCCGGCGGTCTCGGTGACTGACATGATGTCGTCAACTTGCACCGCTTCGCTCTCACCGATGAAATCGGCGGCCATGCCTGCCCAGGTTTCTGGTCGCATTTTTTCGGTGTTGCCGATAACCACATCTACTTCGGGCATTTGGGCAAAGGTTTCAGGTTCGGTCTGAGCGGCGCAACCTGTGACGATTAACCGGGCATTGGGATTATCCCTGCGCAGCTTGCGGATCTCTTGCCGTGCCTTGCGCACTGCCTCGGCGGTCACCGCACAGGTGTTGACCACCACTGCGTTATCCAGTCCGGCCTGCTGCGACAGTTCTTTCATAGCCTCGGTTTCATAGGCATTCAATCGGCAGCCAAGAGTAGTGAATTTGGGCACGGTCATGTCAGGCTATCCAGGAAATCGGCGGTCAACACGCCGGTTAGAACATGCATCGTTGCGCCGGTCATCCAGACCCCATCGTCGCGCCAATCAATCCACAAAGTGCCACCGTCCAGATCGATCTGCACTTTCCGGCCAGTCAGTCCACGACGCGCCGCTGCCACGGCTGTGGCGCAAGAGGACGAGCCGGAAGCAAGGGTGATGCCGACACCACGCTCCCAGACCCGCATACGTAAGTGGTCAGGGCCCACCAGATGCGCGACCTGCACATTAGTGCGCTCTGGGTACAGGGGGTGATGTTCGCAACGACTGCCAAACTCCTCCAGCCGGACTTGTTCAGCGTTATCGACAAAGAAGGTGCAATGCGGGTTGCCCATGCCGGTGGCGGTGGGGCTGCCCTCGATCGGCAACTCCAGCGTATCCATGTCCTCGGCCAACGGGATCTGATGCCACAACAGTTGTGGCTGCCCCATATTGACCGAGGTCAGTCCGTTCCCGGCATCGCGTGCGAATAGATCCCCGCGGCTGGTGGTCAGATGCAGTTCAGTCTTGCCAGTTTCATCCATCAGGTAACGGGCGATGCAACGGGTGGCATTGCCGCAGGCCGCAGAGGTCGAGCCATCAGAATTGAAAAAGGTCAAATGCGCATCACCGGCGCCCGGTTCGATCAGTGCCAACTGATCAAAGCCAACACCATATTGGCGGTGGGCGATTCCTCGCGCCAGCGCCGGAGTGATTTCGACAGCCAGCGCGCGCGCATCGACAACGACAAAGTCATTGCCCAACCCGTGCATCTTCATAAACGACAATTCGGTGATGGTTTTGGTGCTCATGTCGGGCATATAACCCTGCCTTCGAAATGAATCCACCCTTGCCCCCAGAAAGTTGAAAAAAGCTCTTGACCGCCTGCGAAGCTGGCCCTAGAGAGACGCCTATCGGGACGGTGTGAATGACACACTCAAACAGTTCCGAAGCAAATTAAGTCCTTGATCTCCTTAGATCATTCAGCTTAATGAGCAAAATACAAGCGATCTGATCGTCTTGAAAAAGTGGGCCGTTAGCTCAGTTGGTAGAGCAACTGACTTTTAATCAGTAGGTCTCCGGTTCGAACCCGGAACGGCTCACCACTTTTTCCACGTTAACATAATTTTACAACGGCCGATGACCGTTCCGATGGGTTTGTGGTCGCACTGGAAACAGAGTATTCGGCATGCGTTGGATCCCAAGTATACCCACGATTGTTTTGGATTCGATTGGCCCATGCCAAAATGGGCGACGCAATCTGACACTTGGGAGAATATCGCAATGAAAATCGGATTTATCGGCACTGGGGACATCACCGAGGCAATCGTTACCGGGTTGATTTCAACAGATTATCCGGTCAGAGAAATCATCTTGTCAGAACGCAATCACACCAAATCGGCGCGACTTGCGGCTGCGGATAGCCGTGTTCGTGTGACTTCGGACAATCAGCAGATTGTCGACGAGAGTGATCTGGTTTTCCTCGCAGTGCGTCCGCAGATTGCCGAGGACGTCATACGACCGCTCAGCTTTCGGGAGGGGCAGGCGGTTGCCAGTCTGATTGCGACTTTCACCTTTGAAACGCTGTTGGATTGGATCGGCACGCCAGTCAAACTCACCCGCTCTA
This sequence comes from Rhodobacterales bacterium 56_14_T64, assembly GCA_002162795.1. GTDB lineage: Bacteria > Pseudomonadota > Alphaproteobacteria > Rhodobacterales > Rhodobacteraceae > Parasedimentitalea. The sequence continues at coordinate 45,102 of MAAY01000077.1, forward strand.
TCCCGCTGCCTGCGGTGGCAAACCGTCGTGGCGTAACTGCGATCTACCCGGCAGATGACCAGCTAGAAGCAATCTACGACGCGCTTGGGACGGTTGTTGTTGCCAAATCACTTGATGAATTTGATGCCTATGCCGCCACAAGCGCGCTGATGGGTCTGTATTTTGGCGTCATGGAAACCGCGAATGACTGGCTTTGCGCACAGGGCACCTCTCCGCAGTATGCGCAAAGCTATCTGACCAAGATATTCCTGGAACTGTCTCGTACCGCTGACAATGCGCCCGAGACCAGTTTTGCCCATCTGCGTAAAGAGCATTCCACTCCGGGCGGCCTTAATCAGCAGATGTTTGAGGTTTTTGCAACCTCTGGCGGTACAGAGGCCCTGACCCAAGCATTGGATACTGTGGCCAAACGTGTGCGTGACGCCCGTTAGTGGGTACGGCCAGCGCAATGTGGCCAGGCCTGAAATCACCAACGTATAGGCCCGTGGTCTGTGTTTATTCTGGATATTGGCTTCAATCTGAGTCTAAGCTTTGGAGTAGTTGTGCGTTATGCGACCGCACGAGAGGGCGGCTCGCGTAACTTTCAGTAAGCAGGGAGTACCAAAATGAATATGCAAACACGCCTATTAATTGCCGGCTTTCTTTCCAGTACATTCATCGCAAGCGCTGCCATGGCGGGTGGGACCCACCCCACAACCGGCGAAGCTTTGGCCGATGATCAAACCTTTACCTATCGCATATTGGACGAACACAGCTCGGTTGATCCGCAGGTCGTCGAAGATGTCTCGGGATCTGAGATTGTGCGCGACCTGTTCGAAGGACTGATGAGTCAGGACCAGGACGGCAATTTGGTGCCCGGTGTGGCAACAGGCTATACCACCAACGACGCCAAAGACGTCTATACCTTTACCCTTCGGGATGACGCCAAATGGTCCAATGGCGATCCAGTGCTAGCCAGCGACTTTGTGTTTGGCTGGAAACGCGCTGTCGATCCCGAGCTGTCCTCGCCCTATTCGTGGTTCATGGAGCTGATGTCGATTGAAAATGCCGCTGCCATCATTGCCGGAGAAAAACCGGTGGATGATCTGGGCGTAACGGCAATTGATGATCGCACGCTTGAAGTACGCCTATCTGCTGCCCTGCCATATTTCCCTCAGATGACAACGCATTCCACGACATTCCCAGCACCTCAAAAGGTGATTGCACAACACGGTGATGCCTGGACGAAACCCGGAAACATCGTGTCGAATGGCGCTTATGTACTGACCGAGCATCTGCCTCAGGAACGGTCGGTGCGGGAACGTAACGTGATGTATTGGGACAACGAGCACACCATCGTTGAAAAAGTGGTGGCGCTGGTGATCAATGACGAAAACGTGGCACTGACACGCTATCTGGCCGGTGAACTTGACCGCACCGAAGTGCCCGCCGGGCAATACCCGCGCCTGCAACAGGAATACCCGGCCCAAGCGATCAGCTTCCCGCGCCTGTGCAGTTATTATTATACCTTCAATCTGTCTGAAGATGGCCCCGAGGCGTTCAAGGATCCGCGTGTGCGTCAGGCCCTGTCACTGGCGGTTGATCGCAAGATCATAACCGAAAAGATCCTCGCTGGGGGACAGCCCGAAGCCTATACATTCGCGCCCGAGGCAACCGCAGGTTTCACCGTGCCACAGGTCGAAATGTCCGCCATGACCCAGGCTGAACGCGACTCGTTGGCGCGCGAGCTATTGGCCGAGGCTGGCTATGGCCCGGATAACCCGCTGACCTTTAACATGATCTACAACACGTCCGAGTCACACAAAAAGATCGCGGTGGCACTGGGGCAGATGTGGAAGCAAAAGCTGGGTGTGCAAACAGATCTGGGCAATCTGGAATGGAAGGTGTTCCTGGAAACCCGCGGCAATCAGGACTTTGATCTGGCCCGTGGTGCTTGGTGTGGCGACTATAACGAGGCATCAACCTTCCTGGACCTGCTGCAATCCAATTCCGGCTACAATGACGGTAAGTTTCAGAATGACCGGGTGGATGAACTGCTGGCAACGGCCAAAACGGCGGATAACACCACGAAGTTGTACACCGAGGTTGAGCAGATCCTGGCACAGGAATCGCCCATCATCCCGATCTACCACTATGCGGGTGTCTACATGATGGACAGCGATGTGGGGAACTGGCCGGTCAATAATGTTGAACAGAACTGGTACTCGAAGAACCTCTATAAAATCGCCGAATGATCGCGTGATCTTCTAACGCCGTTTCGTCCCCAATCATGGGGGCGGAGCAACCGTCAGGCCGAGGTTCCGAATGATCGCCTATATTATCCGGCGGCTACTCATCGCCATTCCGACAATTCTGGTGCTGATTGTCGCGTCCTTTTTCCTGATGCATTTTGCACCCGGAGGCCCCTTCACCTCGGAACGCCCACTGCCTCCCCAAGTGCTCGCCAATATCGAGGCACGTTATGGGCTGGACCAGCCCCTGTGGAAGCAGCTTTACGACTACCTGTTCAACATCATTGTCCATTTCGACTTTGGCCCGTCGTTCAAATTCAAGGACCGAGACGTCAATGATATCATCGCGCAAGGGTTCCCGATCTCGTTCACCTATGGCTCGCTGTCGTTTCTGGCCGCTACATCAGTTGGCGTGTCACTGGGGATCGCTGCCGCAATCCGCCACAATACCTGGATCGACTATTTTGCGGTTGGCCTCGGCATTGCTGCACAGGCACTGCCGAATTTCATCATGGGGCCAATCCTGATCCTGACCTTCACCCTGTGGCTGGGCCTGCTGCCCGGAGGCGGCTGGAATGGGGGGCAATGGCAATATCTGATCATGCCGGTGATCGCCCTGTCGACCTCGTACATGGGCTCCATCGCCCGTATCACCCGCAGTTCCATGCTCGAAGTGATGAGCTCGAATTTCATCCGCACCGCACGGGCCAAAGGCCTGCCGACCCGCATCCTCATCTGGCGTCACGCGCTGAAACCAACCCTGCTGCCGGTGGTGTCCTACCTTGGGCCAGTGTTTGTCTATGTGCTGACTGGATCGGTGTTTGTAGACATGTATTTTTCTACCGGAGGATTGGGGCAGGCCTACGTCGGCTCGGCCCTGTCGCGCGACTATGCGGTGCTGTTGGGGGTGACGATCCTGTATGGCACTCTGACCGTCGTGGTGAACCTGCTCACCGATCTGGCCTACGCCTGGTTTGACCCCAAGATCCGGTATTAGGGGCGCGCCATGTTTGGAAAATCACCCAAAGCCGCCCAACTCGCCGAGGACGTCACCGATTTTACCGCTGTGCAGGGGCGTTCCCTCTGGCAGGATGCGCGCACGCGTTTTGTGCAAAACCGTGCCGCTCGCGCCTGTGTATTGGTGCTGGCATTGATCGTGGCCTTCACCATCTTTGGCCCCCTGTTTGCGCAGTGGAACAACGAGGAAATCGACTGGGACATCATGGGCAATGTCGCGGCTCAGGGCATGCCATCGCTGGCGACAGGTCATTATTTTGGCGTCGATGATCTGGGCCGGGATCTCTATAGCCGCGTGATCCAAGCCACCAGTACCTCGCTGCTGGTGGGGCTGATCGGAGCCTCGATGGCGCTGACAGTTGGTACCATGTACGGGATCGTCTCTGGCTTTGTTGGCGGCCGCACCGACAGCATCATGATGCGCATCGTCGATGTCCTGATGGCGATCCCGGCGACCCTTGTCATTATTCTGCTACTGGTGATCGCCGGGCGCTCTTTCTTTATGCTGTTCATCGCTTTGGGCGCAGTCAGTTGGCTCAGCATGTCCCGTATCGTGCGCGGCCAAACCCTGGCTCTGAAACATCGCGAGTTTATTGAGGCTGCGCGCGCGGCAGGCGTCAGCGAGATTACCATCATGCACCGCCATATCCTGCCCAACCTACTGGGCGTGGTTGTTGTCTATGCCTCGCTGATGGTGCCGGAAATGATCCTGGCGGAAAGCTTTATCTCCTTCCTCGGGTTGGGTGTTTCCGAGCCCTATACCTCGCTCGGCAGTCTGATCTCCGAGGGTGCCGGCACCATGGCCTACGGGACGCTGTGGCAGTTGGCCGTTCCGCTGTTCTTTTACGTCACCATCATCATCACCATGTTCTTCATCGGTGATGGATTGCGCGACGCACTTGACCCAAAGGATCGCTGACCATGACCCTGTTTAGCGTCGAAAATCTCAGCGTCGAATTCGCAACGCCCGATGGCACGATCAAGGCGGTCAACAGTATCTCATTTGATATCCATCCCGGCGAGTGTCTGGGTATTGTCGGAGAAAGTGGATCGGGGAAAAGTCAGACCTTTATGGCGGCGATGGGCCTGCTGCCACCAAACGGCCGCGCCAGTGGCTCGGTTCGGCTGAACGGCAGCGAGATCCTCAACCTGGCCATCCCGGACCTGAACCAGATCCGGGGCAGCGATGTTGGCATGATTTTTCAGGACCCACTGACTGCGCTTACTCCGCACCTGCGCGTCGGCGAGCAGATGCGCGAAGTATTGCAGGTGCACGAGGGAATCACCGGCAGGGCAGCCCGGCAGCGCTGTCTGGACTGGCTTGACCGGGTGCGCATCGACGAGGCTGAACGCCGACTGGACCAGTTTCCCCATGAATTGTCCGGCGGTATGCGTCAGCGGGTGATGATTGCGATGTCGATGCTGTGTAGCCCTAGGCTGCTGATCGCAGATGAGCCGACAACGGCGCTGGATGTCACCGTGCAAGCGGATATTCTTGACTTGATGGCGGGGCTGCAAAAGGAGCAGGGCACTGCCATTGCGTTGATCACCCATGACATGGGCGTGGTGGCCCGGATGTGTGACAGGATCGAAGTGATGCGCCAGGGCGGTTTTGTCGAAAGCGGCAGCGCGCGCGGGATTTTTCGCACGCCAAAACACGCCTATACACGGTCCCTGCTAGAGGCGATGCCGCGCATTGATGCACCGGATGCGCCGCAAGTGTTTGAGACCCTGGCCCAACCGATCCTACGGGTGGATGATGTCAAAGTTCATTTTCAGATGAAAATACGCGGCGGGCTGTTTGGCCGCAAAGTACCTCTTAAGGCGGTTGATGGTGTCAGTTTTGACATCCGCCATGGTGAAACCCTGGGCGTGGTGGGCGAAAGTGGCTGCGGAAAATCCACTCTGGCACGGGCAGTCCTGCAATTGATCGAACCTACGGGCGGTGGAGTCAGCTGGCTGGGCCAGCCGCTTGTGGGGTTGAAGCGCGCCGAGTTGAACAAATACAGGAAAAACCTACAGATCGTGTTTCAGGATCCGCTGGCCAGTCTGGACCCACGTATGACGATAGCGGCGTCTATGGCCGAGCCTCTGATGACGTACCGCCCAGATCTGACCCGACGCGAGCGTAAAGGGCAGGTGGCCGAGATGATGGAGCGGGTCGGTCTGGAACGGCAGTTGTTCAACCGCTACCCGCATGAGCTGTCAGGCGGCCAAAACCAACGGGTTGGCATCGCGCGGGCGATGATCAACAAGCCCAAGCTGATCATTTGCGACGAGGCGGTCTCGGCGCTGGATGTCTCGATCCAGGCGCAAATCATCCGGCTGCTGCGCGAACTTCAGGCCGAATTCGGTCTAGCAATGATATTTATCAGTCACGATCTGTCGGTGGTCCGCGCGATCTCGAACCGGATCATGGTGCTGTATCTGGGCCGGGTTGTCGAACTGGGGGACGGTGAGACCATTTGCTCCCAGCCCCTGCACCCCTATACACAATCGCTGATTTCAGCGGTGCCAATCCCAGACCCGGACATCGAGCGATCGCGGGGGCGAATCAAGTTACCGGGTGAACTCCCTTCGCCGCTTGATCCCAGCGCTGCACTACGGTTCTTACCCAGTCGTCTGGCAGTCGGAGAGGTCGGCTATGTGCCCAAGTTAATTGAGACCAAGCCAAACCACTATGTTGCCGAGCACGACTCTCTGGAGGTTATTCTGGCGGGATGAGTTTTTTCAACACAGTTTAGCATCGTTGTCACGCCCAGCTGAATTGGTCGTGCCGCGCCTGACCTTGCCGCGACAAGGTGCGTTGGCAATATTGATAGCCCCCCCTAGGTAATCCAACGTGCAGGCAGTTAATTATCATGTTATGTATCTCCCAGCCATAGCACCGCACTAAGGACAAGCCATATGACCGAAACTCTGTTCAAGCTGCCAGAAATTCCAACGGTACCAGTGCAGGGCGAGACGGCGGGCTATCCGGTTGGTCGTATCTTTTGTGTTGGCCGCAACTACGCCGCTCATGCTGCTGAAATGGGTGTCGAGGTGGATCGCGAGTCACCGTTCTATTTCACCAAATCTCCGGCCAATATGGTGCTGACTGGGGCACAAGTCCCCTATCCACAAGGCACCGAGAATTTTCACTACGAGATGGAACTGGCGCTGGCGATTGGTGCACCGTTGTTCAACGCTAGCCCTGAACAGGCCCGCGCGGCGATTTATGGATATGGTTGCGCCCTCGACATGACCCGGCGCGACCTGCAAATCCGCGAGCGGCAAAAGCAGCGGCCATGGGATTTGGGTAAAGACGTCGAAAATGGCACTGTCCTTGGGCCCCTAACCCGAACAGCGGATTGGGGCGGCCCAACCGGCCAGCGCATTTTCTTAACTGTAAATAGTGAGACGCGTCAGGATGCCACACTGGATGAGTTGATCTGGTCAGTCGAAGAAATTCTTTGCCACCTATCAGGGTATTACCACTTGCGCCCTGGTGATCTGATCCTAACCGGCACGCCCGCAGGGGTTGGTCCGGTGCTGGGTGGCGATACAATTGGGGGTGGTATTGACGGGCTAGCCCCCATTTCATTGACTTTAACTGCGCCAGACTGACTAATTGGAGTGATGCCTAAGTGCGGACAGGGCATTATTCAAATGATGAACGAAAAATGCATGTCCACAGTTGATAGTTACAAATGCGTCTAATAGCAGATATTTAGTCGGTTTGTTTTTTGAACCAGGTAACGGCGACTGCGGTCCAGTGGATCGCCGATACGAAGGGGAAGAATCGAGAAGAATTCGGCACTATATTGCAAACTTCGAAAACGAAGGCATTATAGTGCTCATTAACGGTCCTAGGGAGGAATCACATGACCACTCGGAGAAAGCTACTCGGCGCCTTTGGTGTCGCAGCCATCGCAGCGCTTAGCGCGACATCAGCAATGGCTCAGGAAGTCACTTTGAAACTGCACCAGTTTCTGCCGGCTCAGGCCAATGTACCAAAACTGATCCTGGATGTCTGGGCAGATAAGATTGAAGAGGCCTCGGAAGGCCGTATCAAGATCGACCGCTACCCATCCATGCAGCTGGGCGGCAAGCCACCAGAGCTGATGGACCAGGCCATCGACGGCGTTGCCGACATTGTCTGGACAGTGGTTGGCTATACGCCCGGTCGCTATCCGTCGACCGAAGTGTTCGAGCTGCCTTTCATGATGACCGACGCTCGTGCGGTGTCGCGTGCTTATTGGGAAATGTTCGAAACCCACATGAAAGACACCGAGTTCAAGGATCTCAAGATCCTCGGAACTTGGGTCCACGGCCCCGGCATGATCCACACCTCGGATCCGGTTTCCACACCTGATGACCTGCGCGGCATGAAAATCCGTGGCGGTTCGCGCTCGGTCAACTCGCTGCTGACTGAACTGGGTGCAACTCCGGTTGGCATGCCAGTTCCGGCTGTGCCCGAAGGCCTGTCCAAAGGTGTGATCGATGGGACTACAATTCCGTGGGAAGTTACCGCAGCCCTGAAAGTTCCAGAGCTGGTTACCAACCACACCGAGTTCACCGGCAAAGCGCTGTACACGCTGACCTTTGTTCTCGCGATGAACAAGCCCAAGTTTGACAGCCTGCCTGCCGATCTGCAGCAGATCATTGACGACAATTCCGGTCTGGAATTCTCGGTGTTTGCTGGTGGAACTCAGGCTGATGCCGATGGTCCTTCGCGCGAAATGGCGCTGGATATGGGTAACAACGTGATCACCCTGGACGCCGCCCAAACCGCTGTATGGCGTGAACGTGCGCAGCCGATCTATGACAAATGGCTGGCTGACATGACCGAAAAAGGCATCGACGGTCAGGCGCTGATTGACGAAGCAACCATGCTGATCGAGAAATACTCGAAGTAAGTCTGGTACTGACCAAGGGGCCGCGGCGATCACTTCGCTGCGGCCTTACTTGTGACGCGAAAGGAATGCGTAACTATGCACAAGTTGATGCTAAAACTGTCCCGATTTATGGCTGCTGCTGGTGGCTTTGTTCTGACCCTGCTGATCGTGCTGACCTGTATCTCAATCTCCGGGCGCCTGCTGAATGGGTTTTTTCACGGCGATCTGATGCAGAGCCTTGCTCCGGGATTTGCCGAGTGGATGATTGCCATCGGCGTCGGGCCGATCAACGGCGATTTTGAACTGGTCGAGGCCGGGGTTGCCTTTGCCATCTTTGCCTTTCTGCCACTGTGCCAGATCACCTCGGGGCATGCCTCGGTTGATATACTGGTCGATAGTTTCCCACGACGGGTGAATAGTTTCTTGCGCATGGTGACCGAGATTGTCTTTGCTGCAGTTCTGGTTCTGATCGCCTGGCGGCTAGAGGCCGGATTGGTCAGTAAATTGAACAACGGCGAAACCTCGTTCCTGCTGGAATTTCCGATTTGGTGGGCCTATGCCGCCAGCCTGGTCGCCGCCGTGGTTGCTGCCATTGTCGGCGTTTACATGGGTGTCGTACGTACCATCGAATTTTTGACCGGCCGTATCCTGGTCTGGGACGGTCTGGAGACTGAACAGTGACTGCACTTGAAATTGGAATCGCCTCTTTCCCGCTCTTGATGGTGTTGATTTTCCTGCGGGTGCCGATCGGCTTGTCGATGTTCCTTGTCGGCTTGGGAGGGCTGATGATCGTCACTGACGGCACTCTGGTGGCTTTTGGTCGCCTCAAAAATGAAACCTATTCGACCTTTTCCTCCTATTCGCTGACCATTGTGCCGATGTTCCTGTTGATGGGGCATTTTGCAACGCTGGGCGGCATGTCCAGCGCCCTGTTCAAAGCCGCCGAAGGCTTTCTCGGCCACCGTCGAGGCGGAGTGGCCATGGCAGCCATCGGCGCCTGTGCTGGCTTTGGTGCAATCTGCGGCAGTTCATTGGCCACGGCGGCCACCATGGGACGCGTTGCGTTACCCGAACTGAAACAATACGGCTATGCCGGTGGGTTCTCAGCCGCAACGCTGGCCGCTGGCGGCACCCTTGGCATCCTGATCCCACCCTCGGTGGTGCTGGTGATCTACGCCATCCTGACCGAACAGAACATTGCCAAGCTGTTCCTCGCGGCCTTTATCCCCGGCCTTCTGGCTGCACTTGGTTATGTGATTGTCATCTCGATCTATGTACGCCTGTACCCTGATGCCGCCGGCACTCGCCCAGCGGTTCCTTGGGGAGAGCGTTTTGCCGCATTGTTCCGCGTCTGGCCCGTGTTGATGGTGTTTGGTCTTGTGGTCGGCGGCATCTATCTAGGTTGGTTCACTCCCACCGAAGGTGCAGCCGTGGGTGCTTTTGGCACCGGGTTGATTGCCTGGCTGAACGGCGGGTTGAACCGGCTAACCCTGACCGACAGCTTCATGGTCACCGCACGCTCAACGGCAATGATCTTCTTCATTGTACTAGGGGCCGGCTTCTACAACGGCTTTTTGGCGCTGACCAAGGTGCCTCAGGAATTGGCAGATTTTGTCGTCAGCCAGGGCTTTAGCCCGTGGATGGTGCTGACGTTGATCTTGGTGTTCTACCTGTTGTTTGGCTGCCTGATGGACAGCCTCAGCATGATCCTGCTGACCATCCCCATCTTCTTCCCAGTGATCTCGGCGATGGATTTCAACATGGTCTCACTGCCCGCAATGCAAGCATCTGCGGCAATGGAGGTGCTGAACGTTGGGGTGCCCGACGGTATGGCGTCAGGCATGTTAGCCTCGATACAAGAGGCCATTTCCGGCGGCATGGAACTGACTCGTGATCAGATGAAAGAGCTGGGCATTCGGGTCACCCAGGGCATGGCTGATCGGATTGAGGCAGAATATGTTGCCATCTGGTTCGGCATCCTGGTGCTGATCGTGGTCGAAGTTGGCCTGATTACGCCTCCGGTTGGGATGAACCTGTTCATTATCAATGCAATGGATCGCAAGACCAAGATGATTGATACCTACAAGGCGGTAATGTTCTTTGTCGCCTCTGACCTTGTTCGGGTGATTATCCTGGTGCTGTTCCCGATCATCACCCTGTTGCCGCTGATGTTGATGCGCTGACCTGTCAGCAAACCAAATCGTTATCCGCAAAGAGTACTTTGATCGTTCTTTGCGGATAACGGCAATTTTAATGATGAGAGTTGTAATTTCAGGTCGCGTTTTATGAAAGGATGCGACGATAGTGCATTATTATGCATAATTTGTGCGCATTATGTTGCATGCCGTTGTTTCCGGTGCATTATGTCATCCTACGAGAGTTCAGCGCCGGGGAGGGCGCCGTACCGCCGGGCTATTTGTTCCGGTTACCGTTTAGGGAGAAGCCAAGATGACCGCCAGTGCCAATGCAGCCAGCTATTTTGTCGACCGTCACAGCCAGGAACGCCCCAACAAAATCGCCTTTCGCGAGGCCGCAGGGAAGAAACGCAACCTCAGTTATGGACAGCTGGCCATAGACAGCGCCCGAATTGCCGGTGCGATATGTCGTGCCGGAATTGTGCGCGAGGCCCGCGTGGCGATGCTGGTATTGGACCAGATCGAATTTCCACAAATCTTTTGGGGTGCGTTGAAATCCGGTGTGGTTCCCGTGCCACTGAACACGCTGCTGTCCACCTCGGTTTATGAGGCCATCCTGCGCGACAGCCGCGCCACTGCCCTGTTTATCAGCGCCGAGCTGTGGCCGGTGGTCAAACCCGCCGCTTTGGCGGCACCCGACCTGCAGCACATCGTGGTAATCGGCGACGAAGTACCCGAGGGCACCCAAGGTTTTGAAGATTTCATCGCGGGCGCCGATCCCATGCCGCCAGTCGAGTGTTCAGGGGACGAGACCGCGTTCTGGCTCTACTCGTCGGGCTCAACCGGACTGCCCAAAGGCGTGCGCCATGTGCATAGCGCGCTGCGTGCCACTGCGGAAACCTACGGTGCGCAGGTGTTGCAGTTGACGGAAACCGATGTGGTTTTCTCGGTCGCCAAATTGTTCTTTGCCTACGGAATGGGCAACGCGATGAACATGCCGATGGCGGTTGGCGCAACAGCGGTTCTGCTTAACGGTCGCCCAACGCCAGAGGTTGTGTTGGATGTTCTGGAGGCAGAACAGCCCACCGTTTTCTGCGGCGTCCCAACTCTTTATGCCGCGACGCTGGCGCAGCTCGAAATGGTGATGAAACCAGACACGCCTCTGCGCTGCTGTATTTCTGCGGGTGAAGCCCTGCCCGAGGATGTCGGCCGTCGGTGGCGCGATCTGTGGGGCGTTGATATCCTGGATGGCGTCGGCTCGACTGAGATGTTGCATATCTTCCTCTCTAACGCGCCAGGCGACGTGGTCTACGGAACCTCGGGTGTCGCTGTGCCTGGCTATCAACTTCGCTTGGTCGACGAGGCCGGCGCAGAGGTGGCGCAGGGCGAAATCGGTGAATTGCTGGTGCGTGGAGACTCGGCGGCAGATGGCTATTGGAACCAGCGCGGCAAAAGCCGGGCTACTTTTGAGGGCGAGTGGACCCGCACCGGCGACAAATACGAACGCGAGGCGCAGGGACGCTATATTTACTGTGGCCGTACCGACGACATGTTCAAGGTCTCGGGCATCTGGCTGTCACCGTTTGAAGTCGAACAGACACTGATCTCACACCCTGCGGTGTTGGAAGCGGCAGTGGTCTCGGCGCGTGATGGCGAAGGGCTGGAGAAGCCTAAGGCTTATATTGTGTTGAAAGAGGGGGTCGCCAGCACTGAACTGGCTGCAGAGCTAAAGGCCTATGTCAAAGACAAGATAGGTAAGTGGAAATACCCGCGCTGGATCGAATTTGCTGAGGATCTGCCCAAAACAGCCACAGGCAAAATTCAACGGTTCAAGCTGCGCCAGGACGGCTGATGGGTTTTTGTTGGCAGGATCAGGGACATGTGGCAGTCAGCGGAGTCGCATTGGAATATGCTTGCTACGGACCGCCGCCAAATAAGGCCGCAACCATAATCATGCTGCACGAAGGTCTGGGCTGCGTGGCGCTGTGGCGTGACGTGCCTCAGAAACTGGCCGAAGCAACGGGCCTGGGGGGCTTTGTCTACTCTCGTCAGGGTTATGGCACATCGGACCCGGTGACCTTGCCTCGATCATTGGACTTCATGACGCATGAGGCGGTGGATGTCCTGCCCGAAGTGTTGGATGTAATTGGGTTTCGTCAGGGCATTCTGATGGGCCATAGCGACGGGGCAACCGTTGCCGCAATCAATTGCGGCTCGATATCCGATCACAGGGTGCGCGGCCTTGTTCTACTGGCACCGCATTTCTTTACCGAAGACATCGGTCTGGCTTCGATCGCCAAGGCGCGTAACAGATTCGAGACTGGTGACTTGCGCAGCAAACTGGCGAAATACCACGATGACCCTAACGGGGCCTTTCTTGGCTGGAACGATGTCTGGCTGCACCCTCAATTCCTTGCATGGGACGTGACGGAGGTGATCGATTACATACGGGTGCCGATTTTGGCGATTCAGGGACGACAGGATCAATACGGTACGCTGGCGCAGATCGAGGTGATCGCAGAGCGTGCCTATTGCCCGGTGGATTTACTGGTGGTCGAGGATTGCGGCCACAGCCCACATTTGGAGCAAGCGGGAAATGTTTTGGCGGAGATTACTCAATTCGCCACGCGACTGGCTCGGATAGAGGCAGCCATGGTCGAGACAGGATGAGACGACCTGTCCTGAAACACAGCCCGCTCAAGGTTCGCGATCTTAGGGGGATTAGTTTGGAAGTGATTGTGTGCAGTATAATGCATATATTGAGCTGAAATCTGCCTATTCAGTAGCGAGGTATGCGTGAAAGTCGGCATTATTGTGCATATTGCGCTTTACGTGCGGCTGTTCACTGCAGTAGGCTGCATCTCACGGCAGACTCAGGAGTGCGACGATGACCCAGGTGATTGACTTTCAGACCGACCCCTCGAAATACCGTCATTGGCGGGTCGAGTATGACGGCGAGATCGCCAATCTGTTCATGGATGTAGACGAGACGGGCGGGTTGTTCCCGGGGTATGAGCTAAAGCTGAACTCCTATGATCTGGGTGTCGACATCGAGCTGGCAGACGTGGTGCAGCGGATGCGGTTTGAGCACCCCGAGGTCAAAGTGGTGGTGATGCAATCCGGCAAGGACAAGGTGTTCTGTGCCGGCGCCAATATTCGCATGCTGGGCGGTGCCAGCCATGCGCATAAAGTTAATTTCTGTAAATTCACCAATGAAACACGCAACACGTTTGAGGCCGCGGAGGCCGATTCTGGCCAGATGTATATGGCCGCGATCAAAGGCGCTTGCGCTGGCGGTGGCTACGAGTTGGCGCTGGCTTGCAATCATATCATGCTGACCAATGACAGCGCCTCTTCGGTTGCGCTGCCCGAAGTGCCCTTGCTGGCAGTGTTGCCGGGCACAGGTGGACTGACGCGGGTGACCGATAAGCGCAAAGTGCGGCGCGATCTGGCTGATGTGTTCTGCTCGGTCGAAGAAGGGGTCAAAGGTCAGCGTGCGGTGGATTGGAAGCTGGTCGACGAGGTGGTCGCCAATTCCAAGTTCGACGCCACGGTGAAAGAACGCGCAGCAGAGTTTGCTGCTGCCGGCTCCAAACCTTCGGGATTGACTGGTATCGAAATGACGCCTCTGGACCGCAGTTTTGGCGCGGATGGCTCTGTAACCTATTCCACCGTCGAGGTCTCATTTGATCGTAAGAACGGCCGCGCCAATGTTACCTTGAACGGGCCGAAAGAGGATGCACCGGCTGACATGGCAGCGCTGCAAGCGCAGGGAGCACAGGCCTATATGCTGCGGCTGGCGCGGGAATTAGACGACGCTCTGTTGCATCTGCGGCTGAACGAACGCGAGATGGGCCTGGTGGTGTTCCGCACCCAAGGTGACGCCGATACCTTGCTGGCGCACGAGGAATTGCTGCTATCCAATAGTGATCACTGGCTGGCCAATGAGATTCTGAAATACTGGAAGCGAGTGCTGAAACGGGTCGACATGACCTCGCGCTCGCTGGTGGCTCTGGTCGAACATGGTTCTTGTTTCGCCGGGGTTCTGGCTGAACTGCTGTGGTCAGTGGACCGCAGCTATATGATGCTGGAGGAATTTGAGGGCGACAATCGCCCGCTGGCGGCGATCACCGTGAGCGAGGGAAATTTTGGTCGCTACCCAATGGGCAATGACTTAACCCGGCTACAAACTCGGTTTCTGGGTGATCCGGACGATGTTGATGCATTGAAGGAGAAGATGGGCGAGGTACTGGAAGCTGAGACGGCCGAAGATCTTGGTCTAGTTACCTTTGCCTTTGATGACATCGATTGGGACGACGAGGTGCGGATCTTCATGGAAGAGCGCGCCAGTTTCTCGCCGGATGCGATGACTGGCATGGAGGCAAACCTGCGCTTTGCTGGCCCCGAAACGATGGAAACGCGGATCTTTGGCCGCCTGACGGCCTGGCAAAACTGGATCTTTCAACGTCCAAACGCTGTCGGGCCAGAGGGCGCGTTGCAGCGTTATGGCAGCGGTAAACGCGGCGACTACAATATGGAACGCGTCTGATAAGCAACGGTGCGTGCAAGCACGCACCCTACAACCAACCGTAGGGTGCGTGCTTGCACGCACCGCCCCGTAGGAGAAAACCATGCTCGATCTGATTAATGTCAGCTATGATACTCAAATCCCAAATAACGTTGGCCTGAGCAGCGACAAAAAGGTGCTGAAGGCGCTAGAAAAATGGCACCCCGGTTATATTAATTGGTGGAATGATCTGATCCCGCAGCAGTTCCAGCAAAGCATGATTTATCTGCGCACCGCAGTCTCGGTGGATCCCAAAGGCTGGGCCAAGTTCGACTATGTCAAGATGCCTGAATATCGCTGGGGCGTGCTGCTGGCGCCGCAGGTTGAGGGTCGGACTATCCCTTGTGGTGAGCATTACGGCGAACTGGCCTGGCAGGAGGTTCCCGGCGAATACCGAAATATGCTGAAGCGGATGATTGTGATCCAGGGCGATACCGAGCCGGGATCGGTCGAGCAGCAACGCTTTTTGGGTCTGACCGCGCCGTCGCTCTATGACCTGCGCAACCTGTTTCAGGTCAATGTTGAAGAGGGCCGCCATCTCTGGGCGATGGTCTATCTGCTGCAGAAATACTTTGGCCGTGATGGCCGTGAAGAAGCCAACGACATGTTGGTGCGCTCGTCAGGATCCGAGGAAGCGCCGCGGATGCTGGGGGCGTTCAACGAAGAAACCCCGGATTGGCTGTCTTTCTTCATGTTCACTTATTTCACCGACCGTGACGGAAAAATGCAGCTGGAAAGCCTGGCGCAGTCCGGTTTTGATCCACTTAGCCGCACTTGCCGGTTCATGCTGACTGAAGAAGCACACCATATGTTTGTGGGTGAAACCGGAGTGGGCCGCACCATTCAGGCGACCTGTGAGGCAATGAAAAAGGCCGGGATTACCAACCCCTATGACATCGACAAAATTCGCGATCTGGGTGTCATCGACCTGCCCACCATCCAGAAGAAGCTAAACCTGCACTACACCTTGTCGCTGGACCTGTTTGGCCAGGAAGTATCGACCAACGCCGCCAACGCCTTTAACTCGGGTATCAAGGGCCGGTTCATGGAGCAACGGATCAAGGATGACCACAAGCTGACCAACGACAGCTACATCGTGCGCTCGATCAAAGAGGGCCGGATTGTCGCCGAAGAGGTTCCGGCACTGACAGCAATCAACATGCGGCTGCGGGATGACTATGTGAAAGACGCCGCCGGCGGGGTGGGGCGCTGGAACAAGTTGATCGCCAAGCAGGGGGTTGAGTTCGAAATGAACATCCCGCACGAGGGCTTTCATCGCAAAATCGGTGTCTTCGCTGCGGTCAACATCAGCCCTGATGGCGATATCATTCCCAAAGAAGAGTGGGAGGCCAAGGTTGAGGACTGGCTGCCAAGCAAGGCGGATGGCGACTTCATCCAATCGCTGATGAAGCCTTGTATGGAGCCGGGCAAATTTGCCAGCTGGATTGCGCCACCCAAAGTGGGGATTGATAACAAACCGGGTGACTTTGAATACGTGCAATTGCACATGGCCTAAGGCGCCCTTTCCCCCGGCGCTGTACTAGGTGCCGGGGTTCGTTTCCTACCGGAGAACTTGTCATGAAAATCAGCCACGACCGGGCGAGCACGCCCCACATGGACCATCTGTCGCTTCAGATTGGCAGCTTGCAGGGCCCCTGCATTGGCTGCAGTGGTTGCACAGGGTTATGCAACGCCTTGATTGATGCGCTGACGCTGCCTGACATCATTCTGAACAAGACCGCCAAATCCCAATGACTCATGCCCTGAAACAACATCTGATTGACCCGGAAATCTGTATCCGTTGCTATACCTGCGAGACGGCCTGCACGGCCGAGGCGATTGAGCATGATGGTGTTAATGTCGTGGTGAATGCTTCCAAGTGCAATTTCTGTATGGACTGTATCCCGGTCTGTCCCACGGGCTCGATCGACGAATGGCGGGTGGTGACAAATCCCTACTCGGTTGACGAACAGTTTGAATGGGAAGAACTGCCAGAACAAGCCGAAATTGTCGGCGGCGACGAGCCGGAAAGTGGCCTGGAGGCCTTGGACGACGCCATGGTGGCGCTACTGGCCGAGGCGCATGCCGGGGCGGGTGGTAAAGCCAAACCTCCGGCAAGTGCAGCCAAACCCACGATCAATATGTATACCCTGGGCAACCCTGCCACGGCGCGGGTGCAAGGCAATTACCGACTGACCGAACAGAGCAGCGACGCCGATGTCCGTCACATTATCCTCGATCTTGCCGGGCTGCCATTTCCGGTGTTAGAAGGTCAGAGCATCGGGATCATTCCGCCGGGCACTGATGCCGCCGGCAAGCCACATCTGCCGCGACTGTATTCGGTATCCAGCCCGCGTGACGGCGAACGTCCCGGCTATCTGAACATTTCGCTGACCATCAAGCGCGAGCCACAGGGGATCTGCTCGAATTACGTTTGCGATCTGACATCTGGCGATGAAGTGCAACTGACAGGGCCGTTTGGGTCGACCTTCCTGATGCCCAGCGATCCGCAGGCGGATCTGATGATGATCTGCACCGGTACAGGATCAGCGCCTTTTCGTGGCTTTACCATGCGGCGTCAGCGGGTCTCGCCACTGGACAAGGACCGCATGACACTGGTGTTTGGAGCGCGTCGACCTGATGAGCTTCCCTATTTTGGCCCGTTGAAAAAGATCCCCGACAGTTTTATGGCCAAGCATTTTGCCTTTTCCCGTCAAGAAGATGCGCCAAAGCGATATGTTCAGGACCGGCTGCGCGAAGAGTCTGCGCGGGTGGCAGAGCTGCTGCAGAACCCAAATGGGCATATCTACATCTGCGGGTTAAAGGCGATGGAGCAGGGGGTCGAAGAGGCTCTGAAGGACATCGCCCGTGGTATCGATTTGAACTGGTCCGATCTCAGGGATAGGATGCGCGAAGACGGCAGATACCACGTGGAAACCTACTGAATGACGATACAAGAACCGGCGGCTGTGCCTGCAAATTTCACTCATCAAATTCGTGTCGGTTGGGGCGATTGCGACCCGGCAAGGATTGCTTACACAGGTCGGCTGCCATGGTTCGCACTAGAGGCAATAGATGCTTGGTGGGAACATAATCTGGGTGGTGACGGCTGGTTCCAGATGGAGCTGGATCGCGGAACCGGTACGCCTTTTGTTCACATGAGTATTGATTTCCGCTCCCCGGTAACACCGCGCCACCGATTGATCTGTGAAGTTTGGCCGTGCAAACTGGGTTCCAGTTCCATCGCCTTTCGTGTCAATGCGCGTCAGGATGGGCAGTTGTGTTTCGAGGGGAAGTTCGTCTGCGTTTTCATTGCGCCTGAAACATTCACGTCCAAACCTGCACCGCAGGATATCCGTGACATCGTTACGCCGCTGATCCGACCAGAATAGCGCGGTATTCGCAAAATAATGCAAGTTATGTGTGCAGACGCAGGAAACTGTTTGAACGCATCGCGTTGTCGCACTAATTTCATGCAATATGTATCACATCCGGCATCCCTATGAGTGAGATCACCAACTTTCGCGGCGAAACCAGCACGGTTCCGGACGGCAATCATATCGACACTTCGGTGGCGAAACTGATTGCGCGCGTGGGCGAGCGGGTCAGGCGTGCGCGTGAACGCAAGGGCATCTCTCGGCGTATCTTGTCGGAACGTTCGGGGGTGTCGACAAGATACTTGGCCCAGCTTGAAAGCGGCGAAGGCAATATCTCGATAGGATTGTTGCAAAGGGTGGCCATCGCGCTGGATCATCGCATCGAATGGTTGACCGGCGAAGAGGACCCCTGGACGTCCGACGCGTTACGCGTAGGTGATTTGTATCGTAGCTCAAGTGCAGAAACTCAGCAGAAAGTGCGGAACCTGCTGGCGCCCGAGCCAGAGGCAAGTCTGCGCGCTGGGCGTATTTGTCTGATCGGTTTGCGCGGGGCTGGAAAATCCACTTTAGGCGCATTGGCTGGGCAAAAACTGGGCCTGCCTTTTGTTGAATTGAACTCGGAGATCGAGGCCCAAAGTGGTATGCCAGTGGACGAGGTCATGGCCCTGTATGGGCAAGAGGGTTACCGCAAACTGGAGGCCCAGGCGATCTCGCGCATGACGGCCACTCATGACAGCCTGATCCTGGCCGCTGCTGGTGGGGTGGTAGCAGAGCCGGAAACCTACACCAATTTGCGAGCCAATTTTCACACCATCTGGATCAAGGCCAGCCCGGATGAGCATATGTCACGGGTCCGTGCACAGGGGGATGACAGGCCGATGGCCGGCAATCCCGAAGCGATGGAACAATTGCGATCCATCCTAACCAGCCGCGAAGCGCTGTATGGTAAGGCACTGGCGCAACTGGACACATCGGGGCAGGGGGTTGAGGAGACACTTGCCGACCTTGTTACCCTGATTCAGGATCACGGGTTTTTGGATTAAATTTACCTTGGTGGTCGATCACTGGAAAATTCGAATTTTCCGGCTATTTTCTCAGATCGCTTCGCGCAGCCAGTTATCGGCAAAGACGACTTGTGACAGGCCTGCAAATCGGGCAACGCGTTGCAGTTCGCTTTCCAATTTGTGGATGCGGGCGTCTGACCATTTGACACCACGCTCTGGCCAAAGAGCGGTGACCTGTAACAGATCGGCA
>MAAY01000077.1:64668-108471 GCA_002162795.1 Rhodobacterales bacterium 56_14_T64
GGTAGTGAAAGCCAAACAACCGCTCGGCCCGCTTGCGGTCGCGCAGTGCCGGGTCAAACGGGCTGAGCACCCGGATACGCCCCGGCGCGGGGCCGATGTCCTGTGCGACATCTACAGTCCCCGGGCGTGCAAAGACACGACGCAAATTTCCGTCCGCATGGATGATTTCGATCTGCTCAAGATCCCCTTGCGCCTGTTGCCTTGCGCACCACGCGCGCGCTTCGCTGGCGGACACCGTGGCCCAAAAGGCGGCAATCTCGCCCGAGGTGGCAAAGCCTAGACGCTCCAAGGCGGCGTTGCATTTCCAGTTTACTGTTTCGTCCTCATCAACGGGTATCGCGCCGGGGCAGAGATGTTCTTCGATCACCCGCTCGGTCAGGTCATAGCGTTTCTGGAACCCATTGCGCCCTACCACTGTCAGCGCGCCAGATCGCCAGAGATATTCGAGTGCGGTTTTTGAGGGGTGCCAATCCCACCAACCGCCCGATCCCTTTTTCTCGTCCTTGCCCAGATCCGAAGAGCCAACCGCCCCATGGTCGCGGATGTGTTGCAGCACGCTGTTGAATTGGTCTTCGAACCCATTCCGGTGCCAGTTGCGATAACGTTTCTTCAGCAGCTTGGCATCGCGTTGAAACCGCAGATGCCACTGCGGGTAGAACTGCATCGGGATCACCGCAGCATCATGGGTCCAGTGCTCGAACAGGGCACGGTCGCCTTCGTACAGCTGTTTCAGGTGTTTGGGACGATAGGACGGACGGCGAGAATACAGGATCATGTCGTGGGCGCGTGCCACGGTGTTGATGCTGTCCAACTGGACAAAACCCAGCCGGGTAATCAGCTCCAGCAGATCGTCTCCCTTAGCGTTGCCACTTGGGGATTCAATCAACGCGTGCCGGTCCATAAACAGGCGCCGGGCGGTGCGGTTGTCAAGCTGTTGCAGGGCCATTAGCGACGCTTTAGCGTGTCGCCATAGCTGATAGTCGGAGACAGGGTAATCCGGGTCTCGAGGTCTTCTTCGGGGTTGTCCAGTTGGCTGGCAATGATCTCAGCCGCTTTGCGACCTATTTCCAATCGGCAAGCATCCATAGTGGCCAGTTTTCGCGGCAATCCCTGCAATAGCTCGACATCATTGAAACCAGCCAGCCCGATCTGGCCCGGTACATCAATGCCCTGATCCAGCAAGTACAGTAACCCACCAGCCCCGATCATGTCGTTGGAATAATACAGAAAATCCAGATCTGGTGAGCGCTCCAACATTTCCTGAGTCATCTCGCGACCCTTGGCCAAAGCGGACCCCCCCGAATAAAAATCGCGGTCCTCGATCTCGACACCCTCTTTGGCCAGCGCCTCAGTAAAGCCCTCAAACCGTTTGCGGGCGCGGTGGTCCAGCGGCATTTTGGTGCCCATGAATCCAATGCGACGATAGCCCGCTTTTAGGATTGCCTTGGCCATTTCGCGCCCGGCACGGCGGTGCGAGATACCCACCATCGCATCGACAGGTTTGCCATCTGTATCCATGATTTCGACAATTGGGATACCTGCGGCATTCAACATCGAACGGGCGGCTTCGGTGTGCTCAAGCCCGGCGATGATCACCCCGGACGGGCGCCACGACAGCATCTCGTACAGCACCTTTTCTTCTTTTTCGGGTCGATAATCAGTGACCCCGACAACGGGTTGCAGGGCAGTGGTTTCCAGTACCTCGTTAATGCCGGTCAGCACCTCGGGGAACACCATATTGGACAGCGACGGGATGATCACCGCCACCAGATTGACCCGGTTCGACGCCAGCGCTCCGGCGATTTTGTTGGGCACATAGCCAATTTCTTTGGCAGCGGCTAGCACTTTGACGCGGGTTTTCTCTGAGACGTCACCCCGGTTGCGTAGCACCCGGCTGACGGTCATCTCAGAGACCCCTGTGGCTTCGGATACATCGCGGAGGGTCAGGGGGCGTTTGTTGTCCGATGTCACGTTGGCAGCCTCATGTTGAATATCTGCATGAGGTTAGGCAATCGGGCCTCGCAGCACAATGGGGCCAGTGCATGTGCAATGGCCCCATGTGTCAGAGATCGGGCGATATCCGGGTGAATTGGCTTATTCGGCAGCCACTGGGAGGATGAGCGACGGTAACAGTCCCGCCAGTTCTGACCGGCAGGATCCACAGTTGGTGCCGGCATCCACGGCCTCTCCAATGGCCTCGACGCAGGTCAGGCTCTGCTCCTCGATTGCAGTCAAAATGGTATTGCGGCCAACGTTGTAGCAGGCACAGACAATTGGGCCGGGGTCGGGCATTCCGGCGGCTGGGCGGCCGGACAATACGGCATCGCCATCGGTGCCGGGCAGTTGTGCCAGATGATCCCGCGACAGAGCGATGGTGGTTGGCGCCGCAAACAACGCGCCAACCAGTTGACCATCTTTGTAAAAGGCAAACCGATAGATGCCGCGCGCCGGGTCGCAGAGGCTTTGCTCGGTGGCATCGGAGACGCCAACCAAGTCGCGGGCATAGGCGGCCCAGTCCTGTGGGGCGTCCATACCTGCCAGCTCGGTTCTCCAGCCGGTCTTGGTGCGGGATAGGGCCCAATAGTCGGATGCCGGCCGCATTTGGTTCATCGAGACCGCAAAGCCATGCCATCCGGGCCGGAACTTGGACAGCGCGACCACGGTGGCTTTGCTTTCGGGTTGGCCTGACACGGCATCAACCACTGGCGGCACCAGATTGTCGATGCGGGCCGAGGGCGCGGTCTCATTGGTCCAGTGGATTGGGGCAAAGACCTCACCCGGCAATACGGTATCGGTGATCAGCACCCGCATGATTGCACTGCCCTGTGGACTGTGCACCGAGATCAGATCGGCAGGTTTGAAGCCCTGCTCAGCAGCGTTACGCGGGTGGATTTCCAGAAATGGTTCACCCAGATGCGCCGACAGACGTGGTGATTTGGCGGTGCGGGTCATGGTGTGCCATT
Organism: Rhodobacterales bacterium 56_14_T64; assembly: GCA_002162795.1. Classification (GTDB taxonomy): domain Bacteria; phylum Pseudomonadota; class Alphaproteobacteria; order Rhodobacterales; family Rhodobacteraceae; genus Parasedimentitalea. The sequence continues at coordinate 67,632 of MAAY01000077.1, forward strand.
GGTCGCGCACCCGCCCGGTGTTCAGACGAAATGGGAACCGAGGCCCGGTTTTTGCGTTTGGTGCACGGTGTTGTAGCGGCAGCATTCGTGCCTTGCCCGAAGGTGTAAAGAACTTGCCGTCAGCAAAGAAGCGACCACCGTTGCGGGCTTGCGTTACCGGCCAGCGGGTTGGTTCCAGTGCGTCATATCCATCTTCGCCCAGGTCGGACAGGCCCGAGATGTCAAAGTCGCGGCCCATAGTAGCGGCCTGACCGGACAGTTTGGCATATTCGTCAAAAATCTCCGCGGGGGATGTGTAGCTGAACGCCTCGTTCCAGCCCATGCGGCGGCCAACCTCGGCTAGGATTTCCCAGTCGGGTTTCGCCTCGCCGGGTGCAGTCAATACGGCGCGTTGGCGGCTGATGGTGCGGTCAGAATTGGTGACGGTGCCCGATTTCTCGGCCCAGCCGGTGGCAGGCAGCTGCACGTCGCACAAACGCGCGGTATCGGTGGCACCGGTGATGTCACTGACGACGGTAAAGTCGCAGGATTTGATCGCCGCACTGACCGCATCGGCATCTGGCATCGACACGGCAGGGTTGGTGTGAATGATCCACAAGGCCTTGATCCGGCCATCGCCCACTGCCTTGAACATATCGACAGCCTTCAATCCCGCAGCAGTGGGCAGGGTCGGCGACTGCCAATAGTCCTGCACCAGTTGCCGGTGATCGGCGTTTTCAATGTCCAGATGGCAGGCCAACATATTGGCCAATCCACCCACCTCGCGCCCACCCATGGCGTTGGGCTGGCCAGTCACACTGAACGGACCCATGCCGGGCATACCGATGCGACCGGTGGCAAGGTGGCAGTTCAGGATCGAATTGACTTTGTCACTACCACTTGAGGACTGGTTGACCCCTTGGCTGAACACGGTGACGACGCGTTTGGTATTGATCCACAGATCGGTAAATTCGCGAATCTGTTCGGCGTCCAGACCAGTGACTGACGGGTCGCTGTTGCGGGCCGCTTCAAAGGCAGCTTGCGCGCCTTCGACATGGTCCAGAAACGAAGGATCAGTGGAATCTTTTTCCTCGATTGCTGTCAAAAGTGCGTTGAACAGAGCCACATCTGCGCCGTTGCGCAGTTGCAGGTGCATGTCAGCGCCATCACAGGATGCAGTGCGGCGAGGATCGACCACGACCAGCTTCATCTCGGGTCGTTCGGCCCGGGCAGCTTGGATGCGTTGGTTCAGAACCGGGTGGCACCAAGCCAGATTTGATCCGACCAGCACGATCAGATCGGCCTGTTCGAGATCGTCGTAAGTCCCCGGCACGGTATCAGTGCCAAAGGCGCGTTTGTGGCCAGCCACGGTAGACGCCATGCAGAGCCGGGAATTGGTATCGATGTTGGCCGAGCCCATGAATCCCTTCATCAGCTTGTTGGCGACATAGTAATCTTCGGTCAGCAGTTGCCCCGAGACATAAAAGGCAACGCTGTCGGGCCCGTGTTCGGCAATGGTCTGCGAAAACTTGGAGGCCACCAGATCCAGTGCGGTATCCCAGTCGGTGTCAGTACCATTGACGCGTGGGGCCAGCAGGCGATCGTCCAGACCAACTGTCTCCCCCAGCGCATTGCCTTTGGAGCACAGGCGACCACGGTTTGCCGGGTGATCAGGATCACCGCGTACATCCAAACCACCTTGGCCATCGGCGCGCAGCAGCAGCCCACAACCCACTCCACAATACGCACAGGTTGATCGAATTTCGGGGAGACCGCTGCCGTCCATCATTCAGCCGCTACTGCAGTAACCGCCGAAGCCGCAATCAGGATGCGACCGTCTTCCAGCTTGATCGGATAGGTCGCAACCGTGCCTTCGTCTGCGCCTTGGGCTTCGCCAGTCGTCAGATCAAAGACCCAATTGCGCATCGGGTCGGTGACCTTGTTGTCATGCTGGATGCCGTTCGACAGAGGACCGGCTTTACCAGGCAAATATTCATCCAGCGCAAAGACTTCGCTGGTGGCGGTTCGGAACACTGCGATGTCACCGCGGTGGGTGCGCACTACGCGTGCACCGCGCAGAGGGATGTCAGTCAAGCTGCCGATATCGATAAAATTGCTCATTCTGCTGCCACCTTTGTAAAGTCTGCCAGAGGGGTGAATTCATGCGCGTCTACGCCCTGTTTTGCGCGCTCGGCCCATGGGTCAATCTGGTAGAATTTCTGCGAGTAATGGAACTTCTCCGCTTTCTCTTTGCGGTTTTCCAAATCGTCGACGATCTGTTCCTTGATCCAGTCCAGACCCACCTTGGCGATCCATTTGTAAGGGCGGTGCAGATACTGCGCGCCCTCACGGTAGAGCTGGTAGAACGCACAGGAAACGTCGATGGCCTCTTCTTCACTTGCAACCTGAACCAACAGCTCAGTTTGACGCAGGTCCAGACCCGCCGCGCCGCCAACCAAAATCTGATAGCCACTGTCCACACAGATGATGCCGAGATCCTTACAGGTTGCTTCGGCGCAGTTGCGCGGACAACCCGAGACGGCCAGTTTGAATTTATGCGGCGACCAAGCGCCCCACATGGCTTCTTCGATCTTGATGCCCAGACCGGTTGAGTCCTGAGTACCAAAGCGGCAATGTTCGGTGCCAACACAGGTTTTCACCGTGCGCAGACCCTTGGCATAGGCCTGACCAGATATCATGCCGGCCTTGCCCAAATCGTACCAGATGGCTGGCAGATCTTCTTTCTTGATACCCAAAAGGTCGATGCGCTGACCGCCGGTCACTTTGACGGTTGGCACATTGTATTTGTCAGCTGCATCGGCGATGGCGCGCAGCTCGTCCGGGGTTGTGATGCCGCCCAACATGCGCGGTACAACCGAATAGGTGCCGTCTTTTTGGATGTTGGCGTGGACACGTTCGTTGATGAAACGGCTTTTACCGTCATCCTCGTAAGCACCGGGCCATGCGCAAACCATGTAATAGTTCAGCGCCGGACGGCAGATGTGACAGCCACAAGAGGTTTTCCAGTCCAGCTCCTGCATTGCTTGCGGGATCGACTTCAGCTCTTTAGCGATGATCAGCTTGCGCACGTCATCGTGAGACATGTCGCTACACTTACAGATGACCTCTTTCTCGGGCATCCTGAAATCATCACCAAGGGTGAGGCCCAGAAGGTCAGCCACCAAACCGGCACAACTACCGCAAGACGACGCCGCCTTGGAGGTCGCTTTTACCGCATCCAGCGTATGAGCGCCGACATTGATTGCCGCAACAACTTGAGCTTTGGAAATGCCGTTGCAGCCGCAGATTTCTGCATCATCCGGCAAGGCTGCAACGGCTGCCAACGGGTCCATGGTGGACCCTCCCTGGTAGGCCGGGCCAAAAATAAGAGTGTCGCGCATGTCCGAGATGTCGGTGGCGTCTTTGATCAGGCCAAAGAACCAGCTGCCATCATCAGTGTCACCGTACATAACAGCGCCAACCAGCGTGTTGTTTTCAATGACCAGACGTTTGTAGACGCCACGGGCCGGGTCACGGAAAATGATGTCTTCGCGGTTTTCGCCCTCGGCAAAGTCGCCAGCGCTGAACAGATCACAGCCTGTGACTTTCAGCTTGGTCGACACTTCTTTCTGAACAAACTTAGCTTCTTCACCCAGCAGGGTTTTGGCGGCAACTTTGGCTTGTTCGTACAGTGGAGCAACCAGACCAAACAGAGCACCGTCATGTTCGACACATTCGCCAACGGCCAAAATGTCTTCGTTTGAGGTCAGCAGTTGATCGTCAACGTGGATACCACGTCCAACCATGATGCCCGACTCGCCGGCCAGCGCTGTGTTGGGGCGGATGCCAACGGCCATGACCAACAGGTCACAGGGGATTTCGGTGCCATCGTCCAGCAGCAGAGCGCGGACCTTGCCGTCTTCGCCCAGGATCTCTTTCGAGTTGGCAGAACACTTAACTGTAATGCCCTTATCAACCAGCGCGCGGCGCAGCAGATAGCCGGCGGCTTCGTCTAGCTGACGTTCCATCAGGTGACCCATGATGTGGATCACTGTGACATCAACGCCACGGGCAGCCATGCCAGCGGCAGCTTCGAGTCCCAGTAGGCCGCCACCGATGACAACGGCGCTGTGACCGTCGCCCAGACCCATCATGCGCTGAGTGTCTTCCAGATCGCGGTAAGCAATCACGCCTTCCAGATCATGACCGGGCAGGGGGATGATAAACGGGTTGGAGCCAGTGCCAAACAGCAGTTTGTCGTAGGCCAGAATATCACCGTTTTCGGCGGTAACGGTTTTGGCTGCACTATCGACCGAAGCAATCTTTTCACCGAACCGGCAGGTGACGCCGTTTTCTTCGTACCAGTCGGCGTCGTGGATGACGATTTCCTGGTAGGTTTTGTCGCCGGAGAGCACTGGCGACAACATGATGCGGTTATAATTACCACGCGGCTCGGCGTTGAACAGGGTGATGTCATAGGCATCAGGATCTGCGTCGCGCAGGTGTTCGATCACCCTGCCCGAGGCCATGCCCGCCCCGATTATTACAAGTTTTTGGGTCATAGGGTCACTCCGCTGCAATGGGGATTGTGGCTGGTTTCGGGGAGGGGTTGGCGCCATGCGCATAATCTTCGAGGAAGTCGAGAACCTCCTGCCGGTAGGTGTAGTAGTCCGGGTGCTCCAGCAAGGCCTTACGGGTGCGGGGGCGCGGCAAGTTGACCTCGGTGATTTTGCCGATCGTGGCTTGCGGTCCGTTGGTCATCATCACCACCCGGTCGGCCATTAGGATCGCCTCGTCCACGTCATGGGTGACGCAGACCGCAGTGACCTTGGTGCGGGACCAGACCTCCATCAGCACTTCTTGCAGCTCCCAGCGTGTCAGGCTGTCGAGCATGCCAAAGGGTTCATCTAACAAAAGCAGTTTGGGGCTGAGCGCAAAGGCGCGGGCAATGCCGACGCGCTGCTGGGTGCCGTTGGACAGGCTGTGGGCTGGCATATCCATGGAATCGGCTAAGCCAACGCGCTCGAGGTAGTATTCCACCACATCGCGCAGTTCCTCGCGCGATGCTTTGGGGTAGACCTTTTCTACCCCAACGGCGACATTTTCCTTGGCGGTTAACCAGGGGAACAGGTTTGGCGATTGAAACACCACCGCGCGTTCCGGGTCGGCCCCTTCGACGTGCTTGCCGTCCAGCTTGATGGCGCCTTTGGAAATTTCATTGAGGCCAGCGGCCATAGACAACACTGTGGATTTTCCGCAGCCGGAATGGCCGATCAGAGAAATGAACTCTCCCCGGTTTACCTTGAGGTTAAAATCTTCGACCACGGTCAGCGGGCCTTTGGGGGTAGGGTAGACCTTGTGCAGCTGGCTGAAGTCGAGAAAGCGTTTTTCGACCATCGTCTTACCGGCTGTTTTCACCGCTGCGGGCAGGCTGTGGATCGGGGTTATGTCTGGCAATTGGCGAGTGCCTTCGACCTTGGCCTCGATGCCCACATCCATCAAAAAGCTGGTGACCTCGGTACGCAGAGCCTTGAAACCCTCGTGGTGGTTCATTTCTTCGCGAATGCGCGGGTGGGGGATGTCCACGATGAAAGGAGTACCCAGCGTTCCATCCGGGTTCAGCGGCACAATGCGGTCGGCCAGTTGGATCGCCTCGTCCACATCGTTGGTGATCAGAATGCAGGTCTTGGCGTCATTTTGGCAGATCTCCAGGATCTCATCCGCCAGGTTGGCGCGTGTCATCGCGTCCAGCGCCGATAGCGGCTCGTCCAGCAGCAGCATTTCGGGGTCCATTGCCAGGGCGCGGGCAATCGAGACCCGCTGCCGCATGCCACCCGACAGTTCCGCCGGACGCCGGTGCGCGGCAGGGGTAAGGCCAACCATCTGGATGTAATGCTCTACTTTGGCGGCTTTCTCACTGGCAGCCATGCGTGGAAACACTGCATCCACCGCCAGCCGCACATTGCCGGCAACCGTCAGCCAGGGCATCAACGAGTAGTTCTGAAACACCAGCCCGCGCTCGGGGCTGGGGCCGTTGATCGGTTTGCCTTTGAATTTCACGCTGCCCCTGTCCGGGGTTTCTAGCCCGGCGATCATGTTCATCAGGGTAGATTTGCCTGTGCCCGAGAAGCCCAGAATGGCAAGAAACTCACCCTCCTGGACCTCCAGGTCAATATCATTAAGCACCTCAACGCGATTGGCACCTTCGCCAAAGCCTTTGTGAACGTTATTAAATGTCAGGATTGCCATGCCATTCACCGATTGTTTGAGAAGGTGAAAAGGGACTGCAGGGCGAACATCACCCGGTCCAGCATCATGCCGATTATACCGATGGTCAGCACTGCAAGGATGATCCGGGCCAGCGACTGGCTCGATCCGTTCTGGAATTCATCCCAGACGAATTTGCCCAATCCGGGGTTCTGCGCCAGCATCTCGGCGGCGATCAGAACCATCCAACCGACCCCAAGGCTTAGCCGCAGCCCGGTAAAGATCAGCGGCAACGCCGAGGGCAGCACCAGCTTGGTGATCTTGCTCCAGAGCGACATTTTCAGCACCTTGGATACGTTGATCAGATCCTTGTCGATCGAGGCGACACCCAGCGAGGTGTTGATCAGGGTTGGCCACATGGAACAGAGGGTGACAGTGACCGCGGAAACCATGAAGGACTTGCTGAACATGCCGTCGTTAGAAACGTAAACGGCGGAGACGATCATGGTGACAATCGGTAGCCAGGCCAGTGGCGATACCGGTTTGAAGATTTGCACCAAAGGGTTCATCGCGGCGCTGGCGGTTGGCGACAGCCCGCCCAGAATGCCCAACGGGATCGCAATAGCCGAGGCGATCAGAAAGCCAAAGAACACCGTTTTTATCGAGGTCCAGATCTGGTCGTAATAGCTGGGCGCTCCGGTATATGCGATGTCTTTGACCCGCTCGGGCTTGCCGTCGGCGATCATCTTTGCATTGCGGTCTTCGACGCGCTGCTGGAATGTGGCCTTCTTTTCGGATTTTGCTACGGCATCATTGTGCAGGGTGACCATTTCCGTCCAGACCTGAGCCGGGCCGGGGATCACACCCAACGAAGTCTGAACCTTGGGTGCCATCACCCCCCACAGCACAAGAAAGCCAAGGATCGCCAGCAGCGGAACCAGCAGCAGGCGCCAGATCTCTCCCATCTGGGCGCGTGAGTTGTCGCCGGCTGCGGCCTTCATCACCGGGGTGAGCCATGCCAGCCCCAGCATCTGGAACCATTTGTCAGCCGCATTTATGCGGGTGAACAGGCGGGCACGGCGAGCCTCGGCGGTGGCAAAATCGGGATCAGCGATGGTCATGAAAGTATCCTTTTGCGGGCTTAGCCGTGCACCACACCGTCATGGACGGTCTGGGTGTCTTTCAGGCCAATAGGCAGGCTATTAAGATAGGCGTTGGGAGTGCGGCCATCGAAGGGGATGCCGTCAATCACATCAGCAGCGGGGGTCGGCTGTTTGTAGCCATCGCTGGCGAACGGAAAATCAGCTGCGTCGACCAGACCCTCATCAACCAGCAACTGCGCGGCCTGCAGGTAGATGTCTGGTTTGTACACCGAGCGGGCCACCTCATCATACCAACTGTCGGGTTTGGTATCGGCGATCTGCCCCCAGCGGCGCATTTGGGTCAGTGTCCAGACCGCATCCGAGTAGAACGGGTAAGTGGCATGGTGGCGGAAGAAGACGTTGAAATCGGGCGCCGGTCGAATGTCGCCGCTCTCATATTCAAAGCTGCCGGTCATCGAGGCCGCGATCACATTGCGGTCGGCACCGACGTATTCCCGGCGCGACAGCAGCTCGACCGCCGCCTCTCGGTTGGCGTTGTTGTTTTCGTCCAGCCAAATGGCGGCGCGGATGAGCGCTTTGACCACCGCCAGGGTGGTGTTTGGATTTTCCCTGGCAAATTCAGCGGAGATGCCAAAGACCTTTTCGGGGTTGTTCTTCATCAGCTCGTAATCGGTGATCACCGGCACACCGATGCCCTTAATAACCGCCTGCTGGTTCCACGGCTCACCAACGCTGTAGCCATTGATTGTTCCAGCTTCGAGCGTCGCAGGCATTTGTGGTGGCGGCGTCACCGAGAGCAGGGCCTGAGCCCCGATCTGACCTGTGATGTCCTGTGGACTATAATAACCGGGGTGGATACCACCCGCCGCGAGCCAATAGCGCAGCTCGTAATTATGCGTTGAGACGGGGAAAACCATCCCCATGTTGAAGGGCCGACCTGCATCATTAAACTGTTCAATCACCGGCACCAGTGCGCTGGCAGAAATCGGATGCTGTGGACGACCATCCTCTTGTGAGGGAATATGCGGCCGCATGCCGTTCCAAACTTCTTGGGATACGGTGATGCCGTTGCCATTCAGATCCATCGAGATCGGGGTAATGATATGCGCCTGGGTGCCATAGCCAATTGTGGCCGCCAGCGGTTGCCCGGCCAGCATGTGGGCACCAGCCAGCTGCCCGTCGATGACACGGTCCAGCAGCACCTTCCAGTTGGCTTGCGATTCCAGGGTCACAAACAGGCCTTCATCGTCAAAGAACCCCTGTTCATAGGCCACTGCCAGCGGTGCCATGTCGGTCAGCTTGATAAAGCCGATGGTCAGAACATCCTGCTCCAGCTCGAGCGGCTCAGATATGGATGGGCTTGCCAGAGTTGTAGCAACACCAAGGCTGCATAGAATTCTCTTCATAGCGAGATGATCTTCCATGTGATTGAGAAACAACAAAAAGCTTTAGACGCGCTGTGCCATTTGGCGAACGGTCGAGCGGCTTTGCTCCGAAATTCCCAATCGTTGGGAGAGATGCTAAGGCAAGCTCCGTTGCTTGCGATATGGTCAGAATTGCGGGTGTTTGCGCCGACGACAACGGATTTTGCCGCATCGCAGCATAAGATGCAGGCAGGTGCCTAATTTTTGGGCACATTTCCTGGGGCGGGCGCTGAATCGCGACGCTTGGAGAACCGATTACATGGAATCAGCAGAGGGCCAAGTGACGGTTCAGGAGAGTAAATCGCTCGCGGTGACGATAGCCTGAGCGATCTCGGCGATGCGTTTTCCCTGATCCATTGCGCTTTTGCGCAGCAGTTCATAAGCCGCAGCTTCGTCTATACCTCGGGCGCTCATCAGCAAGCCTTTGGCCCGGTCAATCACCTTGCGCTGTTCCAGTTCCTGCTTGGTATCGCTCAATTCTGTGCGGATTTGGTTCAGCATGGTGAACCGTTGATGCGCAGCCTGCAGGATGGGCTGCAGCCGCTTTGACTGCAGCCCATCCACCACATAGGCAGAGACACCAGCCTGAAGGGCCGCCCGGGTAAGATCGTCATTCGATTGATCGACAAACAGCACAACGGCCCGTTTTGTTGGGTCCGAAGCCAATACCAGTTGCTCGGTTTCCAACAGCGATGGAGAACCGGCGTCGATCACCACCAGATCCGGATTGCCATTGTCGACCCTGCGCGCCAACCCGTCAGGACCAGATATGGTCTCCACGTCAAAGCCACCAGCGTGCTGTAGAGCAGCAGAAATCTGCGATGCACGGGGCTGAATGCATTCGACAACTAGGATCGAGAGTATCTGAGTCATAGCTATCTAAGGCGGTTCGGCTGAGGTCTATGTAAAGAAAGGAGCGTGTTACATGTCCTCAGATAGGTGCATCTGCTCAATATTACAGCATAGCTGCTGCCAGATCCTGAATTCCTGTGCTGGGGGAAAACAGTAAACTCAGGCAATGGCAGCAAATTTCATTGACAGCGTCTTGCACGGGATTGAGCTCGCAACTGCTATTTGTTAGAGGAGAGTTCAGCTAAGCATTGCGCATGGCCCCGTGGCTCAACTGGATAGAGCAGCCCCCTCCTAAGGGGCAGGTTATTGGTTCGAATCCAATCGGGGTCACCATTAATTTGTTAATCACCGGTGGCTGCACCACCCAAATGCGACGCAATTGGGTGGCCGTTCCGGTTAAAGATATCAAAGCACGGAAATAGCGAAACTTTCCACGGGCTTGGAGACATTGTGCAAGCTGACCGCACCAAGGGGCGACGCCATGGACTTGTCACTAAGAATATCGCGGCTGACGACAATTGGATGGCCGCGCGATTTGCCAAAATCCCCCAACCGAGCCGCAATGTTGGCGGCCTGACCGATAACAGTGAAATCCAACCGCTCGCGCGAGCCGACATTGCCATAGGTGACACCGCCGTAGGCGATGCCGATGGCGCATTCACAATGGTGCCCGTCTTCCTCTTTTGCGATTTCCTCCAGCCGGGCAACGATAGCGCGGGCTGAATTGAGCGCCTGTGCGCGGGCCTCCGCCGGATTTTCATCGGCGGGGAACACCGCCAGAACAGCGTCGCCGATGAATTTCAGCACTTCGCCGCCGTGGTCATGAATGATTGTTGAAGTGGTTTCAAAAAATTGGTTGAGCAGCTTGATATAGGCCACACGGCCCAGTTCTTCTTCAAGACGGGTGGAGCCGCGCAGGTCGCAAAACATGATAGCCGCATCAATATCGTCGCCGTCACCCCGGTGGATCTCGCCTCCCAACACGCGCGCGCCCGAACGTTTGCCAACATAGGTCTCCAACAAAGACTGCGCATTTTCGCGCTGCATGAAGACCTCGTAAAAGCGCCCGATCACAGCCGAGCACTCAAAGATCAGCCCCAAATTGGCGGTTGAAAAGCCGGTGAGATGATCGCTGGTCAGGGTCAGCACATTGATGCTCCCGTCCGAGAACCGCAGCGGCATTGCAACATAATCGGTGGCACCTTCCTTGCGCAGATCCTCCAAAATCGGGAACGCGTCGGTGGGATGATTGCCGCCAAGCCGGTGACGGACCCCGCCCATACCATTGGAGACATGCCGCAGTGGGCTGTTCTGATATGACGGGTGGTCGTGGATCTCATAGGACGGGGCAAAGGTGTTGACCTCACCGTTCGATTTTTTCCAGACAAAATTCTTACCGGCAATCATCGGGTGTAGCGACCAAACCATCACCGCCATGCGCGACAGGTACACACCCTGCTCCCGCAGTTTGTCAGCCAGGGCCGCAGTAAACTTTTCCGGGGTTGGCAGATAGGCGGCCTCACGCAGCAACCAGTCGATCACCGGCCCCGAGATATTGCCGTCATCTCGCGCCAGTATCTCATTATCGCCAAGGTCTAAGTCGGTAAAGGCGCCTGGCATGAAACCAATATGCCCGTTGATCGCCGAGGCTTCGGGCAAGGCCTCGTTATAGGCCCAGGTTGCGTTCTTTATTGGTGCATCTGGCAGCAGAAGATCGCGGTAAATGGCGGTGCCTTTAAACGGGCAAAACGTCTGCAACTCGGTTCGTTTGGACAGGTCGGCGGTCACATCCTCGGGAGGGAAATAGATGGTCGGCTTCAGGCGTGTTTCATACATCACCTTGGCCTTGTCGCTCTGAGCCAGCAGCACCCCATTGTGGCGCAGGGTCACCGTCCCGGTGAGCTGTTCAATCAGAATGTCATAGCCATCCTGTTCCGGCTTTACATGCACGTTCATTGGCCGGGCCCTCTCATAATCTTCATCAACGAATTGGAGTGGCTATAATGTGGGGTGTTGTGGGGGGAATACCAGAGCCGACACTCGATATTGAAGCGAGGTGACGACCATCGTTTAAGCTGATGTTTCTTTTTGCTCAAAATACTCAAACCTGACACGGTCAATGGCTAAGGTTTTGGCGCTCTGGGTTAGCCCGAATACCAAGTTTCAGATCATCCGGATCACGTCCTTGCTGATGGCCAACACATAGCCACGTTTGGCAATATTTTTGACCAGCAACTCGCTGATCATCTGATTTCCCAGGGTATCGCGCAACCGCTTGATGCGGGTGGCGCCGGCGGCTTCCTCGCAATCCGAGGCATCACGGCCAGAAATCACCCCTTCGATTTCGGCGCCTGACATCACATCACCGTCCATTCGCGCCTCGGCCAGAACCGACAGGGTCTCAATCGCCGCCGGGGTCAGCCGAAATCCCATGCTGTTGAGGTAAACGGTGTTTTCTTCGCGGCTGATCAGCAATTCGGTCACCTGAATGCCCGCCCGTTCGATCTGCGCCATGCGACGGTTCAGCATCACCAGCATCGCTAGCACCACAAGTGCTGCCACCATCATTGCGGTGGCAAACACCATCAGCACAAATATCACCATGCGGTAGCTGCTCAGCGTATCCGAAAACGAGGTGCCTGACTGGGCCAGAATTTCCAGTAGCTTAATCTCGGCCTGGGTGGTCAGGTCGTTTTCCACAAACAACTGCTCGACCCGCGCATTAAAGGCGTTGGCGTCAGGCAGGGTCAGCAACAACAAAGTGCCGGCCGCGACCAGCAGTCCTACGATTACGATGATCCCAAATGTAATGACCCGACTGCCGGCGCTGCGGGCCTCAGAAACGGAGATAGTAGGATCCGGCATCGGGCTTCCTTTGTTGCAGGCCTTCAGGGCCAAAAACCGATATCACGTTCAGCAGGGTCCAGCCCTGTGATGCAATGCGAGTGCTGATTTCAGACTTAGCGGCACCCTTCTGGCAAGCACCAGTCAGTTGGATCACTCCATAGTGCAGTCGCAGGGGGTTGTCCTGTTTTGCCTTATAATCGGCATAACAATCCGCAGCCATGGCGGGCGTGGCCAGCGCCAGAAAGGCGGCAATCAGAGCGGGTTTCAAGAGTAACTGTTTCATGTGGGTCATCCTGCGCAATGACGGAGCGATATTCAATAACCACAGGCAGTTGAGAGTGCTGATATTCGATAACAGGGGGCTGTTATTGCCTGTCTGAGTGGGGTGGCGCCAGGTTGAGGCATCCCGGCCACGTGCCGATCATCACTCCTGATTGGAAAGGTTCCATTATGCACTCCGTCAACCGCCCCAACCTGCACCGCAAGTTCATCGCCTTTGTTCTCGCAGCCTCGATTGCGATCACTGGGTTCTCTGCCGCACCCGCCCGAGCTGATGAAGATGTCGCTAAACTCCTCGCCGGTCTGGCAGTGTTGGGGATCTTGGGTGTAGCGATCAACCGGGATCGCCACCGTAACAATCATGTGACCCGCGCGCCTGCCGATCCGGTTATCGTTCATCCCCAGCCACGCCCCTTGCCGCCACGTGTGGCGCGTTACGATTTGCCCGGCAAATGCCTACGCAATTTCCCGGCGTTTCAGAATGGCAAGAACCTGATGGGGCAGAAATGTCTGCAGAAAAACTATCGTCATGCCAATTCATTGCCACAGCAATGTCGGGTGACATTCTGGAACGGTCGCCGTCATAAGAACGCGTTCAAACCACGGTGTCTGCGCCGGAATGGCTATCGTATCACTCAGCGCTAATTTTCAAACCTTGCAGTATCGAGCAGTCAGGGGGGCTTCGGCCCTCCTTTCTTTGTTCAGATAGGGCTTGTAACGGTGCGCAATTTTGGCTCTGACAGGCCTATGGAACAGCCAGATTACAGCCTTGAGAGTGCCGCGCAGCAGCGTGGATATGTGCGGATTGCCGGTGTGGACGAGGTGGGGCGAGGGCCCTTGGCCGGGCCAGTGACCGCCGCGGCGGTGATCCTTGATCCCCAAAATATTCCCAAGGGGTTGAACGACTCCAAAAAACTGAGCGCCAAGAAACGCGAAGCGGTGGAGCAGGCGATCTTTGATAATGCTGAAGTGGCGATTGCCCATGCCTCGGTCGACGAGATCGACGAGATCAACATCCTGCGCGCCTCGCATTTGGCGATGGAGCGGGCGGTGGCGATGCTGGACCCACCCCCTGATTACCTGCTGATCGATGGCAATCTTATCCCTAGGGGGCTGACGCTGCCGTCTGAAGCAGTGATCAAAGGCGACGGCAAATCAGTGTCGATTGCGGCTGCTTCGATCGTTGCAAAATTGTGTCGCGACCGGTTGATGGTGGATTTGGCGCAACAGTGCCCAGGCTACGGTTGGGAGAAGAACGCAGGTTACCCGTCTAAGCAGCATAAAGACGCCTTGCAGGTTTTGGGGGTGACACAACATCATAGGCGTTCGTTCAAGCCTATCCACAAGATGTTGTATCAAGATTAAAGGGCAGGTATTTGATTCAAAAAAGAAATTGACCTCGAATCCCGGATGACTCATCCTGTGGATAACCGAATGAGCGTAAAAATACGCCGTGGTATCGAGGCAGAGACATGAACAAAACAATGGTAAAGAGCGCAGCTGCGCTCCCTTTAAACACGATTCTTGGTGGTGACTGCATCGATGTGATGAACAGTCTGCCTGCGGAGTCAGTTGATCTGATCTTTGCAGACCCGCCATATAACCTGCAGCTCAAGGGCCAGCTGCACCGTCCTGACAATAGCCAGGTCGATGCTGTTGACGACCATTGGGACCAGTTCTCCAGCTTTGCAGCCTATGATAAATTCACCAAGGCCTGGCTGAAAGCGGCGCGCCGTTTGTTGAAACCCAATGGCGCGATCTGGGTGATTGGCTCGTATCACAATATTTTCCGGGTTGGCTCGGCTCTGCAAGATCAGGGCTATTGGATCCTCAACGATGTGATCTGGCGCAAATCGAATCCGATGCCGAATTTCCGGGGCAAACGTTTCACCAACGCACATGAGACAATGATCTGGGCCTCCAAGGCCGAGGGTGGCAAATACACCTTTAACTACGAGGCGCTGAAGGCGCTGAACGAAGGTATTCAGATGCGCAGCGACTGGGTGCTGCCGATCTGCACCGGCCACGAACGTATCAAAGATGACGAGGGCGCCAAAGCCCATCCGACGCAAAAACCAGAAAGCCTGCTGCACCGCCTGCTGGTTGGCTCGACCAACCCTGGTGACGTAGTTCTGGACCCGTTCTTTGGCACTGGCACCACTGGTGCTGTCGCCAAAATGCTGGGTCGCGAATTCATCGGTATCGAGCGTGAAGAGGCCTATCGCAAGGTGGCTGAGAAACGTATCGCAGCGGTGCGCAAGTTTGACCGCGATGCGCTGCAGGTCTCAACGTCCAAACGTGCCGAGCCACGGGTGCCGTTTGGCCAGTTGGTCGAGCGTGGCATGCTGCGTCCGGGCGAGGAACTGCTGAGCATGAATGGTCGCCACAAGGCCAAAGTTCGGGCAGATGGCACTCTGATCGGCGATGACGTCAAAGGCTCGATCCATCAGGTTGGTGCCAAGCTTGAGAACGCTCCGTCGTGCAATGGCTGGACCTACTGGTGCTTTAAGCGCGACGGCAAGACTGTGCCGATCGACGTGCTGCGTCAGCAAATCCGCGCCGAGATGCAGGCCTAACCCCACAGACTACCTAGAAATTTCGGAACACCGCCGGTGCCCGTGACTTGTCACGTGGCACCATACCTTGCCCCGCCTATCAGGCGGGGTCTTTTGGTTTTAGACGTTGGAATTGGGGGTTCTTTTTGGTTTAGTCAGTGCATATCTAGGCTCCGTCCCAAAGGAATAGCCATGACCGACACCACAGTTGCGCCCCTGCCAACATACCGACCCGAACGGCATGTGGATCTTGCTGATGCAGTGGCCGATAACGCCTATGCCGAGGCCACACTTGAGGAACACAAAAGGCGAGGTCTGGTGTGGGCCATTCGAGCGCGATGGACCGCGATGCCACTGATCGGGATTATGCTGGTGTTCATAAATCCGACTTGGAACGTGATGTACTACCACGTGATACTGGGCCTGCTTTGTCTCAATGGTTGGATGATGGGGCGGTTGGGCAAAGTGGGGCGATCAGGCTATGAATTGCTTCTGATCTTTTTAGACCTGTTGCTGATGACCGTCACTATGGTGGTCCCAAATCCGTTTGCTGCGCAGGATTTTCCGATTGCGATGCAGTATCGGTTTGACAATTTCATCTACTTTTACGTGATACTAGCGGCGGGCACGCTGGCCTATTCATGGCGCACGGTGATTGCCATTGGCACCTGGACTGCGGGGATGTGGACGGTTGCGCTGATTGCGGCGTGGTGGCTGTCGCCGGTGGATGAGGCCCTGCAACAGCGGGCCAGTGATCTGTTTGGTGACAACGATTTGTTGGCCCGATTTATGGATCCATCCAGCTTTATGTTCCACCTCAGGGTGCAAGAAGTGGTGGTCTTTGTCATCGTTGCGGTGATCTTGGGATTCTCGGTGCGCCGGTTCAATGCGCTACTGATGAACAATGCCAGCCTGACCCGTGAACGGGCCAATCTGTCGCGGTATTTCTCGCCCAATGTGGTGGATCAACTGTCACAAAACGATGAGCCGCTGAAACAGGTCCGCAGCCAAGACGTGGCGATTTTGTTCATCGATATCATCGGCTTTACGCGGATGGCGGCGGGGCTTGATGCGCTGAAAGTGATCGAAATGCTGCGCGGATTTCATGGCCGAATGGAGCATGAGGTGTTTCGGCATCACGGCACTCTGGACAAATATCTAGGAGATGGGTTGATGGCGACCTTTGGGACGCCGATGGCCGGAACTCAAGACGCAACCAATGCCGTGGCCTGCGCGCGCGCAATGATCGTTGCCTTGGATCAGTGGAACCTGGAGCGTCGCCGAAAGGGCGAGCACGAAATCCACGTGGGCATTGGTATTCATTTCGGCGAAACAGTTCTGGGTGATATCGGCGCAAATCGGTTGGAATACGCAGTAATAGGGACGGCAGTAAACATTGCCGCGCGGCTGGAGGAGATCTCGCGTCCATTACAGGCCAGGATCGTGATGAGTGACCAACTGCGCGATCAAGTTGGATCTGAGAACGTTGAAAACAGTTTGGTCGAGGGTTTCGTCAGGCAGGCTGATCAAGACATTAAGGGGTTTGATCAGACAATGACTGTCTGGACTTTAAGTTGACTTCTACTGGCAGTGTGGTGCTGCAATGGTTGTAATTAAGGGCGTTTGGCAAAATCTGAAGGCGATTTTAGTTTTTGCGATAACTAAATGTTCAATTATCCCGAACGATTACCTAGGGAAATGTACATCTGAATGTTACCGGTAATAGAATTTTAAATCGTAGGTTGCATTCTCTGTCGTGTTAACCAGTAAGGGCTGATGCGATGACAGATGATGCACGACACCAGATTTCCAAGTGGTTTGATCTCGGAGACGAGAACTCGGATTTACTGGCTGAGCTTGGCAAAGTGCTAACCCCAAAATTTGACCAGATTTTGGATGAGTTTTATGAGCTGATCTTGGGCCGATCTGAAACTGCTAGCTTCTTTCAGGATCCCAAAGTTGCCGCACACGCAAAATCGGCGCAGAAAGCTCATTGGGAACGTCTGTTTTCAGGTAAGTTTGACCGGTTGTATATGGAATCGGCCGAGCGAGTTGGACGTGTGCATTTTCAGATCCAGTTGCCATTCCTGCTTTATCTTGGTGGATATTCCGAAGCTGGGACCAAGATGCTTGAAATTATTTTGCGCCAAGGCCGATTGGGTAACAAGAAAAAGGTCGCGAAACAGGCCAGCCTGTTGATTCGGGTAATGATGGCGGATTGCGAGCGCGTGATTGACGCCTATTTTACCGCACAACAAGAAGAGCAGAGCAAAGCGCTGGCGATTATGACTGATGGTATCGAGCGGCTGGAAAATGGCGACCTTTCCATCAAAATCCGGTCGAGTGAGGGTGGCGGTTTTCCCGAGAAATTTGACGGAATGCGGGAATCGTACAATAACCTGATCGACCGTTGGTCTAGTATCATTGGGTCTTCGACTAACAGCGCCCATTCGGTGGACGCCAAAATGGCCACGACATCGCAGATGACACGGGATTTGGCGGAGCGCTCTGAACAGCAAGCGGCCACCTTGGAAGAGGCAGTGGCAGCGGTCAGTCAGGTGACGGTCGCCACCAAAGAAACCCGCGAAATGGTTGGGAAGGCAGCGAAAAAGTCAGAGCAAAATCATCTGGATGCTGAAGCAGGTGGAGCCGTGGTCAAAGAGGCAATTGCTGCCGTGGTGCGGATCGAGAAGTCTTCGGAGCAGATCGCCAAATTTGTAGATGTTATTGATGATATCAGCTTTCAGACCAATTTATTGGCCCTGAATGCTGGTGTCGAAGCAGCCCGTGCCGGTGACGCCGGACGTGGTTTTGCTGTGGTTGCCTCGGAAGTGCGGGCCTTGGCTGCACGGGCCTCGGAATCGGCGAGTGAAATCAAGTCTCTGATTTCCGAAAGCGCGGTGCAAGTGCGTGATGGATGTGACCTAGTGCGGCAAACGGGTGAAAGCCTGGAGTGTATTCGGTCTGGTGCCCGCGAGGTATCGAGTGTGATGGAGGAAATCACCGACGTGATTGCGACTCAGTCGATGAGCCTTGTTGAGATTGACGCCAGTATGACGGACTTGGGCCATACAACGCAGGATAGCGCAGCCATGGCGACGAATGTGTTTGAAACAGCAGCCGGGTTGGCTACGGATTCAGCGGCGCTAAAGCATAGTATGGATGGATTTCAGATTGACCGGCGGAGATCCGATGAAACTGCCATGGATTTGGAATACATCACAGCCGAACGAATAGCATAAGGGTAGGCCGGACATCCCTGTTTGCCGTTTGGTACCGGCAAGCAGGGAGTCCAGAAAAAGGCCTCCGCAATCCCGGTTTTGGCGCCTCCTAGTCAAAATCGGGATTGGCCGGAATTATACTGACTTCAGAGACGTGGCGCAGAACTCCCGCCCGTCGTCGGTCTTCAATTGGAGACACTCCTCCCGTTGGGCCCGGCGCCACGCAAACGCGGCGCCGGGCCCAAGACAGCAAGGGATCACGGCTTTTGCCGTTGGCCCGCGAGGGCGCGGGAGTTTTTGGGGTTGGCTGTCAGCGGGATTAATTGGTCCGAACTGGTAGCTGTCCGTGCCGGCGGCGAATACCTGTCTCAGAGAAAGTTATTTTGGAGGCGGGTTGTCAGCCTTGTTATAAGGCTCCCAATTGGTGATTTCGGGATAATACATCTGCCGCCAACGCCGCACTCGTGGGTTCATCACGCGGCGCCAAAGGGGCGGGATCATCGCAGCCACCGTCATCACCGGATAGCCATAGGGCAACTGAGGGGCATCCCCAGTGGTGTGATTTTGCAGCAGCGGAAACCGGCGATCAGGCTTGTAGTGATGATCGGAATGGCGTTGCAGGTTGATCAGCAGCCAGTTTGACGCCTTATGCGCTGCATTCCAAGAATGACGCGGTTGAACATGTTCGTATTTGCCGTCGCCCAAATGTTTACGGGTCAAGCCATAGTGTTCGACATAGTTCACCAGCTCCAGCTGCCAGATCGCCACGCCAGCCTGGACTAGGAACAACAGCAATCCGCTCCAGCCGCCCACCAACAGCGCCAACAGCAGCATTCCGCCCTGTAGCCCCCAATAACGAAAGAACGGGTTGGACAGGTCGCTCCACGGCAGGTCCTTGCGGGCCAGCATCGCTTTCTCGGCGTTAAAGGATGAATGCAAACTTTGCTTTAGCACCCGTGGGTAGAACCGATGAAAGCCCTCGTTATAGCGCGCGGTTACTGGGTCTCGCGGAGTTCCGACATAGCGGTGGTGCACCAGCAGGTGTTCGGACCGGAAATGGGAATAAAGTACCATCGACAGAAGGATGTCACCCAACCAGCGCTCGAGTCGGCTTTTTTGATGCATCAACTCGTGGCTGTAGTTGATGCCTATGGTGCCAGTTAGAACGCCCACGCCAAAGAACACTCCGAATTTTCCCAATCCGGACAGGTGATCGGCGCGGGTCACGTACCAGATCAACACATAGAGCGTTACAAATTGCAGCGGCACCCAGGTCGAGGTCAGTGCGGTGTACCAGGTCAGGTCCGCGTCGGGGGTTTGTGGATCGGCGTTCTCAAAGTTAAGGCCAAAAACGCCGTCAAGAACCGCGAACAAGTACCAGGTTGCCAATGGGGCCAGCAGAATGGTCCAGCCGCCAAAGATGGCACCGACCCACACCAGTGGGAGCAATAGAAAGGATGTCCAGAACGGCAGCGCGCTTTGCCAGCGGGCGAGGGTTTGCGGGGCAATCATCGAAGAAACTCCGGGTTTTTTAGCGCGCGTTGGCAAAAGCCTACGCCGGTTTTGCCATCAACCCAAGCGGTTACTGCCCGTTCCACAGATCAAAGGCCTTGCGCATGACTGTTGGCAAATCGGAGGGGCGAAAGTTGTGGCTAGCGATCCGGAGGTGCGGTGCATTCGGAACATGATTTGATGGTAGCTCGCCCACTTTCACCTGCAGTATCAGGTGGAAATGCGTAAAGGTATGCCGCACCTCAGCGCCTAGATCCTGCCAGACTGCCGCAAACGGAGGGTTTGGTTCTGGGGCCTCGGACCAGTCCGAGCCGGGCCAACCCAGCATGCCGCCTAACAGCCCTTTGTCTGGGCGCCGTTCCAGCAACCAGTCCCCATTGGTTGCCCGTGCCAGATAAACCGTGCCGCGCCGGGTTGGTTTGGGTTTCTTAGGGGTCTTTTGCGGTAGCAGGGGCGCGGTGCCGGCAACACGTGCCTGACAAGGATCGCGCCACGGGCAGATGCCGCAAGCCGGGGATTTGGGCGTGCAAAGGGTTGCGCCCAGATCCATCACGGCCTGAGCGTAGTCGCCGGGACGCAAGGCTGGGGTCAATGCGGCGGCGTGGGTTTTCAGTTCTGGCTTAGAGCCGGGTAAGGGTGTGTGGATGTCATATAATCGCGCCATCACTCGTTCGACATTTCCATCCAGCACGGTCTCTGGCAGGTCAAAAGCGATCGACGATATGGCAGCGGCGGTATATGGGCCGATCCCCGGCAATTTGAGCAAGCCATCATAACTCGCGGGAAACACTCCGCCGTGTTCGTTGGTAATCACGCGGGCGCATTTCAACAAGTTGCGGGCGCGGGCGTAATAGCCAAGACCGGCCCATTCTCCCATCACGTCGCCATCTTCGGCGGCGGCTAGATCTTGAACACTGGGCCAGCGCAACGTGAAGCGATGGAAATAGTCTTTGACTGCGGCCACTGTGGTTTGCTGCAACATGACTTCGGACAGCCAGATGCGATAGGGGTCGGGGGTCACTCCACTCATGCGGTCGGCGGGACTGATCCGCCAGGGCAGGGTGCGTGCGTGCACGTCATACCAGGCAAGGATCTGATCGCTCAGCCCCTGTGGACCACTGTCTAAGTCACGCATTATTTACTCCCCGTGCGGCGGTTTCTCTGGTTCCCGCCTCTGCGCTCTTTACAATAGGTGCAACAGTCACGCAAAACCATGGCCATGGCATATAGACGATCCTCGACACGCGGCTTTAAACGCACCGCCAATTTGCTGAATGAGCAAATACGTAAAACCGGTGAGAGCCGTGGTTTTGCGGTGTCGCGGCTGTTGACGCATTGGGCCGAGATTGCGGGCGCGGATATCGCGGCCATCGCCCGACCGGTCAATGTTGGTTATGGTCGTGGCGGATTAGGGGCCACTCTGACAGTGCTGACCACCGGGGCGCAGGCGCCGATGCTGGAAATGCAAAAGGAACGGCTGCGCGAGAAGGTAAACGCGGTTTATGGCTATAACGCTATTTCCAAAGTGCGGATCACCCAAACCGCGCCGACCGGATTTGCCGATGGTCAGGTACAGTTTCAGTACGCGCCCGTTGAGCGTGACAAACCCAAACCCGATCAGGTGGCAGTGGCCGAGGCGGCCAAGGCTGCGACCGGAGTTGAAAGTGATGAATTGCGTCATGCGCTTGAGCGGTTGGGGCAAAATGTATTGAGTAATAACAAAACCCAAGGAAAGGGGACTTAATGGCCCGTTTGATGTCTGGTGTCTTAGCTGCCGTTGCAGTGGTTGTGGGGGGCTATGCCCTGATGGGGCCCCGTGCGCCCGGAGCTGTGCCTGAGCTGCCGTTTGTCGGAGCCGCCACTGCACAAGAGGCTGCTGAGGTTGATACCTCGACCATCACCGAGATGGTTTTGGGAGCCGAAGATGCGCCAGTTACGCTGATCGAGTATGCTTCGTACACCTGTCCGCATTGTGCCAATTTCCACTCAGGGGCGTATAAGCAACTCAAGGCGGATTATATCGACACCGGTAAGGTCAAATTCATCTACCGCGAAGTCTATTTTGATCGCTATGGCTTGTGGGCTTCGATGATCGCACGTTGTGCTGGGCCCGAGAAGTTCTTTGGCATTTCGGATCTGCTGTATTCAAGCCAGTCCGAGTGGTCGCGGGCCGGCGGTGCGTCTGAGATTGTTGACGAACTTCGTAAAATTGGTCGTTTGGCCGGGATTGAAAATGACGCCCTGGAGGCCTGCTTGGCGGACGGTGCCAAGGCGCAGACTTTGGTCAGCTGGTATCAGGAAAACGCCGAAGCCGACGGCATTCAGTCCACCCCGTCGTTCATTCTAAACGGAACTGCGGTTGCAAACCAGGCCTATGATCAGTTCAAGGCGTTGATCGACGCTGAGCTGGAAGGCTAGTACGAAAGCGCCCGGCCCACGTGCCGGGCGTGACGCCATTCTTAGGGCAAAGGCGCTGCTTTTGTCAGGACTTGTTTCAGAGCGTCATCCCGCGTGATTTGCAACCGAACGGGTAGGGTGATCACCTTTGCGCGGAAGCTATCAGGCAGGCGCGCAGCATCCTTTTCGGTGGTGACTAGCTGTGCGCCCAGTAATTTGGCCTCGGCTTCTAGTCGGGTCATCAGCGCGGGCGATAGCGTCTGGTGATCTTCCAGCGCTTCGGCTCTGCGGATGTCAGCACCTAAAGATTGTAGGGTATCGAAGAATTTTTGCGGATGACCGATGCCGGCAAAGGCCAGGACCTTGGTGCCGTTCCAGGGCATGCCGGTTTCCAGCGGCTGCAACTCACCTGTGAAATGCGGCAACCCTTGCAGGCTGCTTTTCCACTGCGCGGCAAAACTGGCCTGGGCCTTGTCCGATCCAAGCGACAACACCAAATCCGCCCGTTTCAAGCCGACAGGGACCGTTTCACGCAGTGGCCCGGCCGGCAGGCAGCGACCATTGCCAAAACCGCGCTGGGCATCGACGACAATTACTGACAGATCCTTGGCCACCGAAGGGTTCTGAAACCCGTCGTCCAGCACGATCACCGTTGCGCCACTTGCGGCCGCTGCACTGGCTCCGGCGGCACGGTCGCGAGCCACCCAGACCGTGGTAAAGGCGGCCAGCAACAGTGGCTCGTCTCCGGTTTGTTCGGCGTTATGGTGTCTTGGGTCAACCATCACCGGCCCACGCAAGTTGCCCCCGTAGCCACGACTGACCACATGAGGCTCATGGCCCATGCCGCGCAATGCTTCGATCAGCCAGATGACAGTTGGTGTCTTGCCGGTGCCGCCTGCGTTCAAATTGCCAACGCAGATCACCGGAACACCGGGATCCAATGGGCTGCCCTTGGCAATTCGACGTGCGGTGGCGCGCTCGTAAATCCAACCGAGGGGGGCTAGCAGAGTGGCGCGCAAGTTAAACGTCTGCGGGGCTTTGTTCCAGAAATCAGGTGGTCGCATGATGTTTCTCGCGCAGGTCCAGCAAATCCTGAATCCTGTCTAACAGTTGGTCAGTCAACTCGGCACCCTCGGTTACAATCTGCCAGCCAGCCACGGCCATCTCAGCCGCCTTGTCGGGGGCTGAGAGCTGGATGATCTGTACCGTCAATTCGTCCTTGCCGTTAACTTGCAGCGCGGCGCCTGCCTCGGTCAGACGCTGGTACAGGGGCGCATGACTGCCGACATACGGGCCGTGCAATATGGCAGACCCCAGTGCTGCTGTTTCCATTGGATTATGACCGCCTGCGTTTTTGTGCAATGTTCCGGCCAGCAGGCTGAGTGGAGCGACGCGGGACCACAATCCCAGATCTTCGTCACAGGTTAGCAGCACCTGAGTATTGTCGTCCGGGTCTTCGCCCGCCTCCCAATCAGCGCAGCGCAATCCGATATCTTTCAGCAGGTCACGGGCCGCATCCAGATCCGCGTAAGTTTCAACGGACAGCACCAGCAGCAGGCGGTGCAACAGGCGCAGGGCGTTGCGATGAGCCCCAACAATTGTGTCAATCTCGTCGATCCGGGTATGAGCCGCCAACCAGACCTGACGGCTGCCCAGAACGCCTTGCATCCGGTTCAGCTCGTCCTCTTGATAGGCAGAGGGGGTCGCCGAGATGCGCAGCCGTGAAGTTTGGATGAGCTTTTCGGTGGCGATGCCTGACCGTCGCAGTTGTGACAACGCAGCGGGTGAAGAGGTGAGAATGGCGGTGAAGCTTTCCATCAACTTGCGGCTTTGGTCCGGCAACCAGCGTCGTTTGCGGGCTGGGAGCTCGTCTGCGTTGACGTCGATCAGCAGCGCGTTGATGCCACGCTCGTTACAGTTCCGCATCAAGACCGGACGGAGGTGGCCGCCGGTCCATAGACAGATATCTGGCTGCCAATGATTGAGAAAGGCGCGGACCTCGGTAGGCTGATCGGGGGGGAGCTCTCCAACAGCCAGATCGCAGCCATCTGGCACGCGGAGGCTGCAGAGCTCTGGCTCGAAGGTGATCATCACCGACAGATCAGGGCGCATTGTTTTTAGCCGTTGGCCCAGGTCGGACAGTGCAAGATAGCGTTCGGTGCTGGTGGCATGTGCCCAGAGCAGCTCGCCCTTGGGGCGGGGCGGCTGGATGACGGTCTTGGTGGTCGACGCTTTGCGCCAGGGCCTGACCTGTTTGGCCGTAACAGGGCGGATCGTGCGGACCATGAGTTTCAGACCAGTTCTTTGAGTGTCGAGATTTTGGATGTTTTACCCGAAAAACCAAGGGAAAGCTGCTGCGCCATGGTCGTTTTCTCCAGTCTCATTGCTTTTTCCGGATCAGCGGCAACCTACGCCTTTGACATGGCAGGTCAAGCGCTGGCGGGCCTAGTGTTCAGGTGTCGCCAGCGCGGTAATCAGCGCGGTGTGCAGTACAGGATTGGCGGCCACCACGCCGTTCAGCTGAGGATGCGGGTTGTTGAATTTCAATGCGGCACCCAGGCGGTCCGAGCAATAGCCTCCGGCCTCACGCAGGATCAGATCGCCGGCCGCAATGTCCCATTCCCAACTGGGACGCAGAGTCAGCATCGCATCAAAGCGAGCATCGGCCACCTTGGCCATGCGATAGGCCAGCGAAGGGCGATAGCTGCGGGTGAACTCGGGCGCGACACCATCCTGCCAATGATGCGGGTCCATATTGGGCCGGGCAGCCAAGACATCGGCCTGCGCAAGTTCGGTCAGGTCCGAAATCGCAATCGGCGCGCCATTACATTTGGCTCCCATTCCCGTTTCTGCGGTATAGAGTAAGTCTCGCTGTGGCAGGTAGATCACCGCTGCAGTCACGATGCCTTTTTCCGCCACCGCCAGCGCATGGGCCCATGTGCGTGAGCCCTCAGTAAAGCTGCGAGTGCCATCGATGGGGTCGATGATGAACACGCGGTCACAGGACAGGCGGCTTGCAGTGTCCTCCGTTTCTTCGGACAGCCAGCCATAATCAGGACGTGCCTTGGGCAGCATGTCTTCCAGCATGGCATTGACCGCCAGATCAGCTTCGGTCACCGGACCAGCGCCGCCGGGTTTGTCCCAGCGTTTGGCCTCGGGGCCGGTGAATTTTGTTGCAATCTCGCCGGAGCGCTCAGCCGCCTGGATCAGGAGTTCAAGGTCAGTTACCGGCAAGGGTCATGCCTTCGATTAGCAGGGAGGGCACCACTCGCGACAAATAGTTGCGCGCGTCATTGGCTGGGATGATGCGCAGCAGCATGTCGCGCAGGTTACCCGCGATGGTGCATTCATTGACCGCATAGGCGATCTCGCCGTTTTCCACCCAGAACCCGGATGCGCCGCGTGAATAGTCGCCGGTGTTGGGGTTGATGGTGGAGCCAATCATCGACGTGACCAGCAAACCGGTGCCCATACCGCTGATCAGATCCTGACGGCTTTGGTCGCCCGGCGTCAGTGCGACGTTCCAGTTTGACGGTGACGGCACGGAGCCAATGCCGCGCGCGGCATTGCCCGAGCTTTCCAGCCCCAGTTTACGGGCCGAGGCCAGATCGAGGGTCCATCCGGTCAGCACGCCGTTTTCAACAATGGCGCGGCGGCGGGTGGCCAGGCCTTCGCCGTCAAAGGGGCGCGAGCCGGCGATGCGGGGGCGGAACGGGTCTTCGATCACGGATAGGTTTGTGGGCAACACCTGCTCGCTCATACTGTCCTTAAGCCAGGACGATCCGCGCGCAATCATAGCTCCATTGACCGCGCCCAATAGGTGGCCAATCAGCGAGGAAGAAATGCGTTCGTCGAACAGCACCGGGTAGCTGCCGGTGTCGGGCTTACGCGCATCCAGACGTTCAACGGCGCGCTGGCCAGCAATACGCCCAATTTCCTCGGCGGAACGCAGGTCACTTTGAAAGGCGCGCGAATCGCCGTCGTGATCGCGCTCCATTCCTGTGCCTGTGCCCGCAATGCCAACACAGGACAGCGAGCGGCTGGTGCGGCGATATCCGCCGGAAAACCCGTTTGACGCCGCCAGATGTACCGAACTGGAGCCATAAGACGCACCCGCCGATTGCACCTGAGAGATGCCCTCAATTGCCTGACAGGCGGCCTCGGCGATCAATGCATCGTTCTTCAACGTCTCAGGGGCGGGCTCGGGCGAGGAATCTTCCAGCTCAAACGCCGCTAAATCCCAGCTTTGGATCAGTTGCGAGGGATCGGCGAGGCCGGCATAGGGATCCTCGGGGGCTTCTTTTGCCATCGCCACGGCGCGTTCTGCCATGGCAATCAGCGTTTCAGGGCGGGCATCCGAGGACGACACCAGCGCCTGTTGCTTACCAACAAACACCCGCAACCCCAGATCGATGCCTTCCGAGCGTTCGGCATGCTCCAACGCACCTTCGCGGACCTCGATTGAAACGGATTGTCCTTCGGCGGCCATGGCATCGGCGCCATCCGCCCCGGCCTGTTTGGCGGCATCAATCAGGGCATGGCAGAGTTTTTCGGGGGAAAGGGTCATTGGCGCCTCCTGAGATGATTTGCGCAGACCCTACCAGCGCCGCCTGTCACCGCAAGGGCAGCAATGGAAAAAGGGGCCGCAGATGGCAGCCCCTTGGTGGTTTTTATGTGCAGCACTTATTTGATGCGCTGACCGTTGGCCAGAATCTGACCGTCCTCGGTGATTTCTAGCTTGGATTTCAGAGTGTCGTCGCCGTCACCCGGAACCGCCAACATCCCCATCATCATCCGTGCGCCCATGGCGTCGGATTCTGCGATCAGGCCCATTTGGATCAGCTTGTCGATCAATCCATTGGCACCCGCGATCTGCAGTTCTGCACTACCCGAAGGGGCAGGCATGCCGTCGAAACTGGTCAGGTCGTCATTGTTGAAGGCAAAGTCACCGGTGCCGGAAAGGCTGGCGCCAGCGGCTGAGATCAGGAAGTTTTTGACGGTCAGTGCGTTCAGCTCCAGCGGCACGTCGTCGTTGGACAGTTCCATCATTTTGGCAAAGTTCATGAAGTCCTGGAACACAGTCGTCTGCCCGGTCAGGTTGACGTCAATAGTTGCCGGATCACGAGGCAGAACAGCGGCCGGGTCGAACAACGACCAGAGCTCCTCGCCGACAGTCAGGCCGCCGAGGTTAAACGCAACAGTGAAGTCTTGTGGAGCGTCCGATGCTGAGATCGGCATGCGGATATCCATGTCGACTGTTGCCACTTTTGCAGACAGGTCAAAGGGAAGCTCGTGATCAGCAGCGTTCTCAATGGAAACATCGGATCCTCTGCCGGACATCTGGATAGCGTCAGCGTTTGCGGATACCGAGCCCGAAGAAGTTCCAAATGTCGTTTTTTCGGACACTACCGTTTCACCGTCCAAGTCGACTGATGTCGTTGAGGTGCTGCTGACAGTGCTAGAGGTGGCCGACAACGCTAGCCCCTGTTTGAGGGCTGCTGCCAAATTTGTAATGGCCATTCCACCAGTCGGCAAGGCGACTGTATAGTTGTTGGTCATTGTGTTGTAGGTGCCTGAGTGGAGCGTTTTGGCTGCCATCGTATCGAAGGCCTGGGTCTCAAAACCCAGGGATGAAATCTTGGATTGGTCGCTGATGGTGATCAAGTCACCCATCTGGAGCCGTGTGGAGCCGTGAACGTCATTGGCACTGCCGGTCACGGCAACTTTTGAAGCATCGAAGCCGAGATCTTCAGCACTGGTGATGTTCTGGAGTTCAAAGGTGAAACCATCCATCGCATAGGCAAAGACAATGTCATCGGGAGTTCCCGAGGCAATCAGTGCGGCGTTGTCGTAATTAGCTAGAACTTCAACTGACAGGTGATCGGTTTCTGGGTTTGGGCCGGTCGCCATCAATGTGTAGACGTGGTCACCGCCCATATCCATCGACACGGTGCCATCGGTGTTGTTGGTGTATGACAGGGTTGGGTAGAGCAGGGCGATTGAAAACGTCTCTTCGGGTGTTTCGATGGTGAAGTTCAGCTTTGCGTCGGTAAACGTGACGCTATTACCGTCCCGCGTGGTTGTCGCGGTCAGCTCGCCTCCAATGGTTTCGGCGATCGTCTGATAGCTGTTCCAAAGGTCGTCAGCTGTAATATCAGCCAGCGCAGATGTGGACGTCAGCGCGGCAAAACTGACAGACAGCAGGGCGGTAGAATTCTTGAACCTCATGGAAAGCCTTTCAAAATGCTTTGTTCCGAATATGTTAGTGCTAACTAAGCGGCTAAGCAGTGAAATTTCAACCAACGCGCGCAAATAAAAAGGCCGCCACCCCAAGGGCAGCGGCCTGAATTTGTGACGTGTGTAGCGCTTATTTAATGCGCTGACCGTTGGCCAGGATCTGACCGTCGCCGGTGATTTCCAGCTTCGAATCCAGCGTGTCTTCGCCATCACCCGGAACAGCCAGCATGCCCATCATCATCCGTGCGCCCATGGCGTCGCCGTCGGACATCAGGCCCATCGAAATCAGCTTGTCCATCAGTCCATTGGCACCCACCAGTTTCAGGCTGGCGCTGCCGGTTGGGGCAGGTAGGCCATCAAAGCTTACGAGGTCTTCGTTGTTGAAAGTGAAATCGCCGTTGCCGGTCAGCTTGGCACCCGCTGCGGACACTTGCAGCTGACGGATTGTTATCGCGTTCAATTCACCAGGTTCTTGTTCGCCCATGTCCACCGCATCGATGGCCTCGGGGTCGAACAGGTCGAACAGCAGTTTGCCCTTACCGTCCAGTTCCAGCACAACGGTGGCTGGCTCGTGTGGCAGAACGCCAGTTGGATCAACCATGCCCCACAGCATTTCAGGAACAGCAAAATCACGCAGTGTCAGACCAAGAGAGAAATCCTGCTCGCTGTCAGACTTGGCAATAGGCATCGACAGTTTGGCGCCATATTCCGCGATAGTCAGCGAAATCGGAAAGGGCACGTCGCTGCTGGTCAGGTTGATCATGGTTTGCAGTTGCGACAGGTCATAAGACAGCTGTCCATTGCCCATCGCAATGGCGATCTTACCGCCTTCGGACGAAGTTTCGAGCCCAAAGGTTTCGCTGTGATCTACACCAGACATGGAGGCATTGCCGCCAGTATAGGAAAATGCGCCGTCAAAGGCGAAACCTGACGACAACAAGGCACTGACATCGGTAAAATCCAACCCCATCGGAATCGAGCTGGTGCCGCCAAAGCTGAGCCCCTGCAGGCTACCTTTGGCAGAGCCGCCATTTGGCCCACCGGGTTCCTTGGCACCTAAATCATAACTCAGCGAGGCAATTGTCATGTTCTGATCATAGCTGCGGATATCGCCGACGGTCATGTTGGTCTTGGTGACCACATCCGTCAGCGAAATGGTGGCTTTGACCATGCCAGCGGGCATTTCTTCGCCGTCAGCCATGACCTTGCCCAGAGCGA
The DNA here is from genome assembly GCA_002162795.1 of Rhodobacterales bacterium 56_14_T64. Taxonomy (GTDB): domain Bacteria; phylum Pseudomonadota; class Alphaproteobacteria; order Rhodobacterales; family Rhodobacteraceae; genus Parasedimentitalea. The sequence goes on from MAAY01000077.1 coordinate 97,463, forward strand.
GCTCGACCAGTGGCGAGGCATAGTCGTAGGTCATGTTTGCGGCATCGCCAGATACCAGCATCGCGCTGCCGTCGTGGGAGTAGATCATTTCACCCGAGGCCTCGTCTCCGCCACCCGAGAAATTGAAGGTGATCGGAAATTCTGCGGGGAACAGCACGTTGACGGTGCCATCACCATTTTCGACGAACTGAATTTCGGGCAGTCTCATCCCAACGGTGGCGTCTTCCTCGGGGATTGGCACCACCATTGATACATCAGAAACCGTGAGGGTGCCGGCGGACAGATTTTCATTGCCATTGACGTCATAGCCGGTGCCAGACAGGTATGACTTCCAATCGTCCCAGACGTCTTGAGCGCTGAGGTCGGCCAGGGCTCCCTGAGTGGAGAGGACCAAGATGAATGTTGCACCATAACTGCGTGCGAGGAAAACTGACATAAGGCAACCTTTCTGAATAATCTACGGGACCATGGTCGGCAGTTGCGTATTCTGCGTCAAGGGGCCAGATTGCCCACCGTTCCCCGTTAACATAGTACCATTAAATGAAATTGCGATTTGGAGATATAACCCATGGAATTCAAGGATAAGACTGTCATCATAACTGGCGCAAGCCGGGGAATCGGTGCCGAAGCCGCGCGGATTTTTGCAGCTGCTGGTGCCAATGTGGCTTTGCTGGCTAGGAGCGCGGACAGTCTTGCGTCGCTGGCGGCAGAGATCGGCGACAGAGCGTTGGCACTGGCGTGTGATGTTGCGGATTACGCATCGGTCGAAGCTGCTGTTCAGAAGACAGTTGCGCGGTTTGGCGGGCTGGATGTGCTGATCAATAACGCCGGAGTGCTGAAACCTATTGCACCTTTGGCCGAGGCTGATCCGGCGGACTGGGCGAAGGTCATTGATATCAACACCACGGGTGTGTTCAACGGTATGCGTGCAGTGCTGCCTCTGATGAAGCAAGCGGGTGGCGGGACTATTCTGACGGTCAGCTCCGGTGCTGCACATAATGCTTTGGAAGGATGGAGCGCCTATTGCACCTCCAAGGCAGGGGCGGCGATGTTGACCACGGCGCTGGATCTTGAAGAGCGTAACAATGGCATCCGCGCTATGGGCCTGTCACCGGGCACTGTCGCCACACAGATGCAACGCGATATCAAAGCCAGCGGTGTCAATCCGATCAGCGAGTTGAATTGGGAAGACCATATTCCTGCTGACTGGCCCGCCAAAACCTTGCTGTGGATGTGCACGTCTGATGCGGACGAATATATCGGCAGCGAAATCAAACTACGGGATGAGGAAATCCGCAAGCGGGCTGGCCTGATATGATAAAACTGACGATTGAGGAGTCCGGGCTGTGGATCGTCACACTTAACCGTCCGGACAAGGCCAATGCGCTGACCTCTGTGATGCTGGAGGAACTGGTTGAGATTGCAAATCGTGCGACAAGCGCGCGCGGGTTGATTCTGACCGGTACCGGCAAGGTGTTTAGCGCCGGAGCTGATCTGAAGGAGGCGGCTGCGGGTCTGGCGACTTCTCCTCTTTGGGAGCAATTGTCAGCGTCACTTGCTGCTTTGCCGTGCCTGACCGTTGCGGCGTTAAACGGCACTCTGGCAGGTGGTGCCAATGGCATGGCGCTGGCTTGTGACCTGCGGGTCGCGGTGCCCAGTGCCAAGGTGTTCTACCCGGTGATGAAGCTTGGTTACCTGCCGCAGCCATCGGACGCTAAACGTATGGCGGCGTTGATTGGTCCGGCGCGCAGTAAGTTAATCTTGGCGGCGGGGCAAAAGATTTCGGCGCAGCAAGCTTATGACTTTGGCTTGATTGATCAAATTTCAGAGCCTGACGATCTGATGCAGGTGGCTCGGGATTTGTTGGCAGACAGTTTGACCGCCAAGCCAGAGCTGGCTCAGCGTATTCTGGCGATGTGTCAAGATAACTGATTCATGGTCTCCCGCCCGTCGTTGGTCATCTGCGATGCCCGCCTCCCGTTGGGCCCGGCGCCGCGCAAAGCGCGGCGCCGGGCCCAAGCCCACCAAGGTTGTGTAGCGCAGCCAGACCACCTGTGGACGCGGGAGCATTGCGAGGAGGTTTTATCGTTGGCGCCGTTTGGCGTGGAACTCGCGATGACAGACGTCGTATAGCAATATCACTGGCCCAGCCTTGCCACCCTACAGTATTGGGATCAGATGGTGGCGGCGTTGCGGGACCCCGTCTGGGACCGGTCGGTGGTAAAATGGGCAGATCTGGTCGGACATAGGTGTGCCTTGTAGGTCGTGACATTGCATAAAAAGCGCCAGAGAGTGGATCTGGCATGGGGGCGATATGGCAATACAGTATGACGCGGTGGTGATCGGGGCAGGGCCGGCGGGCCTGATGGCGGCGGATGAGCTGGCGCGGGCAGGGCACAGTGTTCTGGTGGCCGAGGCCAAGCCCTCGGTGGCGCGCAAGTTGTTGATGGCTGGGAAATCCGGATTAAACCTGACCAAAGATGAACCATTTGACCAGTTGATCACCAATTATGGTGCGGCCGCGGCTTGGCTGTCGCCGATGGTAAAGGAATTCGATGCGCAGGCGGTGCAGAGCTGGGCGCGTGGGCTAGGAATGGACCTGTTTACTGGCTCGACCAAGCGGGTGTTTCCCAAGGTGATGAAGGCTTCGCCCTTGTTGCGCGCCTGGTTGGCAGAGCTTGACGGGCAAGGAATACAGTTTCACGCCCGCTGGCGCTGGACCGGTTGGGAAGGTGAGGCGCTCGTGTTTGACACGCCCGATGGCGTGCAGTCTGTCACCGCAGATGTCACCGTGTTGGCGTTGGGCGGTGCGAGTTGGGCTCGGCTTGGCTCGAATGGATTGTGGGCCACTGCGCTGGTGGATCGTGGTGTCGAGTTGGCACCGTTCCAACCAGCAAATGCCGGACTGCTGGTCCATTGGTCGGATCACATGGCAGCGCAGTTTGGTGCTCCGTTAAAGGGCATCTCGCTGCAGGCAGGGGGACTTTCCTCGCGAGGGGAGGCAGTGATCTCTCAGCGCGGTCTTGAGGGTGGCGGTATCTATTCGATCTCTGCTGGAGTACGGGACGGTGCACCATTGACGGTGGATCTGCTGCCCGACTTGACCCTGAAAGAGGTTACCCATCGTCTGTCGCGTCCGCGTGGCAAGGCAAGCTGGGCCAACCACCTGCGCAAGGTGTTGAAACTGGGTGCGGCCCGTAGTGCGGTTTTGCAGGAATTTGGCCGCCCGTTGCCTCAGCAGCCCGAGGAATTGGCCCGGTTGATCAAAGCTCTGCCGGTGAAACATGCAGGGCTGCGGCCGATCGACGAGGCCATATCGACTGCCGGCGGAGTGGCACGCGAGTCGTTGGACGATGGACTCATGCTGAAACAGATACCAAGCGTGTTCTGTGCTGGGGAAATGCTGGATTGGGAGGCACCGACCGGTGGCTACCTGCTGACCGGCTGTCTGGCCACCGGGCGCTGGGCCGGGCGGGCGGCAGCGCGGCATCTGGGCGAGGCCCGGACATCAGGCTGAACTTGAGATGTTGCGGGATGTCTTGCTAGCATAATAGTCCGGGCAGCGCCTCCCTTTGGGGCGGGCGCTGCCCTTGCTTTTGCTATTCCTTCAGGTGCGCAAAGGCCCGTTTGAACGCCTCACGCTCGCGCATCGCCTTGGCATAGGTGCGCATGCCTTTGTCGCTGACCGGGAAATCAGCAACCAGCGCCCAGTTCAGGCAATGGGTGGCGACGATATCGGCGATGGTGAACGTCTCACCCTGCAGGAACGGGCCGACGCTGCCGTTGCCCAGGCGTTGCAGATTGCGCTCAAATTCCCATTTCAAACTGTCTTTCACTTCGGGAACACGCTTGTCCTTGGGCAGGATAAAACTATGGCGGGCAGCAGTCCACAAAAGTGCATCGAGTTCATCCAGCAATAGATGGGTCATAGCATCCTGTTGCGCGCGCTCGATTGTGCCAGCCGGATGAGTGAGCTTGCCGTGTTTATCTGCCAGATAGGTGATGATCGCCGTCGAATCGGTAATCACAGCGTCACCATCGACCAACACCGGGATCTTGCCCGAAGTGTTCAGCGCCAGCACGTCCGGCTGATGTGGTCCTGCGTTGATCAGCTCATAAGGCTCACCAAGTTCTTCCAGCATCCAGAGGACGCGAAAGGCCCGGCTTTTGACGCTTCCGTAAAGTTTGTACATTTTGATCCCTTGAGCTGTTTGAGCGCCACAATGAAACTTGTCGTGCCAAGGTCAAGAGGCGATCAGCGGGGGCGACCCAGCATTGCCAATCGGATCAGAGCGCGCTCCATCAATGCCAGTGCAGGGGCAGTTTGCCCAGCCGAGCGCAGCTGCAGGTCAGTATCGGTGAGCAACGTCAGCGCTGTCTCCAGCCGGTCCGCGCCCCAGCCTTGCGCCTGTCGCAACACACGGTCCCGTCGTTTGCCATACAAAGGTGGGCGCAATCGCCCAATACCCTGAGACGCACCGCCAGGGTGCGAGGCGCAGGCATAAAGCGTACGAAAGTGCCGGGTGGCACCGATACAAAGCGTCACAGCGTTGGTGCCCTGCGATTGCAACCGACGGATCAGCGGGCCGATTTCACCGCTGCGGCCTTCGGCGACCACGTTTAACACGTCGTCCAGCGCTGCCTCGGTGGATTGCGGCGCGACCGCGTCAATGTCATCCAGCGATAGCGGGCTGCTGTCGCCGTGTTTATACAGGGCCAGCTTTTCAATCATTCGTGAAAAGTCACCGGGGCCGATATCATTGGCGATATCGGTCAGGGCTGACATGCTGTCGGTGGGGACGTCGCGAATCGAGGCTTGGCCAAGAATGCGCTCAATCTCGGCGCGGGATGGCGGGTCGTCGTAGATGCCAACCGCATAGGCGTTGCGATGGCCTTCGAATCCCTTGCGTAGTTTTGACGTGGCCTTGAGCTGGCCACTAGTGACCACGATCTGCGCATCACCGGGTTGCCATTCGTCCAGTGCCGCAAGAATGGCGGGGGCAGCCTGATCGTTGGCGTCTTCGACAAAAACTGCGCGGATGCCTGGGAAAAATCCCACCGCCTTGACCGCGTCCAGCAGCTGCGCCGGATCTTTGCGCAACCCACCCGCAGACATCCGGGTCAGCCGCATTTCTTCCTCGGCTGCAGGTCCTAACAGCGCGGCCAGCACTTGCTGACGTTTCAGCGCCACCCGCATCGCATCGCCGCCATAGATCAGGATTCCAGTTTTATCCGGGTCTGGACGGGCGAAATAGCCTTCGGCGTCGCGGGGGCTGAGTTTCATGCCGGCGGGGCCAGAGCCAGAGCCGGGTCTGTAGACAGATCCACAGTGGTTAGAATGCGGGTGTTGATCTGATCCGCCAGTATAACCATCAACCGCTGATGCGCGTCACGCTCACTGGCTAGGGTTTCCACCGTCGATCCAGTCGCCGAATAGCCGGTAAAGGCTTCCTCATCGCCACTGGCAACCACCTTGCCATCCGATTGGCGGGTCAGCGTATAGCTGGCCCTGCCAAGAATGGAGTAGCGGGTGATCTGGCTGTCTTCGGTGATGGCCTGACCTTCGTCACGCGTGTCCAGTGTCAGGTCCAGTTGATAGGCCCCAGCGCCTGCGCGTCCCAGCCGTTGCTCCAAATTCTGTACCAACAGATAGGAATCCACTTCACTGGTCGATGGGATATCCTCGGGGGCCTGCACAGTCACTTGACCATATAACGCATCACCGCTTCCGCCGGGGGCATAGACCGGGGTAAAGCCACAGGCGGCCAGAGCCAGAGGCGCCAGCATTACCATCAGAGATCTGCGATCAAACAACGACATTCACGATACGTCCCGGCACAACAATCACCTTTTTCGGCGCCTTGCCATCCAGCAGCCTTTGTACAGCTTCTGTTGCCAGCGCCAGTTTTTCAACCTCTGCTTTGTCCATGTCCTTGGGCACGCTGATTTCCGCGCGGCGTTTGCCGTTGACCTGGATCGGCAGGGTGACCATTTCGTCAATCAGCATCGCCGGATCGGCCACAGGCCAAGGTGCAATGGTGATCAAACCTTCACCACCCAGCATCTGCCAGATCTGTTCGGACAGGTGCGGTGTCATCGGTGACATCAGCTGGGCTAGGGTCTTAACGGCCTGATTTTTCGCGTCAGACCCAGCCTTGGATTTGGCGAGCGTCGCGGTGAAACCGTACAGTTTGGCAATTGCGGCGTTGAAACCAAAGCTCTCAACCCCTTTGGTGACCTCTTCGATCGCCTTGTGCATCTCGCGCAGCAGGGCGTCGTCGTTGCCATTGGCCGCAATATCCGATTCTGCGACTTCGCTGGCAATGCGATAGACACGCGACAGGTGCTTGAACGTAGCTTCGGCACCCGAGGCTGTCCATTCAACGTCCCGCTCGGGCGGCGAATCGGACAACATGAACCAGCGGGCGGTGTCCGCGCCATAAGACGAAATGATCGCCAGGGGGTCGACCACGTTGTTTTTGGACTTGGACATCTTGGCTGACGGAATCACCTGAGCTTCGGCACCGCCGTCGTTCAGGAACGCCTTGCCGTCGCGCAAATCAACTTCTTCGGGGTAATGATACTTGGGGCGGCCATTGTCGCCTTCGGTCTGATAGATCGCATGTGTCACCATGCCCTGTGTGAACAGCGCATCAAATGGCTCTTTGGCACTTTCGGGCAAGTGGCCACAGATCTGCATCGCACGGGCAAAGAAGCGCGAATAGAGCAGGTGCAGAATCGCGTGCTCGATGCCGCCGATATACTGATCGACGTTCATCCAATACTCGGCCTCGGCCATGTCGGTCGGTGTCTCGGCGTTGGGCGCAGTGAAGCGGGCGAAATACCACGACGAATCGACGAATGTATCCATGGTGTCGGTTTCGCGCTTGGCAGGCTCACCACAGGACGGGCAGGCGCAGTCACGCCAGGTTGGGTGCCAGTTCAGCGGGTTGCCGGGTTTGTCGAATGTGACGTCCTCGGGCAGCTCGATCGGCAGGTTCTCTTTCTTTTCCGGCACCACGCCGCAGGCATCGCAATGAACCACGGGAATCGGGCAACCCCAGAACCGCTGCCGTGACAAGCCCCAGTCACGCAGACGGAATTTGGTGACACCAGTGCCCCACCCAGCCTTTTCGGCAAAATCGACAGTGGTGTTGACTGCGTCCTCGCCTGTGGCCTCGGTCAGCCCGGCAAAGTGATCCACCCAGCGGACTTTCTCGGACTTGGCGGGCACAAAAGCGGTGTTTGCTACCGGAGTGTCATTGTCGAGCGCAAAGAAGGTGTCGATCACCGGCAGGTCATACTTGCGGCAGAAATCAAGGTCGCGTTGGTCATGTGCCGGGCAGGCGAAAATCGCGCCGGTGCCATATTCCATCAGGATGAAGTTGGCGATCCAGACCGGCAGTTCAACCCCGGTCAGCGGGTGCTTGACCTTGATGCCGGTGTCATAGCCCAGCTTGGGCGCGGTCTCGATGGCTTCCTCGGTGGTGCCGCCTTTGCGACATTCCACAAGGAATTCAGCCAGCTCAGGATTGTCGGCTTCCAAAGCCTTGGCGATCGGGTGGTCCGGCGAGATGCCCACAAATGACGCACCGTTCAGGGTGTCGGGGCGCGTGGTGTAGACCTCAATCGATTCGCCGCCATCACTGCGCTCAAACGAGAATTGCAGCCCGCGCGACTTGCCGATCCAGTTTTCCTGCATCACCCGCACCTTGGCGGGCCAGTTGTCCAACCCATCCAGCGCGTCCAGCAATTCTTCGGAATGATCCGAGATCTTAAAGAACCATTGCGTCAGCTCGCGCCGTTCCACCAAAGCGCCTGACCGCCAGCCGCGGCCGGCCTCGACCTGCTCATTGGCCAAAACGGTCAGATCAACCGGATCCCAGTTCACCACGGCGTTTTTGCGGTAGACGAGACCTTCCTTGAGGAAATCAAGGAACAGCGCCTGTTGCTGACCGTAATACTCAGGATCGCAGGTAGCAAACTCGCGGGTCCAGTCAATCGACAGTCCCAGGGGCTTCATCTGGCCGCGCATTTCCTTGATGTTGTTGTAGGTCCAATCCTTGGGGTGTCCCCCAATTGCGATAGCTGCATTTTCTGCAGGCAAACCAAAGGCATCCCAGCCCATTGGGTGCAGCACGTTGTGGCCAGTTGCCATCTTGTAGCGCGCTACGACGTCGCCCATGGTGTAATTGCGCACATGGCCCATGTGGATGCGGCCCGACGGATAGGGAAACATCTCAAGCACATAGTACTTTGGCTTGTCTGCGGTGCGCTTGGCCTGAAAGATTCCGGCCTTTTCCCAGGCCGCTTGCCAATTTGCTTCGATTTCGGAGGCTTTGTAACGCGACATCAGTGCGGTCCTTTAAATAAAAACGCCGGGTCAAGACCCGGCGCTGTCATACTGAGATTTGTCGGCATGATCCAGAGGCCAGTGGAATCAGAGCTTCTTGTCGGCAATCCGCAACTGGCGTGCCCGCGACAATATGGCGTCCTCTACCGCACGAGTTGTACTTGCGTTAACGGGACCACTTTTGGTGTGCAGTGATACGTTTAAAGACCGCGCATCCAGTGCTGGATCCTTGATGTGCACCGTAGCGCGGTAGGATTTTCCGCCACCCGGAGGGGTGCCATATCCAGTGATGATCAAACCGGTAAAGGGATCAACAGACTGCACTGGCAGAAAATCCAAAACATCCAGGGATGCGGTCCAAAGATAACGATTTACCTGTACAGTTTGCTCAGCGTCCGACGGCCCAAGAGCATCCCAAATGGTGGTTTCGGTTGCAAATTCAGGGTCGGTTGGATTGCCGCCGATGACATTTTCATTATAGGCAGATGAGCTTTTGCTGCCCTTTCCCCCGAATAACCCGCAGCCGCTGATCACGGCGAGCAGGGAAAACAGTCCAATAATCTTGAGCCAGCGCATATGAGGCAGTTCCGTTTCTAGATTGGTTGCGCAGTAGTCCTAGCCAAGGCGCCGGGCTGCAACAAGCTTATTCTTTAAGAGACTGATCTATATACAGAGCACATCGCGGCCCAAGCGTTAACATACTGTGACATCCTTGCACCAACTCTAGCGGGAATAGAATGGCGCTTTAGCCGAGCCTTGCACCCATACCCCAAAAAGAGCGAAACGAGGACCGTACTCAGACTTTTGCTGCAACGCATTTGTTTGAATAGAAATCTAAACCCGAGGGAAAAAGATTATGAAAAAGATTCTCTTTGCATCGACTGCGCTGGTCGCGACTGCTGGCGTTGCTGCTGCAGACATCAACTTTGGCGGTTACGGTCGTTTTGGTGTTCGTTATGACGAAAACCGTGGCACAGTAGTTGCTGGAACTAACACTGTTTCGGACACTGTCATCGTAAGCCGTTTCCGTATGAACATCGACGGCGACGCAACCACTGACGGCGGCGTACGCTTCTCGGCTCGTGTTCGTCTGCAGGCTGGCGACGCCCGCGCTACTGGTGACCAAACTGCTGCTGGCCTGAACGGCGCTCGTTTCTCGGTTGAGTACGAAGGTCTGCGTGTTGACGTAGGTAACGCTGCTGGCGCGATCGACAACTTGCCCAACTACTACGGTAACGAGCCTGGCCTGACCAACTTCGTTGGCCAGTATGCTGGTGCTAACTACGGTTTCCAAGGCTACACATCCGGTGGCGCTGGCTCTAACGCTGTTTATGCACGTTATGCTGTAGGTGACTTCGCTGTCGCAGCTTCCTATGACGAAGCATCCGGCGGTACAGCTGTAGGTACTTCCGGCGACCGTTGGGACATCCACGCTGCATATACTTTTGGCAACATCACAGCTGCTTTGGCTTACGGTGAAACCGACACAACTGTTTCGCAGGACATGACTGTTCTGACACTGGGCGGTTCCTGGGGTGCATTCTCCGGTACGTTCTTCGTCGGTGACGAAACTGTGAACACTGCTGCTGGCGTATTCGACGCATCTATTTCCGACACTTTCTACGGTCTGTCGGCTGCGTATGACGTTTCTTCGGCAACTACTATCACCGCTTCTTACGGTGACGGTTCCGGTACTGGTGATGCGCAGGCATATGGCCTTGGTGTTATCCACGATCTGGGCGGCGGCGTATCCCTGCGCGGCGGTGTTGGCTCGACCAAAACTGGCGCTGGCTCTTCGAGCACAGTTGCAGACTTCGGTGCTCAGTTCAGCTTCTAAGCTGACCTGAACCACACAGTCTTAGGGCGGTCCTTTCGAGGGCCGCCCTTTTCTTTTGCGCTCAAACAGTGTTTCTCTGCCCCAAACATATATGAGGGCAGGTATGTCACTGATTGAAATCAAATCCCGCATTGCCAAGGCCGAGGCCGCCGCCGGGCGTGAGCCGGGTGCGGTGACACTGATTGCCGTTTCCAAAGTGCAACCTGATGAACGTGTGGCAGCAGTACTGGAGCAGGGGCAACGTTGCTTCGGTGAAAACCGGGTGCAAGAGGCCGCTGGTAAGTGGCCGAATTTTATGCAGCGATTCGAGGGTGTTGACCTGCACTTGATTGGTCCGTTGCAGACCAACAAGGCCCGCCAGGCGATGGAATTGTGCCACGCCATCCATTCCATTGATCGTCCCAAGCTGGCCAAAGTATTGGCGCGCCTGGCTCAAGAGTTGGGTCATTGCCCGGATCTGTTCATTCAGGTGAATACTGGTGAAGAAGATCAAAAGGCCGGGATTGTTCCGGCTGATGCAGATACCTTTATTGCTGAATGCCGGACGCTAGATTTGCCGATCAAAGGGCTCATGTGTATTCCTCCGGCGGGCGAGGAGGCCTCGGGGCATTTTGCCTTATTGGCCGAAATTGCGGCTCGAAACGGGCTGGAGGGCCTGTCGATGGGGATGAGCAGTGATTTTGAGGTGGCCATTGCGCAGGGGGCGACCCATGTGCGGGTCGGGTCGGCGATCTTTGGTCAACGCGACTATTGAAGCTGAAAAATTCGAATTCCCTTGGCTGTGTGATGGCTAGCCAAGGGGTGGAACAATAACCCTTG
>MAAY01000098.1 GCA_002162795.1 Rhodobacterales bacterium 56_14_T64
AAATGCTCATGATCTGTGCGTCGCTATATCGTGCTGTCTTCATCAAAAATCTCCTCACTTATTCTGCTGAGAAAATCCTACTTTTGAACACCACTAATTTTAGGGGGGATTACCAACCTACATCACCATGCGACGGAAGTTCTTATAATTGGTAGCCATTTTGGACTGGTACAGTCGCAAAATTCTATCCTGGCGTTTGTCAAACAATGTGTCTGACGTCAGCACCTGTGGGGCTGAATTGAGGATTTGAACAACGGAGGATTTCTGAGTCATCGTAACTGTTAAGGAGTGAAGATGAACAAGAAATCCGGAACCAGCAAAGCTTCGGCTACCAAGCTGGTCAAATCCATCCGCCGCAAGACCCGGCAAACCTATTCAGCCGAGGAGAAGATCCGCATTGTTTTAGCGGGCTTGCGTGGCGAGGAAAGCATCTCGGCACTGTGCCGCCGCGAAGGCATTTCTGAGGGACTGTGTTACAGCTGGTCTAAAGAGTTTCTCGAAGCTTGGAAGCGGCGTTTGTCCGGTGATACGGCCCGTCAGGCCACTTCGCCTCAGGTGAAAGACCTGCGATCCGAGGCGATGGCACTGAAGGAAGGCGTTGCGGACCTCACATTCAAAACTGTTTCGGCGTTTCGGCGTTTCGCCATCGGCAAACCGAACCTGATGTTCCAGAACAACGGATCAAGAAACAGGGCATAAAGCATCAACTAGTCTTGGTACTGCAGCAGCCAGTTGCGAAGAAGTCGCGTCGATTTTGAACCCGACCTGACCTCTTTCGAGATATAGCAGGACCAGGGGCTCTCGAGTTCGAATTGGAACGGTTCGATCAACAGGCCACGGTCAAGATAGGTGCCAATCAACGACTTTGGCACTATGACGCAGCCTTGCCCGCAGGCCGCCAACTCTAGTGAAACATTCAGCGAATTGGTTTGTGCGCCGCTTGTGGGTTTCCAGTCGTTCCAGCCAAACAGCTCTGCGAATTTTAGCCAGTAATCGGTACGGCCCATCACATGTATCAGATTTGCATGGCGCAGATCTTCCGGTGATCGCAGCCTTTGTTCCCCCACCATAAAATCGGGAGCGCATACCACCGTCAGCTTGTCGCGCCACAGGACTTCGGACCCGTCCGGAGCATCCTCGACCCGTGCTGAGGTCAGCTGAATATCAGCAATTTCCGCCTCTTCGTCCCTCCATATCCGCCCATGGATTGCCACTGTTATATCAGAATGGACCACATTGAATTCTGCGACCACTTGGGTCAGCCAATTCTGCGCCAGCGACACCGGACAGGACACTACAACCTTTTTCTCGTGCATTGTGGTGATGATAGCCTCGGTTGCGGTGTCTATCTCGGCCAGAGCGTTGCGAATGGCTGGCAAATAGGCCTCTCCCAAATTGGTCAGTGCCAAACTTCGCGGATACCTGACAAAAAGCGGGCGACCGATGTATTCTTCAAGTGACCGCACGTGGTTACTAATCGCGGATTGAGTGTAGTTCAGCTCTTCTGCGGCCGCGGTAAAGCTCAGGTGGCGGGCTGCGGCCTCGAAAGAACGAACAAAATTCAGATAGGGTGCGATTTTCATTAAGGTCCTCGTTCGATCGCATATGACACCTCGATTACTACACCATACGCCCTCAATGCACAAAATAAACACAGTCAATGCCCGGCGATTGATCGCAAGTGGTCCTGCGGATCAGAGTGTAAAGGTAACCTACAAAGCAATGAATTGGCGGGAGAATTACAGTGACACGAGAAGGCCGTTCAGGTGGCAGGCGCGGAAAATCTGGCCGATCAGGTCAGGGAATTCAACAGTTGCCCTGGCAGCAAGTAAAAAACTCCAATCCACCGATGGAGTTGCTGAACCCCGATCAAATGAATCAGCTGCATGAAACGTCGATCCGGATCTTATCCGAAGCTGGCATCCGGGTTATGGGCAGCAATGTTCTTGATATTTTTGAAGCCGCTGGCGCCATTGTCGACCACGACGAGATGCTGATCAAAATTGACTCTACTATCGTCGATGAAGCGCTGAAGACAGTTCCCGCAGAGTTTACGCTGACGGCACGCAACCCCGCCAAACAAATCATTCTGGGCGGTAACAACATCAATTTCACCCTCGTTGCCGGACCTCCGTTTGTGCACGATCAAATCAATGGGCGTCGTTCGGGAAACCACCAGGATTATGTTAACTTCATCAAACTGGCACATCATTTCAATGCGGTAACGATGATCGGCAACCAAGTGACAGCGCCGCTTGAGATGCCTGCCAATTCGCGTCATTTGGACACCTACCTGGCAAATTTGACCTATAGTGACTTGTCCTTTCACTGCACCGCGATTGGTCGAGGCCGGGCGATGGACGGTATCAACATGATGGCTATCAGCCGCGGCATCACGGTTGAAGAAATGAAGTCTTCTCCGGGGTTGATGACCATTATATCGGTCAATTCGCCGCGCTTGCTGGACGAAGAGATGGCCAATGGTTTGATTGCTATGGCAGAACACAATCAACCCGTCGCCGTGACACCGTTTACGTTGATGGGGGCTATGACCCCGGTCACCCTGCCCGCCGCCCTAGCGCAGCAAAATGCCGAGGCGCTGTTTGGCGTCGTGCTGACCCAACTTGTCAACCCTGGCGCACCGGTGATGTATGGCTCGTTCACCTCCAACGTTGACATGAAGTCCGGAGCGCCAGCTTTTGGCACGCCTGAAAACACCAAGGCGAATATCGTCGGTGGACAATTGGCACGGCGCTACGGAATTCCCTATCGGACCTCCAATGCCAATGCATCGAATGCCGTTGATCTGCAGGCCACGTATGAGACGATGATGTCCACTTGGGGCGCGGTTCTTGGCGGTGCCAATATTGTCTACCACGCTGCTGGCTGGCTAGAGGGCGGTTTGACCGCGTCCTATGAGAAATTCATTTTGGATATCGAAATCATCCAAAACATGATCGAATTTATGAAACCGATGAAGTTCGACACCGATGAGTTGGGACTGGAAACCATCAAATCCGTCCCAACCGGCGGCCACTTTTTTGGTGAGGATCATACCATGGCCCGCTATGAAACGGCCTTTTACAATCCCATTTTGTCAGATTGGACCAACTACGAAAACTGGGAGTCCGCAGGGTCGAACGGTGCTCTGGAGCGGGCAACAGCCTTATGGCAGCAGGCCATACAAGAGTACAAAGAGCCTGAGATGGCGGCCGACCGTAAGGATGAACTGGAGGCCTATGTGGCGCGTCGACGTGTCGAAATCGGATCTGGGGAGCCATGATCCGGCTTCGGCCCGGAGGCGCGCCCAGTCTGGCGGTAAATCAAGTGCCGAATAGCGATCACAGCGCGCCGCGAAAGCTGTTCTTTCTGCTGCTCCCAGAGTTTTCATTGTTGTCTTTGTGTTCGGCTCTTGAACCACTGCGGATCGCTAATCGCATTGCCGAAAGAACCCTCTTTGATTGGGAATTATGCGCCGAGGACCAGCAGCTTGCCCAGTCATCTTTGGGCATCTCAATTCCGGTTTTGTCTTCCCTACCCGCTGTAACCAACAGCGACACTGTGTTTGTGTGTGGGGGCACAAATGTTGAAAAAACCACTTCGAAACGCACCCTAAATTGGCTGCGAAAGGCGGCACGTCAGGGGGCCGTAATCGGCGGGCTCTGTACTGGGACATATATCTTAGCCGTTGCCGGATTAATGACAGGGAAACGGGCGACCATTCATTGGGAAAACCAGGACAGCCTCGCCGAATTGTTTCCCGACGTGGTATTGACAAAATCGGCTTTTGTGGTTGATGGCAATAGAATGTCGACGGCGGGCGGCGTGGCGTCTATTGGCATGATGTTGGATTACATATCGACACATGAGGGCCCTGATCTTGCGCATAAGGTGTCCGAGCAATTAATGTATTCCCATGTCAGGCGCATCCAGTTCAATTCAACAACTTCCGCTCCCGATCGTGGAGGGATTTCCCACCCAAAACTAAAACGCGCGATCCAAGCCATGGACGACAACCTTGAAAACCCTCTCTCGGTCGTAGAATTAGCCAAGTTTGCAAACGTGTCAGTGCGGCAATTGGAACGTATTTTCAAACGGTTCCTGTCCCAACCTCCAGTGCGATACTATACTGAAATGCGATTGCAGCGAGCGCATAACATGCTGCTACAGACAGACTTACCTGTGCTACAAATATCATTGGCCTGCGGTTTTAAGTCGACCAGTGTTTTTGCCATGCGATACAAACAACGATTTGGGCTTTCCCCCCACCAAGCATTGAGGGCCAGCCAGAGCGGGGAGTAAATTATTAGGCAACTATATCGCGCAAAGTCCTGGTATTTCACCGCGGCGCACCAGCCAGGTTCAGTGGCCGCGCGGGTCTATAAGTCCGCACGGCCATAGTGTTTAAGACCGCAGCTTTTCCCCCTTGGGATCAAACGGCGGTTCACTCAGCAGTGTTGCGCGGTGAGGTTTGCCCAGAATATAGATTTCCACACAATCCCCGGCCACAGCAGTGCCCTCTTTGACAAACCCCAAGGCCAAAGACTTGCCAACCGAGTACCCATATGCGCCAGAGGTCACGCGACCAACCGGGGTGCCATCCGGCAAGAAGATCGGCTCGCCACCACTGGCATCGGCGCCTTCAACCGCCTCCACTTCGAACACTGACAAGCGTTCACGCGGGGTGTTGTCTTTGACCGCCAAATAGGCCTCTTTGTTAAGAAAATCCCTGTCCAGTTTGATCAAGCGTTCCAACGCCACTTCCTGTGGCCAGTACTCGGGGCTGTATTCCCGCCCCCAGCTGCCGTAACCCTTTTCGATGCGCAAAGATCCCAAGGCCCGACCACCAACCGGACCACCTTCCAGATTTTTTGCAGCCTGCAAAAGCGCGTTATAAAGGACGATTTGGTCCTCTTCGACGCAGTGCAATTCCCAGCCCAAATCACCGGTAAAGCTAACCCGGATCGCCAGACAGCTTATGCCTGCGATCTCAATCGTCTTTGAGCGCATAAAGCGGAAGTTTTCCGGGGACAGGTCGGCATTGGTCAACCGCTGCAACATATCGCGCGATTTTGGCCCGGCGACATTGTAGCCACAGATGGCATCGGTTTTGACAGTAAATGTTGTGCCTTCGGGCAGTTCCACCATGTTAAAGAAGCGCTGATGATATCGCTCTGCCATGCCAGAACCAATCACCATATAGCGATCCTCTCCGGTTTTAGTGACGGTAAAGTCACCCGCAACCCCACCGCGGACACCGATCAAAGGTGTTAGGCACGAGCGGCCAATTTCAGTTGGAATCCTGTTGGCCATAATCTGATCCAACCAAGTCTGCGATCCTGGGCCGGCCACTTCGTAGTTGGCGAAGTTCGAGATATCAATAACCCCAACATGATCGCGCAGCATCTGCACTTCACGTCCTACAGGTTCAAACCAGTTCTGCCGGGTAAAGCCATTGGTCTCTTGCACACCGGGTTCATCAGCAAACCATAGGGGATGTTCCCAACCACAATTCAGGCCAAAAACTGCGCCCATGTCCTGTAGTGTTTTATAGGTTGGACGCACCCGTGCCGGTCTGCCAGCCGAGCGTTCCTCATTTGGGAAATGGATTTTGAACCGGTGGGTATATTGGTCTTCGACCCGGGCCTTGGTGAATTTTTTGTCCGCCCAATCACCGAACCGGGCCAGATCCCAGGCAAACATGTCATACTCGGGTTCTCCGTCGATCATCCACTGCGCTGACATCAGCCCCAGCCCACCAGACTGCGAGAACCCAGGGATAATCCCCGTACAGCAAAAATAGTTCTGTAATTCAGGCACCGGACCATAGAGCGCATTTGCATCTGGTGACCAGATCATTGGCCCATTGATCACCCGTTTAACCCCTGCCGTCGCCGCTGCTGGCACACGGTCCATCGCGCGCATGACATTGTCCATGATCCGGTCAAGATCATCAGCAAACAACTCGTGACCAAATCCCTGCGGCGTGCCTTCTTCAGCCCAGAAACGCATGTCTTTCTCGTAGGCACCAATCAGCAACCCGTTGCCTTCCTGGCGCAGATAGTATTCGCCGTCCCGATCTGCGATCGATGGCAACCGTCGGTCCATGCTGGAAATTTCAGGCATACTTTCGGTGACAAAATACTGATGCTCGGTTGGTTGCAGCGGCAAGGTAATCCCGGCCAAAGCAGCAACCTCGCGTCCCCATAAACCCGCCGCGTTCACGATCCACTGGGTGTGGATATTGCCTTTTGGGGTCTCAACCACCCAGCTTCCGTCCGGTTGTTGGATGGTGGCTGTCACTGGGCAGAACCGTTCCACTTCTGCGCCCATCTGCCGGGCCCCTGCGGCATAGGCTTGGGTGACGCCCGACGGGTCCACATTACCACCGTCCGGCTCGAACATAATGCAGCGAATGCCGTCATAATTGGCCAAAGGGTGCAATTCTTCGGCTTTTTCTCTGCTCACTTCGTGGAAGTTCATGCCATAATAGCGGGCCTTGGCCTCTTGCAAGCGCAACTGATGCTCGCGTTCTTCGGTCTGAGCCAAGTACAGCGATCCGGGTTGGAAAACACCGCAGCCCTGCCCGGTTTCCGTTTCCAGCTGTTTGTACAAATTCATGGTGTAGTGCTGAATTCGGCTGATATTGGTGCTGTCATGCAACCCGTGAATATTTGCTGCCGCGTGCCAGGTTGACCCCGAAGTCAACTCGTCCCGCTCCAGAAGAACAACGTCCTTCCAGCCTAATTTGGCCAAATGATACAAGATCGAGCAGCCCACGAGCCCGCCCCCAATCACAACCGCCTGCGCATGTGTCTTCACGATAGATCCCTTTGTTCGACATCAGGCAGACCATAGCTGTGCCCCACCAAAACATGCATGAAAAATTCACGGGCTATGACGCATGTTTTGTTGCTCGAAGTGATGCGCACTGATGGATAGCTTCAAACGCCAATGCCTGGTCGCTTTCGCTGCCACCAAGCTGGCGGTCCTTAGCGCATATCGCCATCATGCTAGGTGTAGACTATTGAATGATTTGATGCGTTAATTCGATTAATTGCAGTCCATTGCTACCAAAGTGAGCCATATGCGCCGACGCATCCCTTCCATCACTGCTTTGCTTTGCTTTGAGGCCGCCGCCCGGACCGAAAATTTTGCCCGCGCCGCCGAAGAGTTGAACATCACTCAAAGCGCGTTGAGCCGACAGATTCAGGGGCTCGAGGGTTTTGTAAAACAGCTGTTGTTTACCCGCGCCAAACAACGAGTCACGTTAACCGCGGCCGGGAAGACACTGATCGCTGAACTGTCGCCGCAATTGGAAGTTTTGGAAGCGACGTTCCTCAAGATCAAATCTCACGACAGCCTTGACGGTGCGCTGAATGTCGGCGTTTATCCCACCTTGGGCAGTCGCTGGTTGATGCCCAAAATTATGCAGCTGTCGCAACTGCAACCCGGCCTGACCCTCAACACCATTACCTATTTGTCAAACGCTGACGTTGATCCAAATCTGGTGGATTTGGCAATTGTGCAGGGAGACCCGCCATGGTCCGGGTATCGTGCAGACTACCTGATGAGCGAGACGCTTGTCGCAGTAGCCGCGCCTGGATTTCTGCCGAGTAGTCTCGTCCACCCGGCCGACCTGCTGAATTTTCGCATCCTACAACACACCACGCGCCCCGAAACTTGGGGAATTTGGCTGAAAGACCAGAATTTCACTTTGCCGCGTCGCATTATCGGGCCAATGTTTAGCCAATTCGAAATGCTGATTGATGCTATCAAAGGCGGGCATGGACTAGCCGTTATGCCTCGTGTTTTGGTGGAACGAGAACTGACTGACGGCACTTTAGTCAAGGCGCATCCTCATGAAACAGTACCGAAAAGCGCATATTACCTGCTAACCCCAGTCATGAAAGTTGGGATTCAAAAGATCGAGCGGCTTAGAAAGTGGTTTCTCAAGCCGTAAACGGAGATACTAAACCAAGGGCCCGAGCGACCTGTAGTTGACAACAAAAATGCATCAACTCATTCAGAAACGAGACTTTTCTCAGATGACCCGCCGAACTTAGTCTGTCGGCAATGTGATATGCTTCAAAGGATGAGACACATGGCTTTCACTGCACAAATATATGACTTGGATGTTCGGGCCGTCGAAGGATGGATGAAGACTAATCCGGATACCACATCAGTTGCGGCGTTTAAGCCCGGTCCTGGTATCCAAAAACTTGACCTCACGTTTGACATTGAGGAACTCCGCAAAGCGCTGGATCAGTGCCTTGAACGAGAACCGTTCCAAGGTGACATGCAAGATCAAGGTTTCGCCGCCCTACCCTTGAGCCAACGGCCCGGCCAAACAGAATGGACCCCGAATGACCTGTCGGGCCGCTACTGGCTGCGCAGCGACGCGCGTTACGTCGAGGAGCCACGCGAGGATCTAGTACCCGAGATTGATTTTTCCGAGTTCAATCCAAAATTCGCTGGAACATATTTTGAGCACGTCCACCAAGAATTGGCCAAGCGGTTCCCTATAGGTCGGACACGGGTATTGTCCAAGGGGATGTACAACTGCAACTCCTGGCACCGCGATCCCGAGCCCCGCTTGCACATTCCGGTGATCTCAAATCCTGGATCCCTGTTTATTGTGAACCACCACGTCACCCATTTACCGGCTGATGGCTCGGTCTATTTCACCGACACCCGAGGCTACCATACAGCACTAAATGGCGGCGAAACCCAACGTGTGCATATCGTTGCGGCACTGGCTTACACGCAGATCACCAAATGAGTCTCTATGGCAACATGAACTCGACTGGCGACGCCCTAGGGTGCGTCTGCGATCTGCGTTCTGACACCATGACCCGACCGGACGATGCCATGCGGGCAGCCATTTCAACAGCAAATGTTGGCGACGATGTTTACGGCGAAGACCCCAGTGTCACTGCGTTGGAGGCGCGTATGGCTCAGATGCTGGACAAAGAGGCAGCTGTGTTCTTTCCTACCGGTACGCAAAGCAACCTTGCCGCCGTGATGGCCCATTGTGGCCGCGGGGACGAGGTGATCATCGGCGACAGCTACCATATCTATTGTGACGAAGCGGCGGGCGCATCGGTATTGGCTGGCGTTTCAATGAACGCCATTGCGGCAGATCTGGATGGCGCCCTGTCTCCGGCCTTGGTGGCTGATAACATCAAAGACGACGACCCCCATTACGCCCGCAGCCGATTGCTATGCCTGGAAAATACAGTTGGCGGCCAGGTGATCTCACTTACAAAAATGCAGGCGGCAGCTCAGGTGGCATGGAACTCCGGTCTGGCGGTCCATTTGGACGGAGCCCGGTTTTTCAATGCAATCACTGTTTTAGGCTGTCGGGCGACCGATTTGGCGAAGTGTGCCGACACTGTATCGGTCTGCCTGTCCAAGGGCCTTGGCGCACCAGCTGGATCGGTTCTGCTGGGTCCTCAAGCCGTGATGAGCCAAGCGCGGCGAAACCGCAAAATCCTGGGGGGCGCTATGCGACAGGCTGGGGTTCTGGCCGCAGCCGGGTTATATGCTCTGGACAATAACATACCCGACCTTGCCCAAGATCACGCGCGGGCGGCGAGGATGGGTGATGCGCTGCGCAAGTTGAATGTTGGTGAAGTGAAGCAAGGTAGCAATATGCTGTTTTTCACCCCTGCCCCCGAACATCACCAGCCTCTGGGCATCCACATGGCCAATGCTGGTGTGCGGATTGGCGGTCAATCACCCGCGATCCGCATGGTGTTGCATCGCGATGTGACAGATGAAGGATTGGATACGGCGATAGCTGCGTTTCGATCCTATTACTCGTAAATGTGAGGACGGCACCATGACAGCTCTGGAATTCATTCATGACACCCGTTTTGAGGATCTGCCCGCTGCGGCCATTCACGAAGCGACCCGTTGTTTGGTTGACACCATTGGCGTTGCCGTTGGCGGCTCGCAGACCGGTTTGTCTCAGATTATTCACAACCATGCTGCCCGTCAGTTTGGCGGTGATCAGGCTACGCTGTGGCAAGACGGTCGCCGGGTCAGCGCAGCGGGCGCCGCTCTTGCGAATGGCATGACCATTGACGCGCTGGATGCTCATGATGGCCACAAACTAACCAAGGGCCATGTGGGCTGCGGTGTTATTCCCGGCCTGATCGCAATGATGCAGGCCGAGGGCGTTGCCGATCCTAAGGAACTGCTGACCAGCATCGTCATCGGTTATGAAATTGGCACCCGGGCCGGAATTGCGTTGCATGCCAGTGCTTGTGATTACCACACCTCTGGCGCCTGGATCTCACTGGCCACGGCAGCGCTTGGCGCGCGTCAAATCGGCTTGGCTATGACCCAGACCCGCGAGGCCGTTGGCACCGCAGAATATCACGGCCCGCGCAGTCAGATGATGCGGTGCATTGATGCCCCCACAATGGTCAAGGACGGCTCGGGCTGGGGGGCCATGGCTGGGGTGTCGGCGGCTTATCTGGCCAAAGATGGGTTTACCGGCGCGCCAGCCATCACCATGGAAAATCCGGAACTCGCCGAGATCTGGGCGGATCTGGGGCAGAATTGGTACGTCACCCAGCAATACATCAAGCTTTACCCTATATGCCGCTGGGCTCAGCCTGCCGCCGAAGGGGTGCTGGCTCTGGTTCGGGATCATGACATCAGCGCCGATCAGGTGGCCCGGATCAAAGTTGAGACCTTTCACGAGGCCAAACGGCTGAACGCGATCCCCACCAACACCGAGCAAGCCCAGTATTCGCTCCCCTTTGCCGCCGCTGCCGCGCTGGTCCGTGGCACAATCGGAGTGCAAGAGGTGACACAGGATGGGCTGGATGACCCGGAGATCATGGCAATGGCAAACCAGGTGGAAATCTCTGAGACCGAGACATTTAACACCGCCTTCCCTGCCCACCGCTTCGCCCGAGTTCACCTACATCTAAAGGATGGCCGGGTGCTGTCATCAAAGGCAACTGAGGCGCAAGGTGATCCGGAAAACAAAGTGTCGGACGCGGTGATCTGGTCCAAGTTCCAAAACCTGACGGCGCCGGTGTTGGGTCAGGATTGGTCAGACAGTTTCCTGTCGCAGGCCCGCACTCTGGCGGACAGAACTGAAACAGATACCCTATTCAATCTCTTGGTTTCGACAGGATAATCCCCTATGGGCACGGCAAGGCGCCACGCCAAAAGACCATTTCCCTCTGCCGTCATGGTCACGAACAACCCAGCGCTGACACTCATACGAACTGTTAAAGACAGCCACCTGGAGCGGGATGAGCCAAGCAAGAAGCCGTCTGTACAAGTGGGATCTCCAAGTCTAGCGTTCTCCATAAATCTGAAGAGAAAATTTAAGGTTAGAGATCATCATGCCGGAAAAAATTGCGGTTGTTACAGGAGCAGGTGGAGGAATGGGTCGCGCGATCTGCCTCAAACTGGTGCAAGACGGGTTGACCGTGATCGGACTGGACGTATCAGCTGAAAGGCTCGAAGAAACGTCGACATCCATCGACGATGGCTTTCACAGCTTGGCCGTTGACCTGACAGATGCCACCGCAGTTGCCGAGGCATTTGCCGACATTAAGTCCCGGCATGGCGGCGTGGACGCGTTGGTCAATAATGCCGGAACCTGCCTGATGTCCGACTTCCCGAATATCCCGGCGCAAGAACTCACCAGCCAGATGGCGATAAACTTCAATTCGGCGTTTTATTGTTGCCAGCAAGCGGTTCCTTTGATGATGGATCGTCCCGGCGTGCGCAAGATCGTCAATATTTCATCCAACGGCGCCTATAATTTTGATGTTTTTGATCCACCACATTACCGTGCCAGCAAAGCGGCGATGGACACGTTGACCAAAGACCTTGCGCGGCGTTATGCGGCAGAGAAAATCGCTGTTAATTCGATTGCTCCAGCGATGACCACCACACCGTTGTTCGATGTGCTTAGCGATGAGGTTCTACAACAAGCAATTTCTGCGATGCCACACGGACGCGCGATGGACCCGTCCGAAATTGCCAATTGGGTCGCCTTCCTGATCTCACCTGCCGGGGATATCTCCAGCGGCAATATCATCATTCTCAATCAGGGGCGCGATGTGCGCTAGGAATAGGCCTCGGGCGCTTTTCTGAGGGTGGGCCATTGCTCGGGCGAATGCCCATAGATCACAAACGCGCCGGTTTCTTTGGCCAGGTTCATCAAGCGATCTGCGCTGGCAATGGCTTTCGCCTCGTTCCAGGACCCGGCGAACTTCTCGTCGATTTCAGCTGGGCGCGAGATCGCGTCGCTGGTCAACAAAACCATCCCAGTCTCTGGCAAATCCAGCAATAGTGCCAATTGGCCCGGCGCATGGCCCGGCGCGGTAAGGACACGAAACCCGGGGCCAATTTCAACGTCATCTTCGATCACCAGATACTCCTGATCTGGCCACTCAAGCGGCTGAACATCGCCCCAGTAAAGCGGTTTGGGCAAACGTCTCTCCTCGCCTGACACCAAAATCGGAGCCTGCGGAAAATCACCAAGGCCGCCAACATGGTCAATGTGGGTGTGGGTCAGGATATGCAGATTGATCTGATCCGGTTTGATCCCCGCCAGGGCAAGTTGGGCTGCCGGCATATTCGCCATCTCACACTCCAGAACTTCCCCGAACTCATACAGCCTGTCCTGCTCTGTGGCCGCAGCTTTGTCTTCGGCGTATTTTTGCGGAAATCCGGTATCAACCAGAACGGATTCACCGGCGTCTGTCTGAATCAAGAAACCGCAGATGCCAATGACCCTGCCGTTTGCATGCACTTTGAACAGTCCGTAATCCAAAACATTCAACGAGAGCGGTCGCCCTTTCAAATAACCTTTGACTTGCATAGGATCCCTCTCAAAGTTTCTCCAACCATCACGGGTCACAAATGAAAGTCAAGATTCATACGCTGTTCCAGTATCTGCTGGATACAACCGAGACAGACCCCGAGGCCTTTATTGGTTTTTCGCTGGCTGAGTCGCCAAAACTGGGTGATTTTCTGGATGACCTAGACCGGGACATGTCGCTTGATTGGAATCTAAAATCCTTTCGGGGACTGCCATCCCTACGCCAGCGTGTCATCGATCAGGCGGATTTAGGGAAGATTTGTACCGCCGAGGATGTCCTGATCACAGCTGGCGCTGCCGAAGCTAATTATCTTGCGTTCATGCAGCTTGTCGAAGCCGGGGATGAGGTTGTAACGGAAACACCTGGATGGCCCCAAATTGAAGTTTTGGCCAAGGCCAGAGGAGCCACGGTCAAGCTGGTCGAAAGAGATGAAGCCGCAGGCTGGGCTTTGCCGCTGGATGAGCTGGAAAATCTGGTCACCGAGAAAACCCGGCTGATTTTCCTGACTAACCCAAACAACCCAACTGGCAAATTGTTAAGCACAGAGGACCTGCACCGCATTGCGCAGATTGCTGACAAGGTCGGCGCCTGGCTGGTCGTAGACGAGGTTTATGCCGGGCTGGAATGGACTGCTGACAGGGCTCCGTCGATTGCTGGTATCTATGCGCGCGGCATTACCACGGGCAGCGTGTCCAAGGCCTTGGGGTTGCAGGGGCTGCGCACCGGCTGGCTGATCTGCCGCGACAAAAATATGGTGATGGATGCGATTGTCCTGCGGGAAAACAGCAGTGAGATTATGAATGTCATGGGTGAAGTGATCGCTGAAGTTGCTCTGCGCCCTGATCGTCTAACCCAGGCTTTGGCCAAGGCACGATGCGACAGCATCGCCACACTTGAGTATCTGGACACATACATCGCCGCCGAGCCCAAACTATCCTGGCACCGGCCCGAGGCCGGATTGATAGGTTTGGCACGACTGGCAGAGGGTATAGATAGTGATGTCTTTGCAAAACGTCTGCTGGCTGACCCGTACAGAACATTTTTACTGCCAGGCACTGCTTATGGTCTTGCGAGCCACATTCGACTAGGTGTCGGCGGCGGTGCCGCGGCAAAATTGGACGTTGGACTTACCCGGATGTCACACCTGCTAGTTGATTGGGGCGCCCAGATTTGACAACGGGTTTGAACGGTGTCGGGATAAGCTGTGTTGCACACCTCAGGCCTCACGTCTTACAGCAAACGAGAATTCCTGACCTGCGTTAATCTCTTTTGGCCAAGAGTTTCGAGAGCATCTTCCACTGACGCTGCGACAAAGCGTGCTCGGATGCCAACAGCCAGTTCGTACTCTGGTTGCCCAATGTCGTCTCAGACAATCTGACCAACCGCCCTGATCGCAAATCCTCTTGGCACAGAGGGAGTGATGCCAGAGCGACCCCAAGCCCTGCTCGTGCTGCAGCTAACGCAGAGGAAAAAGCGTCAAACCGTAACATTGGCACCGGGGTTACCGGGTCTCCCGTCTGATTGGCCCATTCTTTCCAACCCGGTCGAGGCCCCGACAGGTTTAGCCGTGGTAATGATTGCCAGCACTTTGTATTTTCTAGCAGCCCTGGCGCAGCCACAGGACTAATTTCTTCTTTATAAAGCGGCACCTTAAAGTGCTGCGGCCAATCACCGGCACCGTACCTGATCTTAATGATGTCATCTTGTTGCCCGTCATCCGAAGCAAGCACCATCGATTTGAACGAAATCTGAATATTCTCTTGTTCTGGAAGAAGGCGCAGGCGCTGTGCGATCCACAAGTCGATAATGCTTGCCGTTGCAGAAATGGTAAGATGTTGTCTTTGGACGCCGAACAAGGCCTCGGAACTGTGCCGCAAGCTGTTGAGCGCCGAACTGACATAAGGCAACCATGTTTCCCCATCCACAGTCAAAATGACGCCGCGTGCCTGCCTGATAAAGAGAGCGGTGCCGATTTGACGTTCCAGATTGCCTATGCGTTGGCTGACCGCTGACTGAGTCAGCCCAGTTTCTGCGGCCGCCGCAGTAAAGCTGCCAGTTCTGCCGGCTGCTTCAAATGCTCGGATCCACTCAAGCGGAAGGTTATCAAGTTGACGATTTAACATTAGAGAAACAACACCTCAGACTGCAAACAGCTAATTTTACTTAATGCCGTATCCAGTCCAATTATAGCCTAAACATGACTCGGGATTGAGGAATTTACCGATGGCAACACTTTCTGTTCATGACAACGGCAATCACCTCGCCATCCAAGTGCAGGGCAAGGCGAAACGGTTCCATGCAATGTGGCTGCGGGACAATGCTTGGGATTCAGAAACCCGCGCAGTCGGCAACGGTCAGCGCCTATTGGCGCTACGCGATATTCCGGCAACGACCACAATTGCGTCGGCGGCCATCGAGGGGGAGACCGTAACACTAGTTTTTGCCCCCGAAGGCAAGAGCGTGACCTACCAACTAGGTTGGTTGATGGACAACGCTTATGACAAGGCTGACAGCAACGACACTGGATGGACTGCTCAATCTGTTGAAACTTGGGACAGCGACCTGATGTCAGACCTTCCCGTTGCTGATTTCACTAAAGTCAGCGCAGATAATCATGCATTGGCAGGCTGGTTGAAGCAGGTTGCTCGCTACGGTTTTGGCAAGCTGGAAAACGGCCCAGTCACCGATTTGGCCCTGATGCAGGTCGTCGATCTGTTTGGGTTTGTGCGCGAAACTAATTATGGACGTCATTTCGAAGTCCGTACCGAGGTAAATCCAAAGAACCTAGCCTATACCGGGCTGGGACTGCAGGCCCATACCGACAACCCATACCGGGATCCGGTCCCTTCTCTACAAGTGCTCTATTGCCTAGAAAGCTCGGCTGCTGGTGGTGAGAACATGGTGGTCGATGGGTTTCGCGCTGCCCAACGTCTACGCGAAGAATCCCCTGAATGGTTTGACGTCTTGAGCCAGTATTGTGCCAAGTTCGAATATGCTGGCGAAGATGATGTTGTTTTGCGGTCTCGCCGTCCCATGATCGAGTTGTCCCCCGATGGTGAATTGATCGCGGTCCGGTTCAACAACCGGTCGTTGGCTGCAGTAACGGATGTGCCTTTTGAGAAAATGGACAGTTATTACGCCGCTTATCGCCGCTTGGGTGAAATAATCGACGACCCGGAAATGGAGGTTACTTTCCGTCTGAATCCTGGTGAGAGTTTTGTGGTAGACAACACCCGTGTTCTGCACGCGCGCAAAGCCTACTCCGGGGCCGGCACCCGTTGGCTTCAGGGCTGTTATGCGGATAAAGACGGGTTGCTGTCAAAGCTTGCCAGTCTACAGGCCAAGACATTGGCGGCTGCGCAATGAGCAAGCCTGATTTCTCCACCCTAACCCGCCAGAACATCGTGGCCTTTATCGGTGATATCTTTGAACGCTGCGGCGATGAGGAATACCTGGGCGAGCCAGTAACAATGGCTCAACACATGTTGCAGGGCGCGACGATTGCGGAAAATAACGGACAGGGCGACGATATAATTGTCGCCGCTTTGTTGCACGACATCGGGCATTTCACATCGGAATTCGGAACATTTTCGATGGCCGATACCAAAGACCGTTTCCACGAAGAGGCTGGTGCACAGGTGCTGGCCGAGTTCTTTTCTTCAGTGGTGACGGACTGCGTGCGCTATCACGTGGCGGCCAAGCGCTATTTGTGCGCGACCAAGCCGGACTATTACAAACGCCTGTCGACCGCGTCGGTTCATTCTTTGAACCTGCAAGGGGGGGCGATGATACCCCAAGAAGTGGCCGACTTCGCTAGAATGCCGAACTTGAAAAAAATCATTCAAGTCAGGTATCTGGACGACGCCGGTAAACATGCTGACATGGAAACCCCGGACTTTTGGCATTTTGCCCCGATGGTTCAACGCATCGTAGACCAGCATTGCGGAGACTAAGGCGGAAAGAGACGCTCTCTGCGTTTCATGTTAAGTTTCTTCACAGCGACCTTTGACACATTCCAGTCTGGACAGACTATTGTGCTACCCCAAATGAGGGTGCATTTCACCTGTCCAAGAACTCTTCTTGGGGTTTCTTTGTCGACGCTTCGACCTAGAAACCCCACCCTTTTGGTCTCGGGCCGGTTCAACACCTTCTTTCCTTTGCAACTGTGTTTTTTCACACGGTTCAGAAACGATCCGTATCTTTCGGTAGATCTCCACCGACAAAATCCCTGCCTGTTCTTGAGTGATTTCATGACACTGTAAGAATAGCTTCACCTCACAGTCACAGATCAAGGGTCGCCGAACGCTTGTGCCAAGTAGACCACATTCACCCGGGAGAGCGGCTGTCGTCTCTCCATTTCTATCGACTGTTCCACTGCGCCTGAACCGTGCCTGGAACCGAAGGCCATACATGAACCAGTTCAAAATCACGACGGCTGCTGCCGCATTTGCCATGATGGCAAACACCGCCTTAGCCGAAGTTGAAGTCACCTGGTGGCACGCCATGGGCGGCGCTCTGGGCGGCGCTCTGGGTGAAACCGTCAACACCATTGCCAAAGATTTCAACGCCTCGCAGGATGACTACAAAATCACGCCGGTTTGTATAGTCACATACGAAGAAACCCTGACCGCAGGCATCGCCGCGTTTCGCGCTGGTGATCAGCCCAACATCATGCAGGTCTTTGACGCTGGCGCCGCCACCGCAATCGGTGCCAAAGGTGCAACCATTCCGGTTCAGGATCTTCTGATCGAAATCGGTGTCGCCTTTGACATCAACAACTACATCTCTGGTGTGCGCTATTTCCACGCCGATGCTAACGGAAAATGATCGGCATGCCGTTCATCAGCTCGTCGCCCATCATGTACTTCAACGTACAAGCCACGGAAAAGGCTGGCGTTACGGCGCCCAAGACCAGGGAAGAGTTCCAGAGTGTTACCGCGCCTGCCTTGAAAACGGCTGGTTATACTGCGCTGGCCAAATCGCAACTGCCGTGGATCTTCACTAAAAACTTCGTATCACGTCACAACCTGCCATTTGCCACCAACAACAATGGTTATGACGGCACCGAAGGCACCAAGACCCAGGTCAACAACTACGCCATCAAAGCGCACTTCACGGCTGTCACTAAATGGCAGAAGGACGGCTTCTTTGAATGGTTCGGCACCGGTTGGAGCGACAACCAAACCCCGTTTGAGGAAGGCAAAGTTGCGATCTGGCTGGGATCTTCCGGCTCCTTTGGTGGTCTGCCCAAGAAAGACCTGAGTTTTGATTTCTCAGCCACTTATTTGCCCTATTGGGAAGCGGTCACAACCGAGCCCAAGCAGACCTTTATCGGTGGTGCCTCGCTGTTCGCCATGGCTGGTCACGACGCAGACGAGAACAAAGCAACCGCTGCCTTCTTCCAGTTCCTGACCAAGCCAGAAACTCAGTATTTCTGGCACCAGGAAACCGGCTACGTGCCGATCACCGAAGCCGCTTATGAAATGGCCAAAGCCGATGGGTATTATGACCGCGCCCCTGCCGCCGAAGTAGGCATCCAGCAGCTATCCCTGCCCGTTGGCGAAAATACCAAGGGCTATCGCATGGGCTTTTATGTGCAGATCCGTGACGTGATGAACCGTGAATTCGGCCGCATCCTGACTGGTGAAACTACGGTAGAGGACTCGTTTGCTGCCATTGAGACCGAAGCATACGCTCTGCTCGCCAAGTTCGCCAAAACTCAAAAGTAAGCGATCAACATTCAACACTTTGAACGGTCGAAGCCCCTGCGGCCGTCCTCTTATGACCGGAGATCTCATGAAACACGCAGGTTTCACCGCACGTTGGCTGCCGATCCTGCTGTTGGTGCCGCAGCTGTTGATCATCGCCATCTTTTTCTACTGGCCCGCCGCCCATGCGGTGCACTCATCGCTGTACCTCCAGGACCCATTTGGCTTTGGCTCCACCTATTTCGGAATGGACAATTACACCGATCTTGCAAACAGCGCCAAGTACATGAAAGTAGGCCGCTTTACGCTGATCTTCACCCTGCTTGTCACTTTCTTTTCATTGTCGCTGGCGCGTTTATTGGCGGTTAAGGCCGACGGCGTGATCCGTGGCGCCAAGACCTATCGCACACTGCTGATATGGGTCTACGCAGTTGCGCCACCTGTGGCCGGCTTCATCGGCTGCGATTTCAAACTGGGAGTGAACTTTAACGACACGGCCACCGCCATGGTGCTGGTCTCGGTCTGGAAACAAGTTCCCGTCAACTTCATCTTCTTTTTGTCCGGGCTGCAAGCTATTCCCAAATCGGTGCGCGAGGCCGCGTTGATCGACAATGGATCCGCCACCCGCCGGTTCTGGGACGTCACCTTTCCGCTGCTGGCCACCACCGGGTTCTTCTTGCTGATCATCAACATCACCTATTCACTGTTCGACACCTTTGGCATCATCGACACGATGGTAAAGGGCGAGCCAGGAAATAACCCGATGACCCTTGTTTACAAAGTCTATGTTGATGGGTTTCGCGGCAATGATCTTGGCGGCAGCTCGGCCCAATCGGTGGTTTTGATGGTGCTGGTTCTGGCCCTGACCGTATTCCAGTTCCGCCTAATCGAACGCCGCATTCACTACACCTGAGGATCCAGAAATGACGGATATCACCCCTATACCTGCCCGCCCGATCAAGTGGAGCACAATGGCGGATCATGCGATCCTGATCACCGGCGCGCTGTGCATGCCGACCCCAATGCTGATGGTGCTTCAGACCGTAACAACCACAGATGTGCAAACCATACAAAACGGCCCCGAGTTTGTGATCGGCAACCAGTTCGTAGCCAATTTTCACAAAATAATGTTCGAAGCCTCCGGGTTTTTCGGCGAGAACTCTGGCACTTCGATGTTGATCAACTCGATGATCCTGGGATTGGACTTTGCATTGGGCAAGATCGTGATTGGCATGATGACCGCCTATGCACTGGTCTATTTCCGCCTGCGCTTTGCCACCTTTGCCTTCTGACTGATCTTCACCACGCTACTGTTGCCACTCGAAGTCCGCCTTCAGCCCTCTTATGAAGTTGCTCAGAAACTGGGCCTGCTGAACACCTATACTGGCCTGATCGTACCGCTGATTGCCTCGGCGACCGCGACGTTCTTTTTCCGTCAATATTTCCGCTCAATCCCCGAAGAGATGGTCGAATCGGCGCGGATTGACGGCGCCGGGCCGATCAAGTTCTTCATCGATATCCTGATGCCCCTGTCCCAGACCATGATCGCGGCGATGTTCATCATCATGTTTGTCTATGGCTGGAACCAATATTTATGGCCAACGATGATCACCACCGAAAAGGGCATGTATACGTTGGTGCGCGGCATCAAGCAGATCACCCAGGACTTCGAAGGCAACAACATCCCCGAATATGGCCGCGCCAATATGCTGGCCCTCATTGCAATCCTGTCGCCCGTCGCGGAGGTGATCTTTTTTTAGAACTGGTTCGTCAAGGGATTGACCAAATCTGATAAGTAAAGACAAGAAAAGGGCACAGGTATCCCTGGAAAATGTTCAAAAAGTATATCCCAACGGGTTCGAATCCGTGGCCTCTACGCGGCTGGAAATCAAGGATGGAGACTTCGCGTTACTGGTCGGTCCATCGGGATGCGGCAAGTCTACCCTGTTGCGAATGATCGCCGGGTAGGATGACATCACCGAAGGCGCATTGCGCATTGGTGACCGGCTAGTGAATAACGTTGACCCGTCTGACCGCGGCATCGCAATGATGTTCCAGAACTACGCGCTTTATCCGCATATGACTGTTCGCCAAAATATCGGCTATGGGCTGAAAAATCGCAAAACATTCGCAGATGTAATCGAAGCAAAGGTCCAGCAGGCGGCAAAAATGTTGAACCTAAATGACTACCTGGATAGCAAGCCCAGCCAACTGTCAGGTGGCCAGCGCCCCGAGGCGCTGCAGATGTTCGACAAAAACACAGGGAAAGCGATATGATTACGACCGTTGTTCCTGAACTGCCGCCCATCACCCCTGCCGAGCACTCCCGGATACTGACCGCTCCACGAACCGCTGAAACACACCGCGCAATTCTGTCGGATATGCCCGCAACGAATGCAGTGCAACTGGGCGGCCCAGCGAGCGTTGAGACACAGTCTGCAGATTTCCCGGTGGCCGCGTGGAATGTTGAACGCTGTCTCTTTCCAGCTGAGACAGCAGACCACTTAAGCCTCATTGCGCCGCAGATTGTTCTGTAGTCATTGGTCGATCACGGCATGGCGCGGACCAGCAAGCGTCACACCACAGAAGAAATCGCCGAACGACTGGGCATGCAATATGTCTTTGGGGTGGAGTTCCACGAGCTTGACCTTGGCGGTCCAACCGAACGTGCTTTTTGCACCGACGATTTCAATGCGCTTGGGTGGCATGGCAACGCAATTTTGTCCTCGGTTCCGTTTGAACAGATCGCGATGCTTCGGCTAGATGATCGCGGCCATTGGTTCACCTATGAGTCCGGAACTAGCGACCCGGATCAACTACGGCGGGGCGGACGCATGGCGATCATCGCTGTGGTGCCAGGTAAAACAAGGCCGCTCTGCGTGGTCTCGACCCATCTAGAAAGCAAAGCGAGTGCCGACCATCGCCATCTGCAGATTTCCAAATTACTGGACGCAATTGACCAATATGCCCCTGATATGCGGTGCTTTTCGGCGGAGACCTGAACACCAGAAACTATCTGCCGCCCGATTTCGACTGGCGGCGCGAGACCCTGTTTGGTCTGGCCGAGCAACGTGGTTATTCTTGGGGTTTCAATGCGCATGGACCCATAACTCGGCCAAGATTGATCACTCCGCACGCTGATCGGGTGATGAAATTTGATTGGTTCGCCGGACGCGACATGCAGTGCAGCAACAAGGGTATTCTAGAATCTATCGCCGGCGGCCAGCGCCCGCAGTCGGACCACGATTGTGTCTGATGCGTCGTCAACACTGGACAGTGAGTTCAAAGGGTGAACGCAACACTTGAACTTCCAACTGGAACCTAAGATAGGCGGATGACGGCAGTTCGGAACGAGTAGACTCTCATCTAGTATTGTCGGTTGCCAATTGCTCAGAACCCACTTCACGATCGAGATCAAGATTGGCGGCCTTTTTTAACTGGCGAATGCGCCCAGGCGGCACCTTGAAAACGCGTTTAAAGGCACGACTGAATGCAGGTTCCGATTGGTAGCCCAGGCTATCCGCAATCGTTGACACTGATAGAGACGTTTCAAGAAGCTTAGTCCGCGCCAGCTGCATTCTCCAAGTCGTCAGATATTGCATCGCCGACTGACCAACAAGGCCGGTAAATCGCGCTGAAAAGGCGGAACGGGACATACCCGCCGTCTTTGCCAAAGATTGCACGCTCCAATCCTGCGCCGGTGTACGATGTATCGCCATGATCGCCCGTCCAATTTGATCGTCCCGAACACCACCCAGCCAACCCTTATTGGCCTCGGGTGCAGTATTGATCCAATTCCTGATCGCTTCAATGACGATAATATCCGCCAGTCGAGTGATCACGGTCTCTCCGCCGGGGCGCAGCTCACGCGCTTCGCTTGCGATGAACTGCAGGGTACTTTGCAGCCAAGCACTAGACTGCGCGCTCCACGTATCGATCATTAAAACGTTCGGCAGCAAGTTCACTAACCGCTGACCCGCGGCATGGTCAAACCGGACAATTCCATACATGGCACGGGTCAATTCACCTCTGCCACCAAACTGTAGCGTTTCGTAGGCCTCAGTGATCTTGCGCACCGGAAGAGTGGCGAGATCCACTGATGATGCGTTCAGCTCGCTAAGCAGACGGTGTTTCGATCCGCAAGTGAGTAAGACCAGGTTGCCTTTTTCTACATGCAGTGGCTGTTCACCGGCGACCTCAAGCCAGCAGTGACCGTCAGTGACCACGAGAAACGCCATGACACCGCCAAGTTCTGGAATATCGATACCCCACGGCGCCGACAGATCGGACTGGCAGTAAAACGTACCAGTCAATTTGAGCAGGTGGAGGACCTCGCCCAGAGGATCACCAAGGGAGTGAGCGACTGACGACGGATCCGGAATATGATGATCACTCGTTTGCATAGTTTAAGATTGATAATGCATCCCTTGCCCAAAAGTCCATCCAAGCTCGACGAAATGGTAAGCAAACGGGACTTTCAGGCATTGTTCGTATTTTGAAATGGCATATCTGAAGGTCATCGAAAAACACATGAAAGAGACGAAGATGAAAAACTCAGCCTTGACCAGAATAACACTGACCGTTTCGGGATTGATCGCAACTGGTGTTGGCGTTGGCGTCCTGTTCATGCCGCATGCTTTCCACGCATCCGCAGGAATTGTGCTTGGCGATGATGTGAACCTCCTGAATGAAATGAGGTCTTCAGGCGGCGTGGTGCTGGCATCCGGTTTGTTCATCCTTATGGGCGCCATTCGGGCCAAGATGGCTTTCTTAGCGCTGATCGTCTCTACCACCGTATACCTATCCTACGGTCTGTCGCGTGTGGTAAGCTTGGTTGCCGATGGCGTGCCAAGCAGTTCGATGCTGCAAATCCTGGCGCTCGAACTATTCATCGGGACACTTTGTGCCGTCATGCTCAAGACATACAGGACATCAAGTTGAACAGGTGCGCCGTAACGGCAACCCGAAGGTTCCCAAATGGTAGCCAGCCTCGGAGTGGGCCCTGGGATCAGGAGACCAAACTAGCCATAAATCGACGTTAGAAAACTCTGGTCAATCCACCCACTGTTGCAAGGACCAGAATAGGGGCGAACTACGTTTACCGATATGCCAACGCTACAGGATTCATCTTGTCCATCGATGATGCCATCCCAGCCATTCTGTTCGTTACACCCAGAAACCACATGGCCTGCTTTTAATGTAGCAATTACGCGGAAATCCTCACCCGGTCCTGATCGTAAGACGGCTCCGCCTGCATTAACCTGCAGCCCGATACTGCAGGTTCCGTGATCCGTGTCGGGGTACAACATGACGGGGACGATTTTGGTTTGCTCAGTGGAAGTTTGTGCAGCCAAAGCACCATATAACAGTGAGACAACAACGGATGAGATTACGAGTTTCGCCATTCTAACCACCTCCCTCATTAGGCAAACGAGTATACGAAACGGTAATCCCCCCATTTTTAATGGGATGGGGTCGTAGAATTCACGCGGCCATATTCAGTTTCATGGCGGGTGTGATGCCGCCGATGCCC
>MAAY01000028.1 GCA_002162795.1 Rhodobacterales bacterium 56_14_T64
TGCGGTCAGCGTGGTTTTGCCGTGGTCAACGTGGCCGATGGTGCCGATGTTGACGTGTGGTTTGGTACGTTCGAACTTTTCCTTAGCCATGATGGCCTCCTATTTGTTTGAGGCAGATGCGCGACGATCGCGCACCTGCTAAATATCAGACGCTTAAGCGAATTTTGCCTGGATCTCTTCCGAAATGGCATTCGGTACCGGATCATAATGGTCAAACTGCATCGAGAAGTTGGCGCGGCCAGAGCTCATCGAACGCAGATTGTTGATGTAGCCGAACATGTTGGCCAGTGGCACAAAGCAATCGATGGCGATTGCGTTGCCGCGAGGCTCTTGTCCAGTCACCTGACCACGACGTGATGTCAGGTCGCCAATGATACTACCGGTATAGTCTTCCGGAGTGATCACTTCGACTTTCATGATCGGTTCCAACATCTTGGCACCAGCGAGACGCATGCCTTCACGCATGCACATACGGCCTGCGATTTCGAAGGCCAGAATGCTGGAGTCAACATCGTGGAACTTACCGTCGAGCAACATCACTTTGAAGTCGATCACAGGGAAGCCAGCCAGCGGGCCGCTATCCATGACGGACTTGATGCCTTTTTCAACACCAGGGATGTATTCCTTAGGCACCGACCCACCAACAATCTTGGACTCGAAGGAAAATCCTTCGCCCGGCTCTGTTGGCGTAATGAGCATCTTCACTTCGGCGTACTGACCCGAACCACCCGACTGTTTCTTGTGGGTGTAGGTATGTTCGACTTCGTGACCGATGGTCTCGCGGTAAGCAACCTGAGGCGCACCAATGTTGGCATCCACACCAAATTCACGACGCAGACGGTCCACCAGGATATCCAGGTGAAGTTCGCCCATGCCCTTCATGATGGTCTGACCCGATTCAAAATCGGTTTCAACACGGAAGGAAGGATCTTCTGCAGACAGGCGCTGAAGGCCCAGCGACATCTTTTCCTGGTCGCCCTTGGTCTTGGGCTCAACGGCAATCTCGATCACAGGATCGGGGAAGTTCATTGTTTCCAAGATAACCGGGGCGTTGATCGCGCAAAGCGTATCACCAGTGGTGGTGTCTTTCAGGCCGCCCAGAGCGATAATGTCACCGGCGAATGCTTCGCTGATTTCATCACGGTCGTTGGAGTGCATGATCATCATGCGGCCAACGCGCTCTTTTTTGCCTTTGGTCGAGTTCAGGAACGAGTCGCCCTTTTCCAATTTACCGGAGTAAATACGGGTAAAGGTCAATGAGCCCACAAAGGGGTCATTCCAGATCTTGAACGCCAGGCCAGAGAACGGCATGTCGTCGTCTGCACGACGCGCAATGTCACGCACTTCGTCATCATCACCGGGCAGGAAGCCCATGTAATCAACAACGTCCATCGGGCTCGGCAGATAGTCGACCACAGCGTTCAACAGAGGCTGAACACCTTTGTTTTTAAACGCGGAACCGCACAGAACCGGCACAAAAGTCATTGCCAGCGTACCCTTACGGATCAGCGAGCGCAGCACTTCAACCGACGGCTCTTCACCTTCGAGATAAGCCTCCATGGCATCGTCGTCCATTTCGACGGCCAATTCGATCATATCCGCGCGCATCAGTTCGCACTGATCCTTGAGCGAGTCACGGATTGGGCGAAGTTCCCAGGACGCGCCCAAGTCTTCGCCTTCCCAGACCCATTCTTGCATGGTGACCAGATCAACCAGGCCTTCAAGCTCGGTCTCAGCGCCAATTGGGCACTGGATCGGCATCGGGCGGGCACCGGTACGGTCGGCGATCATCTCAACGCAGTTGTTAAAGTCTGCGCCGATTTTGTCCATCTTGTTGACAAAAACGATACGCGGAACTTTGTAACGGTCAGCCTGACGCCACACGGTTTCGGTCTGCGGTTCAACACCGGCGTTGGCGTCGAGCAGCGCGACCGCACCATCGAGAACCGCCAGCGAACGTTCAACTTCAATTGTGAAGTCAACGTGGCCGGGGGTGTCGATGATGTTCATCCGGTGCTTTTCAGAATCCGGGGTCTCACCGTCTTCGGTGCGTTCCCAGAAAGTGGTTGTCGCAGCCGAAGTGATGGTGATTCCACGTTCCTGCTCCTGCTCCATGTGATCCATGGTAGCAGCGCCGTCGTGAACTTCGCCGATGTTGTGCGACTTACCGGTATAAAACAGGATGCGCTCGGAACAGGTAGTTTTACCTGCGTCGATGTGCGCCATGATCCCGAAATTACGGTAGCGGTCTAGGGGATATTCGCGAGCCATTGTTCTCGTCCTAATCCTTTAAAGGTTACCAGCGGTAATGGCTGAATGCTTTGTTAGCATCGGCCATCTTGTGGGTGTCTTCGCGCTTTTTAACGGCGGAACCACGGGACTGGACAGCGTCCATAAGCTCGCCTGCAAGGCGCTCTTCCATGGTGTTCTCGTTGCGAGCACGGGAAGCGTTGATCAACCAACGAATGGCCAAGGCTTCGCGACGCTCGGGGCGTACTTCAACCGGAACCTGGTAGGTTGCACCACCCACACGGCGCGAACGAACTTCGACCGAAGGTTTGATGTTGTCGAGGGCTTCGTGGAAGACTTCGACAGGCGAACGTTTGATCTTGCTCTCAACGCGATCCATTGCGTTGTAGACGATCCGCTCTGCGATCGATTTTTTACCATCGATCATCAGATTGTTCATGAATTTGCTCAATACGCGATCGCCAAATTTGGCGTCGGGCAGAATTTCGCGCTTCTCAGCGGCGTGACGACGTGACATCGAATATTCCTCTTACTTAGGACGCTTCGCGCCGTACTTCGAACGACGTTGTTTCCGGTCTTTGACGCCCTGGGTATCCAGAACACCGCGAAGGATGTGGTAACGAACGCCGGGAAGATCCTTTACCCGGCCGCCACGGATCAGAACCACGGAGTGCTCCTGAAGGTTGTGGCTTTCACCCGGGATATAGGAGATCACTTCGAAACCGTTGGTCAGGCGAACCTTCGCAACTTTCCGCATCGCGGAGTTCGGTTTTTTCGGAGTGGTCGTGTACACGCGTGTGCAGACGCCGCGCTTTTGCGGGCAGCCTTGCATGTGCATGGACTTCGATCGTTTTACTTTCGGCTGCCGCGGTTTGCGGATCAGCTGTTGAATCGTTGGCATTCCGGTTCATTCCCCGTTTTGCAACTCATGGTCATGCACGCTGACGCGTGCGGCTCAATCTCTCACGCTATGATAACACAAGCGCAAAAACCGCAATCGCTCCCATTCCGAGGTGAACGACGCGGTGGGTTTACAGAGGATCCAAGCGATAGGTGCTTGAATCTTGGTCCACTACAGTTTTGATATCGGCTTATGAGGAGACCCCCAAATGCCGGATATCGCGCGTATATGGGGAGTCGCAGGGGTTGTCAACAGGCCCCCATGGGACGACACCCGCTTGCCCATTTGTTCGCGAAAACAGGCCGATGGTCCACGGCCAGCCGCTGGGCAGAAGCACAGGTTGCCCACTGCCGAACAGCGCGCCATAGTACCGATTAAGGTAGCATTCTTCGATCAGGGTCAAATTTCATGCAAGTCATTGGACTGTGCCGGTTCTCCTACCCCGCATATGGCGGATTTCAGGTCGAACATGACACCATAGAGGAACGGATCGCCTTTCTCTATAGTGAGCAGCGCCTGCGCGAGAGGTTCCAGCTGATGGAGACCATCGCCCTACCCTGCCTGAAGGCGCAAACCGATCAGGATTTTGAGCTGATCGTGGTAATTGGAGACAGCCTACCCAAACACCATGTCGAGCATTTGAACGATCTCTGCGCCGACATCCCGCAAATTCGAATTCATGCCGAACCTCCACGCAATCAGCGCGCGGTGATGAAAGGAATTCTGAACGCGACCCGACGTGATCCCTCACAGCCCTGTTTGCAATTCCGTCATGACGACGACGATGCCGTGGCGGTAGATTTTGTGGAACGGCTTCGGCAGACAGTTGGGGATTGCCAAGGGCTGGTTGATCGCAACAAATCCGTAGCGATAGATTTTAATCGCGGCTACATCGCCGAAGTTGATGAATTAGGGATTTCTGCTTCGGACGCGGTGCGGCCCTATAATGTCGCCGCCCTGGGTATGCATGTGCGGGGAGGCTGCCCGCTGACCATCATGAATTTTGCCCACCAAAAGCTCAACCAATTCATGCCGACAATCACCCTGACCGATACTCCCATGTGGCTACGCACCCACAACGATCACAATGACTCTCGCCAAAGCGGCGCCCACTTGGTTGATGTCTCACCGCTAAATCCACAACAACAGGCCGAGTTTGCAGCCCGGTTTGCCTTGGATACCGATCACATTCGCCGGGTGTTCTCAAGCGTCTGAAACCTGGCGCTCGCGATAGAGTGTGAACAATCCGGTGGCCACCACGATCATGGCCCCAAGCAGGGTCAACGCATCCGGCCAATCGCCAAACACAAGCCATCCCAGCAAAAGCGCCCAGAGCAAACCAGTATAGCGAAACGGCGAGATAAAGGCGACATCGCCCACCCGCATGGTCATCACTGAACAGAGATAGCCAACAAAGATAAACAGCGCCGCGCCAACCACTGCAGCCAGGCTGTTCAGTGAAACAGGCTGCCACGTGACCTGGGTCGACATCAGGACGGCAAAGACTAGCACCGACAATGATGCCAATAGTGTCACCACCAATGATGGCACTTCGGGAGACATACGCCGGGTCAACAAATCACGCCCGGTGATGGCCACAACCGCGCCAAGCGCATAAAGCGTGCCTTCGCCAAAGCCATCCACATCTGGGCGCACGATCAGCAGGATGCCGACGAACCCAACCAGAATGGCCGTAAGCCTGCGCCAGCCGACGGGTTCGCCAAAGAACACGGCGGCACCCAGAGTGATGGTCAGCGGCAGGGCCTGCAGGATCGCTGTCAGATTGGCAATTGGTGTTACCATTAGTGCAGTCAAAAACAGATAGGTCGCCGCAACCTCGGTTCCGCAACGGGCAGCGATCAGTCCCCAGTCGCGGCGCGGCAGGTGCCAGTGTAATGCGCCCATTTTTCGGGCCAGGGCATAGATCAACACCGACGTCACGATGCCGCGCAAAGTCAGGATCTGCGACAAGGGCATCGCCCCGCCCACGGCTTTGACCAGGGTGTCGTTAAAGGTAAAGCCCGCCATGCTGCCCATCATCAGCAGCGCGCCAAGCTGATTTCCGGTCACGCCAGCAGCTCCTGCAACCCGGTCATTGTCAGGTCAAAGTGCTGTTTCAATCCGGCCTCGATCTGTTCCGGGCGCCATTTGTGGGTTCGTCCCATCTGCGCCGGATCGGATTTGTTGTCGCCGTGGATAGTGCGCACAAAGGACGGCACCGAGATGTCGGAAAACGTGTTGAAGTGCTGGGCAAATTTGCGGTGATTGTAGCGATAGGGATTGGCGCCGTGGCCCACTGGCGCGACTAGGGCCGTACCTGTCGACAGCGGCGCTTTCTCACAGGCATCGTAAACTTCGACGCCGGAGTCAGTTTTCTGCACGTAGAAGCCACGATTATTGGCCAAAATGAACGGAGTTTCGGCACCTTGCAGCGGGATCATTCCCTGCGCCAGATGTTTGCTGCGGCGCACAAAGTCGATATCGACCGCGTCGTCGTCATCCAGCCGGAACAGGATCTGGTGGCTGGCATCATCAAGCGGCACCGAGGCATAGGCTCGTTTCAACAACCGGAAATGAATTCCAGTTCCAACCGGCCGACAAATCACATTGGGCAGCGGTT
Source organism: Rhodobacterales bacterium 56_14_T64 (assembly GCA_002162795.1). Taxonomy (GTDB): domain Bacteria; phylum Pseudomonadota; class Alphaproteobacteria; order Rhodobacterales; family Rhodobacteraceae; genus Parasedimentitalea. The sequence goes on from MAAY01000028.1 coordinate 5,772, forward strand.
CAAGCAGATCATGAAGACGGGCCAAATAGGGCGCAGGCATCGTCTTGGCGGTCAACACCACCAGTGTGAAATCCATATCACTTTGCCGCATCAACGAGGGCAAGCACAGGGTTTCAAAAATCCGAAATCGCAGTTCCAGCCGTTCGGGCGAGAACAGATGTGCAGCGGTTTCCTCCAGCGTGTCGAACCGCTCGGAGTAATAGGTCGGGCTAAGCACTGAAAAGCGCAGCAGTCCAATCATTTTGATTTTCAGATCCATAGATCGCCCCGGCATGCCAACTTGCGTCTTCTGACCCAATCACCTGAGACGGAGAAAGGAAAGAGGCGACTTGGGCAAGGTCCCCTTTGCCTGATCGTTGCGACACGCCATTATCTAAAGGAGTGCATCTATTCAGAGCGGCTTGCCATTTGTCCGAAGTAATTTTACCGTTCCTGACAGGCGCGACCCGCACCTCCCCCCTCCACCGGGAAAGCAAACGACATGTAGGGTGACTAATTGGTCGTACCTGCTGTTCGAGCACTTGCATAAGGAGGGATTGTGAAAACCGCTCGCAATAGGGGGTTTCCTTATGGGACTATCGGTTCCGATCTATCAACTAAAACGTCAAGCTAAGCAGTCATCTCGCAAAAATGGCGTTCCGCTCACTGAAGCATTGAACCGCATTGCAAAGCGGGAGGGTTTCGAAAGTTGGAGCCTTCTAGCGTCTCAGCAGGCAGGTTTGAGCACCGCAACAAAATTGCTAGACGCCTTGATCCCTGGGGACTTGGTGTTACTTGGAGCGAGGCCCGGACATGGCAAAACACTGATGGGCCTTGAACTGATTGTCGAGTCTATCAAACGCGGCAACGATGCCGCTTTCTACTCCTTAGAGTGCACGGAAAGTGAATTAGCAGAACGGTTGGCTATCTTGGGCGCAAATTTTACAGCCCTTAGCGACAATCTCGCACTGGATACCTCGGATGAAATTTGCGCTGACTACATAATCAATAAATTGAGTCGTGCGCCACGAGGCACCGTTGTACTCGTAGACTATCTACAGCTTTTGGATCAAAAAAGAACGTGCCCGACTCTCGCGGATCAAGTTTCGGCTTTGAGCTCGTTTGCGAAAACTGCAGGCGTCATTTTCGTTTTAGTATCTCAGATTGACCGGTCTTATGATTCCCCCGGGAAATCTCTGCCTGATATAACGGACGTGCGCCTTCCCAACGCGCTTGATTTGACAATGTTTACCAAGGCCATTTTCATGAATGATGGAACCGCAAAGCTTCAGACAGTTTGTTCGTCCAGATGCCCGAAACCAAAATTCGAGCAAGGGTCACTTTGACGGCATCCATGAGACTGGTTGCGCCCTGGCGTATAACCGCCTCCCCCCCTCGGGGGAAACGCAATGACGGTGCCGTTGCTTCAATTGGGCTCGGAGCCAACCAATACCGTTTAGTTCCCAGAAACTGAAAAGGCCCCCACACATTTCTGTGTGGGGGCCTTTTATCATTTCATAAGATCAAGCGATCAATCGCGGCTTTCCGGTGTGTCCACCAGATTGTTGAAAACGTCGCCGCCGATGATATCTTCGTCCATCACCGGAGCGGCCAGAGCAGCTGCAGCTTCGGCCTCTTCGCGGCGCGCTTCGAGCACCACGTTGTCGCGACCGCTGGCGATGTTGCGCACACGATCGGTTGCCCCACCGGTCCCGGCTGGGATCAGACGGCCAACGATGACGTTCTCTTTGAGACCGACCAGTTTGTCGCGCTTGCCCTGTACCGATGCCTCGGTCAGAACCCGCGTGGTTTCCTGGAACGATGCCGCCGAGATGAACGAACGGGTTTGCAGCGAAGCCTTGGTGATCCCAAGTAGGATCGGCTCACCACGGGCCCGACGACCATTTTTCGACTCGGCCTTATCACAGGCCGCTTCGAACTCGTGCTTGTCGACGTGTTCGCCCTTGAGCAGGGTGGTGTCACCGCTGTCCAGAACTTCCCACTTCTGCAGCATCTGGCGAACGATAACTTCGATGTGCTTATCGTTGATCTTCACGCCCTGCAGACGATAAACGTCCTGCACTTCGTCGACCATATAGTTGGCCAGTGCTTCGACACCCATAACCGCAAGAATATCGTGCGGTGCCGGGTTACCGTCCATCAGGTATTCACCCTTAGCGATGAAGTCACCTTCTTGAACCGGGATGTGCTTGCCCTTGGGCACCATGTATTCCACGGTTTCCTGAGACTCATCCGCTGGCTCAATCGAGACGCGACGCTTGTTCTTGTAGTCGCGGCCAAAGCGCACGTAGCCATCGATTTCGGCGATGATCGCGTGATCTTTTGGACGACGAGCTTCGAACAATTCCGCAACCCGTGGCAGACCACCGGTAATGTCCTTGGTCTTGGCGCCTTCACGCGGGATACGCGCAATAACGTCACCAGCCTGAACTTCGTCGCCGTCTTCGATCGACAGAACCGCGTCAACCGACATGCCATAGTGGACCGGATGCCCCAGATCATTGCGAACCGGCTCACCATCTTTGTCGACCAGGATCAGTTCCGGCTTCAACTCACCACCCTTAGGAGCCGTCCGCCAGTCGATCACGATCTTCTGGGTCATGCCGGTGGCTTCATCGGTTTCTTCGCGCAATGCGATACCGTTAACCAGATCGGCATACTTAACGGTACCACCCTTCTCGGCCAGGATTGGCAGAGTGTAGGGGTCCCATTCGTACAGTTTGTCACCGCGGATCACGTCTTGACCTTCGGCCACGAACAGCTTGGAACCATACGCCAACTTGTGGTTGGCACGGTCTTCACCGTGCTCATCCTGGATAATCATCTTCATGCTGCGACCCAGAACCATGATTTCGCCATTGGCGTTGGTCAGAGTGTTGGCGTTTTCAAAGACGATCTTACCGTCAACGACAGCTTCCTGGAACGACTGCTGACCGGCCTGTGCAACGCCACCAATGTGGAAGGTCCGCATAGTCAGCTGAGTACCAGGTTCACCAATCGACTGTGCCGCGATGATACCAACGGCTTCGCCGGTGTTCACCACAGTACCGCGCGCCAGATCACGACCATAACACATGACGCAGACGCCTTCTTCGGCCTCACAGGTCAATGGGCTACGAAGGCGCGTCGAACGAACACCTGCTTCTTCGATGGCGTCAGCCATACGTTCGTCGATCAGCTGGCCGAGGGCCACGATCACATCTTCGGTGCCCGGCTTTTTGATATCCTCAGCCGCAACACGGCCCAGAACACGTTCACCAAGGGTCGCCACAACTTCACCATCTCTGGTTGCTGCAACAACAGTGATCGCCGTGTCGGTGCCACAGTCCTGATCGCGAACGATACAATCCTGCGCAACGTCAACCAGACGACGGGTCAAGTACCCCGAGTTCGCGGTCTTCAAAGCAGTATCCGACAGACCCTTACGGGCACCGTGAGTGGAGTTGAAGTACTCCAACACAGACAGGCCTTCTTTAAAGTTCGAGATGATCGGTGTCTCGATGATGTCGCCGTTTGGCTTGGCCATCAGGCCACGCATACCACCCAGCTGTTTCATCTGAGTGACCGAGCCACGAGCACCGGAGTGCGCCATCATGTAGACCGAGTTCGGCTCCATTTCAGAACCGGACTCGTCGTAGTTGGCAGCCGAAATGGCCCCCATCATCGCGTCGGTGACTTTGTCGTTACACTTGGCCCAGGCATCAACAACTTTGTTGTACTTTTCGCCCTGAGTGATCAGGCCGTCCATGTACTGCTGTTCAAAATCCTTCACCATGTCACGGGTTTCATCAACCAGTGGCCATTTTGAGTCCGGGATCAGCATGTCGTCTTTACCAAACGAAATACCGGCCTTGAACGACTCGCGGAAGCCCATGGTCATGATCTGGTCACAGAAGATAACCGACTCTTTCTGACCGCAGTAGCGGTAGACGGTGTCGATGACTTGCTGCACTTCTTTCTTACGAAGCAAACGGTTGACCAGCTTGAAAGGCGCTTTGGCGTTCTTGGGCAAGAGATCCCCAAGCAGCATTCGACCCGGAGTGGTTTCAAAGCGTTCGAACACTTCGTTGCCTTCTTCGTCGATCTGCGTCACCCGCGCAGTGATCTTGGTATGCAGGTGCACTTGGCCGGCGTCCAGCGCGTGCTGAACCTCTTCCAGCGAGGCAAAGATCATGCCTTCACCAATCATTCCCTCGCGCTGCAGCGTCACATAGTACAGACCCAGGATCATATCCTGCGACGGAACAATGATCGGCGCGCCGTTTGCAGGCGACAACACGTTGTTGGTCGACATCATCAGAACGCGCGCTTCCAGCTGGGCCTCGAGGCTCAGTGGAACGTGAACCGCCATCTGGTCACCGTCAAAGTCAGCGTTGAAGGCCGAGCAGACCAGCGGGTGCAGCTGGATCGCCTTACCTTCGATCAAGATCGGTTCAAACGCCTGAATGCCCAAGCGGTGCAACGTAGGCGCACGGTTCAGCATGACAGGGTGTTCGCGGATCACTTCATCCAAGATATCCCAGACTTCGGGACGCTCTTTTTCGACCAGCTTCTTGGCTTGCTTCACGGTCGAAGACAGACCTTTGGCCTCAAGTCGCGAGTAGATGAACGGCTTGAACAGCTCGAGCGCCATCTTTTTCGGCAGACCACATTGGTGCAGCTTCAGCTCAGGACCAGTCACAATGACCGAACGACCCGAGAAGTCGACTCGCTTACCCAAAAGGTTCTGACGGAAGCGACCTTGCTTACCCTTCAGCATGTCGGACAGCGATTTCAGCGGACGCTTGTTAGCGCCGGTGATGACGCGACCACGACGGCCGTTGTCGAACAGAGCATCAACCGATTCCTGCAACATCCGTTTTTCGTTACGGACGATGATGTCAGGTGCGCGCAGCTCAATCAGACGCTTCAAGCGGTTGTTCCGGTTGATCACCCGGCGATACAGATCGTTCAGATCCGAGGTCGCAAAGCGTCCACCATCCAGCGGCACCAGCGGGCGCAACTCTGGCGGGATCACTGGAATAACAGTCAGAACCATCCACTCGGGGCGGTTACCCGACTCGAGGAAGGATTCAACAACCTTCAGACGCTTGATGATCTTCTTGGGCTTCAGCTCACCAGTGGCTTCGGCCAGATCGGCACGCAGTTGGTCAGCTTCTGATTCCAGATCAATCGCCGCCAGCATTTCACGGATCGCTTCGGCGCCGATGTTGGCGGTGAAAGCGTCCATGCCATAGGCATCCTGGGCGTCCATGAACTCTTCTTCGGTCATCATCTGGCCATAGGTCAGATCGGTCAGACCGGGTTCGATCACCACGTAGTTCTCAAAGTAGAGAACACGTTCCAGATCACGCAGAGTCATGTCCAGCATCAGGCCGATGCGCGATGGCAGCGACTTGAGGAACCAGATGTGCGCAACAGGCGAGGCCAGCTCGATGTGGCCCATACGCTCGCGGCGTACTTTCTGCAGCGTAACTTCAACACCACATTTTTCGCAGACAACGCCGCGATATTTCATGCGCTTATATTTGCCACACAGACATTCGTAGTCTTTGATCGGGCCAAAGATACGTGCGCAGAACAGGCCGTCACGCTCGGGCTTGAACGTACGGTAGTTGATGGTCTCTGGCTTTTTAATCTCGCCGTACGACCATGACAGAATCCGCTCTGGGCTAGCCAGTGAGACTTTGATCTCGTCAAACACCTTGGGCGGTGTCAGCGGGTTGAACGGGTTATTTGACAGTTCCTGGTTCATTTTGCGTCCTTACAAATTGGGATGGGATGAGTGTGGGGCGAGACCGCCCCTACTCTTCCTCCGCATCCAGGAGTTCCATGTTCAGACCGAGGCCGCGAACTTCTTTCACCAGAACGTTAAACGATTCTGGGACGCCCGCTTCGAAGTTATCCTCGCCCTTGACGATGCTTTCATAGACCTTGGTCCGGCCTGCCACGTCATCCGACTTGACTGTCAGCATTTCCTGCAGGGTATAGGCGGCGCCATAAGCTTCGAGAGCCCAGACTTCCATTTCCCCGAAGCGCTGACCACCAAACTGCGCCTTACCACCCAGCGGCTGCTGAGTAACAAGCGAGTATGGTCCGGTTGAACGCGCGTGGATTTTGTCATCCACCAGGTGGTGCAGTTTCAGCAGATACTTCATGCCGACGGTAACAGGGCGGGCAAACTGCTCACCTGTGCGACCATCAAACAAGATCGACTGACCAGAAGTGTCAAATCCGGCACGCACCAGCGCATCGTCAACGTCAGCTTCCTTGGCGCCATCAAACACCGGTGTGGCAATCGGCACACCACTGGTGACATTGCCCGCAGCTTCAAGCAGTTCGTCCTCGGTCATGTCCGCAATACCATCGGTATAAACAGTTTCACCATAGGCCAGCTTCATCGCGTCACGAACTGGTGTCAGATCGCCGGAACGACGGTATTCACCCAGAGCTTCGTCGATGTTGATGCCCAGACCGCGCGCGGCCCAACCCATGTGGGTTTCAAGGATCTGACCAACGTTCATCCGCGATGGCACACCCAGTGGGTTCAGACAGAAGTCAACCGGAGTACCATCAGCCAGGAACGGCATGTCTTCCATCGGTACAACCTTGGAAATAACACCTTTGTTGCCGTGACGACCGGCCATTTTATCACCCGGCTGCAGCTTACGCTTCACCGCGATGAATACTTTGACCATCTTCATCACACCTGGCGGCAGATCGTCACCACGACGGACTTTCTCGACCTTGTCCTCAAAACGGGCATCCAAAGCGCGCTTTTGCACTTCGTACTGCTCGTTCAGGGCTTCAACAGCCTGAGCACCAGCCTCGTCTTCCAGCGCCAGCATCCACCATTGGCTGCGGATCATCGAGGTCAGCATTTCCTCAGTGATTACAGCGCCGCCGCGAATGCCGCGGGGGCCTTTGACAGCCTTTTCACCCAGAACCATGCCTTTGAGACGGGCGTAGATGTTGCGATCCAAGATCGCCAGCTCATCATCACGGTCACGGGCCAGACGTTCAACTTCTTCACGTTCGATCTGGATCGCACGTTCGTCTTTTTCAACGCCGTGGCGGTTGAAGACACGTACTTCGACAATCGTACCAAAGTCACCCGGCTTTACACGCAGCGATGTATCGCGAACGTCCGAGGCCTTCTCACCAAAGATGGCGCGCAGCAGTTTTTCTTCTGGCGTCATTGGGCTTTCGCCCTTGGGAGTGATCTTACCGACCAGAATGTCGCCCGGCTCTACATCAGCACCGATGTAGACAATACCCGCTTCGTCGAGGTTGCGCAGGGCTTCCTCGCCGACGTTTGGAATATCACGAGTGATTTCTTCTGGACCAAGCTTGGTGTCACGAGCGGCGACTTCGAATTCTTCGATGTGAACCGAAGTGAAGACGTCGTCACGCGCGATGCGCTCGGAGATCAGGATGGAGTCTTCGTAGTTGTAGCCGTTCCAAGGCATAAACGCGACGACCACGTTTTTACCCAGAGCCAACTCGCCCAGATCCGTGGACGGACCATCGGCGATCACTTCGCCTTTGATCACAGTGTCACCCACCTTCACCAGCGGACGCTGGTTGATGCAGGTGTTCTGGTTCGAACGCTGGAACTTGCGCATGCGATAGATATCGACGCCTGCGTCACCCAGTCCCAGATCTGCAGTGGCGCGGATCACGATACGCTGTGCATCGACCTGGTCAACAACACCGGCGCGTTTCGCCATATAGGCAGCGCCCGAGTCACGGGCGACAACTTCTTCGATACCGGTTCCGACCAGCGGAGCCTCGGCACGAAGCAGCGGAACCGCCTGACGCATCATGTTCGAACCCATCAGGGCCCGGTTCGCATCGTCGTTTTCGAGGAACGGGATCAGTGAGGCCGCAACCGAGACCAACTGCTTGGGCGACACATCGATCAAATCAACGTTTTCACGTTGCGCCAATGTGTAGTCACCGGACTGACGTGTAGAGACCAGCTCGTTGATGAAGTTGCCGTTCTCATCCAGCGAGGCGTTGGCCTGCGCCACAGTGTGACGCATTTCCTCAGTCGCTGACATGTAGTGAACTTCGTCGGTCACGTGACCGTCGGTTACCACACGATAAGGCGTTTCGATAAAGCCATACTTGTTCACGCGGGCATAAGTGGCCAGCGAGTTGATCAGACCAATGTTTGGTCCTTCAGGCGTTTCAATCGGACACATCCGACCATAGTGGGTCGGGTGAACGTCACGCACTTCAAAGCCAGCACGCTCGCGGGTCAAACCGCCAGGTCCAAGCGCCGAGAGACGGCGTTTGTGTGTCACTTCGGACAGCGGGTTGGTTTGGTCCATGAACTGTGACAGCTGCGAGGAACCAAAGAATTCACGCACAGCGGCAGCAGCCGGTTTGGCGTTAATCAGGTCCTGCGGCATCACTGTGTCGATTTCGACCGATGACATCCGTTCCTTGATGGCGCGCTCCATACGCAGCAGGCCAACACGGTACTGGTTTTCCATCAGCTCGCCAACGGAACGCACACGACGGTTGCCCAGGTGGTCAATGTCGTCCACGCCGCCGCGACCATCGCGCAGTTCAACCAGCGCCTTGATGCAGGAAATGATGTCTTCTTTGCGCAGAGTCCGCTCAGTGTCCTCGGCATCCAGTGCCAGGCGCATGTTCATCTTGACCCGGCCAACAGCCGACAGGTCATAACGATCGCTATCAAAGAACAGGGTGTTAAACAGCGACGAGGCTGCTTCGACGGTGGGTGGCTCGCCCGGACGCATAACGCGGTAGATATCCATGAGCGCAGTGTCGCGGCCCATGTTTTTATCTGCCGCCATAGTGTTGCGCATGTAAGGACCGACATTGATGTTGTCGATGTCCAGAACTGGGATGTCGGTGATACCCGCATCCATCAGATCCTTCAAAGACCCACCAATGAGTTCGCCAGCCTTGTCGTACTCCATGGTCAGCTCATCGCCGGCCTCGACGTAGATCGCGCCATTTTCTTCGTTGATGATGTCTTTGGCGACAAACTTGCCAATGATCAGATCAAACGGAACCAGCAGATCGGAAATATCGCCCTCGTCAACCAGCTTCTTGGCTGCGCGCGGAGTGATTTTCTTGCCAGCCTCGGCAATGATCTCGCCAGTTTTGGCGTTTACCAGATCATAGGTCGGACGGGTGCCACGTACGCGCTCGGGGAAGAACGGGGTAACCCAACCGCGACCCATCTCCAGGCTGTAATTGACGGTATTGTAATAGGCATCCATGATGCCTTCTTGGTCCAGACCCAGTGCGTACAGCAGAGTGGTCACAGGCAGTTTACGACGACGGTCGATACGAGCGAAAACGATGTCCTTGGCGTCGAACTCAAAGTCCAGCCACGAGCCGCGATACGGGATGATGCGGCAGGCGAACAGCAGTTTGCCCGAAGAGTGGGTTTTGCCCTTGTCGTGATCAAAGAACACACCAGGGGAGCGGTGCATCTGGGAAACGATCACCCGCTCGGTGCCGTTTACGACAAACGTACCATTTGGTGTCATCAGGGGCATGTCGCCCATGAACACGTCTTGTTCTTTGATGTCTTTAACCGATTTAGCACCGGTATCTTCGTCGATATCAAACACGATCAGACGCAGGGTGACCTTAAGCGGAGCCGCATAGGTCATGTCGCGCTGCATACATTCTTCGACGTCGTACTTGGGTTTTTCCAGATCGTATTTCACGAACTCCAAAACGGAGGTTTCGTTGAAATCCTTAATCGGAAAGACCGACTGGAATACACCTTTGATGCCTTCACCGTCCAACGGCTGGGGTTCATCACCCGAGCGCAGGAACAGATCATAAGAAGATTTCTGCACCTCGATGAGGTTCGGCATCTCCAGAACTTCGCGGATTTTACCGTAGTATGTACGAAGACGTTTCTGGCCAAGGAACGATTGAGCCATGTCAGATGTCACCTTTTCAAATTCTCACCGGTCAAGGATGCCGCCGGGCTTCGGCACCTTGCCCATACGAGACAGCGTGGTCGGATCAATTCATGGCCACCGTCCCGAATGGCGGCCTCCCGATCATATAACCTCGCCTTAGAAAGGACCTGGTGTTTTCAGGTGCTTTCTAAGACAGGTTCGGCTGGACCCGGAAGTTCCGGATCCAGCCAAATTTCTGGGAGCGTGAACCAACCACCCAACGGCAGTCGATCCAGTTTCCCTGAAGCGGTTGCTTAGACCACTTCGGCTTCGGCGCCAGCTGCTTCCAGCTTGCCTTTGATGTCTTCAGCTTCGTCCTTGGACACAGCTTCTTTGACTTTGCCGTTAGCTTCGACCAGAGTCTTAGCTTCTTTCAGGCCCAGACCGGTGATCGCGCGAACTTCTTTGATCACGGCGATTTTCGATGCGCCAGCGCTCTTCAGAACGACGTCAAATTCGGTCTTTTCTTCTTCAGCTGCACCAGCATCGCCAGCTGCAGCCATAACAACGGCGCCACCAGCGGCGGGCTCGATGCCGTACTCATCCTTGAGGATGGTTTTCAGTTCTTGTGCTTCCAGCAGTGTCAGACCAACGATGTCTTCTGCCAGTTTTTTCAGATCAGCCATGTTATCAGCTCTTTCCGTTTACAGTGTGTTTTTCCAACGTCCGGGCATGTGCCCCACATCGGTCATTCAGTGCTAACCGCTTACGCAGCTTCCGCCTTCTCTTCGATGGTCGAAAGGATGCTTGCGATATTGCTTGCAGGTGCGCCAATTGCGCCAGCGATGTTCGAAGCAGGTGCGCCGATGCAACCAACGATCGAAGCAATAAGCTCGTCGCGGGAAGGCATTTTCGACACGGCTTCAACGCCGGCAACATCCAGAGCATTCTCACCCATTGCACCGCCAAGGATTACGAACTTTTTGTTCTCCTTGGCGTATTCCTGGGCCACCTTAGCTGCTGCTACGGGGTCCTCGGAAAAGGTCAGAACGGTCATCCCTGTCAGCAGGTCAGAAATGCTTGCGCATGGCTTTCCCTCGAGGGCGATTTTGGCGAGCCTGTTTTTGGCAACACGCACAGATCCACCCGCTTCGGTCGCCCGGGCACGCAGATCTTGCATTTCAGCAACTGTCAGACCGACGTAGCGTGATACCACCACGACGCCAGAGCTTTCGAAGATCTGGCCGAGTTCGTCGACCAATTTCTCTTTCTGGGCTCTATCCACAGTTCTCTCCAACTTTGGGATGTCAGACATCCCGGCTCAATTTTGCCAGGCTCAAAAAGCCCAGCGTTCAGGTCCGTTAATACGGGGTGAGCCAAAAATCGCCCGAGGGTTTGAAGATCCTCGATCTTTTTTGTCTTTCCCGTCTCAGGAGGGAAATTAAGACCCCAACCTAGGGCCACCCACCATCTTGGACGAAACGAAGGAAAGCGCACGACGAATCGCACGCTTTCCTTCGAGCCCCTAGCTATGCCAGAACTCAACGAGTTCCAAGGGCAAAAACACCGCGAACTTCTACCAAGGTCAGTGAGCAGAAATGCAGTACGACAAACTGGCCCAATGCCCCTCCACATTGCGCAGTCATGCCGAAGGCAAAGCAATAATATCTGACTTCAGCTTAGTTGTCGAAATGCCCTCAGTTCGCGGTAGATAAAGCACCTGACACAGGTCAGACAAATCATCAAACTCGCCAAGCCAGTCGTCCCCCATCACAAAAAGATCCGCATCATATTCGGCGACATCTTTGCGCTTTTGCCCCCACTCGCATTCAGGAATGACCTGTGTAACGTACCGACAGGCACTAAGCATCTCAGCCCTTTGTTCGTAGGGCAAAGCGGCCGCCTTACCCTTAAGCTCATTAAACTCGCAAGTTGAACACCCAACAATGACCTCTTCGGCCAACAGTGACAGTCGTTGAAGCAAACGCTGATGCCCAACATGAAACAAGTCGAAGGTGCCGTAAGTCAAAACTCGCTTGAATCGCCGATTCCCAACCCGTTTCAAGAACGGAGAAAAACGTTGCTTTGCCTCTGACCAAGGAAAAACGAAATAGGGGTTCGGTTCACGCCACCCGGACCCGTAATTAACAGCTAGCATTTTTTCTGGCTTTGCTGGAATCGGCAACTGGGTCACTGGGCAAGGCCTCAAGGGGAGAACATCCGAGACCAAAAGGTCACCATATGTATGAGGGTAAACATAAACCCTGCCGTCCTGCACCCAGGCAGGAAATAAATCGATCTCATACCCCCCGGATGAGGGTAGCTTAATGCTGCGGAACTTTCCTTCCATCTCCTGATCCTCAAGCTTAGCCAGACCAGACTGGAAAAGCGTCATGCGAAGCTCACTCCAACGGCGGGCAGCCTCTTCCGGGCTCTCTGCATCTAAGAAAACGGCAAGATCAACGTCGTCATCATGATCAAGGAACTTACCTTCCCGAACAACCCCCAGCAGCGTGCCCGAGTTTAGAAACACCTCTCCAACAGACCGCTGGAGACTCTCAATAAGCTTTGTCAAATGCGCCCAAATACTGCCATGCGGCAGATCTGCGAATAGTTGGCTACCATGAGCAGCCAGAACCCCGTCGGAAACACTTTTTGGGACATGCGCAGCCAGAAGAGCTTCAAACCCTTGAAACGCCTCGCCCTCGCCTCGCTTCATCCGTAGTTCAAAAAGTTTCGCAAGGTGTATTCGGATCAGATAGGGTCTCTTGCGGAGCTGTAACATCAACATCACCCTAGCCTCCAAGGCCAGAATGGAGTTGCCACCCTCTAACCGATCTAAAGCCTGAAAAAAACGCCAGTAGCGAAATCCGTCCTTTGGATCGCAAAACTGGGCGTGCGCCCGCCTATAGAATTCAGTGACAGAATCGTCACCCAGAACATCGACCATACCGATACCTCAAAATAGATTTTGTTTTTTGCCAAATCTACCCCAAGTTAATTGATTTACACAATGTTAATATTCGTACATTCAAAACGCGCCATTCGCCGATGGATCAGCCGGATAAAAAAACGCGTAATACAAACAGATCAACTGATCTTGTGGAAAAATCTGCATGCCATCGCAAGCCAATAGCGACCAATCAAATAGAAAGAGCCCGGAATTGCTGTCGCAATTCCGGGCTCTTTTTCATCTTGCGATAGCCGAATTACTCGACGACAGCGTTATCAACACTAATAGTGATACCCGGACCCATGGTCGAGGACAGCACGATTTTGTTCATGTAAGCGCCTTTGGCACCCGATGGGCGAACCTTGGCAACAGCCGAAACAAAGGCCCGGACGTTTTCAACCAGCTTGGCTTCGTCGAAGGACGCTTTGCCAATACCCGCGTGCACAACGCCACCCTTTTCAGCTTTGAACTGAACTTCGCCACCTTTGGCTGCTTCTACGGCTGCTTTCACATCCATAGTTACAGTGCCAACCTTAGGGTTTGGCATCAGGTTACGTGGGCCCAGAACTTTACCCAGACGACCAACGATGGGCATCATGTCAGGAGTAGCAATACAACGATCGAAATCGATGGTGCCGCCCTGAATGACTTCCATCAGGTCTTCGGCGCCGATGATGTCTGCGCCAGCAGCCTTGGCTTCGTCAGCCTTGGCGCCACGTGCAAAAACAGCGACGCGCATGGTCTTACCAGTGCCATTTGGCAGGCCGATAACACCGCGAACCATCTGGTCAGCGTGACGTGTGTCGACGCCTAGGTTCATGGCGATTTCGATGGTTTCATCGAACTTAGCCGTGGCATTGCCCTTAACCAGAGCAACAGCTTCTTCCACCGACAAGTTCTTCTTGCCAGCGAAAGCTTCGCGCGACGCGCGGGTGCGTTTTCCAAGCTTAGCCATCTTACTTCACCTCGATGCCCATAGAACGGGCAGAGCCCAGGATGATCTGCATCGCCGCTTCGATATCGTTGGCGTTCAGATCTTTCATCTTGGCTTCGGCGATTTCTTTCACCTGAGCCGCAGTCACGGTACCAACGGTTTCACGCGACGGTGTCTTAGCACCGGACTTCACGCCAGCCGCTTTCTTCAGGAAGTAGGACGCGGGCGGCGTCTTGATTTCCATCGTGAACGACTTGTCCTGGTAGTAAGTGATCACGGTCGGGCACGGTGCACCGGGCTCCAGATCTGCAGTCTTGGCGTTGAACGCCTTACAGAATTCCATGATGTTAATGCCGCGTTGACCCAGCGCCGGACCAACTGGTGGCGACGGGTTTGCCTTACCGGCGGGAACTTGCAGCTTCATTTTGCCTGCGAGCTTCTTGGCCATAAGCCTTCTCCTTTATCATCGGTGCGTGCAAGCACACACCCTACACATCCGAAACGCGTTCCGGTGCCTTGGTTAGCGTGGTTCAGCTCCGGCTCGCGTGCCTTCACCTCCCACGTATGAACACCCGATCACCCGGGTGTAGGGTGCGTGCTAGCACGCACCGCTCGCTCAGATCTGTTTGGTAACCTGAGTGAATTCCAGCTCAACCGGGGTCTCCCGGCCAAAGATCGAGACTGTCACTTTAAGGCGCTGATTGTCCTCATCAACTTCCTCGACCATGCCATCAAAGTCCTCAAACGGACCTTCGTTGACCTTGACCCGCTCACCGATCTCAAAGTGGATCAGAGTGCGCGGCGACTCTTCGCCTTCCTGCACGCGGTTCAGGATCTGATTCACCTCGGCATCGCGCATCGGCATCGGACGCCCCTGTGGCCCCAGGAAGCCGGTGACCCGATTGATCGAGTTGATCAGGTGGTACCCGTGATCGCTCATTTCCATGTGCACGAGGACATAGCCCGGCATAAAGCGACGCTCGGTGGTCACCTTCTTGCCGCGACGCACCTCGATCACCTCTTCGGTGGGCACCAACACTTCGTCGATGTCATCGTCCAGACCGGTTTCAGCAGCCGTCGTGCGGATCTGTTCTGCGATCTTCTTCTCATAGTTCGAGAGCACGCTGACCGTATACCACCGTTTCGCCATGAACCTGATCGTCCTTGTTCTGCCGGGCTGGCACCATTGCCTTGCCGTCACTTGAATTTCTTTGCAGCCCTAGGCTGCGCCCTAACAAAAATCGGCGCGCAACACGAATCGCCGCACGCCTTTGTCAAAGACTTGGCTCACCTACCCGCCAATCGAGACGAGATCAAGAGCTGCGCCAGCTTTTCGCAGGGGTGCATGCACCCCCACCTGCCAGTCTTAGCTGAACATTTCCAGCACACCCGTCAGCCCATAGCGGATGAGCACATCGACCAGGGCAAAAAATACGGCTGTCAGCGAGGCCATGATAAAGACCATCACGGTGGTCAGCAGCACTTCACGGCGGGTCGGCCAGACAATTTTGGAGACCTCGGCCCGAACCTGCTGGATGAACTGAACTGGGTTAATAGTGGCCATTTGACTGGTTCTCTCTGCTAACAATCAGCGTTGGATTTAGCCCGTAGCCTCGCCGATTTCAAGCCCTGTTCGCCACCTAAGCTCCGCACCCTAGCCAAGACAGCAACGTAAACACGCCTAGGAACCAGCGCGGGCGATATTTGTCTCATTTTTTTGTGATGTGTCTATGCTGACATCTTCAACCAAAACCTCAATGCTGATACGCTTGGCGACGCCTGGTTGGAGCCGATCGTCGCCACGCCCGTAGCCTGCCTGAGCGGAATACGGTCGGCCTGCGTCGCATCACGATACCACAAGAAGGTGGCACACTAGGCATTCGCCGGATCCGGTCAGCCAAGCAGGATTAGCACTGCCATTTCGGGCTCCGGTCACGTCGGTAGGTGTGAACATTTCCAACACGAATCGTGTATTTTGCCATGTTTTACCATCGGCCGGGCAACTGTGTGGACGTGGATAAGTTTTGTGTAGCGGTAGTTCGCAAACATCAGCCAGTCAAACTTGGTGACAAGTGATTGAATTTCTTGGGAACTGGCAGGGGTGCACAGGCTCGAACTGTGGACCTACGGTTTTGGAGACCGTCGCTCTACCAACTGAGCTACACCCCTGCAGTGCGGCATGTCCTAAGCCAGCAACAGCCGACTGACAAGAGGAAAAACAGTTTTTCTAAGGCCGACGTACCATCACACCAAGGGCCGGTCTTTGCGATTGCTGCCGCTTGCTCTATGAGAATGTCAAAAGAGGATCAATCGCTTGAGTCTGAGACGGAAAATCGCTGATAGCCCGGTCTTCAACCGTGCCGTAGAAGGACTGATCACGGCTTATGTGAAATTCGCCTATCGCAGTTCGCGTTGGACACGAAGCGGCTTTGGCCCGATGGAAGAACTCGTGAAATCGGGCGAGCCGGTGATCATGGTGCTATGGCACCAGCGGTTGATCATGTCGCCTTATCTGTTTGATAGCTCACTTGGCCGCATTTGCACGCTAACATCCTCGGCACGGGCTGGTCGTCTGGCCGGTAAAGTGCAGGAACGCATGGGGTTTGACACCATTCCGATGTCCAGCCACAAGCGCCATGTCGCGCTATCACGAGAGGTGTTGCGGCGCATCAAGAACGGCAGTTCGGTCGGCATTGCTGCTGATGGACCACGAGGCCCTGCCCGCGTTTCCTCTGGCGTACCAATCATTTGGGCCCGCAGTTCCGGCTGTCGCGTATTCACCATCACATTTGCCCAGCGCCGGACACTCAGATTGCCGACCTGGGACAAACAAATGTTGCCGGTGCCGTTCTCTCGCGGCGTTTTGATGTGCCAGGAATGGCAGGAAGACGTGCCCCGCAAGCCAACGCCGGAACGAGCTGAAGGTCTGCGCCTAAGCCTTGAAAAGGCATTGAACCAGATCACCGATGCCAGCGATGCCGCTGTGGGGCGCAGCTAAGCACTGCACCCCTTGGCCATCAGATCAGCGCCAGACTCATCAGCACCATCCCGATAAAGCCGATGGTGTAAGCAGTGGACCGCACAAAGGGCACAGCCATCAGATACAGCGGCAAATAGGCCAGCCGGGCAAGAAAGAACACCTCGGCCCCCATAACGGCCTGCTGCATGTTTGTATCAGGCAAAATCAGGGCCAACACAGCCAGACCTAAAAACGGAGCCAGGTTTTCCTGAAAGTTGCGATGCGCGCGTTGAGCGCGGCCTGCAAATTTGCCCGGTTCAGGATCACTGTCCCGCGCGCCGGCATAGGCCCCTACCCCGATCCGGGGCATCAAAAACATCGAGGGCAAAAACAGCCCAGCGTAATACAAGATCAGTACCAATAGAATCCAAGTCAGCATGAGAAGTCCTTTGCCATTGTTATGATGTGCAAGTTAGGAATGGCAGGGAATGACAACAATTCCCTTGGAGGGAATAGCAATGACTTCTTTTGGCCACGTCCTAAAAGACATTCGAGGGGCACGTGGGTTATCCCAAGCAGCCTTGGCGCTGTCTTTGGATTCGACACAACGGCATGTTTCCTTTCTTGAAACCGGCCGCTCGCTGCCAACAGCATCCTATTTAGCCCGCATTTGTCGGGCGATGGATTTGAATATCGCCCAGCGGGTCAACCTGTACGACGCATCAGGGCTGGCCAACCCTTATGTCCAGCGCGACATGAGGTCGGGTGAAATCCGCGACGCGTTGGACATGATCGAGAAGCGGGTGCTCAGAAATTGGCCCTTCCCCGCGCTGGTTCTGGACCCAGACTGGAACGTATTGCGCCAGAACGAGGCCTTTACACGGTTCTTTGAGCCGCTGGTTCCAAGGGGAAACGAACAAATCAACCTGCTTGAAGTGCTGATGAGCGACATCTTCCAGACACTGATCCAGAACTGGGATGAAGCGGCAGGCGTTCTTTTCTTTCGCTTGCAACGCGCCGCCGCAAACAGCCCACGCATTGCTCGGGTGTTGCAGACAGCCCAAGCTCAGGGTCGGTTCTCTGGGATGGAGCAGCATTTGGACGGTCTCACTGGGATCCCGGTATTTCTGCCGATCCGACTTGGTCTGCCGGGTGGCCCAGAGATCCAGATCAGCTCGCTGCTTGGGAAACTTGCCTCGACCCAGGACGCGTTGATCGACGGGTTGGAGATTGAATTTATGGTGCCCCTGGATGAGACATCAGAGCAGACAATGCGCGCTCTGGCAGTGACTGCTTAAGGAAAAGGGCCGCCCTAAGGCAGCCCTTTCTATCACCTCAACGGTGTGGCTCTCGGGACATCCGCGCCTTGGCGCGGATACCCTGTCGCCATCATCACAGCGGAGCTGTGATTACTCGATGATTTTGGACACAACACCAGCGCCAACAGTCCGGCCACCTTCGCGGATGGCGAAGCGGAGACCAGTTTCCATGGCG
>MAAY01000023.1:0-19395 GCA_002162795.1 Rhodobacterales bacterium 56_14_T64
TTGGGGCTGGCTATGATCAGAACAGTTGGCTCGATCCCGTCGCCGTGCCATTCCAGCGGCTGCGCAAACAGATCGCCATCCGCATCCGGCGCTTTGACCAGCAGCACCGAAACTGGCGGCAACCGATCCGGGTCACCATAGCTTTTCTTGCGCTTTTCCAGATGGCCCTCTGCCTCAAGCTCTTTCAGCATTCGCTTTAGATCAATGCGGTCAGATCCTTTGATACCAAAGGCCTTGGCAATGTCGCGTTTCGAGGTGAGGGTCGGGTTAGCTGAAATCCAGTCGAGAATTTCCGCCTTGGAGGGTATACGGCTCATATCCCCCGCCTAACATGGTCAGCGGGCGAGGTCATTGGGAAATATTCGCTGTGTCATTCTTCAGATCGGCAGCGGTATCTACGTCACGCAATGGGTCGATCAATGCGATGCGGTGCCCTGGTAATGTGGCCAGGCTGTCGCTGAGCGCATGTTGGCTGGACCAGCGGACATTGGCGAACAGGTCTCGCGGCTGCCGCTGTGGGTGTTTCAACCCCACCAGCCAATAGCCGCCATCCAGGGCTGGTCCAAACACCGCGTCGTGATCTCCCAACGCAGCAAATGCGCGGGCGATATGGGGGCGCGAGATGTCGGGAATATCAGCACCGATCAGGCAAACGGGACCGGGCGGCATTGCGCCCAACATCCGCGCCATTCGTTGCCCCAGATCGCCACGACCTTGCGGAATCCGAGGCAGGTCTGCGGGCCAGACAGGCGAGGATACGGCGTTATCAGGGCTTACGGCCAGCACAATTTGCCAACGGGGATCACGCAGGCGTCGCAGCAGTCGTGCTGATTGATGACGAAACCACCATGCTGCACCCACCATGCCCAGATCCCGGCCTAACCGGGTTTTGACCCGGCCGGGCTGCGGCCGTTTCAGCATGATGATCAATGTGCGTTTCACGAAAGATCAAGCACCATATCCCGGTGTTCGATTCCGGCGTCCAGATAGATCGGTCCGTAGACAGAGAAGCCAAGGTTCTCATAAAATCCAATGGCATGCAGCTGAGCACCCAACTTGGCCTTGGTGACGCCTGGTTGCTCTTTGGCGATCTGCACTGCGGCCTTTATCAGTTTGGCTCCCAAGCCAGTGCCACGGGCAGATTTCAACACGCAAACGCGGCCAATTTTGGCAAACTCGCCGTGATAAACCACCCGAGCGGTGCCCACAGCTGTGTCATTTTCCTTAGCCAACAGGTGGGTGGCGGTCTGGTCCAGATCGTCCAGCTCCTCCTCCATTGGTACGCCTTGCTCACCGACAAAGATCTGATGCCGCAGTGCAAAACAGGCGTCATGATCTGTGGTCACCAAAATCGTGTAACTCATGCAAAATAATCCGTCAGGATGCGGCTGTAGATGGCCTTTAGCTGGTGGATCTGCGCCACCTCGACCCGTTCATCCACCTGATGCATGGTGCGGCCAACCAGACCGAATTCCACCACCGGGCAGTGGTGTTTTACAAACCGAGCGTCCGAGGTGCCGCCGGTGGTTGATAGCTCGGGCCGCACGCCGCATTCGGCCTCAACCGCAGTGGCGACCAGATCAGACAGCGGGCCGGGTGGGGTTATAAAGCTTTCGCCTGAAACGCGCGTGTTGACCTCGATCTTCAGATCAAACTTGGTTGCTGCTTTAGCCGCCTCATCTTCTATCCAGCGGGTCAAGCTGGCCCCCGAGTGGGCATCGTTGAACCGGATGTTCACCGTCGACTTGGCCTGGGCCGGGATGACGTTGGTGGCGCTGTTGCCGGTGTCGATCGTCACCACGGCCAGTGTCGAGGCATCAAAGTGATCGGTGCCCTTATCCAACTCATAAGACGCTAGATAATCCATCAGCCGCACCATAGCGTTCAACGGGTTATTGGCGCGGTGGGGGTAAGCCGAGTGTCCCTGTATCCCAGTGACAGTAAATCGCGCGGTCATTGACCCCCGGCGGCCAATCTTGATCATTTCGCCCATCGTGTCAGGGCAGGTGGGTTCGCCGACCAGACAGGCGGTCATCGCCTCACCCTCGGCTGCCATGTAGTCCAACAGCGCGGTGGTTCCGTCTACAGATTCGCCTTCCTCGTCGCCGGTGATGGTCAGGATCACTGCGCCGTCGGGAGGTGTGTCACGCACGAAATCGATGGCAGCAGCGGCAAAGGCAGCGACACCGGATTTCATGTCGGTGGTACCACGGCCATACATGAACCCGTCTTTTTCCTCGGCGCCAAATGGCGGCATGGTCCAGGCGGCCTCGTCCCCCAGCGGCACGACGTCGGTGTGGCCGTTAAAGCCAAATGTGCGCGCGTGTCCCTTGTCGCCCCAGCGGGCAAACAGGTTGCTGACCTCGCCACGATCAGCGCGAGAACAGGTGAAGCCACCTTCGGTCAACAGCTTTTCCAACAGGACCAGTGCGCCCCCTTCAACAGGAGTGACCGAGGGGCAGCGGATCAGGTCAGCAGTCAGGCGGGCAGGGTCAATCGATGTCATGTGCAGGCTCCGGGAAAAATGTCTTGCTTTGGCCTAGCGTGGTTTCCGATTTGGTGCAATTCCGGTGCCAAGCAGCGGGCGTCGTAAATGTGGCGTAAAAGCAGCGTCTTGAATTGGACTGTGCCAAAAGGGTGACAGATCCCACGATGACGTGTTAAGGGAATCTTAATAAATGACCCGAGGCAGGGCATCCGAGCACAGCGGTCACCGTAACAGCGGGACCACAAAACCAACCACCGTCAACAGGCGGGGTCCGTGTGACACGGCGGGAGGATTCCTCTCGCGATGGATGTTTTGTCTCATTGAGGAATGAGGCAGAGACATGGTTGCAGCGTCAGAGCTTACGTATCAAACAAATGCCAGTGCTACGCAGATGGCAGAAACGATCTTTGGTGACGGTGTTACGGTCGTTAGTGCTGACTACACTGGTGATAATCGATCCTCGGCGATTTACTCTAACGGCGACAGCATTGCCCCTGGTGCAACACCGGGTGACACTGGTGTAATTTTCTCTACAGGTCGAGCGAACCAGTATACCAATTCGTCGGGTCAGGCGAACCAGGATACCAATCAGTCGACCAATACTGGTGGCCAGAACAACAATTCGGACTTTAACGCCGCCGCGGGCTCCAATACCTATGACGCCTCATACCTAGACGTGAATTTCATCCCGGATTCCGGGTTGATGACCATGCAGTTCATTTTCTCGTCTGAGGAATACCCTGAGTTTCAAAACTCGGTCTATCAGGATTTTGTTGGGGTTTGGATCAATGGTGTGCAGGTCGATCTGACGATCGGCAATGGAGATGCCGACCCAGGAAACGTGAACTCCAGCAACAACGAAAACCTGTTTCTCGATAATACAGGTGATGCCTATAATACCGAAATGGATGGGCTGACGGTCACCATGACCCTGACCATGGTGGTGAATCCAGATGTGGTAAATACCATCCGTATCGGTATCGCCGACGTGTCTGACAGCAGTTACGACAGTAATCTGTTGATCGCCGGCAACTCGGTGCAGACGGATTTGGTGGCCATCGAAGATTCCACCTATCTGGACCCGGACGGCACGAAAACCATCGACGTGTTGGCCAATGATGTGGATGCTTCCGGCAGTACACTGACGATCACCCATGTGAACGGGGTCGCGGTCTCGACTGGGTCAATCGTGACGCTCAACACTGGTCAAACCGTACAGCTGAACGCTGATGGCACATTGACCCTGACCGGTGATGGGGATGCTGACGAGTTTAACTTTACCTATACTGCGACCAACGGTGACAACAGCGACACAGGTTTCGTCAACGTCAGCTCGATCCCTTGTTTCGTCGCCGGTTCTCTGATTCGCACTCCTTATGGCGAGGTGACTGTCGAAGACCTGCAACCCGGTGATCTGGTTGAAACCCGTGACGATGGCGCGCAACCAATCCGTTGGATTGGTGCTCGCTTGGTGCAGGCCGAGGGTGATTTTGCGCCTATCCATATCCGAGCAGGCACCTTTGGATCGCATCGTGATCTGCTGGTTTCGCCACAGCACCGGGTTCTGGTGCGCGATAGCTTGGCTGAGTTGCTGTTTGGCGAGGCCGAGGTTTTGGTGGCGGCCAAGGATTTGCTGAATGATCGTTCGGTGACCCGTCGTCCGGGGGGCGAGGTCACTTATGTGCATCTGATGTTTGACCGGCATCAGGTGATCTTTTCCGAAGGGTTGGAGACCGAAAGCTTCTTGCCGGGACCGCAGACCACCAATCTGCTGGAACAACCCATCGTCGACGAGATTTGCGCGCTGTTCCCCGAGCTGGATCCGGCGACCGGTGCAGGTTACGGCGATGCCGCCCGCCGAACGCTGAAATCTTACGAAGCGCGCCTGTTGTCTGTTGTGAAGGCAGCTTGACCTGATGGCTTGGCTGGCGGTCTCGACCTTACATTATAATCGCTTTGACAGCCGTGGATTGGAGTCAAACAGCACGTCTGCGAACAGCGAGGCGGATCTTGATGAATTGTTGGTTCGCGGATCGTTGGTGATTGAGATGCGATTGCCCAGCAGCCAGCGCCCAGAACCTTTGGTTTTGTTTGCCCAAGATAGCGACTGGCCGGTGAAGCTGGCCTTGCGGGCGGTCCCCGGTGGCGGCCTGAATTTAGTTCTGGAGCAATCAGGCGCGGTGCTACACAAGACCCTGAACCCATTTGAGGCTGGCCGCGCTGACCTGCTGCGTCTGACATACTCGTGGGACGCGCCACGACGTTGGGGGCGGCTGGCATTGGAAAGGGTCGATGGAGGTCAGGCGCAGATCGTCGACTTGCAGTCTCCGAGACCTTGGCGTTTGGCTGATCTGCAAGCTTTGCTGCAACCCGGCCCGTTCCGGTTTGTCTCACCGGACGTGCAATATATTGCGCTGTCGGATCAGGTGGAACCGGTTGGTCCAATGCCATCGCTGGCAGAGCAAACACCGATTGCGACGCCGCAGGGGTACTGTGCTTTGGCGTCGCTGCAGCGCGGTGATCTGGTACTGACGGGAGAGGGTATCACGGTTCCGGTTCTGCATGTTGTAAAGCGTCAGGTGCCGGCCTTTGGGTCGTTTCAACCGATCCGGCTGCGGGCACCCTATTTTGACTTGTTACAGGACATTGATGTTGCCCCATCACAACGGTTGGTGTTGTCGGGATCCGAAGTAGAATATCTGTTTGGCCAACAATCAGTGTTGGTGCCCGCACAGCATCTTCTTGCCACCCATACGGCCTATCAGCCCAAGATCGACCAGCCACTGACCACCTATATGCAACTGTTACTGCCGGACCATGCCGCCCCGTTAGCTGCCGGAGCGGTGGTGGAAAGCCTGTTCATTGGCCGCTTACGCCGGGACCGGGGCAGGCTGGCCGCAAGTCTTCTGGCAGGGTTGGATCGGTCCGGACTACCTGAACATGGCCGACTGAAGCATCCGGTGTTGCGTTCCTTTGATGCCACGGTTTTGGCTGAGCGTCGGATTGCGTAAACAGGCGCACTTGCGCGACTGATTCGTTCGGCCTAATTGTTTAGGAACTTCGTTTTACTTGATCTGAATGGCCCTGTGCTCCGATCCATTGCTTCTCTCTTAATTCTGCTGCTGACTTGGGGACAGTCCCTGACCGCGCAGAATTTGACCGTATCAACTGTCACTCGTCCTCCGTTTTCATTGGTTGAGAACGGTCGCGATACCGGATTCTCCATCGAGTTGTTGGCTGAGATTTCCGACCGGCTGGGTTGGGAGTATCAGATCGACCGGATGGATGGGTTTTCTGACATGCTGGGGCAGGTGCGCAGCGGTCAGGCCGATTTGGCAATTGCAAATATTTCCATCACTGCAGCGCGTGAAATTGAAATGGATTTCAGCCAGCCGATCTTTGAGAGCGGATTGCAGATGATGGTGCCAGTCACAGACGTGCAAGGGCCGTCACTGGCCAAGGCGCTGCTGTCCTGGGATCTGGCCTTGGCCATCGGCATTGCCTTTGTGCTGCTGCTGGGCGGCGGTATGGCGATGTGGGGACTAGAACGCCGTGCTCAACCTTATTTTGACCGTCCCCTGAAAGAGGCCTGGTTCCCCTCGTTCTGGTGGGCGCTGAACCTGGTGGTGAACGGCGGCTTTGAGGAACGTGTGCCACGCACACCCATTGGCCGCATTTTTGGCGTAGTGCTTGTGGTGTCGTCGCTGTTTGTGGTGTCAGTGTTTGTCGCCAAGATCACCGCCGTGATGACAGTGGAAGCAATCACCGGGTCGGTGAATTCGGTCAATGATCTTTACGGCAAACGCGTCGGCACCATCGAAGGGTCAACGGCGGCTGGTTTTCTAGACCGGCGAGAAATTGACTATCGCGGTTATGAAGGGCTGTCGCCGCTGTTGGAGGCCTTTGAGACCGGCAAAATCCGAGTGGTGGTGTTTGATGCGCCGATCCTCAGCTACTATGCCTCGCATCAGGGCAGTGGTTTTGGCCGCACCGTCGGACCGATATTCCTGAAGGAAAACTACGGCATTATTTTCCCCAGCGGCTCGGCGCGGGTAGAGGATGTCAACCGAACGCTGTTAGCCCTGCGTGAAGATGGAACCTACGACACGATCTACCGCCGTTGGTTTGGATCGCGCAACTAGGCTGACCCCACCGCTGCTTAGTGAACCGTCGGCTCTTCGTCGCCAAAAAACGGCGTCATCTGCGCCACGATCACCGAGTTCTCTTCCAACGCGCGCTGCATCAACTCACGTTCCTCGGCTTCGATCTCGTGACCTTCGGCTTCACGCTCGGCCAGGGTGCCATAGCCTGTGACATCCAGCGGGGCGGTGTCGGCCTGTTTCAAAATCGCAACCGTCTCGCGGACCGCTTCGGCCTCGTCGATGCCCGAGGCATAGATCATCAGTGCTGCACCAGTGGCACCTTTGGGCAGGCCATCGCCGTCTTTGCGGCCAATCTGGACTACAAGCGTATAGACCTGTTGGCGGGATATTTTCTTCTTTTCCATGTCGCTGCCATAGCCTCGCACAGGGGCAGGGGTCAACCAGCGGACCGCCCCGTTGGCCCCATTACTCATCCTGAGCCCAAATATTCTCTAAAAATTCGGCCTTTGGAAATCTTTTGAAGATAAGGCTGTGGCCATATTTGGAACTAGGAGCTTTCCATGCCCACTGCCTCGGAATTGCCAGTTGATACTTCTGCCACCGCATTAGACATGGCAAACGCCATGTTTGGGAATGGCATCACTATTGTTAGTGCCGGTTATGCGGGCGCGTCCTCGGCTTCGGGGATCTATAGCAATGGTGACCAAGTGGCGCCGGGTGTCACCCCATCTGATACCGGGGTTATTTTGTCCACCGGGCGGGCCACCGATATTACCAACAGCAGCGGTGATGTGAATACTTCGGCCGGTACCAGCACAAACCACCAGTTGAGTGGTACCAGTGAACTAGATGCAATTGCCGGATTGCAGACTTATGATGCAGCGGTGTTCGAGGCGGTATTTGTCCCCGAGGGATCGATTCTGACAATGCAATTTACCTTCTCGTCCGAGGAGTATCTGGAATATGTAAATGCGGGCTTCAATGACGCTGTTGGTGTCTGGGTCAACGGAGAGTTGGCTGAACTGACGATTGGTGAAGGCGATGTTTCGATCGACAATATCACTGACGGAACCAACCAGAATCTCTATGTCGACAACGCGGATACTGATGATAATTACAACACCGAGATGGACGGTTTTACAGTCACCCTGACGCTCAAGGCGACGGTGATTCCAGGCGAGGAAAACACCATCAAGATTGGCATCGCGGATGCTGGGGATGGCCAATACGATTCGAATCTCTTGATCGCGGGCAATTCAGTTCAGACCGAATTGATTGCGACAGATGACACTGTGACAGTTTCTGGCGATGGGTCTGAAGATCTGGATATTCTGGACAACGATATCCACAGTCCAGGCTCTAGCCTGACGGTCACTCATATCAACGGCCAACCAGTTACCGCAGGCAGTACTGTCACTTTGGCGACTGGCGAACAGGTGACATTGAACGCCGATGGTACGTTTTCCATCTTCAACGACAGTGTTGAGGATGAGACCAACACGTTTTCCTACACGGTCGAGGATGATCTGGGAAATACCGACGTTGGATTTGTGGAAGTCACAACCGAGATCGGAGACGTTACACCGGCCTGTTTTGTAGCGGGAACGCTCATTGATACAGTTGATGGACCAGTTGCGGTCGAAAACTTAGTGCCCGGAGTTCTGATCGAGACCCGCGATCATGGCCCGCAGCCCCTGCGTTGGATAGGAAGCAGTTCCCGTCAAGCAGAAGGACGTAATGCGCCGGTGGTATTTGCTGCAGGTGCGCTGGGCAATCATGACCAGCTTGCGCTCTCTCCCAGCCATCGGGTTTTGATCACATCGGAACGTGCAGATCTGCTATTTGGTCAGTCCGAAGTTTTGGTCAAGGCCAAGTACCTGGTCAACGATCACTCAATCCGGGTGCAGGCCGATGGCCAGCCCGTGACCTATGTGCATTTGCTGTTTGATCAGCATGAAATCATCTGCGGCAATGGGCTTGAGAGCGAAAGCTACCACCCCGGTGCGGAAACCATGGATGCTTTTGATGCCGAAACCCGCGCTGAGGTTCTTGATCTGATGGCCGATCAGACCAGCTATGGCCCCACTGCGCGCCCTACGTTGAAATCACACGAAAGTCGGTTGTTGCTGCAGTAGGCCTTAGTCGTGAGCCTTAGTACTGGGTGCTCATGCGATAACCGGGATGAAAGGTCATCCGCACAAAAGTTACCGGCTGCTGTTGAAACCAAGTGGTGCGCTCCATCTGGAACAGCGGCGCGCCGGGGCTACTGGTCAGAAACTCGGCCAGTTGTGCATTGGCCGCCACGGCTGACAATGTGATCTCGGCATTGGAAAACGGCACCTCTGCCAGTAACCACTCGTTGGGGCCAGTGTGGCTGAAATCAGCCTCGACCACCTGTGGTACCGCATCGATATTGATCCAGCGTTCTTCGAATTGAAACGGGCGGTTGTCGGCGTAGTGCATACAGTGCAGGTGCAGAACTTGCGCGCCCGCTTGCAGACCAATCTGTGACGCCAGCCAGGATGGGGCAGGGATCTGCTGCTGCTTAACCAATGCATAGCGATAGGTGGCGTTTATCTCTTCGATCTGCTGGCGCATCACTGCGATTTCCAACTTGGCCTGTTTCACCGGTGCCACCGCCACCCGAGTGCCGCTTTTGCGTTTGCGGTCAATGATGCCGCGCTCGGCCAGCTCGCGCAGCGCTCGGTTCACTGTAGCGCGGGCACAGCCAAACTCGGTCGCCAATTCCAGCTCGGTTGGCAACAAGGCACCCTGCGGCCAGATCCGGTCCTCGATCCGTCGCAATACCTCGTCGCGAACATCCTGAAACCCGGTTCTTTTCTGCTCCTGCACGAGATGCTCCACGACTGATAATAACTCTGGCCTATCCAGATTATGTCTGCATGATAGTGGAATTGTAAAGGATCTGCCATGCGTTTCTGTGTCGCCAGCCTGCCTCCGTTGCCGTGGAAGAACGGCAAAGGGACCACCCGTGAGCTGGCCCTACGAGAGGACCATGGCCGCGTGATTTGGCGGCTCAGCCTGGCCGAGATCACCCAAGACGGCGCATTCTCGACTTTTCCGGGGATGGCCAGAATTCACACCATTGTGGCGGGGCAGGGTCTGCTGCTGGATAGCGGAGAAACCACACTCGTGGCCAAGCCACACCGCCCATTGCATTTCGACGGCGGGCTACCTCTGACGGCGCGGCTGCTGGAAGGTGCCTGCCGGGCTTTTAACGTGATCTACGATCCTAAGCTGGTTACGGCCTCCGCCCAAATCCTGACCGGCGACCAGGTTATTACCTCTGAGGGGCAACACGCCTTGTTTGTTCTCCGTGGAATACTCGACCTCGGCCCTGCTGGCACCTTCAGCAGCGGCGAGGGTCTGGTGTCGGATCATGTCGTCAGCGGTTTGATGGCTGACGACGCGCAAGTGCTACAGATCCAGTTCACTCCAGTTTAGATCGCCGCCAACAGATCGCGGACCGCATTGCGATAGTTCGCCACGATGGCATCCCGTGCCACATGGCGCCCGCCTTGTACCTTGTGACGCCCTGCCGACCACAGGTCGGTGACCAGCCCGTCGCCAGCGGCAAAACACAACCCATCAAGGATTTGCTCGTCGCGCAACGCACATAGCGCCGCAGAGTCGGTGTCCACGGCCATCAAATCCGCCAGTGCGCCCACCTCGATGCGACCCGCGTCACGACCCAAGGCTTGCGCGCCGCCCGCAGCAGCACCCAGATACAGCGCTTCGCCGACCGATCCCTCGCCAGGGATAATCACATTCCGGCTCAGATCTCGCAGGCGTTGCGAATATTCCAGCATTCGCAGTTCCTCAGGCAGCGAGATCCGCACGTTGGAATCCGAGCCAACACCAAAGGCACCTCCATGCTTGAGGTATTCGGCACCGTTGAAAGGACCGTCTCCCAGATTGGCCTCGGTGATCGGGCACAGCCCTGCTACAGCGCCGGATTGCGCCAAGTCGCGGGTCTCTGTGTTAGTCATGTGAGTGGCGTGTATCAGGCACCAGCTATCGTCGACCGGAGCATTTTGCAAAAGCCATTCAACAGGTCGCGCGCCCAGCCATGCCTGAACGTCTGCCACTTCCTTGGGCTGCTCAGCGATATGGATATGCACTGGGTAGTCGTTCTGAATCGCCAGAACAGTGGCCAGATCTTCGGGGCAGGTCGCCCGCAGGCTGTGGGGTGCGATGCCAACTTTGGTATCCGGGGCTAATGTGGAACTGGCGACTTGGCGGGCCTGCATAACCAAGTCCGAGAACTCATCAACCGAATTGCCAAATCGCATTTGCCCGCCGCTCAGCTCTGCCTTGCATGCCCCGCCGTAGCTGTACAGGACGGGTAGGTGCGTCAGGCCAATGCCCGTCTCAACTGCAGCGGCAAACACTCGTTGGCTCAGCTCGCAGACCGAATCATACCGCGCCCCATCTGCCTGGTGATGGACGTAATGAAATTCGCCCACCGAGGCATAGCCCGCCTCCTGCATCTCCATGAACACCAGCGCAGCAATAGATTGAAACTGCTCGGGCGTCACGTGTTCGACGAACTGATACATCAGGGTGCGCCAGGTCCAGAAACTGTCCCTACCGGCGGCGCGAACCTCGGTCATGCCTGCCATAGCGCGCTGAAAACTATGGGAATGCAGGTTGCCCAGCGACGGCAGCAGGGTGTCCACGCTCACGTCCCCCGTTTGCGCTGTCGCGCCGACCTGCATCGCAGTGATCCGCCCGGCGTCGTGGCTCAGTCGCAGGTTATGAACCCAGCCATCGGGAGTGCGGGCGCGTTTGGCGAAAATGGTCTGCATCTGATCCTCTTATGTATAGACATAATGATGTTAATCTCATACTTTGACTTCATCAAGAGTTTTGCGAGGCAGCGATGACGCGATCCCCCCACTATGTTCTGACGAATGTTACTCTGGCCACGATGGTGCCAGGCGCGGGGCCATATGGTCTTGTTCCTGCGGGCGCTGTGGCCATCGCCGACGGGCGTATCCAGTGGGCTGGCGCCGCATCCGATCTGCCACCTACCCATGCTGATTGGCCGACACGTGATATGGGCGGACGGCTGGTGACACCGGGGCTGATCGATTGCCACACGCATCTGGTGTTTGGCGGCGACCGGGCGCAGGAGTATGAGATGCGCCTGAACGGCGCCTCTTATGAAGAGGTAGCACGGGCGGGTGGCGGCATCGTTTCTACTGTCACGGCAACCCGCAACGCCACATTGGACGATCTGGTTGCTGGGGCTTTGCCCCGATTGGATGCGCTGATTGGCGAAGGTGTTACCACGGTCGAAGTGAAATCCGGCTACGGCCTGGACCGCGAAACTGAACTGAACATGCTGCGCGCTGCCCGAAAGCTGGCAGACCTGCGCCCCGTGGAGATCAGAACCACCTTCCTTGGCGCTCATGCTACTCCGGCTGAATTCAAGGGCCGCGACGACGCCTATATTGATGAGGTCTGTATCCCAGCCCTGCGCGTCGCGTTTGCCGAAGGTCTGGTGGATGCGGTTGACGGCTTCTGTGAGGGTATCGCCTTTCAGCCCGCACAAATCGAGCGGGTGTTCGAAGTGGCGCAAGAGCTGGGCCTGCCACTCAAATTACACGCCGAACAGCTGAGCCATCAGGGCGGCACCTTGCTGGCGGCCCAGTACGGCGCGTTGTCGGTGGATCACGTGGAATACGCCGATGAACAGGACGCCAAGGCCATGGAAGAGGCTGGTTCAGTGGCAGTGATCCTGCCAGGTGCCTTTTACACCCTGCGCGAAACCCAGGCGCCGCCGATAGATCACTTCCGCAAACACGGCGTGCCGATGGCGCTGGCCACCGACTGCAATCCCGGCTCGTCGCCAATGACCTCGCTGTTGCTGGTGATGAACATGGGGTGCACCCTATTTCGTATGACCCCAGCCGAGGCACTGGCCGGGGTAACCCGCAACGCCGCCCAGGCGCTGGGCTTGTCCGATGTCGGCCAGATCGCTTCGGGCATGCGCGCCGATCTGGCGGTCTGGGACGTCAAATATCCGGCCGAACTGGCCTACCGCATCGGCTTTAATCCGCTTCACTCACGTATCTATCAAGGTGACCTATGATCTCGCTTATTCCCGGCGCAGTGACACTTGCCACGCTCAACGACATTTACCGAAACCTGACCCCGGCGCAGTTGAATGACAGTGCCCGCCCAGCGGTTGAAGCCGCTGCACAGATGGTCGCCGAAGCCGCCGCCGGCGATGCGGCGGTCTATGGTATCAACACCGGTTTTGGCAAACTGGCCAGCAAGAAGATCGCGCCCGAGGACACCACCGCCCTGCAGCGCAACTTGATCCTGTCACATTGCTGTGGCGTCGGTGATCCGCTGCCCGAAGACAGGGTGCGGCTGATGATGACGCTGAAACTGCTGTCGATGGGCCGCGGTGCCTCGGGGGTGCGCTGGTTGGTGATTCAACAGATCGAGCAGATGCTGGCACATGGCGTGATCCCAGTCATACCGTCACAAGGTTCGGTTGGGGCCTCCGGTGATCTGGCGCCACTGGCCCATATGGCAGCGGCCATGATTGGCGCGGGCGAGGCCATCTATCAGGGTCAACGCATGGCCAGCTCAGATGCGTTGCAGCAGGCCGGGTTAGAGCCGATCGTGCTGGGCCCCAAGGAAGGTCTCGGGCTGATCAACGGCACCCAGTTTTCAACCGCTTGCGCGCTGGCCGGGTTGTTTGATGCCTGGTGTAATGCCGAGGCCGCGATGGTGATTGCTTCGCTCAGCACTGACGCCATTATGGGGTCAACCGCACCGCTGCTGGCCGAGATTCATTCATTGCGTGGTCATGCCGGGCAGATCGACGTCGCCCGCGAAATGCGCGCTTTGATGGCAGGGTCCGAGATCCGCGAAAGCCACCGCGAGGATGATACGCGGGTGCAAGATCCCTATTGCATCCGCTGCCAGCCACAGGTGCTGGGGGCGGCGTTAGATGTGTTGCGGACCACCGCCAAGACGCTCGAGATTGAGGCCAACGCGGTCACCGATAATCCGCTGGTACTGGTCAACTTGGGCCGCATTGTCTCGGGCGGGAATTTTCACGCCGAATATGTTGGCTTTGCTGCCGATCAGATCGCCCTGGCAGTGGCCGAGATGGGCGCCATCGCGCAACGCCGGGTGGCACTGATGGTGGACCCGACCCTCAGCTATGATCTGCCGCCGTTCCTGACCCCAAATCCCGGTCTCAACTCGGGCTTCATGATCGCCGAGGTCACCACCGCAGCGCTGATGAGCGAGAACAAGCACCTGGCCAACCCCTGCGTCACTGACAGTACGCCGACGTCGGCTAATCAAGAGGACCACGTGTCGATGGCCGCCCATGGCGCACTTCGGCTGGGTCGGATGAACGCCAATCTGTCGGTTATACTGGGCGTCGAAATGCTCTGTGCCGCGCAGGGGATCGAGGCACGGGCCCCGCTGACGACCTCGCCCAAGCTGCGCGACGTGATTGCTATGCTGCGGGCGCAGGTGCCGACCTTGGGCGAGGATCGCTATCTGGCTCCTGATATCGAGATCGCCAGCACCATGGTGCGCGACGGTCAGGTGGCCAGTGCCGCCGGGCTAGAGGTCGCGGCATGATCGAAGTCATCCAGGGCAGCAGTCCGCTGGTGCTGGGCTTGCCCCATACCGGCACCGAGGTGCCGCCTGAAATCTGGAACCAGCTGAACCAAACCGGACAGACACTGGCGGATACCGACTGGCACATCCATGACCTCTACGGCGGACTGGTGCCAGATGTGACATCGGTGCGCACTCCGATCCACCGCTATGTGATCGACGTCAACCGTGACCCAGGAGGCGTCAGCCTTTATCCGGGGCAGAACACCACCACCCTATGCCCGCTGACCAACTTTGATGGCCAGGCGATCTATCGTGACGGCATGCAGCCAGACACAGCAGAGATTGACCGCCGCCGCGAGATATTTCACGCGCCGTATCACGCAGCCTTACAGGCGGAACTGACGCGGGTGAAGGCCATCCACGGCTTTGCTATCCTATATGACTGCCACTCGATCCGTGGGGATATCCCGTTCCTGTTTGAGGGCCGCCTGCCGGATTTCAACATCGGCACCAATCTGGGCACCACCTGTGACCGGGCTATCGAAACTGTGGTCGCGTCCCGCTGCCAGGCAGCCGAGGGGTACACAGATATCCTGAATGGCCGCTTCAAGGGCGGCTGGACTACCCGCCACTATGGTAGCCCCACCGACGGGTATCACGCCATCCAGATGGAGCTGGCACTGGGTACATACTGTGCCGAGGCCCCCC
The DNA here is from genome assembly GCA_002162795.1 of Rhodobacterales bacterium 56_14_T64. Lineage (GTDB taxonomy): Bacteria > Pseudomonadota > Alphaproteobacteria > Rhodobacterales > Rhodobacteraceae > Parasedimentitalea. The sequence goes on from MAAY01000023.1 coordinate 14,920, forward strand.
CTTGGACCATTATCCCCACCCGCGCTGCCAATCTGCGCGAGCATCTCACCCACATCCTGAGCGACCTGAGCAATTGGAGACCGACATGAGCGATCCCCGCAAAAACACCCGCGATATCTTTCCGCCCACCGGGTCCGAGATCACTGCCAAATCCTGGCAAACCGAGGCGGCGATGCGGATGTTGATGAACAACCTGCACCCCGACGTGGCGGAAAACCCCCACGAGTTGGTGGTTTACGGCGGCATTGGCCGGGCGGCGCGCACCTGGAAAGACTTCGACATGATCGTCGAAAGTTTGAAAGCGCTAGAGGATGACCAGACTCTGTTGGTGCAATCGGGCAAACCGGTGGGCGTGTTTCAAACCCACAAAGATGCACCACGAGTGTTGATCGCCAACTCCAATCTGGTGCCACATTGGGCCAATTGGGATCACTTCAACGAACTCGATAAAAAGGGCTTGATGATGTACGGCCAGATGACCGCCGGGTCTTGGATTTACATCGGCACGCAGGGCATTGTGCAGGGCACCTACGAGACCTTTGCCGAGGCAGGTCGTCAGCATTACGGCGGTGATCTGTCCGGCAAATGGATCCTGACAGGTGGCCTAGGCGGCATGGGCGGCGCGCAACCTCTGGCGGCGGTGATGGCCGGTGCCTGTTGTCTGGCGGTCGAATGTAATCCTGACAGTATCGATTTCCGTCTGCGCACCAAATACCTGGATGAAAAGGCCGATACTCTCCACGAAGCGCTGGCGATGATCGACCGCTGGACCGCAGCGGGTGAGGCAAAATCCGTTGGCCTGCTGGGCAATGCGGCGGACATCTTCCCCGAACTGGTTAAACGCGGCATCCGACCGGATCTGGTCACCGACCAGACCTCGGCGCATGACCCGATCAATGGCTACCTGCCGCAGGGCTGGAGCATGGGCGACTGGAAAGCGCGCCGTGAAAGCGACCCCAAGGCAGTCGAGAAAGCGGCCCGTGCCTCGATGAAGCTACAGGTCGAGGCGATGTGTCAGTTCCATGCCGTGGGCATTCCCACCGTCGACTATGGCAACAACATCCGTCAGATGGCGCTTGAGGAAGGCTTGGAAAACGCTTTTGACTTCCCGGGTTTTGTGCCAGCTTATATCCGGCCACTGTTCTGTCGCGGTATTGGCCCGTTCCGATGGGTGGCACTGTCCGGTGACCCCGAAGATATCCGCAAGACCGACGCCAAGATGAAAGAACTGTTTCCTGACAACGCCGATCTGCACAATTGGCTCGACATGGCGCAGGAACGCATTGCCTTTCAGGGGCTGCCAGCCCGCATCTGCTGGATCGGCCTCGGTGATCGCCACAAGGCGGGTCTGGCCTTCAACGAAATGGTTCGCACGGGTGAGCTGTCAGCACCAGTGGTGATTGGTCGCGATCACCTCGACTCGGGGTCAGTGGCCAGTCCCAACCGCGAAACCGAATCGATGAAAGACGGCTCGGACGCTGTGTCTGATTGGCCATTGTTGAACGCGCTGCTGAACACGGCCTCAGGCGCCACTTGGGTGTCTTTGCATCACGGCGGTGGTGTCGGAATGGGATTTTCGCAGCATTCAGGCGTGGTGATCTGCGCCGACGGCAGCGAAGAAGCCGACCGACGTATAGCCCGTGTGCTGTGGAACGACCCAGCGACTGGTGTGATGCGCCACGCCGATGCGGGCTATGACATCGCCAAGGATTGCGCCCGCGAGCATCGGCTAGACCTCCCGGGCATTTTGTAAACTTGAAAAAGTGGGGGCTCTGCCCCCGCTGCATTGCAGCTCCCCCGGAGTATTTGAGCAAAAAGAAGCACCGGGAAATCCAGTGCTTCTTCTTGTTGAAAACACCTTGGGGTCTGGGGCAAAGCCCCAGCCGCCTGAGGCAAATGGATCAGTCGCGCAGCAGCTCGTTGATCCCGGTTTTTGAACGGGTTTTGGCGTCCACGCGTTTGACGATCACCGCGCAATACAAGTTGACGCCGTTCTTTGATGGCAACGAGCCCGAAACCACCACCGAATAGGGCGGCACTTCGCCGTACGTGATCTCGCCGGTTTCGCGGTCGAAGATTTTGGTCGATTGGCCGATGTAAACGCCCATGCCCAGCACCGCGCCTTCACGTATAATGCAGCCCTCGACCACTTCAGAGCGGGCGCCGATGAAGCAGTTGTCTTCGATGATGGTAGGTCCGGCCTGCATCGGTTCCAGCACGCCGCCAATGCCAACACCGCCCGACAGGTGCACATTCTTGCCGATTTGCGCACAGGAGCCAACAGTGGCCCAGGCGTCGACCATGGTGCCTTCGTCGACATAGGCGCCAAGGTTCACAAACGACGGCATCAGCACCACGCCGGGGGCGATAAATGCGGATTTACGCACAATTGCGTTGGGCACTGCGCGAAAGCCAGCGGTTTTCCATTCACTTTCTCCCCAGCCAACAAATTTACTGTCGACCTTGTCCCACCAGCCCGAGCCCTGAGGGCCACCAGACTGCATCTCCATATCCTTGATGCGGAACCCCAGCAGAACAGCCTTTTTGGCCCACTGGTTGACCTTCCAGCCGCCGCTTTCCTGTTTTTCTGCCACGCGCAAAATGCCAGAATCCAGCGCATTCAGCGTGTCCTCAATGGCTTCGCGGGTTTCGCCGGTGGTGGCAGGGGAGGTGCTATCGCGCGCCTCCCAGGCGGCTTCGATGGCGGTTTCCAGCTGGGCGTTGGACATGTGTTAAGCTCCGAAAACAAAATGGTTCGGGCTTTCATAGCGGCAATTTTCGATCAGGTCATTGCCGGATTGCGGCGAATAAGGCGTTGTCGGCCTCAATTCCTACAAAATATCTGTGATTCGAGCAGATCGCGTATCCCGGGACGTGCTGTTAACGCACGCGGCGCAAATGACGGCGTAGAATTTCGCAGGCGGCAGTGACGTCCCGGCGGCTCATCGCTTGAACGATGGCAGCATGGTCTTTATCCACCCGTCGGCTCCATCGGTGCTGCCAGTTGGCAAACAAATGCCGGGCCGAGGCAATGTGCAGATCATCTATGGTCGCCAGCAACCGCGGCATCGCACAGGGCGTCAGAATCACCCGGTGAAAACCGCGGTTAAGCTTTTCCCAGGCCACCATGTCGTCGGCTTCGTCACAGGCGATACGGGCTGCATCGGCCGCATCTACGTCATCCTGGGTTAGATTGGCGACAGCATGTGTCAGCGCCAGGACCTCCAGTGACACACGCATTTCGATAACTTCGCGGATTTCGTCAGGATCCAGTGCAGTCACCCGAGTGCCACGTCGCGGAATGGACTGCGCCAACCCATGCGCCTCGAGCCGAAGCAGAGCCTCGCGCACCGGCACATGGCTGGTGTCAAACTCGCGGGCGATATGATCCTGGCGCAGTTTATCGCCAGCGGGTAGTTCGCCAGCGACGATGCGCTCGCTGAGGTTTTGATAAATGAAGTCGGCAATTGTGGCTGTCATAGATAATAGATAAAATCCAAATTGTCGGCCTGCAAGACCTATCCCAGTGGATCAGGTGCGATATTTCCGCCGCAAATCAACACTGCAACACGTTCATCCGGCGTCGGGCTGTAAGCCCCGGACATCAGCGCAGCCAAAGCCGTGGCACCGGCTGGTTCCACCAGAATTCTATGCTGCCTCCATAGGGCCACCTGCGCAGCAGTAATTGCTGCATCCGTGACCGTGACAGAGGTGATGTTTTGAGACTGCGCCAGGTCAAAACAAATGTTGCCAATACGCTTGGCGCCCAGTGCGTTTGCGGCAACGCCCGAGACCTCGACATCCACAGGTTTCTGGGCCTGCAGTGCGGCATGGAGTGCGCAAGAGGTTTCCGGTTCCACTGCGACGATCTTTTTGCTGCCATCAAACCAGGCCATGGCACCTGCGATCAACCCGCCGCCGCCGACTGCAATCAGCAGGGTGTCGGCCTGTAAGCCTTGCGCCTGCCACTCGGCGAAACACGTGCCTTGCCCCGCAACCGTCGCAGGAGCGTCATAGGCATGCACCTGCATGGCACCGGTCTCGGCCTCATAGTCTTGGGCCAATTCGAGGGCATTGGCATAGGCGCCCGGCACCACTTGCAAGTCTGCTCCGGTGGCTTCGATCAGGGAGATTTTGGCAGGGCCAGCCATTTCCGGAACATAGATGCGCGCCCTGTGCCCCAGTTTATGTGCGGCATAGCCCACCGCCGCGCCGTGGTTGCCGCCGGATGCGGCTACCAATCCAGCCGGGGGCACGGGTTGACTGAGCAGGGTGTTAAAAGCTCCGCGTGCCTTGAAACTGCCCGTGTGCTGCATGTGCTCCAGTTTCAACTCGATCGGGTAATTCAGGCCGAAATTCAGGACCTGCAGGGTTGGGGTGACCTGAATATGGCCGGTAATCCGCTCTGCTGCGGCCTGAATATCGCTTTTCCAACCCATCTTACGTGCCTTTGTCTAGTGTTGCGGCGGTTGACCT
>MAAY01000023.1:19409-105268 GCA_002162795.1 Rhodobacterales bacterium 56_14_T64
AAACACGCAAGCAGGATCCCGATATGAAAGACGACCGCCACAGCCGATTTCGCGACGCCCATTCAGACCGGGATCAGGCCGAACATGTGCCCTCGACGCCGCAGAGTGATTCTCCGGCGTATCGCCTGGCCTTTGCCGACGAGGATTTTCTGTGCCGTGAAGAGCTACGCCCGGTGCGGCTGCAGCTGGAGCTGCTGAAGCCACAGTTGCTGCTGGATGAACGCGGGATTGAAAGCACCATCGTGTTATTTGGTGGCGCGCGGATTCCCGACCCTGAATTTAAGGACAAGGCGCGCACGCAGACCTTGTCTGATCTGTCCGATTTTTATGACGAGGCGCGTGAATTTGCCCGGCTGATGACGCTGAAATCAATTCAGACTGGCGGTCGGGATCATGTGATCGTCACCGGTGGCGGGCCCGGCGTGATGGAGGCTGGCAATCGTGGTGCGGTAGATGCAGGCGGTGCTTCAATCGGGCTCAGCATTGTGCTGCCACATGAGCAGGCACCGAATGAGTATGTAACGCCGGATCTCAGCTTTAACTTTCACTACTTCGCGATCCGCAAAATGCATTTCCTGATGCGCGCACGGGCGATCTGCGTGTTCCCCGGCGGTTTTGGCACCATGGACGAGCTGTTCGAGAGCCTGACCCTGATCCAGACTGGCCGCATGGAACGGGTGCCGTTCTTATTGTTTGGCAAGGCGTTCTGGGAAAAGGTGATCAACTGGGAGGCGCTGGCGGATGCCGGCACAATTTCGGATCAGGATCTAGATCTGTTCCGCTTTGTTGATACCGCGCAAGAGGCGATGGAGCTCATTGAAAACTGGGAGCCCGCACCGCCGCGCGATAATCTGCCCGGGCGGGAGAAATAATCCGCCCCGATAAAAATTTGTAATCAAAGGTATGTGCTGGTTTCAGGCCATGTCGGTCGGCAAGACGCCCAATTCTATACCCTGGGGCAAGCTGGTCAGAACCTGTGCGCCGCGCACGTCTTTGATTGCATATCCATAACCTTTGAGCCGGAATTTCCATTCCCGTGCGCTCAATGCCTTTTCCCGCTCGTCACGGATCAGGTTCAAAACGCCATCCTCGATCATGCTGCCGCCAATGTCTGCTTGTGCCATTTGTCTGTTCTCCTGAATTGACTGTTCTCAGAATGGAAACTGATTGTTCAGGATGGCGATACTTTACCGAAATTAAGGAAAAGTTGAGACGAAATGTGGCGGCCTGCCTTACGTGTGAAAGAAGTGCTTATTGCCTTTGTTCTGCACGGCCGACAGGCGCCCATATTTCCGATCACCGGATTAAGAGGATATCCCGGATTCGGCCTCGATTTGCTTGCGGCTCTTGCGTTCGCGTTCGGTGGCCGATTTCAACTGACCACAGGCAGCCATGATGTCTTCGCCGCGTGGGCGGCGGATCGGCGAGGCATAGCCGGCGTCGTGAATGATATCGGCAAAGGCGTGAATCCGGTTGCCCGAGCTGCGCTTGTACGGCGCGCCAGGCCATTCGTTGAAAGGGATCAGATTGATCTTGGCCGGGATGCCTTTGATCAGCTCGACCAGACGATGCGCGTCTTCCTTGCTGTCGTTGACACCGTCCAGCATCACGTATTCAAAGGTGATGCGTTCCGAATTGGCTACCCGTGGATAATCTCGCAGAGCCTGCAACAGTTTCTCTAGATTCCAGCGTTTGTTGATTGGCACCAGCTTGTCGCGCACTTCGTCGGTGGTGGCATGGAACGAGATCGCCAGCATGCAGCCGATCTCATCAGCCGTGCGGGCGATTTCCGGTACCACACCACTGGTCGACAGGGTGATGCGGCGACGGCTGAGTTGAATGCCTTCGGGGTCCATGGCGATCTTCATCGCGTCGCGGACGTTTTCAAAATTATACAGTGGCTCACCCATACCCATCAATACGATGTTGGACAGACGTCGGGCATGATCGTCCGAGCGGGTGCCGGGCACCGGCCATTCGTCCAGATCGTCGCGCGCCATCATAACCTGACCGATGATCTCGGCGGATGTTAGATTGCGTACTAGTTTCTGGGTGCCGGTGTGGCAGAACGAGCAGGTAAGGGTGCAGCCGACCTGGGATGAGATACACAGGGTGCCGCGATCCGTTTCCGGGATATAGACCACCTCGACCTCGTGACCACCTGCGATGCGGACCAAATACTTGCGGGTACCATCGGTTGAGACCTGCCTGGTGATCACTTCTGGGATCTCGATGACACAGTGCTCGGCCAATTCGGCGCGAAAGGTCTTGGACAGGTTGGTCATGTCAGCAAAGTCGCGCTTGCCCCACTGATAAATCCACTGCCAAATCTGACCGACCCGCATTTTGGCCTGCTTTTCAGCAGTGCCAAGCTCGATCAGAGTCGCGCGCAATTGCTCGCGGGTCTGGCCGACAAGGTTGATCTTGCCGCCCTCGGGCAGCTTGCGGGGCAGGGTCATAACGTCTTGGGTGATCGGTGCGTCGGCGGCCATGGCTTTGAACTCGGAGCTAAGAGAGTGGATGCAGCTCTATATAGGAGTTTGCGCCAAGATCAAAAGATTTCGACGTTATTCGTTACTGCGGATCACTGATCGGCAAACAGCATCAGTTGTTCCACCCGTGTCCGACCCACTGTGACCCAGCAGGATCGGGTGGCGATTCCAGCACCTGACCCACCACCATAGGTGGCGCCTGCATAGGTGCAATGGGCCGCACGATAGGCCTCCCAGGCGGCTTGCCCCTGGTTCAGCGCTGGTACGGCTACCTGCCGACCGGTAACTTGGTCCAGATCTTTGGCGGCCAACATTGCCTGATCCAGGGCAAAGCCAAGCGCCTTTTCAACGTGTTCGTCGGTGCGGGCGACACAGTCCCCCACTTCAATTTGAGAGCCGCTGTCCAAACTGCATTCCAGCGCCGGATCGGCGGTGGCGGTCAGTGGAAAAACAAATAGGGTAATCGTTAGAAAACGTAACATGATAAAAAACCTCCTTCGAACACAGCTAGGGAGGGATCAATGACATGACAAGAAAAACCCCGGCATCCGTTGATGCAGGGGCTTTGCGATCTTCTAACAGGTATGAATTATTTGGCGCAGCGCTTATCAGCGTCTTCGATTGCGGCGGTAAAGCCCAACAGTGAGAAACTGTCCTGGGTTTGTGTGCCACGGGCTGACCGCGCTGTCAGTATCGCGTCGGTGCCGCGCTTCATCGCGGTGATGATCTTGGCATCGTCAGCTGCAGTGGCAGGCCAGGCCCATTCACCTTCGGTGAAAAGTTCAAATTCGGATTCACTGATTTTCATGTTCACAGTTGACCCCGGTGCAAATGGATAGCCACCAGTAAAGGTCACTTGACCACTGGCGGCGCCATCTGGGCGGTAGAACACGAACAGCTGAATTTCACTGCGGCGCACAGCCACCACGCGGCCGTCGCGGGTATTGACCGATTCCTTGGGTGCTGAGACGCCCCAGCATTCGATGGGATCATTGCCCTGAAAAACGCTCCAGTCCACGTTGGCGGCAACGCGGTTGGTGCTTTGGGCGGTTTGCGCGGTTGCTGTGGTGGCGGCCATGCCAACCAGACACAGACCCACGATCACGCGGGCAAGTTTCGATGCCATTTGTCCCAACTCCAAGACTGTCATTACCTCAAAAATACAAAAGAGCCTGCAGCGTTGAACCTACCGTCTAGGCTTGCTTCTCTCGCGTGTTGACACAACCACACTAACGTCATTAGCACCACTGGTGAAAGAGCGATTGGCAGGAAATCGCCAAAATAAAGGGCTATTAGCATGACAAATCCGGTTCCAATGGCAGAAATCTGGCGTGGCCAGCTGCTGGAAAGCCTTCACTTGGGACATGCTGTTGTCTGTGACGACAGCGGTCAGGTGGTGCGCAGCTGGGGTGATCCTGATGCTGTGATCTATCCACGGAGCTCGTCCAAGATGATCCAGGCGCTGCCTTTGATCACGTCGGGGGCTGCTGACAGATTTGGTTTGACCAGCGAACAATTGGCGCTGGCCTGTGCGTCGCACAATGGTGCCGAGATCCACACGAGTCGGGTTAACGCCTGGCTGTCGCAACTGGGGTTGAGCGATGGCGATTTCCGATGTGGTCCACAGCTGCCTGATGATTTTCCAGCCCGCAATGCTTTGATTAAAACCGATTCCAGCCCCTGTCAGGTGCATAACAATTGTTCAGGCAAGCACGCGGGGTTTCTGACACTTGCCCAGCACATGGGCGCGGGCCCGGAATATGTTGAAATGGACCACCCGGTGCAGCAGGCCTGTCTTACAGCCTTTGAGGAAACCACCGGTCAGGACAGCCCGTGTTATGGCATCGATGGATGCTCGGCCCCGAACTTTGCCACCACAGTGACTGGCATGGCGCGTTCGATGGCCTGGTTTGCCTCGGCTGCCGACCGGTCTGACCGGGCGTCGATGGCGGCGCAACAATTGGTGGCGGCGATGACGCAACATCCGGAACTGGTGGCCGGAGAGGGCAGGGCCTGTACTAATCTCATGCGGGCTATGGGCGGCAAAGTCGCGATCAAGACCGGGGCCGAGGCGTTCTTTATCGCCATCATCCCGGAAAAACGTTTGGGCGTTGCGCTAAAAATCGCCGACGGTGCCACCCGTGCCAGCGAATGTGCGATTGCTGCCATTCTGGTGTCTTTGGGCGTATTGGATGCTAATCATCCGGCAACTGGTAAATATATGAATGTACCGCTGTTGAACCGGCGGGGGGTCATGTGCGGCACGGTTCGCCCATCCGCTGAAATGCTGTTCTAGTTCTGTTTGGCCCGACCGGTAGGTCGGGCCGCGCATGACCTCGGTTCACTCTAACGAGAACCGATATTCTTACATTTCCAGAATTTCGGCCACTTCCACAGAACCATCGCCATCGACGACCATTGGGCAGCCCTTGGCCATTTCGCTGGCGGCTGAAATATCGGCAGCTTCGACCACAGAATACCCGGCCAGCGGATTAGCGCCGCCGTCATCCGCGACTCCGCCATTGCTGACAGTTTTGGACATGCCAACCGGCGCGCCGGGCACGATCAAGGCATCCCCCATCGAGCCCATCCAGCTTTTCCAGGCATCCATGACCTTGACGCCTTCTTCGGGTGTGTCGGGCTTTTTGCCGCCATGATAGGCGAATATGAATTGAGCCATTGAGATTATCCTTTTGTTGAATTGAAAGTGCGGGCGTAATCAGGTGATATTTGCTGCCAGTTTGCGCAGAGAAGATGTCCAGCCAGATTCGTGGCGGGCACTTTGTTCGCTGTCGTCCAACTCGCGGTGATCGACCAGCAAGCGCGCGCCTGAATTGCTGGCAACCACGGTAAAGGTGACGTGGCTTTCGCCGCCACGCAAATCATCATCGTCATGCCAGCCCCAGGTGAAGCCAACCGATTTTGGAGCATCAACGTGGGTGACATGACCCGAAACTTTAAACTGCTGCCCCTCATCGTTGCGCATGATGGAAAACCACGGCCCGGTGCGACTAAGGTCAAGATCGTGCTCGGGGACGTCCATACCCTCGGGCCCCCACCATTTCAGCAATTTCTCGGGTGTGGTGACCCAAAGAAATAGCCGTTCGGGGGTGACTGTAAATTCGCGTTCCAACCTCAAGTCTGTCATATATCTTCCTCCCTAAGCGCGGCCTCTAGCCGGTCCAGGCTGCTTTCCCAGAACTCGCGCTTTGATTTGGTCCATGTTGCGATCAGTTGCAGCCCTTCGGGGCGTGCGGAATACAATCTCCGGGTGCCCTCGGCGCGCTGCTCTATCAATCCAGCCTCGCGAAGGACCTTCAGATGTCGTGAAATGGCCGGCGCAGTGATGCCCGAGCCGCGCACCAAGTCCCCAGCCGGCAATTCGCCGTGGTCCATCAGCTGTTCCACAATCGACATGCGGATCTCGTCAGCCAGTGCGGAAAATGATTTTAGGAGTGGTGTCATGAGTCATTGATTAACGCAAGTGTTAATTAAAGTAAAGGTTAAATAGAGGTTCGAAACGCAATGCATCTCGAACCTCTCAATGGCTCAGACCATATCCCAAAGCAGCTTCAGTCCCAGGGTGACCGAGGTAATGACCAGCAAGGGTTTGATCAGGCTTGCGCCCTTCTTTTGCGCAAGCCTGGCCCCTGCATGTGCACCGGCGACTTGCGCCAATCCCATGGCAATGCCCGTAAACCACCAGGGCGTGGCAACAAATGCAAAAGCAAGCAGAGCCCCGGCATTTGAAGTCAAATTCAGTAACTTGGTATGGGCCGTGGCCTTGAGAATGCCGTAGCCAGCCAATGAAACAAAGGCGAGCATGTAGAAACTGCCAGCACCCGGTCCCAGCAACCCATCATAGGCACCACATAGCGGCACCATGGTGGCTGCAAACAGCGCAGGGGAGATCCGCCGCGCGCGGTCAAGGTCTCCCAAACCTTTCTTGGTGGCAAAGAAGACGGCGATCCCGATCAGCAATACTGGCAGTATCAGGCGAATCCAATCCGTTGGCAGCACCGAAACCAATAGCGCCCCGGCGATGGAGGCGACAAAGGCGATAGCGGCCAACCCTGATTGGTCTCGCAGGTTTACATGTCCGCCACGGGCATAGGCCAGCGCCGCTGTTGCGGTCCCGAACAGCCCTTGAATTTTGTTGGTTGCCAATGCGGTCAGCGGATTGGCCCCGGCCAATAGCAGGATCGGCAGCGTCACCAACCCGCCACCACCGGCAACCGCGTCCATGAAGCCCGCAACAAATCCCGCTGCCAGCAATAGCAGCAAGGTCTCAAAACCCACTTCCAGCACAAATTATCCCTTGAATTCGTCGCGGCTGTAGCCTTGCAGATACAGCAGGGCGGTCAGATCGCCGTGATTGATGCGGATGTCACATTCCGCAGCAACTGAAGGTTTGGCATGTAAGGCAACTCCAGCTCCGGCGCGTTTAAGCATACCCAGATCATTGGCTCCGTCGCCCACAGCAAGCACATCAGACTCAGTTATGCCCAGCTTAGCAGTGATCTGTTCCAGCGCTTCGACCTTGGCTTGACGGCCCAAAATAGGGCGGCCCGCCTCGCCAGTCAGCTTACCATCCGCCACATGCAGGGTGTTGGCGCGGTTTTCGTCAAAGCCCAGCTCAGCCGCGACCTTGGATGTAAACGCCGTGAAACCACCCGAAACCAGTGCCGCATAGGCGCCGTCAGCCTTCATCGTGGCTAGCAGGGCAGGGCCGCCGGGCATCAAAGTGATGCGCTCATTCAGAACCTTGGTGATGACAGTTTCCGGCAGGTCTTTGAGCAGGCCAACACGTTCGGTTAGTGCACCGTCAAAATCCAACTCACCGTTCATGGCGCGGGCGGTGATGTCCTTGACCCGCGCCCCAACACCGGCCTCTTCAGCCAGCTCGTCGATGCACTCTTGCTGGATCATGGTGCTGTCCATATCGGCCAGCAGCATCTTCTTACGTCGGCCTTCAGTCTGTTGGATCACCAGGTCGACATTCATGTCCTGCAGGTCGGCCCAAACATCCCATTGGTTGTCGGGCAGAGTATCCAGCGTGAACTCGGCCGCTTCGTCAGGTGCCAACCACAGCGCATCACCGCCGCCCCAAGCGTTTCTCAGGGATTCAACCAATGCTGGATCCAGCGAAGGCTTGGCAGGATTACAAAGCAGGGTGGCGGTATACATGTGTGGACTCCGGCATGCTGTGGTCGGCTCTGTCATACCCACGCCTGCCAGTGGGAGCCACCCCGAAACGCGGGGCTATAGGTCGCCAGATTCGGACATCATCACCGCGATAAAGCGGGTGTTGGGGATCTCGGCCAGAATGATCATCACCATTGCTGTCAGCGGCACCGCCAGAATGGCGCCCATAAGTCCCCAAAGTGCGGTCCAGATCGCCAGTGACAATAGCACAGTGAACGGGCTGAGGTTGACCGAGCGGCCCAGGAACTTTGGCTCGATGTAATACCCCACAGCAATTTGAGGCAGCATCAGCGTCGCCAATGCCAATGCGGCATGCGAGAACGAGGCGAATTGCACTAAGCTCATGGTCACGGGAAATACCACCGCGATGATCGAGCCGATGTAAGGGATGTAGTTCAGCAATCCGATCAGGATCGCCCAAAACGCTGCTTGTTCGATGCCCAACAGCAGTAGAATGCCATACGAGACCAGCGCAAGGATCACATTGACCAAAGTCTTGGCTGCCAGATAGCCGCCGATTTTCTCGTTGATCTGGCGCGCCATTTCCAACGTATGCTCGGCCTGTTTGGCATCTCCCATTGCGCGCAGGGTCTTATTGGGCAGGTTGTCCAACTCAGCCAGAAGAAAAACCGCATAGAGCGCCGCAGCGACGATGACAGAGCCGCCGTTGCTGATGGTTGCCACAGCGGCCGGCATCAGGGTTGTGGCGTCGATCAGATCCAGCAGACGTTCGCCCAAATTGGCCCAGCTGGGCAGCTCGTGTACACCCATTAAAGTCACAAACTTGGCCTGCAGCAGATCAAAATTCTCGGCATAACCGGGAATCGCTCCGGTGATTGAGGCTGCATTGGAGGTAATAAAGGCAGCCAGTACCAAGACTGCCGCAGTAAATGTCAGCAGCACCAGAAACCGCCGCCATCGACGCGGTAACCGGCCTAACACCGGAACCTGTACCATCGCCTCGGCGGCTGTGGTCAGGATGTAGACCGCGATGACTCCTACCAGAACTGGCAGAATAATTGACTGCCCAACCACCAGCAGCCAGCCCACCATTAATATCAACGCAAATGAATAGGTTACCAATGCCAGTCTGCTCATACTCAATACCCGATTCGAAAAGTCTAATGCTGAGTAAATACTGAGCCGAGGCTATGAGCAATGTGCCGTCTTAAGTTTCCGATCGTAGCTGTTGGCGTCGCAATCTAGTCAGAAAGGGCCGTAATTGATCGATTATCCCTGTTGCATGCCGCGTCGCAGCGCACTAGCTCTGGCGGCGGGACACCTCTCCCCAACGAGAGGCACTTATCTGTAAGGATAGCATCAATGGCTACTCAACAACCGGCAACGCGGCCGGCCAATCCGCGTTTTTCCTCGGGCCCCTGTGCCAAACCCCCTACATTCGAATTGTCCAAACTGGCCGACGCCCCCTTGGGTCGCAGCCACCGCGCAGCTGTTGGCAAGGCCAAGCTGAAGGATGCCATCGAAGGCACCCGCAAAGTTCTGGGCATCCCCGCTGACTACAAAATTGGTATCGTTCCTGCGTCGGACACCGGTGCCATGGAAATGGCAATGTGGTCCCTATTGGGCCAACGCAAAGTTGAAATGGTTGCTTGGGAAAGCTTTGGTGCTGGCTGGGTCACCGATGTGGTCAAGCAGTTGAAGATCGACGCCGAGATCAAAACGGCTGACTACGGTCAGATTGTTGATCTGGCGTCTATCGATTTCAACAATGACGTAGTGTTCACCTGGAATGGCACTACCTCAGGTGTGCGGGTTCCCGATGGTGACTTCATCCCAGCCGACCGTGACGGCCTGACCATCTGCGACGCCACCTCAGCCGCTTTTGCGATGGACCTGCCATGGGACAAACTGGATGTGACCACGTTCTCCTGGCAAAAGGTTCTGGGCGGCGAAGCAGCCCACGGCGTGATCGTGCTGTCCCCGCGTGCTGTTGCCCGTCTGGAGAGCTACACTCCAGCCTGGCCCCTGCCGAAGATCTTTCGCCTGACCAAAGGTGGCAAGCTGATCGAAGGTATCTTTACCGGCGCAACCATCAACACGCCGTCGATGCTGGCAGTTGAAGACTATCTGTTCGCACTGGACTGGGCTCGCTCAATCGGTGGCCTGAAAGGAATGATCGCCCGTGCTGACGCCAACGCGCAGGCCGTGTTTGATTTCTGCGATGCCAACGACTGGATCACCAATCTGGCCGAAGACGACGCGACACGCTCAAACACCTCGGTGTGTTTGAAGTTCACCGATACGCGCATTCAGGACGGTGCCGCCTTTGCCAAGGCCGTGGCCAAACGTCTGGAAGCCGAAAACATCGCGCTGGACATTGGCGCTTACCGCGACGCCCCTGCCGGTCTGCGGATCTGGTGTGGTGGTACGGTCGAAACCTCGGACATCCAAGCCATGCTGCCTTGGTTGGCCTGGGCTTTTGAGGCCGAGATCGCAGCGCAGGCGTAAGCCGCCGCCTTCAATGACAGTGTAGGGTGCGTGGTTCCACGCACCTTCCCCGCTCCAAAAAAATTCAAAAGGACCAACATCATGGCTCCCAAAGTACTCGTCTCCGATAAACTCAGTGAAACTGCCGTTCAGATCTTCCGTGATCGCGGTATCGACGTTGATTTCATGCCTGATCTGGGCAAAGACAAAGACAAACTGGCGGCCGTGATTGGCCAATATGATGGTCTGGCGATCCGCTCGGCCACCAAAGTGACACCGACAATTCTGGAGGCCGCCACCAACCTCAAGGTTATCGCCCGCGCCGGCATCGGCACCGATAACATCGACAAAGAAGCGGCGTCGAAAAAAGGTGTGATCGTCATGAACACGCCGTTCGGCAACATGATCACCACAGCCGAACACGCCATTGCGATGATGTTCGCCGTTGCACGTCAGATCCCCGAGGCCAGCGCCTCGACCCATGCTGGTAAATGGGAAAAGTCCAAATTCATGGGCACCGAACTGACCAACAAGACACTGGGTGTCATTGGCGCCGGCAACATCGGTGGCATCGTCTGCGACCGTGCGCATGGTTTGAAAATGAAAGTGGTCGCTTATGATCCCTATCTGGGCGAAGAAAAAGCCGACAAGATGGGTGTTGAGAAAGTTGAGCTGGACGAGCTGCTGGCCCGTGCCGACTTTATCACCCTGCACGTGCCGCTGACCGACCAGACCCGTAACGTTTTGTCGCGTGAAAACCTGGCCAAGACCAAAAAGGGTGTTCGTATCATCAACTGTGCCCGCGGTGGTCTCGTGGATGAAGAGGCGTTGGCTGACCTGCTGAAATCCGGTCACGTTGCTGGCGCTGCCTTCGACGTATTCGCGGATGAGCCGGCCAAGGAAAACGCCCTGTTCAACCTGCCTAACGTGGTCTGTACCCCGCACCTGGGCGCGGCGACTTCGGAAGCTCAGGAAAACGTTGCCCTGCAAGTGGCCGAACAGATGTCGAACTATCTGCTGACCGGTGCCGTTGAGAACGCGCTGAACATGCCGTCGGTGACTGCTGAAGAAGCCAAGGTCATGGGCCCGTGGATCAAATTGGCTGACCACCTGGGCAGCTTCACCGGCCAGATGACGGACGAGCCGATCAAGGCCATCAACATTCTGTACGATGGTGTTGCATCGGAAATGAACCTGGCAGCGCTGAACTGTTCGGTTATCGCCGGCATCATGAAGCGCGCTAATCCTGACGTGAATATGGTTTCTGCCCCGGTTGTAGCCAAAGAGCGCGGCATCAAGATCTCGACCACCAACCAGGATAAATCCGGCACCTTTGATGGCTACATCAAGGTAACTGTGGTGACTGATAAGCGCGAGCGCTCGGTTGCGGGCACAGTGTTCAGCGACGGCAAGCCTCGGTTCATCCAGATCAAAGGCATCAACATCGACGCCGAAGTGGGCGCGCACATGTTGTACACCACCAACGAAGACGTGCCGGGTATCATCGGAACATTGGGTCAGACCATGGGCGAAAACGGCGTCAACATCGCCAACTTTACTCTGGGACGGGCTATTGCTGGCGGTGAGGCCATTGCGTTGTTGTATGTCGATGGCCAGGTGCCTGCCGATGCTCGCGCCAAGCTGGCGGAAACGGGCTATTTCACTCAGATCAAGCCGCTTGAGTTTGACGTAACCTGATCCAAAAGATCAATCGTGAGATATTATACGGGAACCGTCGTCATGGCGGTTCCCGTATTTGTGTCGGATTGCCTCTTGCAGATCCTGTGTTCTCCTGCTGCTATGCCTTGCAACCCCAAGGCGCATTCATTCTGCAATAGATAGGTGAGAGACATGTTTCCCAAAATGTTGGACGACACTCAGAAACAGGACGACACTCCGGCTTCCGGCAAACTTGAGGCGCTGTTCTTTCAAAGCCGCAACGTGATTGTCACCGGTGAAATCAACGACAAGCTTGCCCAACGCACCGTCGCCCACCTGCTTGCCCTGGCCGAGGCCGGGGATGATCCAATCAATATCTTCATTTCCTCGCCTGGTGGGCATGTGGAAAGTGGCGACATGGTGCATGACGTCATCCAGTTTATCCGACCCAAGGTCCGCACCATTGGCACCGGTTGGGTCGCCAGTGCCGGGGCGTTGATCTACATCGGTGCCCGCAAGGAAAACCGCTTTTGCCTACCCAATACACGGTTCCTGTTGCATCAACCGTCTGGTGGAATCGGCGGTCAGGCAACGGACATGATGATTCAAGCCGAGCAAATCCGGATCATGCGGCAACGGTTTGATGCGCTTTTTGGTGAAGCAACTGGGCAAACAGCTGAGAAAATCGCAGCCGACACTGCCCGTGATTTCTGGCTGACCGCGCAAGAAGCCATCGATTATGGTCTTGCTGGCAAAATTATCCAAACCGCTGACGAGCTGACCTAAGCAACATCTCTGGGGTCAGTCTTTCTGCATTTGGTTCAGGTTCGCCGTGGTGACTGTTACTACAGCCACGGCGAACAGCAGCAGGCATGCTCGACGGATGGTACTAAGTGATGGGAAATGGCAAAGATCGACTGGCCGGCATTCGAGTTCCGCAGATCATTCCGCTCAAAGCAGAATTACCTCCGACAAGCACAAAACTTGGGATAGTTCTGCCATACGACCCTGCTGACTTGGGGGGTGATTGCTGAAGTAGGCCCAGTCGTTCAAAATTATCACAAATTTAATCTCTTAGCCTCACCTTGGTACCAGAAATACTTGAGTACTATGAGTTAAGCGACTCCGCAGTGGTTTTGGAGCTGAAACCACTTGAAAGACCGAAAGAACTGCAAATCAAGATGCTCGTAGACCGCAGTCATTTAGGAAATCCAATGCTGGCTTCATTGAAATTCCAACCCTCTGGGGTTGATCTCGCGCGGACGCAACCGGAAAATAAATATTCGATTATCGACAAGCTGATTGTGTCGGACCAATACGTTCAGGCCATGTCCCAACTGCTGCCAATCCTTGAAGCAGACCCAACGAATATCGAAAGCCTAGACCGGGTATCCATATGTTCTTTTCATTTGGGCGACACTAAAACTGCGCTTGCCATGCTTGAAGTCATTGTTGAAAACCATCCGGACAAAATCCCCTACAGAATAAACTTGGCTGAGATGCGCCAACTTTCTGGTGATGTGGAGGGCGCCATTTCTGAGTGTCATAGAGTTTTAGACTTGGATCCCAAGCATGTGCGGGCAATGTACCATCTGAACCATATGCAGCCATTCGGACGGGATTCAAAATGGGTGGCGCGGCTTCGGAAACTCGACAAGTCAAAGAAGCTTTCTTCCGTGGCGCAAGCTCAGGCATCCAACACTCTTGGACGAGTCGAGATGGCTTCAGGACGTTCCAAAGCGGCATTTCGGCATTTCGCGCGCGCTAATTCCGCCCTGCGCTTGAAGTATGACTTTGACAGCGTGAAGCAGCGGGTTGATGATCAAGTCGCGCATTTTGAAAGCAAAAGGCATACAGTCGCGAATACAGATGACCCCCGGGTGATATTTGTTTGTGGTCTTCCCCGATCAGGCACGACCTTGGTTGAAAGCATCCTAACGCGACATCAGCAAGTGGGTAGTGTTGGTGAAACCCAGGCTCTACCGCTGATTTCATCATCGACACGTCAATTCTTGGGGTCAGATCAGAACTTTTGGGAGTGGTTAGGTT
Organism: Rhodobacterales bacterium 56_14_T64; assembly: GCA_002162795.1. Lineage (GTDB taxonomy): Bacteria > Pseudomonadota > Alphaproteobacteria > Rhodobacterales > Rhodobacteraceae > Parasedimentitalea. Next base: position 33,263 of record MAAY01000023.1, read on the forward strand.
CACGATCTGACCAGGAAATCACCATCTTGCGGAACCAATATTTCCGGACTGCGTTCAAGGGGCTGCCGAACAAACATCAGGTGATTGTCGATAAACTGCCTCTCAATTGTCTGAACTTGGGGCTCGCACAAATTCTGCTGCCAGAGGCTAAGTTCCTGTTCATGGTGCGTCATCCGCTGGATGTGGGTTTGTCAAATTTCTCCACGAATTATGGTGAAAGAAATAGATTTTCAACACGCCTGCCATGGATTGGCGCAATGACACGCGAAGTGTACCGCTCGGCGGAGGATTATGCAGAAAAGCTTGGCGGTCAGATGCGGTTTCAATCATTTCGTGCCCTGGTGCAGAATCCAGCACAGCAGATTCGCGCAATTGTCGATCACGCTGACTTGCCCTGGCAAGAGGACTGCTTAAATCCCGAGCAAGGAAATAATACCGTCCTCACCGCGTCTACTTTGCAGGTCAGGCAGAAAATCAATACAAATGGCTTGGACAAGTGGAACGCCTGTGAGGAACAGTTGCAGCCGTTGGTCGATGCGTTAGGTGGCCAGGAATGGCTGCAGCACTGGCAGGACTTGGACGATGCAGCGGGTTTATCCTAAGCTTCATGTGAGTGGATCGCTGCAATAGATCGGATTCTGACACTAACGACGATGTCTTTATTGCAGATGCCACCTTTCCCTGACTCTAAGGCTCTGGCACAACCATTTCATACAACTCCGGAGCCATTTTATGACCACTCCTATTTATGCCATTGGCGACATTCACGGCCAACGAGAGATGCTAGTGGCCGCGTTGCAGCGCATCGAAGCGGACGGTGGGCCAGATGCCCGCATTGTTTTCCTTGGCGACTACACCGACCGTGGCCCCGACAGCCGCGGTGTGATTGATCTACTGCAGAAAGGCCAAGCCGAGGGCCGTAACTGGGTTACCCTGCTGGGTAACCACGACCGGATGTTCTCGATGTTTCTGGAGGACTACCCGCGCACTGATTCACAGTTGCTGGTTGGCTACGACTGGCTGCACCCACGTATCGGGGGCGTTGAGACTTTGGCCTCATACGGTGTCGAAATTGTAGACGGCGACCGAACAAACGAGGTCCATTCGCGCGCCTGCGCAGCGGTGCCGCAGCCGCATCTGGATTTCCTCGCGACTCTGCCCAGCCATCATCAAGAAGGCGAGTTGCTGTTTGTCCACGCCGGCATCCGGCCCGATGTCGCTCTGGCAGAGCAAAGTGAGGATGACAAGGTATGGATTCGGCGGGAGTTTCTGAACCACTCCAACCCGCATCCTTGGCTGGTTGTGCACGGCCATACCCAAGTGCCAGCGCCCGAGCATCACGGCAATCGGGTCAATTTGGATTCAGGTGCTGGCTATGGTCGCCCATTGACAGCTGCGGTGTTCGAAGGCCGCTCTGCTTGGGTCCTTAATGACGCAGGACGTGTTGCTCTTTTGCCAGATTGAGCGAATAACGCACATTACCTGCGTAAGTTGCATGTCTCAAAATGATATTTGTGCTAACTATTATGTGTGGCTGAAGGCCTGTTATTTATTGAGCGTATTTTTTTGGCTTTCTGATTGCACAGAAAGTTTTTTTGCGGCCCTCAGCCACAGCTATTTTCTTGTAACAGCTTAGTATCACCCGTGGGTAGCTTTCGTCCAATCCAAAACAACCTTGCCGCTTTGCCCGGATTTCATCGCGGCAAATCCTTGCTGAAAATCACTCACATCAAATCGGTGGGTGATCACTCCGCTGACATCCAACCCGTTTTGTAGCATGGCAATCATTTTGTACCAGGTCTCGAAAATCTCCCGGCCATAGACACCTTTGAGGGTGATTGCCTTGAACACAATCCGGCTCCAATCCACTGGTGATTTACCCGGAGGAATGCCCAGAAGCGCGATGTGTCCGCCCATCACCATCGCTTCGACCATCTGATCCAGCGCCGCCTGATTGCCGGACATTTCCAATCCGACATCAAACCCCTGCGACATGCCCAACTCGGCAATAACATCGTTCAGATCTTCGGTGGTCACGTTGACTGGACGCACATTGGCCACCTTTTCAGCCAGCGCCAACCGCTCGGGGTTCACATCGGTGATCGCCACATGGCGCGCACCCGCATGTCGGGCCACGGCAGCTGCCATGATGCCAATTGGCCCGGCGCCGGTAATCAACACGTCCTCGCCTAGCAGGTCAAAGCTAAGTGCTGTGTGTACCGCGTTGCCCAGAGGATCCAGAATCGCCCCGATGTCGTCTGAAATATCATCCGGCAGCGGCACCACGTTAAAGGCAGGCAGGCGTAAATACTGCGCAAAAGCCCCCTGTTCATTGACCCCGATACCACGGGTTTCCGGATCCAGATGGAATTTGCCGGCACGGGACTGGCGCGATTGGTGACCAATCAGATGCCCTTCGCCGCTACAGCGCTGACCAATTTTCAGATCGGTGACATTGCGGCCCAACTCGACAATTTCACCGGCGAACTCATGGCCGGTAATCAGTGGAGTGGGCACAGTTTTTGCGGCCCATGCGTCCCAATTCCAGATGTGCACATCGGTGCCGCAGATGCCGGTTTTGTTGATCTTGATCAGCACGTCGTCGGGGCCAATCTCGGGCACCGGCGCGCGGGTCATCCACAGCCCTTCCTTGGGATAGGATTTTTCCAGCGCAATCATGGTGTTTGGCCTGCTCATGAGAGGATCCCCAGATCTTTACCCACTTTGCCAAAGGCAGTCAGCGCGCGTTCCAAATCATCCCGTGTCAGGGCGGCGTTCATCTGCGTTCTGATCCGCGCCTGTCCACGCGGCACCACCGGGAAGAAGAACCCAGAGACAAAGACGCCTTCGTCGAACAACCGCGTTGCCATGTCCTGTGCCAGTTGCGCCTCGCCCAGCATCACGGGAACAATCGGATGTTCCCCGGGCAGCAGGTCAAAACCTAGTTCTTCCAACCCGGCGCGCCAGAATTTGGTGTTCTCAACCAGTTGTGTACGCAGGTCAGAACCTTCTTCGACCAGCCGGATGGCTTCCAGCCCAGCAGCAACAATGGATGGCGGCAGCGAATTAGAGAACAAATAGGGCCGCGCCCGCTGCCGCAGCAGGTCGATCACTGGCTGCGGCCCGGCGATGTAACCGCCAATTGCCCCTCCCAGTGCCTTGCCCAAAGTCCCTGTCAGGATATCAACGTCCACACCAAAATGCTCCGGCGTGCCGGCGCCATTGGACCCCATAAATCCGGTGGCGTGACAGTCATCGACCATCACTACAGCATCGTATTTATCCGCCAGTGACCGGATCTCGGGCAGCTTGGCCAGAGTGCCATCCATCGAGAACACCCCATCGGTGGCAATCATAATATGCCGGGCGCCGTCCTCGCGGGCCTGTTTTAACCAGGCTTCCAGATCATTCATGTCGCTGTTCAGATAGCGATAGCGCTTGGCCTTGCACAGCCGGATACCGTCGATGATCGAGGCATGGTTCAGGCTGTCCGAGATAATTGCATCCTCAGGCCCCAGCAACGGTTCGAACACCCCGCCGTTGGCGTCAAAACAGGCAGCAAACAGGATCGAATCATCCTTGTTCAAGAACTTGGCCAGCTTCCGTTCCAATTCGCGATGAATGTCCTGAGTGCCGCAGATGAACCGCACCGAGGCCATGCCAAAACCTTTGGGCTCCATTGCGGCACTGGCAGCCGCGATCAGATCGGGGTGGTTCGCCAGACCAAGATAGTTGTTGGCACACAGGTTGATCACCTGATGTCCGCCGACGGTGATCTCGCCGCCCTGAGGCGAGGTGATCATTCGCTCGCGCTTGGTCAGCCCCTCAGCTTCGATCTGTTGCAGAGTATTGGTGACATCACTGAGAAAGGCTTGGGACATGGCAGGGCTCCTTTGATCTACTTGTCTAGCATAACGGATGCATTTCCGAAATAGGGGATTTCACTATGACGGAATAAATTCCGTAAAGGTGGATTTTGTGATAACGTTAGAATGCCCTTGAACACGCCCGGCATCGCGGCAAAGGATGGCCAAGAATTTCATTGGAGAGACTGGATGATCAAAGCAACTGCCCAGGTTCAGTTCGAAATTGCACTGTCTGCAGCCAGCACGCCAGACGAAGCCTATGATGCGCTTAGTGATCTGACCCAAACGTTGGTTGGGGCAAAGCTGTTCACGGTGATGACGGTGGACATGACCACTGAGCTGGCACAGCGCAGCTATACCAGTGACGCCGTCAACTATCCGACCTCCGGCACCAAACCGATCACCCGCAACAGCTGGTTTACCATCGTCCATGATCGGCATGAGTGTTTTGTGGCCAATACGATTGAAGAGATCGCCGAGGTGTTCCCGGATTATGAGCTGATCAATTCTCTGGGCTGTCAGTCCGTGATCAACCTGCCCATCATGATTGCCGGAACTCTGGTGGGGACGGTGAATATTCTGCACAAAGAGGGCTATTACACCGAGGATCGTGTGTTGCAGACCAAAGAGTTGCTAACTCTGCCGTCCCTAGCCGCGCTATGTGTGGCGCAACGAATTTCATAATAAGTGGGCTAAGACCGGCGGCACCGCTGGATGCTGCGCTGTCTTAGATTAGGCATTCTTCACAATCAAAAACACCCGCGCCGCTCCTTTGGGAGCAGTGATTGAATGCACCACATCCGCCGCATACCGCGCGGTGTCGCCGACCTGCAATTGGGTCTCAGCTTTTCCGGACACGACCGCAACCTCGCCTTCCAGAACAGTTAACTGTTCCAGGGTGCCGCGCGTGTGTGGCTGGCTGTTCAATGCGCCACCTTTGTCGAACCGGATGTCATAGACTTCGTGGCCCCCGGCGTCTTCGGGCGGGGACAAGATGCGGATACGACAACCTTGGCCCATGTTTTCGATTTTGGGCACGTCGTTTGCACGTAGGACTTCGACGTGATCCTGTGCATCTTTCGACTCAAGCAATCCTGCAAAATCCACCTGCAATGCACGGGTTAGGTTCCATAGAGTGGCGATGGTAGGGCTGCTCTCGCCGCGCTCGATCTGGCTGACCATGGACCGGGACACGCCCGACAAATTAGCCACCGCCTCGAGGCTTAGGCCTTGGGCACGGCGGGCCTCTTTTAAGCGCGAGGGCAGCAGTGTCAGGATATCGTCTGTATTTTCCGTCATAACGGAGTCCTGCTGTCTGGGCGGCGTTTTGTCAATGACGGGACGTCCTGGCAGACAGGGCGATGCTGCGACTGCATAATAGGCGCAACAGGTTTTATGAGGAGAGAGATCATGACAGATATCGTCATTCTGGACGGTGCGCGGACCGCCATTGGCACTTTTGGCGGCGCCTTGGCCAACACAACGCCAATTGATTTGGCTACTGTGGTGTCCAAAGCGGCAATGCAGCGCTCAGGGGTTGAGCCAGGTCAGATTGGCAATGTGGTGTTTGGTCATGTGATCAATACCGAGCCGCGCGACATGTATCTAAGCCGGGTTGTGGCGATTCAGGCGGGGGTGCCCGAGAGTGCACCGGCGATGAACGTCAACCGTTTGTGCGGGTCCGGCGCGCAGGCCATTGTTTCGGCCGTGCAATCGTTGATGCTGGGGGACGCAGAGTTCGCTCTGGCCGGCGGTGCTGAAAACATGTCGCGCAGCCCGTTCATCATGCAACAACAGCGCTGGGGTGCCAAGATGGGAGATGTGACGTCGCTGGACATGATGCTGGGCGCGCTGAACTGTCCGTTTGGCACTGGTCACATGGGCGTCACGGCAGAGAACGTTGCGGATGAACATGACATCACCCGCGCGCAGATGGACGAGTTTGCATTGCTCAGCCAGACCCGTGCAGCAGCAGCGATTGAGGCGGGGTCTTTCCACAGCCAGATCGCGCCGGTTGAGGTGAAGGTCAAACGCAACATGGTACCGTTTGAGGTGGACGAGCACCCAACAGCCAGCAACGCAGAGAAGCTGGCCGGGTTGCGGACGGTGTTCAAGAAGGATGGCCGGGTCACGGCTGGCAATGCCAGTGGCATCAACGATGGTGCCGCAGCGATGGTGCTGGCAACAGCTAGCGCTGCTGAAGCCGCAGGGTTGAAACCCAAAGCCCGCATACTGGGGTATGCCCATGCGGGTGTGCGTCCCGAGGTGATGGGGATTGGTCCGATCCCCGCAGTACAGAACCTACTGAAGAAAACTGGGTTGTCAGTGAGTGATTTTGACGTGATCGAAAGCAATGAAGCCTTTGCGTCTCAGGCGCTGGCGGTGAACAAGGCGCTGGGTCTGGATCCGGCCAAAGTGAATCCGAATGGCGGTGCCATTGCGCTGGGTCATCCGGTTGGAGCGACGGGTGCGATTATTACGCTGAAAACGCTGTATGAGCTGGAGCGGATTGGTGGGTCTAAGGGGCTGATCACCATGTGTATTGGTGGTGGTCAGGGGATTGCTCTGGCGATCGAATTGCTTTGAGTTGAGAGCGGGGAGGGGGCTGTCTGCCCCCTCTTGGCCCAATGGCCAATTCACCCCCGAGAGTATTTTGGCAAAAAGAAACTCGTCAGGCGGTCTAGTCAGAAAACCTGGGTGATCACTGCAAACAGGCCAGCCCCAACTATGGCTCCGGCCAGCGCAGGCGTCAGCCAAGTCGCACCAAGGCGTTTGCGATCATCTGGGGTGGTGGACTGGGCGATCAAAGCAGATTCGACCAGCGCCGGCAGGCGTGGGCCAAAGCGGGCCATGACCTGCGCGGTGGACATCAAGTCCTTGATCACCGCACGTGGGCCGATGGATTTTTTGATGTAATCGGCCACCACCGGGTGAGCAACTTCCCAGATGTTGACTTGCGGATCCAGCGAGCGGGCGACGCCTTCGACCACCACCATGGTGCGCTGTAGCAGGATCAGCTCGGTGCGGGTTTCCATGCCAAAGCGTTCGGTGACTTCAAACAGATAGTGCAACAGTCGACCCATCGAAATACCGCTGGCATTCATGCCAAAGATCGGTTCACCCACCGCACGCAGAGCACGGGCAAATTCATCAACGTCACGGTCGGCAGGGACATAACCGGCCTCAAAATGCACCTCGGCAACGCGCTTGTAGTCGCGTTTGATAAAGCCATACAGGATCTCGGCATAGACCCGGCGAGTGTATTCGTCGATGTGGCCCATGATGCCAAAATCATAAGCAATAATGTCGCCGTTGGCTGCCACCTTAAGATTGCCCTGGTGCATGTCGGCGTGGAAAAATCCGTCGCGCAGCGCATGGCGCAGGAACAGACCTAACACGCGCTCTCCCAAGGCTCGGCGGTCGTGGCCTGCTGCGTCCAGCGCCTCATTGTCACCCAGCGCTTCGCCATCGGCCCAATCCAGTGTCATCACTCGGCGGGCTGAGTAGTTCCACTGGATCGTGGGCAGCTGAAAGCCTTCGTCCTGGCTGGTGTTGGCTGCGAATTCTGAAGCAGAGGCACTTTCAAGGCGCAAATCGAGCTCGGCCTGAACAATACCGTCGAAATGCTCGATCACGTCCATTGGTTTAAGCCGTCGGGCGCTGGGAGCAAACAGGTCAACGATGCGGGCGGCAAAGTAAAAGGCGTCGACATCTTTGTTAAAGGCTCGCTCAATCCCCGGGCGCAGCACTTTGACCGCAACTTCCTTGCCTGAATCGGCCAGCCGGGCGCGGTGCACTTGGGCGATCGAGGCGGCAGCAATGGGTTCGCTGAATTCCGAGAAAATCTGATCAACCGGCAGACCCAGTTCGCGTTCCACTTCGGCCATTGCGTCGGCTTTGGAAAACGGTGGCAGTTTGTCCTGTAGCACCCGCAATTGCAGAGCTAGATCCTCGCCGACCACATCAGGGCGTGTCGATAGCATCTGGCCAAGCTTGATATAGGCAGGCCCCAGCGCAGTCAGCGCCCGGGTGAGGGCGGGCATATCAGGGTCGCCCTTGTGGCCTAGCCATTTGAAAGGCCAGCCAAGGGTGTGGGCCAGAATGCGCAGCGGCTTTGGTGCGTCAAAGGCGTCGAGCACCACGCTCATGGCGCCAGTGCGTTCCAGAGTTGCGCCTGTACGGATCAGGCGGATGATGTTGTGGGGGCCGCGCATAGGTTAGATCTTCCAGCCAGAGTGCAGGGCGGCAATGCCAAGACTTAAGTTGCGGTATTTGGCGTTTTCAAAACCTGCTTTGCGGACCATGTCCAAAAACGTCTCTTGATCGGGGAAGTTGCGGATCGATTCGACCAGATATTGGTAGCTGTCGTAATCATTGGCGATCAGCTTGCCCATGCGGGGGATGACGTTGAAGGAATACAGGTCATAGGCCTTTTGCATCGCCGGGTTGGGCAGTTGGCTGAATTCCAGCACCATCAGGCGCCCGCCGGGCTTCAACACGCGATAAGCCTCGTCCAGGGCTTCTTGCGGGCGGGTGACGTTCCGGATGCCGAAGGAAATAGTGTAGACGTCAAAGGTGTTGTCCTTGAACGGCAGCGCCATGGCGTCGCCGGTGACCCAATTCAGACTGTCAGCCATCTGATCGGCCTCGGCGCGGGTGCGTCCGGCTTCGAGCATCGGCGTGGTGATATCCAGGACTGTGGCATGGCCATGACCGGCCCGTTTAAGGAAGCGAAACGAGATATCGCCGGTGCCACCTGCCACATCCAGCAGTCGCTGGCCGGGGTGTGGCGCTAGCCAATCCATCATTGCGTCTTTCCACACCCGGTGGATGCCGACGCTCATCACGTCGTTCATGATGTCGTACTTGGACGCCACCGAGTTGAAAACGCCCTGCACCCGACCAGCCTTTTCGGCCTCGGGGACGGTTTTGAACCCGAAATGGGTGGTGCCTTGGGATGTGTCTGACATAGGGCTGCCGTTTTTAAGATTTCGCCCCTGTTATAAGGTGCTGACACGAAGGTACAATGCGACGGTTTGGATTGGGAGCGATGTCATGCCGGAATTACCCGAAGTAGAGACGGTGCGCCGTGGGCTTAGCCCGGCGATGGAGGGCGCAGTGATTACCCAAGCGCAGGTCAACCGCCCGGATCTGCGCTGGCCGTTTCCCGAACGTATGGCCGAACGGCTGACCGGTGCCCGCGTTTTGGCGCTGCGCCGCCGCTCCAAATACCTGTTGGCGGATCTGGACAGTGGCGAGACCCTATTGGTTCATCTGGGCATGTCTGGACGGATGACGGTGTCAGGCGATCCTCTGGGGCAGTTCGTGCATGACCACCCATCGGCGCAGAAACATGACCATGTGGTGTTTGACATGGATAACGGCGCTCGCGTGACCTTTAATGACCCGCGTCGGTTTGGCGCGATGGATCTGCTGGAGACGGCAACGGCCGATCAGCACAAGCTTCTGTCAGTCTTGGGGCCCGAACCTTTGGGTAATGATTTTCACGAACAATACCTTGTTCAGGCCTTTAAGGGGCGAAATACACCGGTGAAATCAGCACTGTTGGATCAGGGAATCATCGCCGGCTTGGGCAATATCTACGTTTGCGAGGCATTGTTTCGATCTCAAGTATCGCCACGTCGCAAAGCGGGAGAAATTTCTGCCCGGCGCGTGGCCTCTCTGGTTCCAGTGATCCGGCAGGTTCTGGCCGATGCAATTGACGCAGGCGGATCATCGCTGAAAGATTTCCGGCAAGCCGATGGGAATCTTGGATATTTTCAGCATAGCTTTGATGTTTACGGACGCGAAGGTGAGGCCTGCAAACGCGATGGATGTGACGGTATAATAGAGCGAATCACTCAGTCTGGCCGCTCATCCTTCTATTGTGGCAAGTGCCAAAGATAGCTTGAAAGAGATGCGTTGCGTGTTAAGAAATCGTTCCTAACGGAATAATGAAAGCTCAACATATGGCCTTTGAGACGATCATCGTCGAAGTGCAGGACCACGTTTCCCTTATCAAGCTGAACCGGCCTGACGCGTTGAACGCGCTCAACACCGAATTGCTGCAGGAATTGTGCACCGCGCTGGAAGAAGCAGACGCCAATGACAAGGTGCGCTGCATCGTGCTCACCGGATCCGAGAAGGCCTTTGCCGCGGGTGCTGACATCAAAGAGATGTCCGAGATGAGCTTTGTTGATGTGTTCACGTGCAACCTGTTTGCCGATGTCAACAATCGCATAGCTGCAATTCGCAAGCCGATCATTGCAGCGGTCAGTGGCTATGCTCTGGGCGGTGGCTGCGAGATAGCAATGATGTGTGATTTCATCATTGCCGCTGAAACGGCCAAATTTGGCCAGCCTGAAATTAACCTTGGCGTCATTGCCGGAATGGGCGGCAGTCAGCGTCTGACTCGTTTCGTGGGTAAGTCCAAGTCTATGGACATGAACCTGACCGGACGTTTCATGGGCGCCGAAGAGGCCGAACGCGCTGGATTGGTGTCGCGGGTTGTTCCCGCCAAGAAACTGATCGAAGAGGCAATGGGCGCGGCACAGAAGATTGCTGAGAAATCAATGCTGACAGCCGCCGCCGCCAAAGAGGTGGTGAATCGCAGCTACGAGCTGACCCTGAGCGAAGGCATGTTGTTTGAACGCCGGGTGTTTCATTCGATGTTCGCTACCGAAGATCAAAAAGAAGGCATGGCCGCCTTCCTAGAGAAACGCGAAGCGCAGTTTCGCGATAAATAAGACCAACCGGATATTTTGAGTGAAGAGCAGGCCCTTGGGTCTGCTTTTCTGTTTCTGGAACCTGCCAAGACTCAGGCTTGCCAAAATAGCGAAACCCGCGTAGGTGACGGCTCAATATGCGCGTGCAGCCCGCTTAGGCTAGAATCACACCGGTGGATCAATCCGGGTTGGCTGGCATTGCGCGTCAGAGATACAAACCCGAGAGTAAGGTCCAATACCATGGCAAATACACCACAAGCAAAAAAGCGCGCCCGTCAAAACGAGAAGCGCTTTGCGGTCAACAAAGCCCGTCGTTCGCGCATCCGTACCTTCCTGCGTACCGTAGAAGAAGCCATCGAATCCGGTGACAAAGAAGTAGCAGCCGCTGCTCTGCGCGCGGCTCAGCCCGAGTTGATGCGTGGCGTTACCAAAGGCGTTTACCACAAGAACACCGCATCGCGTAAAGTTTCGCGTCTGGCTTCCCGCGTTAAATCGCTGGGGTGATTCCCTTTTTATAAGGTCTCAGGACCTAGGTTAACTTCACGTCAAGGGCGCTGCATTTTGCGGCGCCCTTGTTTTTTGGGTCACGCTTATTGACCCGTGCTGCAGGTGCGAGAGATTCTTTATCCACAATCACCGAGTCAACATCAGAGTTTCATTGATGGCTGACCCTCGTTGTTGCTACCAATGATACAGCGATTCATTCGCTGGGGGGACTAGGCTGCTCGCGAAATTCCTGATGGGCATCGGGAATATTTTCGTGACTTAATGTTCAGGCGTGCATCGTGTTTTTGTTGTGTGGATTGAACGATACTGCTCCGGACGTGTCCGGGTAGCAGCCCTGTCGCATTGTGTGTGTAATGTTGACTAAATCCATGTCGCTACATGGGTGTTTTTTACGTTGCTTACGTCAGAATAGCTGTTTCCCAAAAGGGGACGGTGTTGGTCAGTTTGTGCTGGCCAGCACGTGGTATAGTTATGTGTGACCCCCGGTGATTGATGCGGGAATTGAGGGCGAGTGCTGGGCCAGTTTTTGGCCACCAAATCGGGACGAATGAGGCGCGGGATGACACAAGATAAATGGAGCCAACTGAGGCAACGGTTGCTCAAGACGGTCGGTCAAAACAATTATACTACGTGGATCGAACCGCTGGAGTTTGATGTATTGGAGGGAGGCGTGGCTGTGTTTCACGTTCCGACCAATTTTATGGGGAACTACGTCAGTCAAAACTTTGCAGATTTGATTCTGCATGAGTTCACCATCTCCGGTGAGCCGGTGCAGCGTTTGTCGTTCAAAGTGGCTGCCAATTCTCCGGTCCGCCCGGCGCGCGCTCCCGAGCGTGCAGAGGAGCCCTTTGTGGAATTGACGAACCGGAACGCCGAGCTGGAAAATGCAGGCCCGGCTGTCACCAATTCCACTCAGAGTACAATGGACTCGCTGCAAGCTGCGCCGCTTGATCCGCGGTTCACTTTTGACAGCTTTGTCGTTGGTAAGCCCAACGAGTTGGCCCACGCGGCTGCCCGCCGGGTTGCCGAAGGTGGTCCCGTCACCTTCAACCCGCTGGTGCTGTATGGTGGCGTTGGTCTGGGTAAAACTCACCTGATGCATGCCATCGCCTGGGAGCTGACCGCACGCAAGCCAGATCTGAATGTGCTGTATCTGTCGGCTGAGCAATTCATGTATCGTTTTGTTCAGGCCCTGCGTGAGCGGCGGATGATGGACTTTAAACACCTGTTCCGTTCGGTTGACGTGTTGATGGTGGATGACGTCCAATTCATCGCCGGTAAGGGGTCAACTCAGGAGGAGTTCTTTCACACCTTCAATGCGCTGGTAGACCAGAACAAACAGATCATCATTTCCGCCGACCGCGCGCCGGGAGAGATCAAGGATCTGGAGGACCGGGTGAAATCGCGTCTGCAATGTGGTTTGGTTGTTGATTTACACCCCACCGACTATGAGCTGCGTCTTGGCATCCTTCAGACCAAAGTAAAGCAATATGGCGCTACCTATCCCGGCCTTCAGATCGCTAACGGTGTGCTGGAATTCCTGGCCCATCGTATCTCGACCAACGTGCGGGTGCTTGAGGGCGCGCTGACCCGTCTGTTCGCCTTTGCCTCGCTGGTTGGGCGCGAGATTGATATGGATCTGACACAGGATTGTCTGGCTGATGTGCTGCGGGCCTCCGAGCGCAAGATCACGGTCGAGGAAATCCAGCGTAAGGTGTCCGACTATTACAACATCCGCATGTCCGACATCATTGGCCCCAAGCGCCTTCGCTCGTTCGCGCGGCCACGTCAGGTGGCGATGTATCTGTCCAAGCAGTTGACCAGCCGGTCCCTGCCGGAAATTGGCCGCCGTTTTGGCGGGCGTGACCACACCACAGTGATGCACGGTGTCAAACGGATCGAAGAGTTAAAGCAAACCGACGGCCAGATTGCTGAAGATGTCGAAATGCTGCGCCGCGCGCTGGAAGCATAAAGCAACTTATATGAAATGGCGGCCCCGGAGGGTATCCGGGGCCGTATTTTTGGGCCATATCGCAACGGTTTCCATGCAATGAGGCGGATGCGGCGCTGTGCCTCTTGACGGCCCGGCCCTTCCCCTGAACAAATTCATGAAAAGCCTTGTGCCGCATGGGTAAAACGTTAGTTTGCCCTTCCTGGCCATTCGCAGAGGATTGAGGGAATGAAGATCAGTATCGAACGTGGCGCCCTGCTAAAGGCAGTGTCCCAGGCCCAATCAGTTGTGGAACGCCGCAATACCATCCCCATTCTTGCGAATGTTCTGATCGAGGCCGAAGGTGATCAGGTGCAGTTCCGCGCCACCGATCTGGATATCGAAGTGGTCGACAAGGCGGTTGCGCAGGTCGAGCGGGCTGGTGCGACCACGGTGTCTGCCACCACTCTGCATGAGATTGTCCGAAAATTGCCGGATGGCGCTCTGGTTTCCTTGTCTGCTGATGCTGCCACAGGGCGGCTGACGGTTGAGGCAGGGCGCTCAAATTTCTCATTGGCAACATTGCCGCGCGAAGATTTTCCGGTGATGGCCTCGTCTGAATATCAGTCGAATTTCTCTGCCAAGGCTGGCATGTTACGACGGCTGTTTGATAAATCGAAATTCGCCATTTCCACCGAAGAAACCCGCTATTATCTGAACGGCGTTTATATGCATGTTTCGGATGGTGACGGCGGTAAGGTACTGCGCTGTGTGGCGACTGATGGTCACCGTCTGGCCCGGATCGACGCTGATTTGCCTGCCGACGCGCTCGACATGCCCGGTGTTATCGTGCCGCGTAAGACAGTGGGTGAGCTGCGTAAGTTGCTGGATGACGACGATATGGAAATCGCGGTTTCGGTCAGTGAGACCAAGGTGCGTTTTGCCACCCCGGATATCACGCTGACCTCGAAAGTGATTGACGGAACATTCCCCGATTACACTCGGGTCATTCCACAGGGCAACACCCGCCGTTTGGAAGTGGATGCCAAAGAATTCGCCCAAGCCGTAGACCGGGTCGCCACTGTGTCATCGGAACGCTCGCGCGCGGTCAAGCTGCAGCTGGATGAAGACCGGCTGATCTTGTCGGTCAACGCGCCCGACAGTGGCGCCGCTGAAGAAGAGCTGGCCGTGGCCTATAGCGATGAGCCGCTGGAAATTGGTTTTAACGCCAAATACCTGCTGGAAATTGCCAATCAGGTGGATCGCGAGAACGCGGTGTTTATGTTCAACTCCTCGGGTGATCCGACGTTGATGCGCGAAGGTAGTGACCAAAGCGCGGTTTACGTCGTGATGCCGATGCGGGTTTGATCGCCTGACGGCGATGCCTCCGGCGGAGGTATTTTTAACAAGAAGAAATGAGGCCGGGCGATGTTGGCTCTGACCGCGTTGACCCTGTCGCATTTTCGCTCGCATAAGCGGGCGGAGTTGAAGTTGGATGGCCGCCCGGTGGCCATTCATGGCGCCAATGGCGCGGGCAAGACCAATATTCTGGAAGCGGTGTCATTGTTCTCGCCAGGGCGTGGCTTGCGCCGAGCAGGGGCCGCCGATATGGCACGACGGGCTGAGGCGCTGGGCTGGAAGCTGACCGGGCAATTGCAGGCTCCGAGCCAGATTTACGAGATCGATATTTGGTCCGAGGCAGGTGCGTCGCGGCAAGTGCGGATCGATGGCAAGGCCGCCAACCAGATTGCGCTGGGTAAAATCTGCCGGGTGGTCTGGTTGGTGCCTGCAATGGACCGGCTGTGGATCGAGGCGGCTGAGGGGCGGCGGCGGTTTCTAGACCGTATTGCGCTGAGTTTTGACCCCAACCATGCCGAAGCAACTCTGGCTTATGAAAAATCCATGCGCGAGCGCAATCGTCTACTGAAGGAGCAGGTGCGCGATCCGGCCTGGTATCGGGTGCTGGAAACGCAGATGGCGGTGGCGGGAAATCGGGTGCATCAGGCGCGGCTGCAAGCCTTAGAGCATTTGCAACAAGCACAGGCTGAGGCGGAAACCGCATTTCCGATTGCCGAATTGGAGTTGGTCCAGAGCGAAGGGACGATGCCGGGCAGCGAGGACGATTTGCGCGAGGCGCTGGCGGAAAGTCGGTTCCGTGACTTGGCTGCGGGCCGCAGCCTGGTCGGGCCGCACCGCAGCGATTTGATTGGCAGCTATGCGGCCAAGGGCGTGGCCGCCAAGGACTGTTCTACCGGCGAGCAAAAGGCCTTGCTTGTATCGCTGATCCTGGCCAATGCCCGGGCGCTGGCGCAGATGGAAGGGGCGCCACCGATGTTGCTGCTGGACGAGGTGGCGGCGCATTTGGACGCCACGCGTTGCGCTGCTTTGTATGATGAAATCTGTGGTCTTGGTGCTCAGGCCTGGATGACCGGCACCGGGCCGGAGCTGTTTGCAGCCTTGGGAGACCGGGCTCAGATGTTGCGGGTGACCGAGGCCGACGGGTTGTCGCAAGTCCACCTGACGTGAGCATCTCAGTCTGGGATTTGGCGCTTTATGCTGGGGCGTTATTTGTGCTGTTCCTGACGCCGGGGCCGGTGTGGTTGGCGCTGATGGCGCGATCTGTGTCTGGTGGGTTTCATGCTGCCTGGCCGCTGGCGTTGGGGGTGGCTTGCGGTGATATTCTGTGGCCGCTGGTGGCGGTTGCGGGGATGTCCTGGCTGATTTCCGAGGTGTCCGGGATAATGACAGTGCTACGCTGGGCCGCCTGCCTGATGTTCCTAGTTATGGGCCTTTTGCTGATCCGTCATGCGGGGGACGGGGTGCAAGAGAACCGAGCGCTGACCCGACCTGGAGCCTGGGCTGGATTTCTGGCCGGGGTGGCAGTGATTCTGAGTAACCCTAAGGCGATCTTGTTCTACATGGGACTGTTGCCGGGATTCTTTGACCTGTCGCAATTGACCAGGTGGGATGTGGCGGCGATTGTCACCCTGTCGTTCCTGGTGCCGCTGCTGGGAAATCTGGCACTGGCGGGATCCATCCATTATCTGCGCCAATACATCGCCTCGCCGAGGGTGTTGCGGCGAATCAACTATGTATCTGCAGGCTTGCTGATGTGCGTCGGACTGGCAATCCCGCTACTTTAAACTGCGGGTCGCAGCCAAACCTGCAGGAAAGGCTCCAGCGCCGTGGATGGTGTGTCGATGTTATCATGTTCCGTGCAGAACCACAGGGCCAGAACGTGGTTCAAAAAGGCCTGAATGCCCTCGGCCAGCATCTCTGAAGATGTGTCGTTGCGGACTATACCCACCTGTTGCATCTCGCTTAACCAGCTAGCGAATAGAGTGATCTGCCTGACAAATCCTGCGGTTATCACCTCGTCCACCTGTGCCCCGGTGGAGCCGGAGTAGCGCAACAGCACGTCAAAGATGACCCTGTCGGTGCCAATAAACGACAACAACGGTTCCAGGTGGTGTGTGATTTCGTCGATCGAGTGAGGTACGCCTTTTGCTTCCATTTGATCAAGGTGACCCATCACCTGCGCGCCGATCAGCACCGCAAGCAACCCGTCTTTGTCCTTGAAATGGGAGAATAGCGTGCCC
Source organism: Rhodobacterales bacterium 56_14_T64 (assembly GCA_002162795.1). Taxonomy (GTDB): domain Bacteria; phylum Pseudomonadota; class Alphaproteobacteria; order Rhodobacterales; family Rhodobacteraceae; genus Parasedimentitalea. The sequence continues at coordinate 49,890 of MAAY01000023.1, forward strand.
TTGGCAACACCGGTCTGTTCTACAACGTCTTCAACGCGCAGGGCCGAATAGCCCTGAGTGGTGACGATTTGTGTAGCGACCTCGAGCAGTTTTGCGCGGGTTTGAAGCCGTCTTTGTTGTGGTGCGCGCGTCTTCACGAGGATGTTACCTGTTTATAATTGACCATGGTCAATTTACCTTCGTATAAAATGACCATGGTCAATTTAGATTCGGAGCTCAAGATGCACAACCACAAGATTTTAATCCTGAACGGTCACCCCGGTGCCTCCTCACTGTCGAAATCCCTATGCCAAGCCTATATGGACGCCGCCGAAATGCAAGGCCACACAGTGCGGTTTCATGATCTGTCCGACATGTCATTTGACCTGGATTATGGGCAGAGCGGATACTCCGACCCAAAGCCTCTGGAGCCAGATCTGGAGACGTTCCTGAGTGATGTGGAGTGGGCCAGCCATGTAGTTCTTGCGACGCCGCTCTGGTGGGGAGGGATCCCTGCAAAATTGAAAGGGTTGTTTGATCGCGTCCTGCTACCAGGGCGGGCTTTTGACACCCGAAACACCAATATTCTGGGCGTTCCAAAGCCAATGTTGACGGGGAAAACGGCCCGCGTATTGCTGACATCGGACACGCCTCCACTGCTGCTACGGTTGTTTTATGGAAATGCGGTGAAGAAAATTCTCAGCCGTCAGATTCTGGGTTTTGTGGGAATTACACCCACCCGTTTTGTGTCCTTTGCGCCTGCCACCGATGCAAATGACGCCAAGGTAAAAACATGGTTGGACCGTGCCGCAAGTCTGGGCGCAAAAGCGGCTTGATATAGCCTACAAAAAACGGGCGTTTCACGTGACAATCCAGCTTGGATTCCGTATAAATTCGCAAAGATCAAAAGGAAGACGCGAATGTCCGGAACCGAGCAAGCCCCCGAAGAATATGGCGCGGATTCAATCAAGGTTCTCAGAGGCTTGGAAGCGGTCCGAAAACGTCCGGGCATGTATATTGGTGACACCGACGATGGCTCGGGTCTGCACCATATGGTCTATGAGGTTGTCGATAACGGTATCGACGAAGCCCTTGCTGGTCATGCCGACGCGGTGACGGTGAAAATCCACGCTGATTCATCGGTGTCTGTCAGCGATAACGGGCGCGGGATTCCGGTCGATATTCACGCCGAAGAAGGTGTGTCAGCGGCCGAAGTGATCATGACACAACTGCACGCCGGCGGAAAATTCGACAGCAATTCGTACAAGGTCTCTGGTGGTTTGCACGGGGTTGGCGTGTCGGTGGTCAACGCTCTGTCGGTTTGGCTAGAGCTGCGCATCTGGCGCAACGGCAAAGAGCATGTCGCGCGGTTTGAGCACGGTGATACAGCTGAGCACTTGAAAGTGGTGGGCGACTGTGGGGATCGAACTGGTACCGAAGTTCGGTTCATGGCTTCAACCGATACTTTCAGCAATCTCGACTATGTCTTTGAAACCCTGGAAAAACGCTTGCGGGAATTGGCCTTCCTGAACTCGGGTGTCAAAATTGTGCTGATCGACGAGCGCCCGGCGGAACGGCTGGAAACTACGTTGTTGTATGACGGTGGGGTCAAGGAATTCGTCAAGTATCTGGACCGCCACAAGTCGCCGGTGATGCCGGATCCGATCTATATCATTGGCGAACGCGATGACATCGTGGTGGAAATCGCCATGTGGTGGAACGACAGCTACCATGAAACGGTACTGCCATTTACCAATAACATCCCACAGCGCGATGGTGGGGCTCACGTGGCGGGATTCCGCGGCGCACTGACTCGCACTATCAATAACTATGCCCAATCCACCGGCATCGCCCGGCGTGAAAAGATCAACTTTACCGGTGACGACGCCCGCGAAGGCCTGACCTGCGTGTTGTCAATCAAAGTTCCAGATCCGAAATTCTCGTCCCAGACCAAGGACAAGCTGGTGTCGAGCGAAGTACGCCCAGCGGTCGAAGGTATGGTGAACGAAAAACTGGCCGAGTGGTTCGAAGAGAACCCCGCTCAGGCCAAGCAGATCGTCGGCAAGATCATCGAAGCGGCCCATGCCCGTGAAGCCGCCCGTAAAGCACGCGAGCTGACCCGGCGTAAAACTGCGATGGATGTGAATTTCCTGGCCGGTAAGCTCAAGGATTGTTCTGAAAAAGACCCTTCCAAAACCGAAGTCTTTATTGTGGAAGGGGACTCAGCCGGGGGCTCAGCGCAGACTGGTCGGGACCGTCGTACTCAGGCAATTTTGCCGCTGAAGGGTAAGATTCTGAACGTTGAGAGGGCCCGGTTTGACCGCATGTTGGGCAGCCAGGAAATTGGCAACCTGGTGATGGCACTGGGCACCGGCATTGGCCGCGACGAGTTCAACATCGACAAGCTGCGGTACCACAAGATCGTCATTATGACTGATGCGGACGTCGATGGCGCCCACATCCGAACCCTGTTGCTGACCTTCTTCTTCCGGCAAATGCCCGAGTTGATCGAGGGTGGTTATCTCTATATTGCGCAGCCGCCATTGTACAAAGTCAGTCGTGGCAAATCTGAGCGATACCTCAAGGATCAGGCGGAAATGGACGACTACCTGGTTAGCATGGGGGTTGAGGGCGCCGTATTGCGGCTGGGCAACGGCGAGGAGCTTGCCGCTCAGGATCTGGTCCGTGTGGTTGATGAAGCGCGCAGGCTGAAGCGGGTGCTGGATGCCTTCCCAACTCATTATCCGCGTCATATCCTAGAGCAGGCTGCTGTTGCTGGCGGCTTTGTGCCCGGCGCTGTGGATGCCGATTTGCAGGGTGTGGCCGACAAGGTTGCGGCGCGGTTGGACCAGATCGCGCTGGAATACGAAAAAGGCTGGCAGGGTCGTATCACTCAGGATCACGGCATCCGTCTGGCCCGCATTCTGCGCGGCGTGGAGGAAGTCCGCACCTTGGACGGACCAATGCTGCGTTCGGGCGAGGCGCGCAAGGCTGGTAGTTTCACCAAAAGCCTGCAAGAGATTTACGCAACCTCAGCCACACTGGTGCGCCGCGATCGCAATCAAGCCATTCATGGGCCACTGGGCCTGCTGAATGCGATCCTTGATGAGGGCGAAAAAGGCCTGTCGCTGCAGCGCTACAAGGGGTTGGGCGAAATGAACCCAGACCAGCTGTGGGAAACCACTCTGGACCCGGATGCGCGCGTTCTGTTGCAAGTTCGGGTGGATGATCTGGTAGAGGCCGACGATCTGTTCACCAAGCTGATGGGCGACGTGGTCGAGCCACGCCGGGAATTCATCCAGAAAAACGCGCTGAGCGTGGAGAACCTGGATTTCTGATTTGGCGCCTGTGCCTCAGAGCTGAAAACACCCAAAATGAAATGGCCACCTGATTGGGTGGCCATTTTTGTTACGCTGTAATGGTGCCCGGATGATCCTTGCGGCGCTCACGGGTCAGCATAATTTGTTTCTGTCGTTCTCGGAACCGCATTTTGTCCTTGTCCGAGGTGTCATCGATACACTGATGGCAGGACACACCATGTTCAAACGCTGGATTATTGGTGTCTTCGGGAGCAATAGGCCGACGGCATCCATGGCACAATTCATGGGGGCCAATTTTCAACCCGTGACCCACCGAGACGCGGCTGTCGAAGACAAAACACTCACCTTGCCAGGTGCTGTCCTCGGCGGGCGTTTCTTCCAAATAGCGCAGAATCCCACCTTTGAGGTGATAGACATCCTCGACGCCTTCTCCGATCAGGTAGTTGGTCGACTTCTCGCAACGAATACCGCCGGTGCAGAACATCGCGACCCGCTTGTTGTGAAAGCGGTCCTTGTTTTGTGCCCACCATTCCGGGAATTGCCCAAAAGTTTCGGTCTTGGGGTCGATGGCGCCCTCAAAGGTACCAATACCCACTTCGTAGTCATTGCGAGTGTCGATCACCACCACATCGTCTGCCTGGATCAGTGCGTTCCAATCCTCGGGCTCGACATAATGGCCGACATGCGCCTTGGGATCGACGTCTGGTTGACCCATGGTGACGATCTCTTTCTTGACCCGCACCTTCATCTTGCCAAACGGCGGGTGCTCGCTGTGGGCTTCCTTCCACTCAAGATCGGCGCAGCCGGGCAGGGCTTTGATGTGGGCCAAAACCGCATCGATGCCGGAACGTGGTCCGGCGATGGTGCCGTTGACGCCTTCACCGGCCAGCAGTAACGAGCCTTCGACGTCATGTGCCTGGCACAGTTCAAGCAACGCCGGTTTGATGGCGGCGGGATCAGAAAAGCGGGTGAAGTGGTATAGGGCGCAAATTACATACATACGCAGCGAATAATCCGATGACACCTTGGTTTCAAGGGGCACATTGACCTAGTATCCGCCATTCGCCAGAGGCTCGACCCTTGGCTATGCGGGACAGAGCAGGAGATCCAAATGACCAAAGCCCTTATCGTCATCGACGTCCAGAAGGATTTTTGCCCCGGTGGCGCGCTGGCTGTGCCTGGCGGTGATGAAATTGTGCCGGTGATCAATGAAATGATGGCGGGTTTCGATGCGGTGATTCTGACTCAGGACTGGCACCCGAGTGGGCATTCGTCATTCGCGTCGTCCCATGTTGGAAAAGCACCTTTCGAGACCACACAGATGCCCTATGGCACCCAGGTTTTATGGCCAGAACATTGTGTTCAGGGCACAAGCGGAGCAGCATTTCATCCAGATCTGCGCCGGGATGCGGACCTAATTATTCGCAAAGGATATCGGCCTCATATCGATAGTTATTCCGCCTTCTTTGAGAACGACCAAACCACCCCGACCGGATTGCAAGGCTACCTAAAAGATCGCGGCATCAATGACTTGACTATGGTAGGGTTGGCCACGGATTTTTGCGTTGCCTTCTCGGCGCTGGACGCAATCCGGCTGGAATTTGCCGTCCGGGTGGAGCTTGCGGCATGTCGTGCAATCGATATGGATGGATCTTTGAACACAGCGCTGAAAAATATGAAAAACGCCGAAGTGTCCTTAGGCTAAATGTGAGTCTCCAAATATTAACATCGTTCCTCTAGACAGTTCGTAGTGGCAATAATACCAAGGCTTGGCAATGAACTTTCAGGGCCCGACATCCTCGTGGTTGTCAACTGACAATACTCGGAAATACAGTCCCAATGGGCTGTTGCTTCGGTATGCCAGAGGTCGTGTCCGTCATTTTGTGCATCGTCAGCTCTATGCTTTTACCGGATCAGCGTTCCTTTGGGCAATAATTTCTCCCACAGTTGGAATGCTGGCTTTTGCGTTAACGGTTCTAGGAGACGCGCTGGATTGTTTTTTCCTTCGTCGCTTGCCGAAATTATTAGATCAGGGTTGGTCTACCCGTCGGCTGCAGATCGTCAGTGCAACAACCGCTGGTATCAGCGCTACGGCGATCGCTTTTAGCGTCAATATGCCTGTATATTTCCACCCAGATCATGCTGAGACGCTGTTTCTCGTAGGTGTCTTGATCAGTGCGGCCATCAATTCTGGGCTGGTTCTGCCATTTAATCCTGCAGCTGGGATCACGCGTTTGCTAATATTTGCAGCCGCTCCGTTGGTTGCCATGTCATTAGAGGCGATGTCTGCGGATGAACTGGATTCGATGTTCGCAATGCACTTTGCTGGGCTGGGAATGCTGTACGCTACGATTTGGTGGTTTGTAAAATTCGTTAAGTCGACTTTCGAACGCAACCGGGACTATCTGCTGGAGCAAGATGAGCAACATCAGCAACTAGAAGTGTCGAATGCATTGCTTCAGGAGCAGCAGGAACAAGCGCGGCGGCTTGCGCTGGTCGCTGAGCACGCCAATGATAGTGTTTTTCTAATTGACCGAAGGGGGAAAATTGCTTGGGTCAATGAATCCTTTACAAGGATCACTGGCTATTCGTTTTCCGAAGCCATCGGAAAGACGCCCTGTGAGTTGCTGGGGACAAGCAAAGCCGACCCAGAAGCGATCAAGGTGATGCTGGATAAACGGGCGAAAAACGAACCTTTCCAGGTGGAAATTAGAAGTCGCCGTAAAGACGGAACTTTGATGTGGATTGAGACTAACCAAGTCCCAGTGCGGGGATACAAGGGTGAAATTGACGTCACAGTAGCAGTCGAACGCGATGTCACAGCGGCCCATTTGCATGCGCAGCAATTGGAGGAAGCACGTGTTTCTGCCGAAGAGGGCGAGCGGTCCAAGGCCGATTTTTTAGCGACGATGAGCCATGAAATCCGAACCCCTATGAATGGTGTGATCGGCATGGCTCAGATGCTGGAAGGGACGTCGTTGGACCCTGATCAGCGGATCTATACAGACACAATTCTGAGTTCCTCCAAGACACTATTGTCCCTGATCAACGATGTTCTGGATCTGTCGAAACTGGATGCGAATATGATGTCCTTTTCGCGCGTGGATTTCGATATTCGCACGTGTTTTGAGGAAACTCTTCGACTTCTAGAGACCCAGGCTCGTGAAAAGGGGCTGACACTTGTTTTGGATGTACCAAAAGAGGTTCCCCGGCGAGTCCATGGGGATGACAGTCGGATTCGGCAAATCCTGCTGAACCTTGTCGGCAATGCCATCAAATTTACTGAGGTCGGAGAAGTTCGGGTGGCACTGGACGTCCATCCACAAGGAGACACGCTCGAACTACATTTCTCTGTAACCGACACGGGTATTGGCATTCCAGAAGACAAGATTGAACGTGTTTTTGGACATTTCTCACAGGCGGATGCTGCCACAACCCGCAAATTTGGCGGCACCGGTCTTGGGCTGACCATATCCCGGAAACTGGCCAGAGCGATGGGCGGAGAAATTGCCATCCAATCAGTAGTTGGGGCAGGGACTTGTGTAACGGCTTCTCTGCAATTGGCCGCTGGAAATGCGCTGACCGAGCCCGAGATGGATGGGGTCGAAAATGTTTGTGAACTACCCTCTGTTCGCCCAGGAATGCGGGTTCTGGTTGCCGAAGACAACAAGGTGAACCGGCTAGTGATGCAGAAGTTCTTGCGGGATACCCCGATCGAGCTCGAGTTTGCCCACAATGGCAGCGAGGCGGTGGAAAAAGTCCAGCTGATGAAGCCGGATCTTGTGTTCATGGATATGTCGATGCCAGTGATGAGCGGCATTGATGCCACTCTAGCAATTCGCAACAGCGATGGGGTGCAGCCGGTGATCATCGCGTTGACAGCCAACGCCTTTGACAGCGACCGCGACGCTTGCCTGCAGGCCGGCATGGACGAGTTTCTGAGTAAGCCGCTGAACCGCAAAGACGTGCTGGCAGTGTTGCAACGTCACGGTTCTGGCTCCTAAACCTCTCCACGGTGTTGATTTTCTTGCCCCCAGCGCCGGGCTGTCTTATCAACCAGTGAACCAACGAATGAGGTCGCCGGTGGATATTGCAACCCGGGTCTATAATCACAAATGGAAGATTGATCCGATCGTAAGATCGTTGATCGACACTGATTTCTATAAACTGCTGATGTGCCAGTCTGTGTTCCGTAACAAGCTGGACACTCAGGTAACGTTTTCGCTGATCAACCGGTCGATCAAAGTACCGCTGGCCAACCTGATCGACGAGGGGGAGTTGCGTGAGCAGTTGGACCATATTCGCACGCTGACCTTGTCGCGCGGTGAAAGCACCTGGCTGCGGGGTAATACGTTTTACGGCAAACGGCAGATGTTCAGCCCTGACTTCATGGAGTGGTTCGAAAAACTGCGCCTGCCAGCTTATCATCTGGAGCGTAGGGGCGATCAGTATGAGCTGACTTTCGAGGGCAGCTGGCCCGAGGTCATGCTGTGGGAAATCCCGGCATTGGCGGTTTTGATGGAGCTGCGTAGCCGGTCCGTGCTGAACAGCATGGACCGGTTCGAACTGCAGGTGCTTTACGCCCGCGCCATGACCAAAGTTTGGGAAAAAATCGAACGGTTGCGACAGGTTGATGGGCTGAGTATCGCTGACTTCGGCACCCGTCGCCGTCATTCATTTCTCTGGCAGGATTGGTGCGTGCAGGCGATGAGCGAAGGGTTGGGTCGCAAATTTACCGGCACTTCGAATTGCAAAATTGCGATGCGACGCGAGCTTGAAGCGATTGGAACCAATGCGCATGAACTGCCGATGGTCTATTCAGCGCTGGCTGAAGACGACGCAGCGTTGGCGCAGGCCCCCTATGATGTGTTGGCGGACTGGCGCGAGGAACACGATGGAAATCTGCGTATCATTCTGCCTGATACTTTCGGCACCAAGGGGTTCCTGGACCGCGCGCCTGAGTGGCTGAACCAGTGGACTGGCATTCGAATCGACAGCGGTGATCCCGCGACGGCCGCTGAGATTGCGATCAACTGGTGGAAAGAACGCGGCGAAGATCTAAGCCAGAAACGGGTGATCTTCTCGGACGGGTTGGACGTAAACAAAATTGCGGAATTGCATGCGAAATTTGCAGGCCGGGTCAATGTGTCCTTTGGCTGGGGAACTTTGCTGACCAATGACTTCCGCGGCTTGGTGCCAAACGACAGCTTGGCGCCGTTCTCGCTGGTCTGCAAAGCGGTGTCAGCCAATGGCCGCCCGACAGTAAAACTGTCAGACAACCCGGAAAAAGCAATGGGCCCGCAGGATCAAATCGATCGTTACAAGCGAGTGTTCGGAGTGGGTGAGCAGGAGCGGATGCGGGTGATCGTCTAACCTCCCGCATCAAAGATCTTTGGGCCGCAACACTACCGTGAAATGTTTCGCGCGCGAAACAATGCGGCAGTGCTGCTGACTTAGCCGTGGTGTGCAGCGACGGTTTTCAATTGCGAAAACCCGTACATCGCTTCAAAGCCTTTTTCGCGCCCATGGCCGGATTTTCCGACGCCACCAAACGGCAGTTCAACGCCGCCGCCGGCACCATAGTTGTTGAGAAACACCTGACCAGCACGCAGCTTCTTGGCCAGTCGCATTTGGCGGGCGCCGTCGCGGGCCCAGACACTGGCAACAAGGCCAAAGTCCGTGGAATTAGCGATCCTTAGCGCATCCTCTTCGGTGTCAAAAGGAATGATAACCTGCACCGGACCAAAGATCTCGTCCCGTGCCAATGGATGATCGGCGGGCACATCGGCAAACAGGGTCGGGCGCACGTAGGCGCCGGTTTTGGGGGCGTGGTCAACGATATGGCCCTGTGCCGCGACGGTAAGATCCGCGCCTTTGGCCAGGAACCCTTCGACAATGTCTTTTTGACGCGTGGAAATCAGCGGCCCCAGTCGCAGATCCTCATCTGCCGGGCCAACAGTCAGCTCGCCGTAGGCGGCACTCATACGTGCCACGACCGCGTCATAGACGCCACGCTGAACCAGAATACGCGACGAGGCTGAACATGTTTGGCCAGCGTTTTGGATGCCGGCGTTGACCAGAAATGGCAGTGCGGCGTCTAGATCGGCGTCGTCAAACACCAGTTGCGGAGACTTTCCGCCCAGTTCCAGAGTAACCGGAACCACATTCTTACCCGCCGCCTGCTGCACCAGCGCGCCGGTGGCAACTGAACCAGTGAACGAGATGTGCTGTATGCCTGTATGCGACGACAGTGCGGCGCCAGCCTCAGCTCCCAGTCCCGGCACCACGTTTAATGCGCCAGCGGGCAGTCCGGCCTCGGTCGCGATATGGGCGAAGGCCAGCGCAGTCAGGCAGGCCTCTTCGGCGGGCTTTAACACCGTTGCATTGCCCATCGCCAGTGCTGCACCTACTGAACGGCCGATGATTTGCATCGGATAGTTCCACGGCACGATATGCCCGGTGACCCCATGTGGTTCACGCAGAGTGTAGACTGTGTAGCCATCCAGATAAGGGATGGTTTCGCCATGAACCTTATCCGCCGCGCCACCGTAGAATTCCATATATCGCGCCAGCGCCACTGCATCCGCACGGGCTTGGGTCAGCGGCTTGCCAACATCCATCGCCTCAAGTGCGGCCAATTGGTCAACCCGTTCCAACACCAGTTGACCAATCCGGGTCAGGATACGGCCCCGCTCCAGCGCGGTCATGCGACCCCAATCCCCGTTCATTGCGGTCTCGGCGGCCTGCACCGCTGCGTCAATATCCGCAGCGCTACCTCGGGCAATCTGGCAAATAGCGCTGCCATCCGAGGGGTTCACCAGCGCCAAGGTTTCACCGCTGGCGGGGGCGATCCACTGGCCGCCAATCAGGCAGGTGGTAGGATCAAACCAGAGAGGATTTGTGTCAGTCATCATGTGGTCCTGCTATATCGAATGTGTAACTTTTGATCTGATGTTCAGTATACGGCGCCCCAGCGCGCAACTCGCGGACGCCGGGCATACCGCTGAGGCAGGTGCCCCAGAATGCAGCGGCCTGTTTGGAATGGGCGGATAAGCCCATGCGCCAGCGGCCGGGAAATTCCTGCAACAAGATCTGCGCGGCCTCATAGCCAAATCCTTGACGCCGGTGCTTGGGGAAGATTGCGAACTCGGACAGTTCACGACGGTCTTCTGGCAGGTTCAAAACAATGGCAAAGCCGATACGAGCGGTTTCATTCTTGATCCAGAATGCAGTGACATCCTTGCGGTGCAGAAACTGTTCGGCGCGATCGTCCGGATTGATGCCTGCTGATGGGGCGACTTCGCCAAAATAGGGGGCAAGTGCTGCGGCCAGAAAATTGGCTTCGCGTGGTAAGATGAGAGCAAGTGACAGGCTCATGCAACCACGGTCCCCATGTTTAGCTCCGGTAGTTTCGGCGCGGCGGCCAGAAGCGACCGGGTATAGGGGTGCTGAGGGTCGGAAAACACGGCTTCAGTTTCACCTTGTTCGACAATCTCGCCCGCCTTCATCACCAGCACCCGGTCGGTAATGGTGCGCACCACGTTCAGGTCATGGCTGATGAACAGATAGGTCAGCGAATAGGCCTCGCAAAGTTCAACCAACAGATCGAGGATCTGCGCACGGACCGAAACATCCAAGGCCGAGACCGCCTCGTCGAATAGGATCAACTCGGGTCGGGTGATCAGGGCGCGGGCAATGGCGATGCGCTGGCGTTGACCGCCCGAGAACTGGTGGATGTATTTGCGCGCATCATCAGAGGACAAGCCGACGGCGGTGAGTGTCTCGGCGATCAGGTCGCTGCGGGCAGTGCCTTTGGGCGGTTGTTCCAGCAGGTAGAATGGCTCGGTGATCAACCGATCTACTCGATGACGCGGGTTGAAGCTGCCAAAGGGGTCCTGAAACACTACCTGCATTTTGCGGCGCAGATCGGCATCTTTCGCGGTGGTGACTGGATGGCCGTCCAACAGGATTTCGCCGCCTTGTAGTGGCTCCAACCCCAATATCGCCCGTGTTAGGGTCGATTTCCCACATCCCGACTCGCCGACCAGCCCCAGCCGTTCCCCCCGGTTCAGGGTGAAACTGACATCTTTGACTGCGCGATAATGCCCTGGGGCTCCGAATAGCGATGTCCGGGGCAGGCGGTAGTCGCGCACCGCGCTTTTGACCTGCAACAGCGGTTTTGGTGCGGGGGCAGGGGGTAGCACGACCTGATGGTTTGAGGCCGCAAACAGCATCCGGGTGTAGGGGTGCTGCATATTGGCAATCAGACCCTGTGTCGGGCCAGTTTCCACCACTTCGCCGTGCCGCATGACGACAATCTTGTCCGCCAGATCTGCCACCACCGCCAGATCATGGGTGATCATCAGAAGCCCCATGCCGTAGTCCTGTACCAGATCTTTTAGCAAAGCCAAGATCTGCGCCTGGGTAGTGACATCCAGCGCTGTGGTTGGCTCATCCGCGATTAGCAGCTTGGGGCGCAGCGCGATGGCCATGGCAATGACCACTCGTTGGCGTTGGCCGCCCGACAGCTCGTGTGGAAACCGGCTGAGCGGAAAGCGGTCGGCGGGCAGGCCGACGCGGGTCAGCGTATCCTGAGCATGTTGGCGGGCCTCGGCCGGCGGCATCGCCTTGTGGATCAGGATGGTCTCCATCACCTGATCACCGATGGTTTTGACCGGGTTCAGCGCCGTCATCGGTTCCTGAAACACCATGCCAATCGAGGCGCCGCGCAGGGCACACATCTGCGTCTCGCTCTGTTCCATCAGGTTTGTGCCGTCCAGCGTGATGGTGCCGCGGGTCTGTGCCAGATCTGGCAGTAATTGCATCACCGCCAGTGCGGTCATCGACTTACCGGATCCGCTTTCTCCGGTGACAGCGACAATCTCGCCCGGGGCCACCGACAGTGACACGTCTTGCAGGATCGGTAAGCCAGCGATTGTCAGGGACAGGTTTCTGATGTCGAGCAGGCTCATGTCCGGCCCACCCGCAGTTTAGGGTCCAGCCAGTCGCGCAATCCGTCGCCCATCAGGTTCAGGCCCAGCACGGTTAGAATGATCGCACTGCCGGGGATCAGCGCCAGATGCGGGGCCAAGCTGACCATGGTTTGTGCATCGGCCAGCATCCGGCCCCAGCTAGGAGTGGGGGGCTGTGCGCCGAGACCAACATAGGACAGCCCAGCTTCGGCCAGAATGCCGAGGCTGAACTGAATCGTGCCCTGCACGATCAGTAGATTGGCGACATTGGGCAGGATGTGTTCGGCTGAAATTCGCGCCGCGCCTTTGCCTGAAACTCGCGCGGCGAGAATGAATTCGCGCTGCCACAGCGACAGCGCCGCGCCGCGAGTGATGCGGGCAAAGACGGGGATGTTGAAGATGCCGATGGCGATAATCGCATTGACCGCTCCGGCGCCAAAGATGGCGGTGATCAGGATGGCGATCACCAGCGAGGGGAAGGCAAACACCAGATCATTGCCGCGCATGATCAGCTCGTCCAGCCAGCTGCCGCTGCGGGCGGCGGCGGTCAATCCCAGCGGGATACCGATGCTCATGCCGATACCAACCGCCACCAAGGCCACCGCAATCGAGGTGCGCGCGCCCACCATCACCATCGAAAAGATGTCGCGGCCAAAGTGATCGGTGCCCAGCCAGTGGGTGCCATTGGGGGTTTGCAACTTGGCCGGAATGTTCATTGCCGCGTGGTCAAACGGCGTCCAGACAAACGAGACCAGTGCTGCCAGTAGGACCAGCGATGACAGCGCGGTGCCGATGATCAGATTACGGCTCATGTCCGGCTCCTCAGGCGCGGGTCGACCAGCGCATAGGCCAAATCAACCAGGAAATTCACCGTAATCACCGCCAGCACCAGCAGCATCACCACCGATTCAACTACGATCAGGTCGCGGGCTGAGATGGCCTGAAACACCAGACGCCCCAGCCCCGGCAGGTAGAACACCTGTTCAATGATGATGGCTCCGGCCAGCAGGAACGAGAACTGCAGGCCGATAATTGTCAGCACTGGGATCATGGCGTTGCGCAATCCATGTCGCCACAAAGCCTGACGGCGGCTTAGGCCTTTGGCTCGAGCGGTTCGCATGAAATCCTCGCCTAGAATATCCAGCAGCGCCGAGCGCATCACTCGGGCCAGAATTGCCGCTTGCGGCAGCGCCAGTGAAATCGCGGGCAGGGTCAACGAGTGCAGTCCGGCCAACAGCCCTTTGTCCCAACCGGCAAAACCGCCGGCGTTGAACCAACGCAGGTTGATGGCAAAGATCACTACCAGCATCATTGCAAACCAGAAGTTCGGCACCGCCACGCCAAGTTGAGTCGCGCCCATCACCGCCATGTCTCCAGTTTTGCCACGACGTGCAGCGGCGTAGATGCCCGCGGGAAATGCAATCAGGGTGGAAAGTATCAGCGCATAAAGCGCCAGCGGCAGTGACACCCACAGTCGGTCGGAAATCATCCCGGCCACCGGGGTGCGATAGGTGTAAGAGGTGCCAAAATCACCGTGCATCATGCCGGTTACCCAGCTGAGGTAGCGGCCAAATTGGGATTGATCCAACCCCAGTTCAGCACGCAGCGCAGCCACCGTATCGGGCTGCGCGTTGAGGCCCAGCATGAAGGACGCCGGATCTCCTGGTGCCACTTCGATCACAAAGAAAATCACCAACGAGGCGACGGCCAGGCTGAGGATCAGGGAGAGCAAGCGTTTTAATGTATAGCGTATCATTGCTGTCACGTTAGGAGCGGGATTTGCGCAGGTCCAGAGGAGACACGGAAAAACGTAAGGGCGTTTGCGAATAATTACCTACTTCCAATGGGATAGGGGTGATTTGTGCGAAATACGCGCCAATAGCCTGCGAAATAATCTCACTGCGGCCAGCCCTCGATGAATTTGCGCCAAATTCCAGCAGAAAATAATTGCCCTGCGTTGTCACAGAACCGGGCAGCCGTTCGTCTAAGGGGCAAAGAGGAGATATCTGATGTGGCGAAATGTATTGCTGGTGATTGGGACTTATTACTTTGGTTTAGGAGCGCTGATGTGGGTGACACCCTTGCTCTGGTATGAATTGACGCCGGGGGTGGCAATGATGGGGCCATTCAATCTGCATTTTGTACGTGATATTGCTCTGATCTTTCTGCTGTCAGGCGTTGGGCTGGCTTGGGGTGCGTTGCAGCGGGATCGCACTGCCTGTGTCATGGGCGCGGCTTGGCCTGCGCTGCATGCCCTGTTTCACCTGTGGATCTGGGGCGCGCGCGGTGCCCCCGTCGATCTGGTGGCAGTGAGCAATTTGCTAGGTATCCAACTGCCGGTCTGGCTGGCGCTGGTGGCGCTTAAACTTCAAATCAAACAGGAGAAACGCCAATGATCCGCTGGATATTGCAACATGGTGCCCGCGCCTTTGGGCGGAAATATCAGTATGATGTGTCCTATTTGCTGGATGTCATCGAGGTGTCGCGGTCGGCGGGTGTGCGGTTGGCGTTGTTCCCAACACTGGTTGGCTACCGTGGTCCGCAAGGCGCCCAAGAGGTCGTTGCAGGTGCTACACTGGCGTCGACGATGGATGGCGACTGCGGTCCCTGTGCGCAGTTGGTGATCGACATGTCGATTGAATCCGGGGTGTCGTCGGACATGTTGCAAGCCTGCCTTGAAGGTCGCCGTAAGGTCGCTGGGGATGTCGGCTTGGGATATGACTTTGCTGTTGCGGCAATCGCGGATGATATTGACGTGGACAGACTGGCCAACGAGATCACGGACAGGTTTGGCCGACAAGCTTTGACCGCTGCAGCTTTTGCTTCAGCTTCGGGGCGGTTTTATCCCGTGTTCAAACGGGCACTAGGGCATGGCGCGACCTGCAGCCGTTTGCGATTCGGCGGGCAAGAGGAACTGGTAATAGATGAACAGTAATGAAGCTGCGATTGTTTTCGAAAGCCATAGACCGCGCCTGATTTCGATCTGTTACCGGATGTTAGGGGAGCGTGCCGCCTCTGAGGACGTGGTGCAGGATACCTGGTTGCGCTGGGCCAAAACGGATCAAGTTGCGGTGAACAATCCCGAGGCCTGGTTAACCCGCGTCGCCACGCGCATTGCTATTGATGCTTTGCGCGCGGCGCAGCGGCAGCGGGAAACTTATGTTGGCACTTGGTTGCCTGAGCCTCTGATCGGTTCGGACAATAACGCTGTCGAGACCGACTACATTCAGGCGCAAGAATGTGGTTTGGCATTGCTCTGGGCGATGGAGCGTCTGGATGCCTCTGAGCGTGCCGCCTTTATTCTGCGCGAGGCGTTTGATGCAGAATACGCCGAGTTGGCCCGCATCCTGAGTAAATCCGAGGCGGCTTGCAGGCAGATGGTTAGTCGCGCCCGCAAGCGGGTGCAAAGTAGCGGACCGAGGTTTGATGTTTCAGACGCGCAGATTACAGGGCTGATCACCGACTTCTTTGCAGTGGCCGCCAGCGGGGACTTTGATGCCGCTGTCAAAATGCTGGCCAATGATGCAGTGGCCTTAAGCGATGGTGGACCAACTGTACGTGCCGTGCGCAGGCCGCTGTACGGACCCGAAGAAATTGTTGGGGTCATGATGGCAATTCTGGGCAAATATATAGGGCAACCGGGCTGGCGGGTCGAGCCATGCATTGCCAATGGATTACCAGCCTTGATGCAAAAGGTGGGGAGCAGGGTCGAGACCATTGTCACTGTGGTACCGGACGCACAGGGGCGGATTGCCTGGATGTATTCCATGCGGGCTCCGGAAAAAATGCTGCATCTCAACTGAAAAAGGCCCCGTTGCCGGGGCCTTTTCTTTTGCGGTGGCGAGGTTACTCGGCCCAGCTAACCGCGGTTAGGTCGGTAGCCTGCGTCGGCGCGTTGGTCCAGAGACCCTGAACGTCGGCCTTGGCGACGCTCAATTGTGCAAGCTGGAACAAATACCCGTTAACGTAGTCGTCAGAGAGGATGGTTTGAGCCTGTTGCATCAACTCGACCCGCTTGGCTGGATCGGTGGTGGCGTTCAGCCCGGTCATCAGCTCTTGGAAGCCCTTGTTGTCATACTGGAAATAGTAATCGGGGCGGGCATAAATGTTGATGTCCATTGGCTCGGTGTGGCTGACAATGGTCAGGCCAAAATCCTTGCCGCGGAACACGGTTTCCAGCCACTGGGCCCATTCCACATTGGTGATCTCGGCCTTGATGCCGACAGCAGCCAACTGAGCCGCGATGATCTCGCCACCACGACGCGCATAGGAGGGCGGCGGCAGGTGCAAAGTGGTTTCAAACCCATCCGGGTAGCCTGCTTCGGCCAGCAGTGCCTTAGCTTTTTCCGGATCAAAGGCAGATTTTCCGGTCAAGTCGACATAAGCCGGGTTGTGCGGCGCAAAGTGACTGCCGATCGGAGTGCCGTAGCCAAACATTGCACCGTCGATGATCGCCTGACGGTCAATCGCATGGGCCACCGCCTGGCGCACTCGGACATCGTCAAACGGCGGTTGTTTGTTGTTGGTCGACAGGATGGTTTCACCCTCGGTCGATCCAACCAGAACTTGGAACCGTGGATCAGCCTCGAACTGTGGCAGATTTTCAGGCGCCGGAAAGCCGATGAAAGCATCCACGTCTTCAGCCATCACGGCAGCAAAGGCGGCGGTGGGGTCGCTGATGAATTTGAATGTGGCGCTGTTCAGGATCGCTGGGGTGCCCCAGTAATCGGCGTTCTTCTCAAGCTCAATCTTGTCGCCCTGAACCCAGTTGGCAAACTTGAACGCACCGGTTCCGATGGGAGTGGTCTTGATGTCGTCGATGCTCTCGGGTGCGACGATCACTGCATCACCCCAGGCCATATTGAACAGGAAATTGCCATTTGGCTCAGCCAGAGTGATCTGTACAGTCTGCGGGTCAACAACGGTGACATCGGTGATGCCAGCAAATAGCGCCTTTTGGGCGTTGGTGCTGTCCTCGTCGCGGGCGCGGTTGAGGCTGAATTTCACATCCTCGGCGTCCATTGCGGTGCCGTCGTGGAACATAACATCTGAATGCAGTTTGAAGGTGTAGGTCAGCCCGTCGTCGGAAATTTCCCAGCTCTCGGCCAGGCCGGGCACCACTGCGCCATCCCCCATGAACCGGGTCAGACCCTCAAACACATTCGAGTACAATACCGAATCGATGGCACCGGCAGCAGCACTGGTTGGGTCAAGATGCGGTGGCTCTAGCTGCATGGCGACAATTATAGAATCCTTGGCCATGGCAGCACCTGCGGTCAGCGCTAGTGCTGAACTTGCCGCAAGTACTAATGATTTAAATGACATAATAAATCTCCCCGTCTGGTTGTCTGCGCCTAAATCGGCTGACGCTTTAACAAGAGTGTTCCCGCTTTGCGTTACGTAATCAAGGCCGTGGAGACATTTCGCGCACTGGAAGCACGCGGCGTAAATTGCTAGTCGTGCGCAACGCGAACAAACAGCAGGACCATCATGAGCTCCACTGCCAAAAAGACCGCCCTCAGTGCCGAGGACATTCGCGCCTGCAAGGGTAAAACTCCGATTGTCAGCCTGACCGCCTACACTACGCCAATGGCGCGGTTGATGGATGCACATTGTGATTTTGTGCTGGTTGGCGACAGCGTTGGCATGGTGCTGCATGGGCTGCCTTCGACGCTTGGCGTGACGATGGAAATGATGATCCTGCACGGTCAGGCGGTGGCACGCGGGCTGGAACGCGCGATGATGGTCATCGACATGCCGTTTGGCTCTTACGAGGAAAGCCCGCAACAGGCGTTTCGCAACGCGGCCCGATTGATGGCCGAGACTGGCGCCGCTGCAGTCAAATTGGAGGGCGGTGTGGAAATGGTCGAAACCATCCGGTTTTTGGTCGCGCGTGGTATTCCAGTGATGGCGCACATCGGACTGACACCGCAGTCGGTCAACACGCTGGGTGGCTACAAGGTGCAGGGCAGGGACGAGCAGGGTGACTTGGTGCTGGCAGATGCCCGTGCGGTGGCCGATGCTGGTGCGTTCTCAGTGGTGCTGGAGAAAGTGCCGCAAAATCTGGCGGACCAGATTACCGCAGACATCGCGATTCCCACCATCGGTATTGGCGCTTCGGCTGGGTGTGACGGCCAGATATTAGTGGTCGATGACATGTTGGGCTTTTTTACCGCCTTCAAGGCCAAATTTGTAAAACGGTATGCTGATCTTGGCGACAGTGCCGAGACCGCCATCGCAACTTATGCAGCAGAGGTCCGGGCGCGGAAATTCCCTGCGGCTGAGCATGTGTTTGCAGATCAGGCCCCTAAGAAGAGCATCCAGAAATGACGGCTCCTATTCTGCGCCGCCTAAATGATCTGCGTGCCGAACATGGGACGTGGATTCGGGCCGGAGAAAGCGTGGCGGTGGTGCCCACTATGGGAGCTTTGCACGCTGGGCATCTTTCCCTGGTCGAAGCCGCCTGTGCAGCCTGTGATCGGGTGATCGTGACCATCTTTGTCAATCCGCGCCAGTTTAACAACGCGGCTGATCTGGCCAACTACCCCCGCACCGAACATGAGGACGCCATAAAGCTCGCTGGGCTTGACGTGGACGTTATCTATGTTCCCGATGGCGATCAAATCTATCCCGATGGATATGCCACAAACGTCTCGGTTTCTGGTGTTGCTGACGTGCTGGATGGCGAATTCCGCCATGGCCATTTTGATGGGGTCGCCACCGTGGTGGCCAAACTGTTTCTGCAAACAGGGGCGCAAAAGGCCTATTTTGGGCAGAAGGATTTCCAGCAGTTGATGGTCGTCAAACGCATGGCACGGGATCTGGATATCCCGATCGAGGTGATTGGCTGTGCAACTGTGCGCGAGGCCTCTGGCCTTGCCATGTCGTCGCGCAATTTGCGGCTCTCGCCTGAGGGGCTGGAGCGTGCCGCCAAGCTGTACCCGGTCATGCAACAGGTCGCTGCCCGGTTGGTTGGCGGAGAAAGCTTCGCACCACTGGCGGATGAAGCACGTATCAAGCTGCAGGCCGCAGGGTTCAACGACATCGAATATTTTGACCTGCGCTGCGAAGAGCACTTGCAACTGTTGGACCGGCCAACCCGTCCGGCACGTTTGTTGGTCGCGGCATGGATGGATGGCATCCGCTTGATCGATAATATCGAAGTGGATGAACTAAAGGCTTAGTAATCTCTGGTCGCGCGTGCGATTTTGCGGCTAGTGTCTGCATCGATACAAACTAAAGGGGCGGACATGACCTATATTCTGGCAATCGATCAAGGCACGACTTCTACACGGGCGATATTGTTCGACGGTCAGATGCAGGTTGCGGGGTCTGCTCAGCAAGAGTTCCCTCAACATTTTCCGCAGGCAGGTTGGGTTGAGCATGATCCCGGGGATCTGTGGAACACTACGGTGGAGACCTGCCGTCAGGTGATGGCCGACAACGGTGTCTCGGCGGCGGGCATCGCGGGCATTGGGATTACCAATCAACGTGAGACAACCGTGGTCTGGGACCGCAACACCGGCAAGGCGATCCATAAGGCTATCGTTTGGCAGGACCGCCGCACCACCTCGATTTGCGAGGCGCTGCGCGCCGCAGGCCATGAACCACTGATCAGTCATCAGACTGGGTTGCTTCTGGATCCGTATTTCTCGGGTACCAAGCTGAGCTGGATCTTGGATCAAGTGCCGGGAAGCCGGGAAAAGGCGATCAATGGGGATCTGTTGTTCGGCACTGTGGACAGTTTCCTGATCTGGCGCTTGACCGGTGGTGCGTCGCACGTGACGGATGCGACCAATGCGGCGCGGACCTTGATGTATGATATCCGTGAGGGAGAGTGGAGCACCGAGATCTGCGGGTTGCTGGATGTGCCAATGGCCATGCTGCCCACGGTCAAGGACAGTGCCGCTGATTTTGGCGTGACACAGGCGGAAATATTGGGGGGTGAAATCCCAATTTTGGGTGTTGCCGGTGATCAGCAGGCGGCGACCATTGGGCAGGCTTGCTTCAAACCGGGCATGATGAAATCCACTTATGGCACCGGCTGTTTTGCGCTTCTGAACACCGGCGATGCGCCGGTGACCTCGAAAAATCGTATGCTAACCACCATTGCCTATCAGCTGGACGGCAGGCCGACCTATGCGTTGGAAGGTTCAATCTTTATCGCCGGTGCAGCGGTGCAGTGGCTGCGCGATGGCATGAGGATAATCGAAAACGCGGCCCAGACCGGCGAGTTGGCACCGCAGGCAGATCCGGGACAAGACGTGTTACTGGTCCCCGCTTTTACCGGTCTGGGCGCGCCGTATTGGGAGCCGGACAGTCGGGGGGCGGTTTTTGGACTGACCCGCAATTCTGGACCTGCCGAACTGGCCCGCGCCGCGTTGCAGAGTGTGGGCTACCAGACCCGAGATCTGTGGGAAGCAATGCGTGCTGATTGGGGCGGCGAAATCAATGTGACCCTGCGCGTAGACGGCGGTATGAGCGCCAGTGACTGGACTATGCAAAGCCTGTCAGATCTTCTGGGCGCCGCTGTTGACCGGCCGGTGATGCAGGAAACCACAGCGCTGGGCGCGGCCTGGCTGGCTGGTATGCGGGCTGGGATCTATCCAGATCAGAATGGGTTTGCTGAAACCTGGGCTTTGGACCGTCAGTTCACCCCGCAACTGGATGCAGACAGTCGCGAGGCGGCATATGCCCGTTGGAAACGCGCTGTGCAGGCTGTGATCGGAATATAACAACGCAGGGCTCCCGCGCCTGCTGGATGTCCGGCTGCGCCGGGACATCCATGGAGAAGCCGTGGGCTTGGCGCCGCGCTGACGCACGGCGCGGTTGGGAGCCCTTCAGACCTTTGCGCCCATATCGATGATGCTGGGCTTTGCGTTCAGGGTATTGACCGAAAACCCAGCTAGGGATTTGTACTTCTCGGCATGTGCGGCCAGTTCGGTCACTGGAATCACACTGTTGATGTCCTCAAAATCGCCGCCGCAGAGGTCTTCGACCTGTTGCAACACAGCGTCGGGACCGTTGCCCGACCTGTTTGCCCGCCCGACATTGGTGGCAATGGGGCGGACTTCGTCTTCAAAGGCCTGCAACGCCGCTGCCGTGACGCCGTGGTCCAGCAGCCGGGCGCCGATAATCCGGGCGTCCAATATTGCCTGGCCGGCACCGTTAGAGCCAACCGGATAAGTTGGATGCGCCGCATCGCCCATTAGGGTGACATTGCCAAAGGTCCATTGCTCTAGCGGATCCCGGTCGACCATCGGGTATTCATAGACAACCTCGGCGTCCTTGATCAGCACGGGCACGTCGATCCAGTCGAACCTCCATTCAGTAAAATCGGGCAGGAAGTCGTTGATATCGGCAGCGCGGTTCCAATCTTCCTTTTTCCAGGGCGATGAGGGGTCAAAGCTTTTCTCGGCAATCCAGTTGAGGGTGACGACGCCGTCCCCATCCGGCTCTGAGATCGGATAGGCGACCAGCCGGACTTGATCGTGGCCGATCATCACCATGGCTGCCCCGCCCAGAAACGCTTGTGCTCGGGTGGTGGCGCGCCATAGAATTCGACCATTCCAGATTGGTGCATCTTCATCCGGGGCGATCTGTGCGCGCAAAGCAGAATGGATGCCGTCGGCCGCTATAACCAGATCACCACTCAATCGACGTCCATCGGCCAGCAGTAGAGTGGCACCTGTCTCGGTATTCTCAAAGCCGGTGGCACGGGCACCAGTGGTGATGCAATTAGGTCCAGCGCGGTCCAATAATACGCGGTACAGCATCATTTGTAACTGACCACGATGGACTGAATACTGTGGCCAGGCATAGCCCGCCCAGGTGCCGCGCGGTTCCTCCCAGATGGTTTTGCCCAGTTTTGAATAGAACCCGTATTGTCGGGTTTTTACTCCGATGGCATCCAATTCGTCGCTTAGACCCAGATCCAGCAATTCGCGCACGGCATTGGGTTGCAGATTGATGCCAACTCCCATTGGTTTGATTTCGGCAGTGGCCTCGCAAATATGAAACGGTACGCCAATCTGATGCAGGGTCAGCCCCAGTGTCAGGCCCGCAATACCTCCGCCGGCGATGAGAATGGTCATTAAGTGTACCTCCTAATTTTGCCGCCTAGGATGCACACTGAACACTTAGGGGCAAGGAGGCAGAAGGTCCAAGCTGCGATGTTCAAGTCTTGGAGGCGATGATCAGGTCGGGGCCAAAAATGACGTCAGCATAGTTTTGAAGATAGATTTTCAGCCAAGGGGTAAACCGCTCTGGATGACGTGCCACTTCGGCCAAAAGATCGTGGTAGTCCACCCAGCGGGTGTCCATCACTTCGTCCGGGTTCACATCCAGTTTGAGTGGTCGGTGCACATGAGCCAGAAAGACATCAACGGCCTCGTGTTCGATCAGTCCATTTCCGACTTCTGCACGATATTCCAAATGGTGACGGAACTCTGGGTACAGGCCGGTGATGCCCAGTTCCTCTTGCATTCGACGCACTGCGCAGGTCGAGGATTGTTCATCCCACAATGGATGGGTGCAGCAGGTGTTCGCCCAGAGTCCAGGAGTGTGATACTTGCCCAGTGCGCGACGTTGCAGTAAAATTTCGAGACCTTTGACCACAAACACTGAAACCGCTTTGTGTTTCAGGCCCTTTTTATGGGCGAGAAGCTTGTCGATTGGGACTAGGGTGCCGTCCACCCAGGCAGGGATCAAAGTGTTCATTCCAGGTCCGCGATTATTTCGATTCGGGCTATATCCCCATCTGGACACAGCTGGGTTAACCGCTAGTATCAGGCAATCCAAATTGCAATGGAGCGAAAGGCCGCGGCAGGATGCAGCGGCCCTATTTGGTCGTCTGAGTAGGGCCAGATTAGTTGCTGGCAGGCTCTTCTGTCGCGCCTTCAACTTCTTCGGCGATCGGAGCCGGGCTGACGCTGGCGAGGAAGGCATAAATGTCTTCGCCGCCCTTTTTCAGCCTGAAGGACATTTTGGATTTGGCCTTGCTATTGCCTGTTTCGGCGCGCACGAAATCCTTGGGGTTGGTGATAAAGGCAACGAATTTTTCTTCGTTCCAGACCAGCCCGCCTTCGCCTGCGGCAACAAGATCTTTGCTGAATTTGAAGCCTTCGTACGATCCGGCAACGCGGCCTGGCATACCCCAGAGGTTCGGGCCGGTTTTGCCGCCTTTGACGATAGTGTCGCCGGCGTCGGAGGCGACACTATGGCATGACTTGCATTTGTTAAAAGCTTTTTCACCCTTGGCGATGTCACCTTCAGCAAATGCTGGGACGGCGAACAGGCTGACGAAAGCTGCTACGACAGATAGTTTCATATGTTGGCTCCGGTTCTAATGGCTAACGGTATTACTTGGCTTAACGGGACAATAGTCAACCGGATGGCCGACAAGTTTGATGCATATCAGCTGAAACCTGCGTGAACCTGCCGTTAGGCCCTTTCCCAAGTGGGCAAAAGATCGCCGGGTGCTGGACTGGCGCGGTAAATAGCCCGCGCAATGGCCCGGCTGAGGCATAGGGATGCGGCATGTCCGATCTGCGATAGCTCAGATTCGGGGTTTTGTAAGACTTGGGATTCTGTGCTGATTGCAAAAACAAGATCCCCGTCGCCCGGCGAATGGGCAGGCACCGTGGCGCGGCCTATGCCGTCATGGGCTGCGATGGCCAACCGCTGGCACTGCGCTTTGCTGAGGGCCGCATCGGTGGCGACAATGGCGATAGTGGTGTTGCCGCGCTCATTGGAGATTGGCAGGCCGGCGGCTTGCGCGCGCATGGATGCCATCTTGCGACTATTGAGGTTGCGGCCCAGCCCTGTTGACGGGTCCGGACCCAAGCCGCCAAATTCACCGTCGACTTCAAATGGGGCGGCCCAGAAGTGCCGGTCGCCGGGAGTGGTGACAGCGCCCATTGGATTGGCCGCCACCAAAGCGCCAACGGTGACGCCATTGTCCAAAACATACGAAGCCGAGCCCAGCCCGCCTTTGACCATTGCAGTCAGGGCGCCGGTCCCTGCGCCGGTGGTGCCAATGTCAAAGTCTTCGGCGGCGGCGTCAAACGCGGCGTGGCCCAACGCGCGATAGGGGTTGTCTTGCCAGTCCTTGGCGCCGCCGTTGAGCAGATCAAACAGGATCGCGCCAGGGACCAGCGGAATAATCGCAGGCCCAAGTTTGAACCCCCGTCCGGCAGCCCGCAGTGCATCGACGACGCCACTGCAGGCGTCCAGCCCGTATGATGAGCCGCCGGACAGGGTGAGCGCATCAACCTTTGCCACCGATTTATCTGGTGCCAGCAAGTCGGTTTCGCGGGTGCCCGGCGCGCCACCCATCACATGCACCGAGGCAGTGAAGGGCTGATCGGCGGTGAGTACCGTGGTGCCGGATTTCAGTATGTCGTCCTGGGCATTGCCGACCTTTAAGCCGGGGACGTCGGTGATCAGGTTCTTGGGGCCGGGTTTCATTGCGGGGTCCTGCAAAAAAGGAAGGGAGCGCGCTATCGCGCGCGGCCTCCGGCGGAGGTATTTAAAACAAGAAGAAGGCGCGCGGTTAGATTCTTGGCTTTGGCGCTGCAGTGGCTGGGTCGCCCGAATTGGGCTCTCCCTTTGGTTCGATCAGCAGGACTTTGCATTCCTTCTCGGCGCGCGGTCGGTGGGTTACGCCTTTGGGCACGATGTAAATCTCGCCAGCGCGAACTACTTCGGGGTCCTGACCTTCGATGTCCATTACCATCTCACCTTCCAACACCAGGAAAAAATCATCTGTGGTGTCGTGATGGTGATAGGGAAATTCACCCTGGAACTTTACCACCATGACATCGTTGTCATTGTAGTCCGCGACGATTTTCGGATCCCAGTGCGAGGAAAATAGCGCCAATTTTTCGGTTAGGTTTACCCGGCTCATATGCAGCGTCCTCCGTCTACTTCCATAGCGACACCGGTTACCATGCTGGCCTCGTCCGAACATAGGAAACAGGCGGCGTTGCCCATGTCTTCGGGGGTGGAAAACCGCCCCAATGGGATGGTGGAGATGAATTTGGCGCGGATTTCAGGGGTGTCCTCGCCCATGAAGGATTTCAGCAGCGGCGTTTCTCCGGCCACCGGGTTGATGGCGTTGACGCGGATGCCCTGCGGCGCCAGCTCTACCGCCATCGCCTTGGTCGCAGTGATCATCCAGCCCTTGGAGGCATTGTACCAGTTCAGATTGGGCCGCGGGCTGACGCCTGCGGTGGAGGCCACATTGAGGATGGCGCCGGACTGGCGGCTTTTCATATGTGGCACCAGGGCGCGGGCAGTCAGGTAGACCGACTTCATATTGACGTTGAAGACGCGGTCAAAATCGTCCTCGCTGACTTCGTCCAGTGGTGTTGGCAGGTGGGTGATGCCTGCGTTGTTGATCAGGATGTCGACATGGCCAAACGCAGCAATGGCGGCCTGCGCCATTGCGTTGACAGAGGCGGCATTGGCAACGTCCACGGTCTGGGCGATGCAGTTGGCGCCACATGTCTCAGCCATTTCGATGGCAGCATCGCCATTGATGTCGGCAATCATGACCCGCGCGCCCTCACTCAGGAACTTTTGTACAATTCCAGCGCCAAATCCCGAGGCTCCCCCAGTGACGATGGCTGTTTTTCCGTTGAGGCGCATGATCTTCTCCAAAATGACTTAGCGGCAAGGTAGCAGCGCGACATCTGAGCGCAATCAAGGGATTAGTCTTCGCCGATTTTACCCCGCGTCGTTTTCAAGGTGCTGCGCTGTTTCTTGGCGGTGATGCGGCGCTGCACCGAGCCGCGGGTGGGCTTGGTGGCGATGCGGCGTTTTGGAGCGACCAGTGCTTTGCGGATCAGATCGGCCAGGCGCTCGCGCACGAGGTCACGGTTGCGCTGCTGAGACCGGGTTTCATCGCAGTACAGGACCATCGCACCTTCTTTGGTCCATCGGCGCCCGGCCAGACGTTTAAGCCTGTTTTTCACAGGACCAGTAAGGGCAGGGCTACGCTCTGCCTCAAACCGAAGTTCAACAGCTGTGGAGACTTTGTTGACATTTTGCCCGCCGGGGCCCGACGCCCGCACAAATTGTTCGCTCAACTCCCAGTCTTGCAGCGCGATTGCGTCAGTGATGCGCAGCATAGATTCTTTCCTTGGGTCTGTTGAAATCGGATTGTTAAGTCGGGTTTGTACCCGATTTGCCAAAATGGGCCATATTAATCTTGTTCAAATATCAAAAGGGCTGACCGAAAGCGTAACGGACAGCCCTTCTTGAGTTTCGGAGGTGCGCCGGTTAGGCGGTTACCAATCCAGTCTTTTCAATTGCCAAGGGTTGCCTCAGCACTGAACCTCCTGAACTGTTCCGACACCAAACTCCAAGTTCCCAATAGACATAGAGTACCTCCTTTCATTTGTTACGCATGGGGTCAGCGTGCCATAGAAATGAGAGAAGTCAAAACAAAATCATGTGGTGCTGGGTGACAGTTTCCCCACGATGATGCGGAAAGGTACCAAGGCAATCAGCGCGAGAGTGAGTTTTACCATCCAATCTGCACAGGCCAGAGAGACCCAAAGCGGGGCGATTGGGCCGACGCCTAAGAGTGGCAGCATCTCAGTTGCCCATGAGGTGTCGTTGCCGGGTTCGATCCAGATCAGCGCGGCGGAAAAGGCGACGCTGAAAAAGATTGCGGTATCGACAAATGAGCCAACCAGAGTTGAAGCCAGCGGTGCACGCCACCAAGCTCCCTGACGCAGGGCTGAGAAGATTGAAATATCCAGCATCTGTGCCGTGAGGAAGGCGAGACCCGAACCAATGGCGATGCGAAGGGTCACCAGTGGACCAAATTCGCCGATGATCTGAGTGCCAATCAGCGAGCAAATGACGCCGACAACAAAGCCGACGAGTACGACTTTGCGGGCCGAGTTTTTGCCATAGACGCGGTTCATTACGTCCGTGACCAGAAAAGCAAAAGGATAGGTGAAGGCACCCCAGGTCAGCCATTGGCCGAACAGGAATTGCACAAGGATGTTGGAGGCCACAACGATGGTGGCCATGGCAAGAATGCCGGGGAGATGTACGCGAGTCATTTTAGGTCCGTTTTTTACAAGGGTGCGGCGACTTGTTCTGCAGTTGAAGCAGAAGTATCGGCTCAGTTAGCCGGGTCTTTCCAATTTGGCAAGCATTTTGCCCAAAAACGATCACTGGATTTCACTGGCAGTGACGCGCCCATTTGTCGTTAGGTGTCCTCGATGCCCTCTTGCTGTTGGGGGTATTGGCCAAATCTGGGGGCCAGCGGACGAGGTAAACGTTAGTTGGGCAGGGCGTATTCCACCAATTCAGTGCGTTGCAGGGATTTGAAATTGTCGTCGGAAATCATCGTGGCGCGCAGGCTTCCCTGAACGTCACGCCAGATCGACAGGCCTTCGAGATTGTCATGGCTGCCAAAGGATGTCTGCAGCAGCGTCTGCTCGCTCGCCGGGCCATCTGCGGTGAGAACCCAGCGCCGCAGGCGACTGCGAAAACCAAACAAGCTAAAGTCACGCTCGAGCAGGTAAAAGCGGCCATCGGGGCCGATATCAGCGCTAACCGGCAGGAAATCCCCACGCGGCGGCAGGGTAAAAGGCGTGGACCAACTGTTGCCGTCCCAGCGCCAGACTGGGATTTGCCCATCGCTGTTTAGGGCGCGTTCAGGCAGGGTATAAAGGCGTCCCTGCGCATCAATTGCCAGTGCTTCCAGCGCTTTGTTGATCGGCAGAGCACGAAATTCGTTGGGCCGTGGCAGGACTTGGGCGCGGCTGCTTGCCTTCAGGTGACGCACCACCCGCGAGATGCCCTCGAATGATATGTAGATGGTACCATCTGGAGCAATGGCCAGGCCCTCGCTATCGACGATGCGACCTTTCAGGAATTGCCCGGACGAGGAGCGCAGATGACGCACGGTTTTGGCCTCGATCCCCGAAATCTGACCGTCCACACGGTTGATTCGCGCAGTGGCGAGGGTGGCGCGGTCGCTGATGACTGTCATCGAAGAGCCGTCAGCGCTGAGTGACAGGCCGGAAAATCCACCAAACCAGCGATCATCCATGCGCCAGGTGTAGCTGCCCAAATAGGCGGCGGAACTAGTCCCTGTTGTTCGGTTGGCGGCAAAGGCAGCCACCGCCAGCGTTGTGGCGGTCACCAGGCCGATTGTCAGTTTGACTGCAGTACCGAGGAGCATTGTTTGGGTAGATCCGACATTGTGTAATCGCGACGAGGTTTAGGCTTTGGTGCGTTGGGGTCAACCGGCTTTGGGGGTGGTGGATTAAGAATGTCGTTTACCCATGTCTGCGCTGCATCGCAGCCATCACCGGGTGGAGGGGCCGCTTGGTTAGTACATCCGCGGGCGCCTTTGGGACATTTTAGACGTACGTGGAAATGATAGTGATGCCCCCACCATGGCCGAATTTTGCGCAGCCATTTCCGATTGCCCGTTTCATCCTTGCACATCTGCACTTTAGCGCCGGGAAACACAAAGATCCGCGCCACCCGTTTGTCCTTGGCCGCCGCCCGAAGGATGGCGTGGTGCTGTGGTGTCCAGCTGGAATTTACAAATGCCCCGTTGTCCCGTCGCATCGAAATGGACGAGATGTTTTCGCGGGCGCTGCTTGATAGGTTGAGCCTGTTAGGTGGCAACATCCATATATCGACATCAAGGCCGACCTGATGACTGCGGTGACCGGACAGCATCGGGCCACCACGTGGCTGGCTGATGTCGCCGATATACAGCCCGTCCCAACCGCGTTGCTTGGCTGCAAACCGACTGAGCTTTTCTATGAAATCAATGGTCTCGGGATGCCCCCAGTTGCGGTTGCGCGACAGTCGCATCGCCTGCCAGGTGGCCCCGGTTTCGGGCAGTTGCACGGCGCCTGCCACGCAGCCCTTGGCATAAGATCCAAAGGGTGCGGGTTTTTGTTTTGAGCCGCTGGGCTTGGCCCCGAACAACTGTTTGGCTGCGGTCTCGGCGCTTGCCGTACTGGTTAAACAAAATACTAAGAACAAACTGGCAAGTAGGTGTTTCAATCCTGGTCTCCCTCGGCGCGGACCCAAATCAGCAGAATCAGCCCCAGAATGAACAGGACGACCACTGGCGATATGCCCAAGCGTGCGCTGCCGGTTATGGTCGTGGCAACCCCAATCAGCGCCGGTGCCAAAAACGCGGTGGCGCGACCTGACAGACCATACAGGCCAAAGCTCTCGGTGGGGCGTTCAGGGTTAGTATGGCGCACCATCAGGCTGCGGCTGGTGGCCTGCAAGATTCCGCCGAAGCCGCCGATTAATACACCGCAGCCAAAGAAAACCATGTCCGGCAGGGTTGAGCCTTGCGGCAACGGCACTCCGAACAATTGCTCACGTGACATGCCGACAATGGTTATGCAGACCACGGTGAGCACCAGGATCGAGGTGACGATCACTGGTTTGGGGCCAAAACGTCGGTCGGCGTGGCCTCCCAGCCAGCAAAACAGCGCGGAAGAGATCGCGGCGACGATGCCAAAGATGCCAATCGAGGTGATCTCCCATTCCAGCACCAGGCGGGCATAGACGCCGCCAAACCCATAAAGGCCATTTAGTGCGTCACGGTACAGCATGGATGAGCCAAGATAGCTGGCCAGACTTAGCCGGTTACGCAGGTTGGCAATGGATTGGACCACCAATCGAATCGCGCCGCCAAAACTTCCACGTTGGCCGGTGCTTTTGCCGTCGCGCACCCATAGGAAATAGGGGATCATGAACACTGCAAACCAAAGGGCGGTGATGGGCCCGACAGCGCGGGTGCCTTCCTTGGTCGCGGCATCCAGCCCGAATGCGGGGTCCAGACCGATTAGTGTCTTACCGTTGCCCTGTTCAACAAACAGCAACAGCAGGATGAACAACGCCACCACCCCGCCAAGATAGCCAAAGGCAAAACCCGAGCCGGAGATCTTGCCAACGTCGTCCTTGTCGCACAGCGACGGCAGTTGCGAGTTGATAAAGATCAGCGCAAATTCAGCGCCGATAAAGCCAAAGCCAAAGCTGATCAGCATCCACCAAAGGTTTGACCCTTGTGGATCCATGAACCACAACCCGCCAGCGCCGATCACATACATCACTGAAAAGACGATAATCCACGGCATGCGCCGCCCAGATATGTCGGCTAAGGCCCCTAGCAGTGGCCCGCCAAAACCGATGATTAGCCCGGTCACAGTCAGACACAGCGACCAAATGGTCTGGGCCTGCGCCTTGGCGGCCTCGTCTGCTAATCCCTGACCTAAAAAGAAGTCTGCAGCCACAGCGGCAAAGAAAGGTCCAAAGATAAAGGTGACCAGAAGTGTGTGGTAGGGCTGGCTGGCCCAATCAAAGAAATACCATCCCCAAATGCGTTTGCGCGTCGAAATTTCCTGCATACATATCCCCAAAATATCTTTTTAGGGTATGGCAGGCGCGAATGCTTTTAGGCAAGCTTATCCTGCATTGGCGGCCAAGGGCGTGTTGCATCTGCCTGGCACCAAGCTTTGATCCAATCCGGCATTGGCGGGGGAGCGGTGTTGGCATGGCCCATTTCAGCCAGAACCTGCTCCGGAGGTATGATGCCGGTTTTGCCGGTTACCGCCGAGCGGAACATCACGTGGCTGGCGCACTCGCCATTCTTTTTCCACATCGACTGCTCCAGGTAGATGAACTTGTCATCCCAGGTCACCGCCCGGCTGCGCATTTCAAACCGCTCAAATCCGCGAATGCGACGGCGAAACCGGACCGTGCTGCCAGCCATGGTCATACCCCAACGATTTTTTGAGATAGCGGAAATTAAGCCAACCCGCTGCGCACACATCGATCGGCCTAAGTCATAAAGCGTCATGGCTCGACCGTTGTTCAGCTCCAGCCAGATATCCAAATCCCAGGGCCAGCAGATGTGATGCGAGACATGGGTGTCGGTCAGCGCCAGAGGCGGCATGCGGCGGGCGATGAACAGATCCTTGATCAGGCGGACGATGGGAAACATGGGGCAAATCCTTTGTGATCTGTGCCTCTCATGACCCGTTCATCAGCGGCGTCAACCACAACTTGGCGGAAGGCTTGCGCTTTGCGGTGTTGCTGCTTACCTCTGGGTCGGATCTAAAGAAGGAAATAAGATGCTGTCGTTGTTCCAAATCCTGATGCTTGTCCTCGACATCGTCTGGTTCTTCATTATTGCCCATGTTATCATGAGTTGGCTGATCAATTTTCAGGTGCTGAACCTGCATCAGCAACTGGTTGGGCAAATCTGGCATTTCCTCAATCGTATTCTTGAGCCTCTGTATGGTCCGGTACGTCGCATTTTGCCGAATATGCAAGGTATCGATTTGGCGCCTTTGGTGGTGCTGATCTCAGTCTATGCGGTGCGTATTATTCTGGTGAATAACATCTCTGCCTTTTACTGATGTGTCGCGCCGGGCTGGCGTTTTGCGGTAGGTATTTAAGGACAAGAAGAAGTAGGGGCCATCTGGCCCTTGCTGCGCGATTCTGCTTGTGAGACTGTAGTGGGCAAACGAGCAGCCCACACTAATGACGAGGCTTTCCGCCTATGACAGCCCTGCCAGGCGCCTCCCCGCTATTACGCGATGTATTTGGCTTTGACGCCTTCCGCCCCGGGCAGGAGGAGATCGTCGACGCGGTGACCGCTGGTGAAAACGTGCTGGCAATTATGCCAACCGGTGGCGGTAAATCCCTGTGTTTTCAGTTACCAGCGCTGATCCGCGAGGGTGTGACGGTGGTGATTTCACCGTTGATTGCATTGATGCGGGATCAGGTGCGAGGCTTGCAGGAGGCCGGGGTCTCGGCCGGTGCGCTGACATCCGGCAACACGCTAGAGGAAACCGAGGCGGTCTGGGAGGCACTTGAGGCCGGGCGGCTGAAGCTATTGTATATGGCGCCAGAACGGTTGGCCTCGGGTGCGGCGATGGGCATGTTGCGGCGCATCGGTGTCAGCATGATTGCGGTGGACGAGGCCCATTGCGTTAGCCAATGGGGCCATGATTTCCGCCCCGACTATTTACGTATTGGTGAGTTGCGTCAGGCCTTGGATGTGCCGCTGGCCGCCTTTACCGCCACTGCGGATGCCGAAACCCGCGATGAGATTGTGCAAAAACTGTTCGATGGGCAACCCCCCCGCACTTTTTTACGCGGATTTGATCGCCCCAATATCCATCTTGCCTTTGCCGCCAAAGATGGTCCGCGGAGGCAGATCCTGGGCTTTGCCGCGGCGCGCAAGGGGCAGTCGGGCATTGTCTACTGCGGTACCCGCGCCAAGACCGAGGCGCTGGCAAAGGCGTTGCGTGACGAGGGCCACGTGGCCTGTCATTATCACGGCGGCATGCAGGCCGAGGATCGGCGCATTGTCGAGACCCGCTTTGCCCGCGAGGACGGCTTGATTGTGGTGGCTACCGTGGCCTTTGGCATGGGGATCGATAAACCGGACATCCGCTGGGTGGCCCACGCCGATCTGCCCAAAAGCATCGAGTCCTATTATCAGGAAATTGGCCGGGCCGGCCGCGATGGCGCGCCAGCGGAAACGATGACCCTGTTTGGCTCCGACGATATCCGGTTGCGCCGCAGCCAGATTGACGAGGGCCTGGCCCCACCCGAGCGCCGCGCCGCCGATCATGGGCGGTTAAATTCGCTGTTGGGGCTGGCCGAGGCGCTGCATTGTCGCCGCAAAAACCTGCTGGGATACTTCGGTGAACAGGCCGAAGCTTGCGGTCATTGCGATCTCTGTGACAACCCGGCCGAGGTGTTTGACGGAACCACAGCAGTGCGCAAGGCGCTGTCGGCGATCCTGCGCACCGAGGAATGGTTTGGCGCAGGCCATCTGATCGATATTCTAACCGGCACTGAGACCGATAAAATTCGTGCCCGGCGCCATGATCAGCTGTCGGTTTATGGCTGCGGTGGAGAATATGACAAGCGACAGTGGCAGGCGGTGTTCCGGCAAATGATGGGCCATGACTTGGTGCGTCCCAACCCCGAGCGCCACGGCGCGTTGCAGATGACCGCGGCGGCGCTGCCAGTGCTGAAAGGTGAGGCACAAATCTCTCTGCGCAAGGATACCATCAAAACAGCCAGCCGCCGCCCTGCCGTCAAAGCGCTGGTGAATGAAGAAGACGCGCCGCTGCTGTCGGCGATGAAAGCCAAACGCCGGGCCTTGGCCGAGGCGCAGAACGTGCCGGCCTATGTGATTTTTCCAGACCGCACCCTGATCGAGATGGCGGAAACGCGCCCGACCGATCTGGATGCGATGGCACATATCAGCGGCGTCGGTGCCAAAAAGCTGGAACGTTATGGCGATACGTTTCTTGAGGTAATCAACGGTGCAGTCGAGGAGGTTCACCCGGCCCGGCGAAAGCTGGCCGGGCGGTCCGCGGGGACGCTATATGATGGGCTGTTAGAGATACAAAGCCAGTTGGCGCGTGGCGAGGATGGCACCGAAAAACCGCTTAGCTGTTCGGCCAGTCTGTTGGCCAAAGTGGCGCAGATACGGTCGACCGACGAGGCGGGCCTTACTCGGTTGCTTGGCGAAAAACGGGCGGAGAGATTTGCAGCTGCTTTTCTGAATGTGCTGCGAGCTGAGGGCTAACTAATGTCAGATTTGAACAGGGAGACGGGGATGCTGGTAGTCATCTCACCAGCCAAGCGGCTGGATTGGGCAGAACGTGATGTTGCGGTGACGCAGCCGGATTTTCAGGGCGATGCCATTCGATTGGCCCGGACGATGCGCAATCTGACGCTGGGTGATCTGAAGAAACTGATGAGCCTAAGCGATGATCTGGCCCGGTTGAACCGTGACCGTTTCCGCGACTTTTCTGATGAGCCTGCGGCTGACATCGCCCGACCAGCGGCGCTGGCATTTGCTGGCGACACCTATCTGGGGCTTGAGGCGGGGACGCTGGACAGTGATGAGATGGCATGGGCGCAGGAACATTTGCGAATTTTGTCTGGGCTCTACGGCGTGCTGCGGCCTCTGGATGCGATCCAGGCTTACCGGTTGGAAATGGGCAGTCGGCTAAAGACACGGCGTGGCAAAAATCTGTATGATTATTGGCGCGACCAGCTGAGCAACGCGTTGAATGCCCAGGGCCAGGAAACCGGCGCTCAGGTGTTGGTGAATTGTGCCAGCCAAGAGTATTTTGGTGCTGTGGCCCCCCAAACGCTGAAATTGAATGTCATCACGCCGGTGTTCCTAGAGGACAAAAGTGGTGCGCCCAAAGTGGTCAGCTTCTTTGCCAAACGGGCCCGTGGCGCAATGGCGCGTTTCATCATCCAGAACCGGCTGAGCGATCCAGACGGGTTGAAAGATTTCGACAGCGGCGGGTATTCTTATCAGGCTGAAATGTCGACACCAGAGAAGCCGGTGTTCCTGCGCCCCTACGCCGGCCAATAGGCATCAGGCCTCGTTACGGCTGAACAGCCTGCACCTCCTCAGGGAGGTGCTTTTCAATATGTTCATGGATGATCGCTTTGCGCAGCGGCTTGGTCAGATAGAAATCCAATCCAGCGGCCAAAATCCCTTCGGAGTCGCCATCCATAGCATGCGCGGTCAGCGCGACAATTGGCACATGGCGCCCCGAAGTTTTCTCGATTTTTCGGATTTCGACAGTGGCCTGTTTGCCGTCCATCTTGGGCATGGAAATATCCATGAAAATCAGGTCAGGGACAAAATCGCTGTAGGCCTCCACTGCCTCAAGCCCATTGTTGGCAAAGCGGATGTCGATGTTCAGGTCTTTGACCATTTTGCGGAACACCAGCTGGTTGGTCTTGTTGTCTTCGGCGGCAAGAATGCGCATCAGGCGCGGAGCGTTCGGGTCCTGCTCTGTCCGGACCGGCTCAGCGACGTCGCTGGTTTTCGGGCCATCTTCAGTGATGATCGCTTCATCTGCAGCTGAGGGAGCGTGGCTGCGATGCTTGGCCCTAAAACTGGGCATTTCGTCAAATTCTGTTGCAGCGGTCTCTGGATCGGTTGTTGCGTTGTCAGCCAGGGAGGTATCGGGCGCTACGACCGGCGTTCTTTCGGGAACGATGGCACCCATTGCCGCCAGCTTGGCAAATAGATCGTTTCGAAGCACAGGTTTTTGCAAAATCCCCTGGATCAGGTTGCGACTGGTGTTGTCCTGCGCAAAGTTCGAGTTTGAACTGAGCAGCAGGAACGGCACATCGGGCCAGCCCCCTTGCCGCAGGGCAGTGGCCAATTGCACCCCATCCATGCCGGGCATATTGTGATCGCTGATCACCAAATCGATGGTCTCGTCCATTTGTTGCAGAGCGTCGGCGCCAGAGACGGACGTAACCACTTTTGCCCCCAACATCTGCATCTGCTTTTCCAAAATCGCACGATTCATATCTAGGTCATCGACAATCAGAACCCGACGAAGGGTCGCGGGAAGTTCTGTGGCTGCCGGTTGTGGACCCTCAGCCGTTGGCAGAGGCACCCGGAACCCAAAGCACGATCCCTCACCCTCGTCGCTTTCAACCCAGACTGACCCGCCCATCATTTCGATCAAACGCTTGGAGATCGCCAACCCCAGGCCGGTGCCTTCGAATTGACGATTGCTTTCGTCTTCGACTTGGTTGAACTCACCAAAGATGTGCTGGATTTTGTCCTTGGGAATACCAATTCCGGTGTCCTCGATGGTCACGTGAATGGCGCAGGTGGCACCGTCGGTGTCGGGCACACCTGTGACGCGCAACACGATGTGTCCTTCCTTGGTGAACTTGACTGCGTTGCCAACCAGATTGGTTAGCACCTGACGAATGCGGCCAGGGTCGCCAACAAAGCGAGTTGGTAGGAACAGGTCATAGTCCACCATCATCGCCAGACCTTTGTCGCGCGCAGTGGGCTGAAGCAACATCACCACCTCGTGGATGCAGCGTTCCATATCGAAATCTTCACTGTGCAGTACCAGCTTGTCTGCTTCGATCTTGGAATAATCAAGCACGTCATTGATGATGACCAGTAGCGCCTCACCTGAATTCTTGATGGTGTCAGCGTATAGGCGCTGTTCATCGCTCAGATTGGTGTCGTTCAGCAGTTCGGCCATGCCAACAACCCCATTCATCGGGGTGCGGATCTCATGAGACATATTGGCCAGGAAAGCAGATTTGGCGCGGTTGGCAGCTTCGGCCCGCTCGCGCGCCGTGCGCAGTTCTTCCTCATAATGCACCGTCGAGGTGATATCCAAGGCCAAACTGACAACGTCGCCGCCGTGGCCGCGTTGGTCAATTAGTTTGATATAGTTGTTGTTCCACAGTCTGATGACCACTGGTTCGGGGGTCGGAGACACCCAACGCGCGTTCATCATCTTGCGCCATTTATCCGGGTTCAGGCGGCCAGTGTTGACCAGACCTTCATCGGTGAAAATCTGCAGGATACGTTCGTAAGATATGCCAGGACCGACCTCTTCCAGTCCCTCGAATGTGTTTAGGTAGGCGGTGTTGGCACCGATCAATTTGCTGTCAGCGCCAAAGAAGGCAAACCCGTCCTGAATGGTTTGAATCGAGTGCCACAACCGGCGTTCGGCCACCTCGACCTTTTCGTGGGCGACATTAAGGTCGGATTTTACTTTTTCATTCTCGACCCGGACGTTGGCAACTTCATCCCTGAAGGTTGCGACCTCGGCCTGGGTGACGCCAATTTGTTTGGTCAATGCCAAAGCGTGACGCCCCAACTTGCGATTGGCAGCCGATAGCTCCGCCTGCTTTAATTCAAGCAGTCGTTCAGCTGCCAAGCGGGCGCGCCGCTCGTGAGCAAGTTTATCGGCAATCGGCATCCCAGCGGGCTCCAGCGACGGTGTTACGGGCAGTTGAGCCCCAAGATCAATTCAGAACGTAAAAAGCGTTAAAGACTTAGCTACGTCGTCGTCCTTGCCATGTGGTTAATCGCGTGACAGCCTAAGCAAAGATTTGGAGGGTATTATGTTGCGTGTGGTTGTTTGGGTTTTAACTTTTATTTTCATGCAGTTATCGGCGATATCTGCGGCTTGGGCCGAGTCGCCGGTCCCACAGTTCCGGTTTGTCGCGACCAAAGACGTCGACTTCTATGGCTCTGATTTACAAGCGATTTTTGACACGGACCTGCAAAGCTGTGTGCGGGTATGCGCTAATCAAGACAATTGCGCAGGCTTTTCCTACAACTCCAGATCGAATTCCTGCTTTCCTAAGAGCGCGATAGGGGAATCAAGCGCTTATGAGGGTGCCTTCTCAGCGGAAAAGCTCCTAACACCGACGCCGATTCGCGTCAGGGGTGATCTGCGCAGCTCTGAACTTCCCTTTTTGAAACCAGCGGATCTGACCCGCGCCCGCAAACTAGCCCGCGACATTGGGCTGCGTCATCCGGCGGGGAACCGAGATCAGGATTTGATGATACAGACCGCGCGTGCGCGTGCGCAAAACGGCAATAATCTGGCCGCAATGCGTTGGATGGGGGCTGCGGTGTCGCTGGGGGATCAACCGGATCTCTGGGCTGACTACGCGGACTATTTGCTGCGCATAGTTGAAGGCAATACCCGCCAGCACCGTGAACGCGCGCTGTCTGCGGCCATCAATAGCTATCTGCGCAGCGAAAGCCGTGGCAGCCGGACCACGGCTTTGGTCACGGCTGCAAAAGCGTTAGAAAAATTGGGTCGTGGCCGTGAAATGTTGCCGGTGCTGCGTTTGGCCGAGGACATCCAACCACGCCGAACCACAGCCGAACTGCTGGACAATGCTATAGCAAAATACGGCTTCCGCGTCAGTGACAGCACCATTGAAAGTGACAGTGCTGCCCCGCGTATCTGTATCGAATTTTCGGAGACATTGGCCAAATCCGGCGTGGATTATGGCGATTACCTGAAACTGCCTGACACCCGTATGGTGGCCGAGGCCGATGGTCGTCAGCTTTGTATTGATGGGGCCGAGCATGGCCAGCGTTATCGCATAACCCTGCGTCGCGGACTGCCAGCCGCAGACGGCGAGATGCTGTTGCGCGATATCGAGCTGAACCACTATGTTCGTGATCGCAGTGCTTCGGTTCGGTTCCCCGGTCGCTCATATGTATTGCCCAAATCTGATTTGGCAGCGCTGCCGATTGAAACCGTCAACCTGACTGAGGTCGAGCTGCATCTGCGTCGGGTCAGCGATCGCAACCTATTGCGCGCAGTGCAAGAGGGGATGTTTGGTCGCCCGTTGTCGCAATGGCAGGATGAATATTTCTCGGAGGACATCGCCCAAGATGTCTGGACCGGGACCGCTGACGTCCAAAGCGATCTGAACCGTGACATGACCACCCGACTGCCGCTGGCCGAGGCGATTGCAGGCCAGCCGGTGGGTATCTATGCGCTTAGTGCCCGTATTCCCGGTGCTGACCCGTATGACAATCCGGCCGCCACCCAGTGGTTTGTGCTGTCTGATCTGGGGATCAGTTCGATGTCAGGCGCAGACGGGCTGCATGTGCAGGTCAACGGTCTGTCCGATGCGTTGGCCAAATCCGGTGTCGAGATCACTCTGGTATCGCGCGCCAATGCGGTATTGGGCACTTCGGTCACGGATGAGACAGGTTATGCCAGCTTTGCACCCGGTCTGTCGCGAGGTCGAGGCTCTGCCGCGCCGGCGATGATTCTGGCGAAGAACGGAGAGGCTGATCTTGGTTTCCTGTCGCTGACCGATCCCGGATTTGACCTGTCAGATCGTGGCGTCGAGGGGCGGCCCGCACCGGGCCCGGTCGATGTCTTTCTGGCGACAGATCGCGGCGCATATCGTGCGGGGGAGGTGATGCATATCACCGCTCTGGCGCGCGACAGCAAGGCGCAGGCTATCGAGGGCCTGCCGCTGATCGCCATCCTGTCACGCCCTGACGGGGTGGAATACAGTCGCCACATTTCTGACGGCGGCCAGCTTGGCGGGCATGTCTTTGCTTTGCCGGTCGGTGTGTCAGCCCCTCGCGGCACCTGGCGTTTGGACATCAAAAGCGACCCCAAGGCACCTGCTTTGGCCAGTCGTCAGATTTTGGTTGAGGATTTTCTGCCCGAACGTATTGATTACACTCTGGAGCTGCCAACCGCAGGCCTGCGCCCCGGTGACAAGCCTCCGATGGATATAGCGGCACGTTATCTGTTTGGCGCGCCGGGTGGTGGCCTGAAAATCGAGGGCGAGGTTCGCCTGCGTGCTGCTGCAACGGTGGACGGCTGGCCCGGCTATCGCTTTGGTCGCTACGACGGTTCCAGCACCACCCAGACCAGCTATTTTGGCGGTGAGGAAACTGATGCCGAAGGACTGGCTACGATAACGATTGAAGTCCCAACCAATGCTGCCGAAGGCAAACCAATGACGGCCACCGTGACTACACGTATTGCCGATGGTGCCGCCCGACCGGTGGAGCGCCGCCTGACGGTGCCTGTGCGCCCAGATGGCCCGGTGATTGGGATAAAACCACTGTTTGAAGACGAGGTAGGTGAGGGCAGCGAAGCGGGCTTTGAAGTGATCGCGCTCAGCCCCGATCTGCAACCGTTGGATATGCCGGTGAAATGGACTCTGAACCGAGTTCGCACCCATTACCAATGGTATCAACTGTATGGCAATTGGAACTGGGAGCCGACCACCCGTCGCACTCGTATTGCCACCGGCGAGGCCACCTTGTCAGATGTACCGTTGACCCTGTCGCAACCCGTAGACTGGGGCCGATATGAGCTGGTGATTGAACGGCTGGACGGCGACGGCCACGTTTCGGCGGCGATGGATTTCTATGCTGGATGGTATGCTCCAGCAGATGCATCCGCGACGCCTGACAAGCTGGAACTCTCGCTGGATCGCGAGTCCTATCAGCCCGGCGATACCGCCAACCTGCGCATCGTGCCACGCGCGGCGGGGACTGCGCTGATCTCGGTGATGTCTAACGAGTTGATCGATCGCCACGCGGTTGAAGTGCCCGCAGGGGCCTCGGTCATTCCGCTGACCGTGAGTGAGGACTGGGGCAGCGGCGCTTATGTCAGCGCCATGGTGATCAAACCGATGGACGGCGCAACGGACAAGACCCCGGCGCGGGCGCTAGGTCTGGCGCATGTCAGCATCGAACAGCCCGGTCAGCAGCTAACTGTCACCGTGGATGTGCCCGAGGTGGCTCGTCCTCGTGGGATTGAGACCGCCACGATCCGCGTTGATGGCGCCATGGCTGGCGACGAGGTCTGGCTAAGTGTCGCTGCGGTGGATCTGGGTATCCTCAATCTCACCGGGTTCGAAAGCCCAGACCCAAGCGCGTATTACTATGGCCAGCGCCGTCTGGGGATGGAGCTGCGCGATGTCTATGGCCGTCTGATCGACGGTCAGAACGGTGCGCTGGGTCAGGTTCGTTCGGGTGGTGACGCCGATACTGGCATGCGGATGCAATCGCCACCACCGACGCAGGACTTGATGTCGGTGTTTTCGGGCCCATTGCAGGTTGATGACAATGGCGAAGTTGAGTTCCCGATCGACCTGCCAGCCTTTAACGGCACAGTCCGGTTGATGGTTGTCGCCTGGTCGGGTCGCGCTGTGGGGCAGGCCGAGCAGGATATGCTGGTACGAGATCCAGTGGTGGTCACCGCTTCGGCGCCCCGGTTCCTGGCGCCTGGTGATAGCAGCCGGGTGTTGCTGGAAATTGTCCATGCGGATGGTCCGAGTGGCAAAATGGCATTGACCGCGCGGGCACTGGGCGACGGTCTGCAATTAGGCCAACTGCCTGCTTCGGTGACGCTGTCCGATCAGGGTAAGGTGACATTGGAGCTGCCGGTCACCGCCGCAGAAGTTGGCGATCCGGAAATCGAACTGATTCTGACCACACCAAGCGGTCAAAAACTGGTGCAACAACTGCGCTTGCCAGTGCGGGCCAATGATCCTGTGGTGTCGCAGACCCGCCGGTTCTCGCTGGGCGCGGGGGATACCTTCCGCTTCAGCGCCGATGTTTTTGCCGATTTGCGAAGCGGCACCGGTCGGGCGGTTCTGTCGGCTGGCCCGCTGGCCAAGTTTGACGTGCCGGGATTGCTCAGCTCGCTGGATCAATACCCCTATGGCTGCACCGAACAGGTGACGTCCAAGGCCATGCCATTGTTGTATCTGTCTTCAGTCGCGCAGGCCTCGGGACTGGGTAATGGCCCAGCGGTCAATGCGCGGATACAGGATGCCATCGCCAAGGTTCTGACCCGACAGGCCAACAACGGGGCCTTTGGTTTGTGGCGCGCCGAAAGCGGTTATTTCTGGCTGGATGCCTATGCCAGTGATTTCCTTAGCCGGGCGCGGGCGCAGGGCTATGAGGTTCCTGATCAGGCCTTCCGCCAGGCGATGGATAACCTGCGCAATCGCGTCAACTACGCCTCTGATTTTGACAAGGGCGGCCGTGATCTAGCTTATGCGTTGTTGGTTCTGGCGCGTGAAGGCGCTGCTGCGATGGGCGACTTGCGCTACTATGCCGATGTAAAGGGTGAGGCGTTTGATACCCCGCTGGCAGCAGCCCAACTGGGCGCGGCGCTGGCGGCTTACGGCGATCAGACTCGGGCCGACCGGATGTTTTCGCGCGCCTCAAGGATGATGGGCCGTGCCAAACCCGAGGCCTCGCTATGGCGGGCCGATTTTGGCACCCATCTGCGCGATGCCGCCGGGGTCTTGGCGTTGGCCGTCGAAGCAGGCAGTACTGCGGTTAATCGCGATGATCTGAGCAATCGCATCACCCGCGCCAACAGGTGGCGGTCGACGCAAGAGTCCGCCTGGACCCTGATGGCCGCACAAGCCTTGATCGAAACGCCTGAGGATTCCGGCCTGCTGGTGGATGGTCAACCGGTGACCGGTGCCTTTGTGCAGGTGCTCGAATCGGACGCCACTGGGCGGGGGACTGGACAGGGGATTGATATCACGGCGGCCTCGGGGCGTGGCACGGATATCACTCTGACCACATTGGGAGTGCCAATGGTTCCCCCCAAGGCGGGCGGCACCGGATTTACGCTGGAGCGGTTGTACTACACCTTGGATGGCGCGCCGATTGAACGCCGGAACTTTGCCATCGGTGAACGTTTTGTCACCGTGTTGCGGATCAACCCGCACGAAGATCTGGGCGCGCGACTGATGGTCAATGACCCGCTGCCTGCAGGCATTGAAATCGACAATCCCAACCTACTGCGCTCGGGCGATCTGCGTGATCTGGACTGGCTGGACCTGGACGAGGCCGAGCACGCCGAGTTCCGCTCGGATAGGTTCCTGGCGGCGGTCAATCTGCGCGGCACCGGGCGGGTGACACTGGGCTATATCGCCCGCGCAGTGACGCCGGGCAGTTTTCACCATCCGGCGGCCTCGGTCGAGGACATGTACCGTCCCGCCTACCGCGCCCGTACTGAAACGGGTCGTGTCACAGTCCGGTGACACGCTCGGCAAAACAAGGTGAGTCAGCCCATCGTTCGGGCAAACGGTGGGGCCGATGGGTATTGGCTGGTGCCGTTGCCTTGGGGCTGCTCGTAGTCGTTGGTCATCAGGCCTTTGACGCTTGGGTAGAGAACACCGAACTGCCTGTGACACTGGCAGAAACCTCAACTGAAGTGCGTGACCGTAACGGTGCGTTGCTGCGCGCCTATCCAGTTGGAACAGGCATCTGGCGATTGGCAGTGCACCCCAATCAGGTGGACCCCGAATACCTAGCGATGTTAGTGCGCTACGAAGACAAGCGGTTCTGGACCCACTCCGGTGTTGACCCACGGGCCATGGCGCGCGCTGTTGGGCAAGCGCATTGGAATGGCCGCGCGGTGTCGGGTGGATCTACCTTGACCATGCAGGTGGCCCGATTGCTCGAGGATGGCAGCACCGGACGCTGGTCGGGTAAGCTTCGTCAGGTTCGACTGGCGCTGGCGCTGGAGAGACGGCTCAGCAAGCAGCAAATCCTGACGCTTTATCTGACCCATGCGCCTTATGGCGGTAATCTCGAAGGTATCCGCGCCGCCACATTGGCATGGTTTGGCAAAGAGCCCAGACGGCTGACCGCCGCACAATCGGCGCTCCTGGTGGCGCTGCCGCAATCCCCCGAACGCCGCCGTCCAGATCGCGCGCCGGATGCTGCCCGCAGCGCTCGCGACCGCGTGCTGTCCCGGATGTCGCGCCAGCAGGTGATCGACGCGGATGAGATGGTAATGGCGCAGGCTGAAGTGATCCCGCGG
Source organism: Rhodobacterales bacterium 56_14_T64 (assembly GCA_002162795.1). Classification (GTDB taxonomy): domain Bacteria; phylum Pseudomonadota; class Alphaproteobacteria; order Rhodobacterales; family Rhodobacteraceae; genus Parasedimentitalea. The sequence continues at coordinate 93,339 of MAAY01000023.1, forward strand.
CGGATGCAGCCTTTTGCACAGCTTGCGCCACATCTGGCCGACAGGATGCTTGCCGCTGATCCCGAAACGCAGCGATTTGATCTGACCATTGATGCCGGGGTTCAGGCTCGCATGGAGCTTTTACTCTGGGATGCTACGAAACAGGGAGGAGAGCGGCTCTCCGCAGCGTTGATCGTGGCCGATGTCCAGACGGGTGAGGTGCTTGCCTCGGTCGGATCCCCCGGTTACCGCGACGGCAATCGCTTGGGGTTTGTTGATATGACCCAGGCACTGCGCTCACCCGGGTCCACTCTGAAACCGTTGATTTACGGGCTGGCCTTTGATCAAGGGTTGGTCCATCCGGAGACCCTAATCCATGACGGACCTGTGAATTTCAACGGCTACGCACCGCAGAATTTTGACGGTGAATTCCGCGGCGATCTGCGGGTGCGCCAAGCGCTGCAATTGTCGCTGAACATTCCGGTGGTCAAGCTGACTAACGAGCTGGGTGCGCCTCGGATTATGGCGGCGCTGCGCCGCGCCGGGGCCGCCCCCGAAGTACCCGGTGGTGTACCGGGACTGGCCATTGCACTGGGCGGCATCGGCACCACTCTGCAGGATCTGGTGCAGCTTTATGCTGGCTTAGCTGCGGGCGGGCAGGGGCCTGCCTTGCGGCTGCGTATGGATGAGCCCAGACAGCAGCATGGCCGGCTGGTCTCCGAAGTGGCCGCCTGGCAGTTGATGGATATCCTGCGCGGGTTGCCGCCTCCTCCGGGGGCACGCGCAGGTGTGTTGGCCTATAAGACCGGGACCTCATACGGGCATCGCGATGCTTGGGCGCTGGGCTGGGATGGGGAGCATGTGATTGGCGTCTGGATGGGGCGTGCCGACGGTACACCCGTGCCGGGAGTGTTCGGCGGCAGCCTGGCAGCGCCGGTGCTGTTCGAAGCTTTTGGTCGCTTGAAGCCCGAGTTTGAACCACTCCCACCACCACCACCCGCCACACTAATTGTCAGCTCGGCGGAATTGCCACAACCGCTGCGCCGGTTCCGCCCACGCAATGCGGCATTTGAGGAACCAGCAGACGCGCCGCAATTGCTGTTCCCGCCCGATGGTGCCCGATTGGCGCTGCTGGATGCACCCTTGACGCTAAAGTTGCGCGGTGGAGCGACACCCTTCCTGGTGCTGGCAAATGGGCAACCGGTGGTGCAGGGACAACACCTACGTGAATTTGAAATCCCTAACCCGGGTCGGGGATTTTCGGCACTGGTGGTGGTTGATGGTCTGGGCCGCTCGGCTCGCGCAACAGTGCAGGTCGAGTAAACTAAGTCTTGGTTGCGCCCAAATGCCATGCGGACAACGGAGCACTCCCGCGTCTGCAAGGTGTATCGGCTGAGCCGATCAACCTTGGCAGTCTTGGGCCAAGCGCCGCGCTATGCGCGGCGCGGTGGGACGTGAACGCTGCCGCATGGGGCTCCATCGGAGCATCCATGCCATGCCCAACGGGAAGAGAGTCTCCGTCAGGAGGCCGATGACGGACAGGAGATCGCCGGAAAGTTGAGTGAAGCTCTTAGCTCTATGCAGATGATGATCGCCAATGCAGTCAATCCAATTGCATCTAAGAGATAAACCAACCACCGATGTGCTATGATGAGCAAATAAGGTGGAGGCATCTACAGTATGAGACACCATCTTTCTATTGCCGTGATGGCAGCCTATTGGTTCGGTCGAGTGCAGCTTTTGCACAATCGGATTGGATCTATGTGTCGCAAGAAGGTCACCAGTATCGCGCTAGTCTGAACGCGGACGGGACGGTGATGGACTCACTCTATCCGGTGGCACGCTTTACTGGGACCGGAGCGATGACGCAGGTTATCACCGGCACCGAGACCCTGTATCTCGGACGCAATTGCGATGCCTATTCCAAGGTTTTGGGCAGTGGGACATGGGCCTGGGCCAACGGTGGATTTGTTGTCCAGTTTGAGGACCGTGAGATTCGCTTTCCAAGGCAGGAGATCGACGCCAACAACGGGTCGAATTGTAGGGATCGGTAAAAGACAGCTAGACCAATGTCCGCCCTTTTTAACTGAGCTCAGGTCTCGACGGGCTGGCGGGTCAGTTTGACCACTAAGCGCCGAACCAAAGGCGCCACAACCAGCACCACCGCAAAGGCGATCGGCCAGCTAAAGCTCCAAGAGGCGATCCAGCTAGTGACGGTCTGCATCTCCAGGCCGAAATTTTTTATGGAAACCACCAGAGTGACAATGCCCGACATGATGCAGGACAGGATCAGACCAAACAGGATGGGGGCAAAACGGGCTGGGATCATTTCAATCGTTCTCTGAAAGTGGGTTTTTAAACTTACATGGGGCAGCTGGAATGGAAGCACCAGTGCACTGGTGCACAGCGCCGGTGCATCCTGTTATGACATCCAATTCAGACTATCTTCGGTGCGTTTGGTGGTTGGCGTGTATTCGGCGCTGACCCAGCCATCGTAGTCACTGTTGTCGAACGCCGCAAACAGCGCGTCGAAATCCATCGGTCCGGTCCCAGGTTCGCTACGTGCGGGCGCTGCTCCGATTTGGACGTGTGAGGTATGAGCGGAAAATGTGTCCCAGACCTGCGCGGCATCGCCGTGGATCATTTGAGCGTGATAGGCATCAAATTGCAGCCCGACATTGGGGCGTTTCACGGCCTCCAGTACCTCAACCGCCAAATTGTAATCATCCAGAAAATACCCAGGCTGATCACCACTGTTGAGTGGCTCGATGGTGAACTTCTGCTGCGGTGCCCGGTCCGCCGCCCATTGCAGGTTGCGAATAAAGGTTTCTTTCGCCGCCGCCCCTTTTTCATAGCCAGCCATCACGTGGATCATCTTAGGCTTCAGCATTTCGGCGTAGCGCAGCACCCGGCGGATATCGCGCTGAAACCGATCCTCACCGCCGGGAATGGCAGCAAAGCCTGGTTCACCGCCAGTATAATTCGGCGGCGGAGCGTTGATCAGCAACAGTTCCAGACCATTGCTCATCAGGGCGCGTTGGGTCTCTTTGGCGGCTGTTTCATAAGGATACAGGATTTCCACCGCCTCGAACCCGGCGGCGGCGGCGGCCTGGAACCGGTCGAGATAGGGCAATTCGGAAAACAGCAGCGATATATTAGCCGCAAATTTTGGCATCAGGAACCTTCCCAGGTTGAAAACGGTCTATCCCATAGACGGTAGCGGGGATGGTCAACTATTGCCACAAGTTGAGGCAATAGTAGCGGGGTCATTGGTTCAAATTGCGCATAATTGATCGTGATGAACCGTGACCCGCCAGTGACACCCGCGTGATGCGTGGCACTATGCTGTATCCAGTTCAGCTGACGGGATCACTGGAAAGAATTGGCCTGACGACCACAACCCAAACCAGCCCTCATGATGTGCCCCCAGATCAATCAGCCGGTAAAAGCTTTTACGGTCGATCAGGGCCTCTAGGTCAGCACGAATCAGCACATAGGGCGATGGCTCCCCGCTCACAGGATCACGAACGACCCGAATGGGATGGTCTGGCCCGGCGACGGCAGTGTCCCCAACATGGGTAGAGAAGCTGAGAACCTGCTCGGCCCCACTGCCCGTGGCGTCAAAATCCACCGCAACAAAAGGCGCGTCATCGACGGTGATGCCGACTTTTTCCACCGGAGTGACCAGGAAATACTGACCGTCTTCACGTTTGAGTACCGATGAGAACAGCTTGACCATTTCAAACCGCCCAATTGGGGTGCCCAGATAAAACCAGGTGCCATCCCGTGCAATGCGCATATCCAGATCACCGCAGAATGGTGGGTTCCACAGGTGCACTGGCGGCATTCCGCCACCTTTTGCAGCTTTGACCGAGGCAGCAATGCCTTCGGCGGATGGGCTCACGTCTTTTTGTTTGCTCATTGGTTTTGCCATTTCTCTCCAGCACGATAGAGTGCCATCATATATTCGCGACAAGGGGAATGTCATGTCCGAACCCGACGACCTGCTGACTGAAATCGAGGCTTTGCAAGAAAAGCTGCAACAGGCACGGACTTCTATCAGCCGGCAATTCATCGGCCAGGAGCGGGTGGTGGACCTTGCGGTATCGACCTTGTTGTGCGGTGGTCATGGTTTGCTGATCGGATTGCCCGGTTTGGGTAAGACCCTGTTGGTCGAGACACTTTCGACCGTGATGGGGTTGGATGGCAACCGCATTCAGTTCACTCCCGACCTGATGCCTGCCGATATTCTTGGCTCCGAGGTGTTAGACACTGACGATGATGGCCACCGTTCGTTCCGGTTCGTGCAGGGGCCGGTGTTCTGTCAGTTGCTGATGGCGGATGAAATCAACCGCGCCAGCCCGCGCACCCAGTCGGCTTTGCTGCAGGCAATGCAGGAACACACCGTCACCGTGGCGGGCGAAGATCGACCCTTAGGCGCGCCTTTCCATGTCTTGGCCACCCAAAACCCGATCGAACAAGAAGGCACCTATCCACTGCCCGAAGCGCAGCTGGATCGATTCCTGCTGAAAATTGATGTCGAATACCCCAGCCGCGATACCGAGCGGGATATTCTGCTCGCCACCACCGGCACCACTGACACCAAGGCCGTGCAGGTGTTTACGCCCGCCGAATTGGTCGCTGCACAGACCCTGTTGCGCCGGATGCCGGTTGGGGAGTCGGTCATGGAGCTGATTCTGGATCTGGTCCGCGCCTTCCGTCCCGAAGAACCGGGTGTTTCCGAGCAAGTGGCGCAGACCGTAGCCTGGGGCCCGGGTCCACGCGCGGCGCAGGCGTTGATGCTGGCGGTCCGGGCGCGGGCGCTGTTGCAGGGCCATCTGGTCCCCAGCGCCGAGGATGTAATCGACATGGCGCAGCCAGTCCTCAGCCACCGTATGGCGTTGAACTTTGCGGCGCGGGCCCGTGGCGACAGCCTGGTCGATCTGATCGCTGACACTGCTGCCCATATCACCCGGACCAAGGCCGCCGCGTGACCTCTGCCGTCGCCTCCCAAGCCACCGGGCTAAGGCATCGCGCCGAAATTGAGGCCGGTAGCCTGCCGCCACTGCTGGTGCAGGCTGAACAACTGGCCGGTTCGGTGTTGTTGGGGGAACACGGTCGTAGGCGTGCCGGGATGGGTGACGATTTTTGGCAATACCGTCCGGCCCAGCCCGGGGATAGCCGCAACATGATCGATCACCGGCGCTCGGCGCGGGGGGATCAGCAATTCATCCGTGAACGTGAATGGCAGATTGCGCAGACCGTGCATGTCTGGGTGGATCAGGGTGGATCTATGCGCTTTGCCTCGAAACCCGATCTGCCGCAAAAGATCGACCGCGCCCGCAAACTGGCTCTGGCGGCGTCAATCCTGATGGTGCGCGGCGGGGAACGGGTTGGGTTGACGGGCACCACCTTGCCACCGCGCAGTGGCAATATCCAGATCCTGCGCATGGCCGAGGCGCTGAGCCTCAACGATGATACCGATTACGCCCCGCCGGAACATCACGCCATGATCCCCCATGCGCGTGGGCTGTTCATTTCCGATTTCCTTGGCCCCTTTGACGAATTGCAACTTGCGCTCAGCAAGGCGGCGGATCGCGGTTTGCGCGGCGTGTTGCTGCAGGTTCTTGACCCCAGCGAAGAGGGCTTCCCCTTTACCGGCCGCACCCTGTTCGAAAGCGTAAGCGGCGGGTTCCGACATGAGACTCTCAAGGCCTCGGCCCTGCGGGATCGCTATCTTGAGCGCCTGGCCGAACGGCGCAATGCGCTCGAGAACCTGTGTCGTGCAACGGGCTGGCGCATGGGGCTACACCACACCGGTGACAGCGCGCAGGCGGCGCTGTTGTGGCTGTATCACGCATTGGAAAAAACCAGATGATGACAACGCTGGCTGGCATCGGATTTACCGCACCATGGCTGCTGCTGGGGTTGCTGGCTTTGCCAATTCTATGGCTGCTGTTGCGCGCCGTGCCACCGGCTCCGGAGCGTCGGGTGTTCCCGGCTGTGACCCTATTGCTGGGGCTCAGCGATGACGAAAGCCTGTCTGATCGCACCCCGTGGTGGTTGTTGTTGCTACGGATGCTGGCGGTTGCTGCGGCGATCATCGGCCTGTCTGGCCCGGTGTTGAACCCTGCGCAAACCTCCTCTGGTAGCGGGCCGTTATTGGTGGTTCTGGACGCCAGTTGGGCGGGTGCCGAGGACTGGCAGCAGACCAGCGAACAGATCACCGCGCAACTGAACGAGGCAGGCCGCGCCGGGCGCACTGTCGCGGTGCTGCGGCTGACCGCTCCGGAACCGTTGCAATTCCAATCTGCCGATGTTTGGCGCAAGCGGGTGGCGGGGCTGTTGCCACAACCATGGCAACCAAGCCCGGAGCAGATATCTGTCTCGCTGGATCACATAGCGGCGGTTGAGGCTGGCTTTGATACCCTGTGGTTTGGCGATGGTTTGGATTATCTCAACCGCGATCACCTGACTTCAGCGCTGCGCGCGCGTGGGGCGCTGCAAGTGCATCAGATCGTCAGCAACCGGTTTGGCCTTTTGCCCGCACAATTTTCCGACGGCGCCATCGAATTGCAGGTCATCCGCAGCATTCCCGCTGGTGATCAGCAGGTTACGATCTTGGCGCAAGGGCGTGATCCCGGCGGAACCATGCGAACGCTGGCTTCGGTCACGGCCGATTTTACCGAGGGATCGGTGACGGCAAGTGCCAAGCTGATCCTGCCATCCGAGTTGCGCGCCCGGATCACCCGGTTTGATCTTCTAGGCGCGAATTCGGCCGGAATGGTTGCCCTGACGGATGACAGTTTGCGCCGCCGCGAAGTGGCCTTGATCTCGTCGCAGACAGATAACGAAGGTCTGGTTCTGCTCTCGCCTTTGCACTATCTGCGTCAAGCCCTACAGCCCACCGCCGAGCTGTTCGAGGGTGGTTTAAGCGATCTGCTGCCTGCCAATCCGGATGTCATCATATTGGCTGATGTGGCCCGACTGGCCCCGGACGAAGAAGAACGACTAACCGAATGGGTTGAAAAGGGCGGCATGTTGTTGCGCTTTGCTGGGCCTAGATTGGCCGACAGCGACATCTCTCGCGCCGAGGAGCACCCGTTGATGCCGGTGCGGCTGCGCAGTGGCGGTCGCAGTTTAGGTGGCGCGATGAGTTGGGGCGAGCCAAAGACACTGGCTCCGTTTAACGAAGACTCGCCGTTTTATGGCCTGAGCATCCCTGCCGAAGTCACAGTCAGCTCGCAGGTGGTGGCTCAACCCGATCCGAGTTTGGCCCAGCGGGTGATTGCTGAGCTGGGCGATGGCACACCGCTGGTCACACGCAAGGCATTGGGGCAGGGGCAGGTCGTGTTGTTTCACGTCACCGCCAACGCCGAGTGGACCAGTCTGCCACTGTCGGGGCTGTTTGTCGAAATGCTGGAACGGTTGGCGGTGTCGACTGCAGCCAAACCGCCGAGCGCTGACGAGTTAGAGGGCACAGTCTGGACGCCAATCAAGGTGCTTGATGGGTTTGGTCGGCTTACCGAGGCCGGCACCCTGTCCGGCGTTGACGGGCCGGACCTGATGGAGGCTGCCGCCGGACCAAACCTGCGCCCCGGTCTGTATGACAGTGGCAGTCGAAAACTGGCCCGCAATGTGCTGCGCCCTGGCGATCAGTTGCAGCCCGCTATCTGGCCCAATGGCGTGCCAGTTATTGGCGAGGCCGCAACCCCGGAACGTGCTTTGGGAGGTATCATGATAAGTTTGGCACTGGTGTTGTTGGCGCTGGATGTGGCTGCCTCGCTGGCAGTGTCGGGATTGCTGCACCTGCCGCGCACTGCGGCCATGATGCTGGGTCTTGCCTTGGCAGGAGGTTTTGGTCTGTCCGGTCACAAGGTCCAGGCACAACCGAATTCGGACCTGATCGGCCTCAGTTCAGAATTGGCATTGGCCCATGTTCTGACAGGTGACGATCAGGTGGACGCCATTGCTTATGATGGGTTGCGGGGGCTGTCCAACACGCTGTTGTTTCGCACGTCAATCGAACCCTCGGCGCCGGTTGGCGTGGATCTGGAACAGGACGAGCTGGCGTTTTTTCCATTGCTCTATTGGCCGATTACTTCGGACCAACCGCGCCCCTCGGCCGCTGCTTATGCCAAGCTGAACGCCTATCTGCGCACCGGCGGTATGATCCTGTTCGACACGCGCGACGCGAATCTGGCGGGCTCGGGGGCCAGCAGTTCAAATGCCCGAAAACTGCAGCAATTGGCCCGGTCATTGGACATCCCACCGCTGGAACCACTGCCAGTGGACCACGTGCTGACCCGCGCCTTTTATCTGTTGCAGGACTTTCCCGGTCGCCACCAACGCGGTGAACTCTGGGTCGAAGCTGCTCCAGTAGATGCGGAACAGATCGAAGGTATGCCGTTCCGAAATCTCAACGATGGGGTGACGCCAGTGGTGATTGGCGGCAATGACTGGGGCGCGGCTTGGGCGGTGGACGGAAACGGGCGGCCTCTGCTGCCGGTTGGGCGTGGTTTTGCCGGTGAACGTCAGCGCGAGCTGGCCTATCGCTTTGGTGTCAATCTGGTGATGCATGTGCTGACCGGCAATTACAAATCCGACCAGGTTCATGTGCCTGCGCTGCTGGATAGGTTGGGCCAATGACGCAGACAATTCTCTTTGATCCACTGGTGCCCTGGGCAGCAATCTGGGTGCTCGCAGCATTGTCGCTGCTTAGCATAGCTGCGGCCTTGTGGCGTGGCTTGCCGGGCTGGGCCTTACGGGCGATATCCGCCTTGATTCTGATCGCTGCATTGTCTGGCCCTGTCTATCAGGTCGAAGACCGCGATCCGCTTAGCGATATCGTACTGGTGGTGACGGATGAAACCGCCAGCAATCTGCTCTCCGATCGCCCGGATCAAATGGCCGAGGCCAAGGAGCTGCTGGCTGACCAACTGGCAAACCGCCCCAACACCGAAACCCGCTGGATATCACTTGCTGACGGTGAGGGCGACACCGGATCAAAACTGATGGGCGCAATCGCCGAGGCCTTAGCTGAAGAGCCCCGCGCCCGCATCGCTGGTATTATCGCGCTGTCGGATGGCCAAATCCACGATGCCCAAGAGGCACCGGACCTGCCAGCACCATTGCACTTGTTGATGACCGGCAAGGACACCGACTGGGATCGCCGACTGATCGTAAGCAACGCCCCCGGATTTGCCATCATTGGCGAACCAGTTACCCTGACCCTGCGCATCGAGGATCAAGGCGCAGCGCCAGACAACAGCCCGCTGGCCCCCCTGGAGATCTCTATCGACGGCGCGCCGCCACAACGGTTCTCATTGCCCATCGGTGCCGACATTGACTTGCCGCTGACCCTGCCACACGGCGGTCGCAATGTGATCCAGTTTACCGTGCCCAAGGAAAACGGCGAGCTGACCGACCGCAACAACACGGCACTGGTGCAAATCAACGGAGTTCGTGACCGGTTGCGGGTGCTGCTGGTGTCTGGTGAACCCCATCCCGGCAGCCGCACCTGGCGCAATCTTCTCAAGTCCGACAGCGCGGTGGATCTGGTGCATTTCACCATCCTGCGCCCACCGGAAAAACAGGACGGCGTGCCAGTGGACGAACTGTCCCTGATCGCCTTTCCCACACGTGAGTTGTTTCTGGAAAAGATCAACGATTTCGACCTGATCATCTTTGACCGCTATCAGCGGCGGGGCATTCTACCGGCGATCTATCTGGATAATGTCGCTAACTATGTGACAAAAGGCGGCGCTGTTCTGGTCGCGGCTGGGCCGGACTTTGCCACGGCTGACAGCATATATCGGTCACCCTTGTCTACCGTTCTGCCCGCGCGTCCGACGGCCCGGGTGCTCGAAGACGCCTATCAACCCGCCGTCACCGATCTTGGCAAGCGCCACCCGGTGACTGCCGAACTGGGGGATGCTGCGCATTGGGGTCGTTGGCTGCGGCAGATCGAGGTGGACCAGCCGCAGGGGCATGTCGTGATGTCTGGCCTGGACGACCGCCCCTTACTGGTGCTGGATCGTGTAGGCGAGGGCCGGGTGGCACTGCTGGCCTCGGATCACGCCTGGCTGTGGAGCCGGGGTTACGAGGGCGGTGGGCCGCAGTTAGAGCTGCTGCGACGGCTGGCACATTGGATGATGAAAGAGCCTGAGTTGGAAGAGCAGGCGCTCTGGGCCGAGGCCTCGGGGCAACGTATGCGCATTCTGCGGCGGACGCTGGACGACACGGTGGGCAAAGTCACCGTGACCCACCCAGATGGCAGCACCATTGAGCTGCAACTAAGCGAGAGTGCACCGGGGCAATGGGAAACATCTTACGACGGTCCTGAAATCGGCCTGTATCGGTTGACCGAGGGCGATCAGTCCGCCGTGATCGGCCTAGGCCCCGCCGCCCCGCGCGAGTTCGAGGAAACCATTGCTACGGCGAACATTCTGACGTCCGTGATCAAACCCACAAGAGGTGGCCTGCTGCGGATGCAAGAAGGTATTCCGGTTCTGCGCAACGTGCGCGCCGGACGGCCAGCAGCCGGGCGCGGCTGGATTGGTCTGACGCCGCGCAATGCTTATGAAACCTTGTCAGTGGTGCAATCACAATTGCTGCCACCCTGGCTGGTCCTGCTTTTGGCGACATTCTTCATCACCGTAGGCTGGATGCGCGAAGGACGGCGATAGACGGGTGAGAGCTGGCAGTATTCTCCTGCCATCTCTCGGGTTTTGCCCTTAGTGCGCTTCGGCCCAATTGGCCCCACGGCCAGCATCAACGATCAGTTTGACGTCCAGATGCACCGCCGGATCAGCCGCATTTTCCATTACGGCGCGGGCTGTGGTGATGGTTTCCTCCACCGCTGCCTCGGGCACCTCAAACAGCAGTTCATCGTGCACCTGCAGCAACATCCGCGCAGGTAGGTGGGCAATTGCATCAGGCATGCGGATCATCGCACGGCGGATCACGTCGGCGGCGGTGCCTTGGATCGGCGCGTTGATTGCGGCGCGTTTGGCAAAACCGGCGCGAGGGCCCTTGGCGGCGATCTCGGGTGTGTGGATGCGGCGGCCAAACAGGGTCTGCACATAGCCGTGCTCTTTGGCAAACTCGACCGTTGCATCCATGTAGGTGCGAATGCCGGGGAAGCGTTCGAAATAGCGGTCGATAAAGCCCTGCGCCTCGGCCCGTGGGATGCGCAGGTTGCGAGCCAGGCCAAAGCCCGAGATGCCGTAGATGACGCCAAAGTTGATCGCCTTGGCCTGACGGCGGATATCCGAGGTCATCTCGTCCAGCGGCACACCAAACATCTCGGATGCGGTCATGGCGTGAATGTCCAGCCCATCGGCAAAGGCCTGCTTCAGCGCGTCGATCTCGGCGACATGCGCCAGAATACGCAGCTCGATCTGGCTGTAGTCGAGCGACAGCAGCACATTGCCTGGCTCGGGGATAAAGGCCTCGCGGATGCGGCGACCTTCCTCAGACCGCACCGGGATGTTCTGCAGGTTGGGATCAGACGAGGCCATGCGGCCGGTGTTGGCGCCAGTTTGCAGATATGAAGTATGCACGCGGCCGGTGTCGGCGTTGATGTGGTCCTGAAGGGCGTCGGTGTAAGTTGATTTCAGCTTACTTAGCTGCCGCCAATCCAGCACGCGGGCAGGAAGATCATGGGTGCTGGCCAGATCTTCCAGAATATCCGCGCCAGTGGCATAGGCGCCGGTTTTGCCCTTTTTGCCGCCTTCGATGCCCATTTCATCAAACAGGATCTCACCCAGTTGCTTGGGAGAGCCAACATTAAAGGGCCGCCCGGCCAGCGAATGAATTTCTGCCTCCAGACCAGCCATCTTCTGGGCAAAGGCATTGGACATCCGGCTAAGTGTATCGCGGTCGACCTTGATGCCGTCCATCTCCATCTTGGCCAGCACCGGCACCAGCGGACGTTCCAGCGTTTCATA
>MAAY01000026.1:0-42902 GCA_002162795.1 Rhodobacterales bacterium 56_14_T64
TCAGAATGTCGGTTCGACGGAGGTTAAGGTGCAGCAGATCAAGAATGTCTGGGCAGGTTTGGATACGCGCAAGCGTCTGATCATCGTGGGTTCCACGGTCATCATGATTCTAAGCGTGCTTGCAATGTCCCGTGTGGCGAGTACGCCCACGATGAAATTACTCTATGCCGGGCTGGATAGCGGCTCGGCAGGTCAAGTGGTACAATCGCTGGAACAGCGCGGTACCGATTATGAAGTGCGAGGCGGGTCTATCTATGTCCCCGTCGAGCAACGCGACGAGTTGCGTATGACACTGGCAAGTGAAGGTCTGCCAGCAAATAACAACCGTGGCTACGAACTGCTTGATTCGCTCAGCGGATTTGGCACCACGTCACAAATGTTCGATGCCGCCTATTGGCGCGCAAAAGAAGGAGAGTTGGCTCGCACAATTGTGGCCAGCCCCTATGTGACCCAGGCCCGCGTGCATATTGCCAATACCGGGTCGAATCCCTTTCAACGCAGTGTAGAGCCGACCGCTTCGGTATCATTGGTGCCCTTGGGATCTCCGATCACTCCGGCCCAAGCCACCGCCGTCCGCTTTCTTATTGCATCGGCAGTGACTGGTCTTGCCGTTGAAAACGTTGCGGTGATTGACGCAAATGGTTCGCTGATCAGCTCTCCTGAGACTGCAGCTGCCTCGGGGGTTGGTACAGATGACCGGTCACAGTCCATTCGCGACCGGGTTATTCGACTGGTGGAGGCCCGCGTTGGCCAAGGTAATGCAGTGGTCGAAGTCAGCGTCGACATTGTCACCGAAACCGAATCGATCCGGGAAAAACGCATTGATCCGGAAAGCCGCGTCGCCATCAGCACTGATGTCGAAGAGCGTGCAGATTCGGCGACCAACCAATCCGGTGCAGTCACGGTGGCTTCAAACATCCCGGATGGTGATGCTGCCTCAGGGGACGGCTCTAAGGCCAATAACACTTCTACCCGCGAACGGGTAAACTATGAAATTTCAGAGACCGAACTGCAAATTACACGCGGACCTGGCGCAATCAAACGTCTGACCGTGGCTGTTCTGGTAAACGGAATCACTGCTAACAACGAAGCTGGCGTCAGCGAATTTTCCCCCCGTCCCGAGGAAGAACTGTCGGCGATGCGGGAATTGATTTCGGCGGCCGTTGGTTTCGACGCCAATCGTGGCGACGTGATCACCCTGAAATCAATGGAATTGCCGACAATTGAACCTCAGGGCACTGTCGTGTCCCACTCGTTTATGGACAACATCTTCATCGACGCGATGGCACTGATCCAGATTGCAGCACTGGCAATTGTCAGCCTGATTCTCGGCCTGTTTGTGGTCAAGCCAATCCTGGCCAACAAGGGATCGCAGGCTGCGCTTGAAGGCCCCGACATGATGTCCGATCTGCCGCAATTGGGGTCGGGTGACTTCATGAGCAATCCCAATATGGGAGTCGGAATGGACATGGCCCTAACCGGTGAAATCGACGACGGGGGTTTCGGTGGAATGGCCGGCATCGGTGACATGAGTGGAATGGGAGGCATGGGCGACGGTATGGGCGGACTTCCCGCTTTGGGCGGTGGCTCCGAAGACCCAGTGGACCGCCTGCGCGCAATGATTGGAGACCGCCAGGAAGAGACGGTCGAAATTCTGCGCGGCTGGCTTGAAGAGAGCGAGGAGAAAGCCTGATGACAATTGCTCACCTATTAGAAGACTTTGGAAATGCTGGAAAGGTTCAGCCCGCAACAACGGTTTCGGATGAATTGCATGAGGAGCAAAAGCTGGTTTCATTCGAAAATGGATATACGGCTGGCTGGGACGATGCCGTTGGCGCACAAGAAAGCGAAACGAGCAAAATTTCAGTAACGCTAGCAAATTCTCTCGAGGATATGAGCTTCACCTATCACGAGGCACAAAACCAGCTAATCGAATCGTTGGATCCGATGTTCAAGGTGCTCACCAGTGCGATCCTACCAGACGCCTTGGCCGCCAGTTTTGGTCATCATATTGTCGACCAGTTGACTGATATGGCCAAGGACCAAACAGGTCAGCCGTTGGTGATCACAGTGGCCGTTGGTGAGGCTGCCGGTGTTCGGTCTGCGCTCACCCAGACCTTCTCGGTCGAAGTCAAAGTGCGTGAAGACTCTGAGTTATCGCCCGGGCAGGCCTACCTGCGCGTTGGCAATCTAGAGCGTGAAATTAACAGTGCTGCATTGCTCGAATCAATCCGCGATTCGGTTGATGCCTTCTCCTATCAAGTCAAAGAGGACGCCAATTATGGATGAAAACGCCGATCTCAAAATGAAATCTGCTGACACCGCCAACCCGTTTAATTCGGTCCCGGTCGAAGTCGTGGTTTCCGTTGGCAAAGCCCGCCCCCTCATCCGCGATCTGGTTAATCTCGGCGAAAACGCCGTCCTGACCTTGGATAAGCGGGTCGAAGATCCGGTGGACCTTTATGTCGGTGACCGATTGATCGCGCGTGGTCAGCTGGAAGAGATGGAGGGCGACCAAGCTGGGCAACTGGCGGTACGCCTGACGGAAATTGCAGACCTACAAAGCGGGCTGGGATGACGCAAAAATTCATCGGTTTTGGTATGCTGGCAGCCTTTGTGCTGCTGGCAATGCCACAGGCTGCACAGGCCCAGGAGTTGAACCTGTCTTTGGCCGACAATGGGTCAATTTCAGCCCGTTCAATACAGCTTATTCTTCTGCTCACTGTGCTCAGCCTGGCCCCCGGCCTGGCCATTATGATCACTTGCTTTCCGTTTCTAGTGACAGTCTTATCGATTGTGCGTCAGGGCATCGGCATGCAGCAAGCACCGCCAAATATGCTAATCATCAGCTTGGCGATGTTTCTCACATATTTTGTGATGGAGCCTGTGTTTAACGATGCCTGGACCCATGGCATCAGCCCGCTGATCGAGGAGAAGTTGGGGGTCGAGGCGGCAATGACTCGCGCGCTAGAGCCGTTCCGCGTCTTCATGGCAGCCCGGTTGGATCCAGATACTTTTTACGCGATGACAGATCTGCGGCCTGGTTTGCAAGGGATTGATCCGACTCCAGATGCACCACTGTCAGTGCTGATCCCCAGCTTTCTGCTGTCTGAAATCTCCCGTGCCTTTCAGATCGGATTTCTGGTCTTCCTGCCATTTCTGATCATCGACCTGGTGGTTGCGGCGATTCTGATGTCGATGGGGATGATGATGGTACCGCCCGCTGTGGTGTCGCTACCGTTTAAGCTGGCATTCTTCGTTGTTGCCGATGGTTGGAGCCTGATCGCCAGCGCCCTGGTCCGTAGCTACTACCCCTGACGTCGCAACTTATTGGCGCAAGATCAGACCTTCGGTTGGGTGTCCCACCGGAGGTCTTTCTACGTCTGCTTCTGCCATCCACCTATTGATGTGGCACCGCAGTCGGCCCTCAGTAGCGTCTCAGGTATTGCACAGATATACATGCCAAGGGCCATTGCAGATCTGGACCACTCAACGCTCTCCACAAGGCTTGTCTTTATCCAATGGTGAAGTGGATCAGCATTCCTTAGTTACTTTAGCCGCGCTTTTATCGCCGCGTGTTGACACGCTGCAAAGTCGGCAATCAAGGACGGGTAATCGGACCATAGCGCCCCTGCCCTGAACAGGATTTTGCCGGTGACGGCCAGGCATCACCACCCGCAATTCAGTTTAGGGCAACAAAAAGCCCGGCCCTCAATCTGAGAGCCGGGGTTGTTTATTGGCATCACACGCTTGGGTCAGCGTACGATAAACTCTGCATGCAGCGCGCCGGCAGCCTTTAGGCTTTTGAGGATATCAATCATGTCGCGCGGCGATACTCCCAGTGCATTCAGGCCGGCCACAACTTGGGACAGCGAGGTCGTTTCCGGAACTTCGGCCAGTTGAATGCCTTCTTCCTCGTCGATGGCCACTCCGGTGCGAGGCACCACGACAGTTTCTCCATCCGTAAATGGATTAGGCTGCACAACTAGCGGCGATTCTTCGACCCGAAGCGTCAGGTTGCCCTGCGCAACGGCCACCTGGGAAATACGCACATCACTGCCCATGACAATCGTACCAGATCGCTGATCCACGACCACACGCGCCTTAATCTCCGGTTTGACAAGAATGTTTTCTATCCGACCAATCGCATGCGCGGTGGAGCGGGCTCTGGTCCCGGCAATGTCAATTTCCACGGTGCCAGAATCGCGCATCAGAGCCACGTTTGAATTAAATTCGCGATTAATGGCCTGCTCGATCCGTCCCGCCGTGGTGAAATCCGGCTCGCGCAAAGCCAACCGCATGGTGGTCAGCGAAGCCAAGTCAAATTCGATTTCACGTT
Organism: Rhodobacterales bacterium 56_14_T64; assembly: GCA_002162795.1. Classification (GTDB taxonomy): domain Bacteria; phylum Pseudomonadota; class Alphaproteobacteria; order Rhodobacterales; family Rhodobacteraceae; genus Parasedimentitalea. Next base: position 4,340 of record MAAY01000026.1, read on the forward strand.
CAACCCGAGCACCAGAGGGAATGCCACCCGAGGTTGGGACCCCCTGGGTGACCGAAGCTCCGTCACCTTCTGCAACAGCGCCACCGGCCAGAATAGTCCCCTGAGCCACAGCGTAGATTTGCCCATCAGCAGCATTCAACGGTGTCATGATCAGGGTACCGCCCAGCAGGCTTTTGGAGTCGCCAATGGCCGACACCGTCACATCGATTTGCCCACCTACGCGAGCAAAGGGCGGCAGACTGGCGGTGACAAAGACCGCAGCAACATTTTTCGGGCGAAACTGTTCGCCGGTCACGTTGACGCCCAGCCGTTCCAGAATGTTGGACATGATCTCTTCGGTGAACGGCGAATTGCGCAATCCATCGCCGGTGCCGTTCAGGCCGACCACCAGACCGTAGCCGACCAAATCATTGCCACGAACACCGTCAAACTCCACCAGATCCTTCAACCGGATAGCAGAGGCCTGAAGCATCGTAGGCAACATTAAGCAGGCGAGAAGAATACGAAAATATGCCAGCATTATAAGTACCTCAGCAGGGATAGTTGGGACGACCGCGCAGTCACCGAGTATAGAGCTTCGAGTTGGAATTGTGTTTCTTCCAACCGGCTTGCGGTTTCAAACGGATCAGCCTGGGTCAATTCATTCTTAGTTAGGCTCAAGCTGGTCATGGCCGCAGCGTTACGGATTGCAGCTTCTTCGATCCGTGATTCGGTAAATCCGAGATTCGCCCGAACACTCGTGAGGCGGGTCTTGGTATCCAGCAACTCGGTGCCTGCACCTGCCACAAGATCGCTTTCAAGCGCCGTAGTTAAGGTCAAGCCCGCTTCTGTTGCCAGCGCTCCGATAGCGAAACTTTGCATGGCTTGTTTAAAGTCATCGTCATCTGCCCGCAGAGAAATGTTAACCTGCTCATTTGGACCAACATAAACAGAGGCCATTGAAGTTGTCGCACCTTGGTACATGACCGCATCAAAGCCAGTTGGGTCAGCAAACCAATCCTTCACTTCCTGAATAATGTCAGCCGCGGTGGTGAGGCCCGAAACCTCGGTCACCAGAGCAGACATCAATGTATCAACGTCGGCCAACGGTACATCAGTGGTCGCGGTGCCCGCAAACAGACTCCGGCCAGCAACTTGGCCATTTAGCGACCGGATAGTTTCCTCAAGGTAGAGACGCGACTGACCGGACAACAGGTTGTTATTGTTTTCGCTGGTGGTGCCAGTAGTGGCCAAAATATCGTTGCTCAGATCGCTGGCATTTTCGTCGATGTTGGTAACGAACATCTGTGCCGATGAGGCAAACAAAGACGATTCTGTGGTGGCGATCTCATAGGATTCCAAACGCGACAGATTGCGTTCGATGTCCGATAGATAGGTATAGTCACCGCCAAGTTTTGCATTGAGATCCGAAGACTTACCGGTGCTCAGCTCTTCCGTTAGTGTCGCCAGGTTCTCCTTCAGCTCAGCGGTACGGGTGCGCAGGAAAACGTTATGCGCCATGTCTCCAAAAGACGTGATAGCCATCTATTATATCCTCAGAAGTGTTTCCATGAGCTCGTTGACAACAGACATCAACTTAGCATTTGCGCCGTAGGCCTGTTCGATCACCATAAGGTTTTGCAGCTCTTCATCGGTGTCCACGCCCTGGGCCAGTTCCATCTGACTCATCGCGCTAAAGCTGGCTGACGCAAAGCTAAGTGCCTGATCTGCGGCATTGGTGCTTTGACTGAAATGCGACAGCAGGTTGGCGCTCAGCGTGGTCGCCGTCACAGTTGAAGTGCCCAAACCATCGGAGGTAACGGTACGCATTACCCCAAGTGCATCTGTATATCCTTGGAGTAAGCGGGCATCCCCGGCGTCTCCTGGTGCTGCAGCATTTATGCCATCGCGCAGACGCCAGGTTTCGGAATCACCATCCATGGATATTTTTTCATTTAGTTCCATACGGTTGGCGATTCCCACGGTATTGGTTGGATCAAAAAAACCACCGCCGTCTGTGAACAGGCCAGGGTCCGTGGCCCCTAAGGTGGCGTCCAGCGCCGGATCTTGGAACCGCTCAATTAGATCACGCGCCATTGAATCAAGGTCACTCTGGGCCTCAACCGCCAATACATCGCGGACTTCGAATTGGGCCGCCATGGTGCCACCACGCAGCGGGCCATTTGGGCCGGTGTCGATGGCGTAGCCATTGATCTCAAGCCCCGACAACAGCCCATTGGCCTGTGTCATATGCGGCATGGTATCGGGTTTTCCGTCAAAGGTCAGCTCGGCCGGTTGTCCATCCAGCAGGATCGCCCCGCCTTGAGTGAACAGCGCCACCTGACCATTGTCACGTTGAACCACGTTGACTGGAATAATCTCGTTAACCTGGTCAATCAATTGCGCGCGCTGGTCCAGCAGGGCCGCAGTATCCATGCCACCAGCCTGAGAGACCATGATCCGAGCATTTACTTTTTGCACGTCTTTCAACGCCTGATTGATCGTGTCGACCTGAGTGTCGATAGACCTATCGGCGGTAGATCGAAGGCTACGCAAACCTTCGGCCGCCTCAGAAATCGTTTCCGCCAGTGCCTCGGCCTGCAACGACAGATCGTTGAGCCGAGGACCGGAATCCGGACGCGAAATCGCTTCGATCAGACTGCCCTCAAAGTTCGACAATCGCGACGTGACGGAAAACGGGTCATCAACCGACCCGACCAGTCCCGTCAGCCTGTCGTAGAAGTCAGACTGCACCTGAGCGCCGCCTAGTTCTGCTTCGGTGCTGCGGCGGCTGGCCTGTATCGCCGGATCGACATTGCGGCCGACACCAACGATCTGAACGCCAGGCGCATTAACACCACTAGAAAGTGTAAGGCTTCGCTTGGAGTAGCCCGGTGTCAGTGCGTTGGCCAAGTTTTCCGATACCACCGACGACGCACGGCCGGCAGCCGTCAAACCGGTCATCGCGGTATTGAGAGCGGAAGTAATAGACATATTTTGCCTTTTCTAAGAGTCCAGATCAGTGGAGATCAGCGCGATTAGCGCTTGATGTTGGTCGTTTCCTGCAACATCTCATCTACGGTCTGGATCACTTTGGCGCTTGAGGAATAAGCCCGTTGTGTCTGGATCATGTTGGTCAGCTCGGTTGCCACATCAGTGGAAGATTCCTCGCGGGTGTAAGACGCAACATCACCCGTCGGACCATCACCTGCATCCCACAGGAAGAAGGCGCCACTTGCGGTCGAAGGCAAATAGGTCTGCGAATCCATCGCCACCATGCCATTGGGGTTTGGCATGTCGGCCAATGGTACTTTATAAACCACGCGGGACACGCCAGTGTCATAATTGGCGCGGACATAACCGGATGCGTCAATTTCCACACCAGTCATGTTGCCAACCGGAGAGCCATCTTTACTGATCGAAGCCGGGGCAAAGGTGTCAGACAATTGCGTCAGACCGTCGCTGCTGCCGATTTCACCAATACTGATCTCCATCGGACCGCCGGCAACGTTGACAATCACAGAGCCCGTGCTGGCATCATACGCCCCACCAGACGTGGTGGATACAGAAGCCAAAGCGCCACCCGCGGTGCGGCTGTCAGTAAAGGTCACGACATATTCGCCAACCGTAGCACCGCCAGAGGCTGAATCGGTCAGAACGATTGTCCATTCATTGGATGCGCCCGTACCCGGAACTGTTGGGACAAATGAAATCGAAATACTCTCGGATTTTCCAAGGTTATCAAAATACTCAATCGGCAGTGTCTCGGCAGTTCCCGCAGCACCGGCTTCGGTCGACGTAGCTGGTAAGTTGATACCTAGATTCATCTCAGTCGTAGGTTCACCTGTCAGCTGGTTCACGTTGAACTGAACCGGCTCCAGACCTACCGAAGTGTCGCGTGGATATGCCGGTATAGTACCATCCGCCAGGGCGGGAAAGCCGAGCAACACTAAGCCAGACTCAGTGGTCAATAGACCATCGGCGTTGGTGCGAAAAGATCCGGTGGTCGTCAGCATCATCGTAGGGGCGCCGTTGCCTGCCTCTACATCCGTAAGCGACGCCACCGGCAACATGCCACGGCCACGGACCGCCAGATCTGTCGGGTTGTTAGTCGAAACCAAAGGTCCGCGTTCATCAACAAGCCGGACTGTGGTCGACGTCACACCCCCAGCTGTATAAGCGCCACCGGTTGAGCCCATCACCATCGAATGGAAATCAGTCTGCACCCGCTTGTAACCAGCGGTCGAAGAGTTCGCGATGTTATCTGAGATTGAAGCCAGTTTGCTGGCATTCGCGGAAAGTCCGGATACTCCGGCATTCAGCGAAGAAGATAAAGTCATAAGATACGCCTTTCTGCTGCATCAAATCATTCTTGACGCAACAGGTAACGCAAGTGCCATTAACGGGCGGCTAACAGATAAAATTCGATCTATCTGTTAGCCGCGTTTTCTTTGTTTTACTGACGTAAAAGCACGATCTCGATGCGGTTATTCCGCTTAGCCATCGGGTCCGGCGCCGACAAACTGCGGTCTGCATGTCCAGTGACCCGATGAATACGAGCCGGTTTCATGCCTCCCGATTCGAGAAGTCTCCGGGTTACATCGGCCCGCGAGCTGGACAATTCCCAGACCGGGTTATTGGCCAGGACAATGGGATGCGACCGGATATGGCCGCTGATGGCAACATCGTTGCTGACCACTCCGGTCACCCGCGCCACCATCCGCATCAAGTCGCGTAAAAGCTGGGTAGGGGTATCCCTGCCCTCCTCAAACAACGGCGCACCCTCGGTCGCGAACATCTCAATAATCAGGCCTTCGTCGGTGACCCGCGTCACGATATGCCGGGCCATTTCAACGCTGACCATGCTTTCGCCACCACGCCCTTGCAGGGCCTCTTCAATCGTTTTGAATTCTTCGTTTTCAGCCATTTCCTTGGCGGTCTGTTCCAGCCCGGTCTCTCCACGAGCCTGCTGCGCATCCACCGGATTTGTATCTGATGCACCCGTCCCGTTTTGAGGCATGACATCCTCGGAGAACATGCTGTCACCACTGAAGGCGCCGTTCCCGCCACCGGAAATTCGACTGATAGGAATCGTCGGCGAAAAGTAGTCAGCAAGACCCTTACGCTGCTTTTCCGTTGTTGCACTTAAGAGCCACATCAACATGAAGAAGGCCATCATCGCGGTCACAAAGTCGGCATACGCCACTTTCCATGCACCACCGTGGTGGCCACCGCCTTTTACGACTTTTTTCTTCTTGATGATAATGGGCGCCATACCGTTTTGTGCGCTCATAATCCACCACCTTTTTAATCACCCGTGACCGGGATAGCAGCGGGGTCCTTAAGTAGGGCTTAACAGATAAATTTGCCGGCAATTAAGACAGGTAAACGAGGTCTTTCTCGCTTTGAGCACCAAAATTCAGCGTGAAATTCAGCGTTATATTGAGAAAAGTCAAATTCCATGCCTTTTACAAAACTACCGAATAGGAATTGCAGCCCTGATCGTTAAGATTTTAAAGGTGCCACCCTGCCCCGGATCAGATCGGCTGCCTTCTCGGCTATCATGATTGTTGGTGCGTTGGTGTTGCCGCTTATCAGTCGCGGCATCACCGATGCATCCACTACTCGCAGAGCTTCAAGCCCACGGACCTTAAGCTCTGGATCAACCACTGCCAGATCATCGTGACCCATTTTGCAGGTTCCGACTGGATGATAGATGGTGTCAGACCGGGTCCGGATGTACTGTTCCAGCTCAGCGTCATCTGGCTCACCTTTGATAAACAGCTCTTTGTGGATGTAGTCGGCCAATGGTGAAGCCGCCATGATCTGCCGGGTTAACCGGGCTCCCTGTTTCAACACCTCCAGATCCTCTGGGTGTGACAGAAACTGCGGGTCTATTTTTGGCGGTGCCAAAGGATCATCCGAAACCAGCCCCACCGTGCCGCGCGATTTAGGGCGAAGCACGCAGACGTGGCAGCTAAAGCCGTGACCCAGATGCAGCTTGCGGGCGTGATCGTCGACGATCCCGATAACAAAGTGCAATTGAACGTCGGGGCGGTCCAAATCCTGGGTGGTCTTTAAGAAAGCAGCACCTTCGGCAAATGGCGTGGCAATCATACCTTTGCCTGTTTTGCGCCACTCATGAATGTGTTTCATCAGGTTGAGACCGCCGGGCAGTGAGATACCAAAATTGTCGCGGTCTTTGGTTTTGTACGAGAGAGTGAAATCCAAATGGTCCTGCAGGTTCTGCCCGACCCCAGGCAGCTCATGCACCATCTCAATGCCATGCGGGAGGATATCTTCTGGGCGCCCTACCCCGGACAGCTGCAAAAGTTGCGGTGAGTTAAAACTGCCGCCACACAGAATCACTTCCTGTCTCGCGTGGACCTGTTTGTCCCTATGGCCCTTGCGATAAGCCACTCCGATGGCCCGTTTTCCGTCAAATAATATGTGCGTGGCATGGGCCTTGGTTATCACTGTCAGGTTCGGTCTGTTCATCACTGGAAGCAGATAGCCCGCAGCAGCCGAACAGCGCTCGCCATTGCGGGCTGCATCGTGAAACTGCGTAACCTGATATAGTCCGATGCCCTCGTTATCGCCGGTGTTGAAGTCGTCGGTCCGTCGGTGCTGTAGCGATTCACCTGCCTGAATAAACGCCTCGGTCAGGGGGCGTGGTGACTTTTGCTCGCTGACTTGCAACGGCCCTGCCCCGCCATGAACATCACAACCGCCACGTTCGTTGTTCTCGGACTTTAGAAAATACGGCAGCACCGCATCCCAATTCCATCCGTCGCAGCCCAAATCCGCCCATTCATCATAATCACCGGCATGACCGCGAATATAGAGCATGGCATTGATAGCGCTGGAGCCGCCCAGCGCCTTACCACGCGGCTGATAACCTTTGCGACCGTTCAACCCTGCCTGTGGTACCGTCGCAAAAGCCCAGTTGTTGATCTTGGGTCGCCCCGGCAACATCGCGACAACTGCCGCAGGTGCGCGCACCAAAATATTGTCGCCGCGCCCGCCAGCCTCAAGCAGGCAAACCGTTGTATCCGGATCTTCGCTCAACCGCGCCGCCAGGGTTGAGCCAGCTGATCCTCCACCAACAATAACGTAGTCAAACTGCATGTCTTACTCCGGGCTGCGAGTGAACCAACCAGCTCAGCGTCGCCCTTTTGCAAAAACTGTCCAGCATAACGGCACGTCAACAAGTGTCACAACACGTCCAGAGACGTCTTGACCCGGTCCATCACAATCGAGGTTTTGAACCGGCTGATGTTGGATTCATCAAAGAAATGCGCCTGCGTGAAAGCCTCGTATTCTTTGATGTCACTGACCACTAAAATCAACATGAAATCCGCCTCACCCGTTGTGTAATAGCATTGCTGAACACAGGGCGCGTTGCGCATCCGGCGCTTGAAGCTGTCTAGATGGGCGCGGTTTTCCCGTTCCAGTATCACCTCAACGATAATGGTCATCTCTCGGCCCAGCTTGGCCGGTGACAACACCGCAATCTCTTTTTCGATCACACCAGTTTCGCGCAGTTTCTTCAGCCGTTTTTGTACGGCGGGTGGCGACAGCCCCACCTCCTGACTGATAACTTCAGCGGTCAGGCGCGCATTATCTTGAACCAGACGGAGTATTTGCAGGTCTTTGTCATCCATGATCCGAAAATCATCGAGAATATACCTGCCTGCAACCAAATTCGTCAAACGTGAACCCAACAACGACTTCGAAACTTCCAATAGCGCTGTAAACTCATCGGAACAGGAGTGCGCCATCTATGAATGAGTTTCACAGTCGACTAATCGAGCTACGTCAAGATTTTCATCGCAATCCTGAACTCGGCTTTCACGAGGATCGCACCAAGGCGCGGGTTGCTGAACATCTGAGAACCCTAGGATTGGAAGTCCACCAAGGCGTCGGCGTTGTTGGAATTCTTCGAAGTGGGACAGGCAATCGGGCTATCGGACTGCGGGCGGATATGGACGCATTGCCAATTGCCGAATGTTCTTTGCACGACTACGTATCCGAAAACAAAGGTGTAATGCACGCCTGTGGTCATGATGGCCATATGGTCATGTTGTTGGGTGCCGCAGAAATCTTGGCACAGGACCCTGATTTTGACGGCATTGTGGTATTCCTGTTCCAGCCCAACGAAGAACATGGATTGGGCGCAAAAGCGATGATTGAAGAGGGTGTTCTAGAACAGTTTCCAATCGAGGAAGTCTATGCCATTCACAATCTACCTGGTGCACCAGTGGGTCAGGTTTCGACTCGTATTGGTCAGATTTGCAGCAGTGAAAGCTTGTTCGAAATTTCCATCAGTGGCCAAGGTGGACACGCGTCCATGCCGCAAATGGGTGTCGATGTCATAACGGTCGGAGCCGAATTGGTTCAGGCGCTGCAAACGATTGTATCCCGCAAACTACCTCCATCGGCAGGCGCGGTTATTTCTGTGACAGAATTTGTAACCGATGGGCAGCGGAATGTATTGCCGGGGAATGCTTTACTTAAAGGTGACACACGGGCCCGCTCTACAGAGGACAGAGAAGCCATCGAAGGTTTTATGCGTCAATTATCACATGGCATCGCTCTAGCTCACAATGTCGAAATATCAGTCAAATTTGTTACGGAATTCGTTGAAACGGTCAATTCTGCTACGCCTGTTGAAGCCGTTGTTCGCACTGCCTTATCCGAGGGATTAGCGACTATCCCGGACCGGGAACCAATGAGTTTCTCTGAAGATTTCGCCCACTTCGGCTCCGCCGTACCTGGGTGTTTTCTGTTATTGGGAAATGGTGAAACCGGTTCAAACGCGCGACCACTACATGCCGCTGATTACGATTTCAACGACTCACTGCTGCCAATTGGTGCCACCTTTTGGTCTGCACTGGTTCGCGACAGACTCTCCTCCAATAAAGGACATTAAACATGAATGTGTTTGCCAAGGCTGAAATCCAGCACGCGAGTGGATCCTCAACATTCAGCAGTTCAATCGAACGCGTTCTTCCAAAGCAAGAGTTCGAACATGCCTGGACAGAAATCACTGCTTGGGATGGATATGCAGCGACACCACTGGTCGAACTAAACGCGCTCGCCAAAACGCTTAGCATTTCTCAAATTTTATACAAACACGAAGGACCGCGATTTGGGCTGGGCAGCTTCAAAGCATTGGGTGCGGCATATGCTGCACTGCGAGTTTTGCAGCGCGAAATCTCGCGGATAACGGGGCAGGGGGCTAGCCTCTCTTCTATCCGCGAAGGTGGGCACGCCGAAATCTGCTACGGGATAACTCTGGTGTCCGCAACGGATGGCAACCACGGCCGCTCGCTGGCTTGGGGATGTCATCGTTTTGGCGTGCCTTGCCGGATCTATATTCACGCCGAGGTCAGCGAAGGCAGGGCGCAAGCAATGCGCGACTTGGGCGCCGAGGTGATCCGCATTGATGGTGACTATGACGCCTCGGTTGCCCTTGCCCGCGAGGAAGCAAAACAAAACGGCTGGTTTGTGGTCTCTGACACCTCTTGGCCGGGTTATTCCGAACCACCACGTGATGTGATGGCGGGTTACGGCGTGATGACACGCGAAATCTATCAGGCATTGGATCAGGCCCCGACACATATTTTTCTGCAAGGCGGCGTTGGTGGTTTGGCGGCCTCGGTGGCGGCTTCTTTGCGCCAGTATTGGGGAAAAGACGCTCCCCGAGTCGTGGTTGTAGAACCAGAACTCGCCGCCTGCCTGTATGAAAGCGCGCGCAGGGGTATGGCAACCACCGTGAACATTACCGAGGAGACCATAATGGCAGGTCTCTCTTGCGGAGAGCCTTCGCCGATAGCCTGGGGGATCCTGGAGAAAGAGGCGACTGACTTTCTGACCATCCCCGACTCGATTGTCGCTCCGACCGTCCGGCTATTGGCCCGGCCCCTAGGCGATGATCCAATTATTGAAGCTGGCGAAAGCGCCGTGGCTGGACTCGCGGCGCTGATTGCTGCGTGCCAGGATCCAGAGCTTTCGATAATTCTGGGTCTGAACGCGCAATCGCGTGTCTTGCTGATTGGCTCTGAAGGCGTGACCGATCCGGAGATTTTTGATCGTATCATGGCCGGGCATGACGATGTCTAACCCCCCAAACCGAGGTTTCCCGCCCGAGGAATTCGAAGCCCGCACAGCCAAGGCTCAGGCTTTGATGGCTGACGCGGGCCTGTCGGGGTTGTTGCTGATGACAGAACCCGAGGTGCGCTATTTCAGCGGCTTCCACACATTGTTTTGGCAAAGCCCAACACGCCCATGGTTCCTGTTTGTCCCCGCCCAAGGCAAACCCATTGCGGTCATTCCTGAAATCGGCGCTGCCTTGATGCGGCAAACCTGGATCGTTGACATCCGCACGTGGAGCGCGCCGAACCCGGATGACGATGGCATCAGCCTGCTGACCGAACTGCTGTCGCCGCTGGCCAACAAGAGTGCCAGTATCGGCATATTAAAAGGTCACGAAACCGCGCTGCGAATGCCGCTTGGGGATTACGAACAGCTAATTTCATCACTGCCAGGTTTAAAGATCGAGGATGCCACCGGTTTGGTCCGCACCTTGCGCATGGTCAAATCACCTCGCGAGATTGAGAAGCTATCTCATATCTGTGTGATTGGATCGCGGACCTTTGCGCGAGTGCCGGGATTTGCCAGCGCGGGCACGCCGCTAGACGAAGTCTTTCGCTCGTTTCGCCGCGCTGCGCTGAGTGCTGGTGCCGATGATGTGCCCTATCTGGTTGGAGGGGCCGACCACGGAGGATACCGCGATGTGATTTCACCGCCCAGCGCAGCAGCTCTGCAAACCGGCGACATCCTGATGCTGGACACAGGCGCCACTTGGGACGGTTACTTTTGCGATTTTGATCGGAATTTCGCAATTGGCCAAGCCGACGACCTATCCCGCCACGCCTATGACGTACTTTGGCGCGCCACCGAAGCCGGGATCAAAGCAGCCCATCCAGGCACCACCTGCCGTGAGCTGTTTCATGCCATGCAATCAGTGATCGCCGAAATGGATAGTGCTGGCGGAGATGTCGGACGGCTGGGCCATGGGTTGGGAATGCAGCTGACCGAATGGCCTTCGCATGCTGAGTTTGATGAGACCGTAATCACCGAAAACATGGTGCTAACATTGGAACCTTCGTTGAGTTACGGCGATGGGCGTATCATGGTGCATGAGGAAAACATTGTTGTCCGCGCAAACGGCGCCGAGTTGCTAAGCACCCGCGCCGTGCCAGACCTGCCGATCATCTGAAAGCCGTGACATGAAACTGGATTTTAAAACTGACGCCGGCATCGGCATCCGCGCGACCCTTGGCACAATCGTTTTGTCCACCGACGAAACGCTTGAACCCGAGTTCGCTCGGATGACAGCCCTTGATGGCGTCGCGCTGTATCATAGCCGTATCCCCATGGTGGCCGAGATCAAGGCCGACACCCTTCAGCAGATGGAACGCGATCTTCCAGCCTCGGCCCAGTTGCTACCAAAATCGCTTGATTTCGACGTGATCGGATATGGTTGCACCTCAGCGGCAACCGTAATCGGGCAAGAGGGTGTCGCCCGTGCCATCAACTCGGTTTTTCCGCACGCCAAAGTGACCGACCCACTGACCGCGCTCATCGCGGCGGCAAATGCGTTGGGCGCCAAGCGACTGGGGTTTATCACTCCTTATATACCCGACGTGTCGATGAGGATGCGGCTCAAACTGGAAGAGGCTGGTTTCGAGATCGCCGCTTTTGGATCTTTTGAAGAAACCGATGACCGCGTGGTGGCCCGAATATCCCCAACCTCGATTGCCACCGCAATCGACCGAGTTGCTGCACAGACTGGCTGCGATGCCATTGTGGTGGCCTGCACCAACCTGCGTTGCCTTGGAGTTATCGAAGCCGCCGAGCACCGGACTGCAACATCGGTGATTTCCAGCAACCAAGCGCTGGCCTGGCATATGCTGCGCTTGGCTGGCGTCACTGATCAAAAAAATGGATTGGGCCAATTGTTCAAACGGGATCTTTAGTCGTTACCCGAACAAGCGACACCGTTTACGGGCTACCTAGGTCAAGTTTCTCCCAACTGTATTTCCTCACCGTGAGACACCGTTTTACCCGCCGCGATCAGCGGTCTGGTTTCACCTTGCGGCAACAGAATGCGGGCTTTGGGGTAGTGCGATACACGTTGCCCGCTATGGGTGATATCCAGTGTCACTGTCTCTGCGGTCTGAGTAAGTGCAAACTTGGTTATGCCTTGGGTGCCGTTTTGGCTTTCCCCGTCATCCTCAAACATCACGCTTTCATTGCTGCTTGAGCCGGGCACCGGAAATACCGCCAGCTCGAGCCCATTGGCCGCACCGACATCCGCACGCTCAGCGCCAACTTCCAGCGGGATCACGCAGCCAGCCCGCACAAACAATGGAATCGAGGCTAGCTCCACTGGAACCTCAATCTGCTGGCCGCCGGCATGCCAGATACCACTCCAAAAATCCCACCAGCCTGTTGCATTTTGCGGCAGGTACACCACCCGGGATTGGGCTCCGGCCTCAACCACTGAGGCCACCAGTATATCGCGGCCCAACATGAAATCATCGGTGTCCGCAAAGCTGGCATCATCCTGCGGATGGTCCAGAAAGGTCGGGCGCAACATAGGTTCGTCCTGCGTCACCGCCTGCCAAAGCAGAGTATACAAATAGGGCAGCAGTCGATAGCGAAGCCGGATCGCCTCGCGCAGATCATCCAGGATTTCGCCATACATCCAGGGTTCATTCACGCTGCCATCATCATTCCAGGAATGAATGGTGAACCGGGGGTGGAGAATGCCGTTTTGCACCCAGCGCAGAAATAGTTCGGGATCTGGGCGTGGTCCTGAAAACCCTCCCACATCGTGGCCAATGTTAAAGAACCCCGACAAGCTAAGCCCCAACCCCATGCGGATGTTCCAGCGTAGCGATTCCCAACTGGTGCGATTATCCCCTGTCCAGGTCTGCGCATATCGCTGGATACCCGGAGCCCCTGATCGGGTAATCAAATAGGGGCGCTTTTTGGGCGCAAAGTTGATTTGAGCCTCGCAAGACGCGCGGGTCATCAACAATGGTTGCAAGGGGCGGATCAGGCCGATGTCAATTGGTTGACCAAAACCATAACACTGTGCGTGATGATCCCAGACTTCGTATTCATTATTGTCGTTCCAAGTGCACTCTATGCCATATCCCAGCAATTGCTTGGTCACATTATCTTGCCACCAGGCCACCGTGGCCGGATTGGTGAAATCCAGATTCGAGCCCTCGTCGTCCCAGAACACTGATCGCTCAGGGTCACCTGTTTCACTGTCGCGGATAAAAAGTCCGACTTCGGCGGCTTCGGCGTAGCGAGGATGATCCTGTAGCAGACAGGGTTTGATGTTCGCGATCAAATGCATCCCGGCATCAGCAAAATACTGCGCCATCGCCGCCGGGTCGGGCACTTTGCTCTGATTCCAGGTAAAGACATAACGTTTCGAGCCGATAGAACTGTATCCCGACGACAGTTGGAAACTGTCGCAGGGGATCTGATGAGCCGCAATCTGATCCACAAACCCTTGTAGCTGTACCTGCGCGTCTGCGGCATCAGTATAACCCATAGTCGACCCTGAATACCCCAGGCTCCAGCGTGGCGGAAAGGCAGTGCCGCCTGTCATCTGCGCTTGCTTTCGCACCAGGCCCAGCAGGTCTGGAGACCAGCGCATGTAATAATCAAGATCACCATCCCCAGCCCGGTAAGACCGATAGGGCAAATGATAGTTATCCATCTCGTTTCCCAGGTCGAACCAAGCCGTCGCGAGGTTGTCATAGAACAGGCTGTAACAGCCCGCCGCCGGGGTCTGTGTCAAAGTGAACGGGATGTGTTTGTACAAAGGATCGGTGCGTTCGGCGTCATACCCCATCGCATCCAGATTGCGCATTTCAAACCGGCGTCCGCTCCGTTCGAGCAGCCCTGCTTTCTCGCCCAGCCCAAACACACGATCCCCGTCAAAGCGACGCAAATAATGGGCATGGGAATGGTCGCGCACGCCAAGTTGCAGGGCTCCGGTCGGCCGGTCCTGAGCAAAGGTTGTCCAAGCCCCATCAACCCATGCGGCCCATTCGAATTGCAATGGGTGGCGCACAGTAAGGCGAAGAGTTTGAGTGGTTAGAACAACCACGTCCTCACCCTGATCAAATTCAAAATAGGGGCAAGTGAACCCAGCGGTATCGTCTCGCTCTCGACCCTGCCACGGAACATCCCCATCTGGAGCCACACACCAGGTTCGCCCCTGCCTCCAAGTCCCTTTCTTGCACAGGCTGACCCGGATTAGATCATGTTCCAGAACAGTAAGGGACAACCGATGTTGCCCCTCAACAGTCAGTGTCACGACATTCCCATCTCGGGTGACATCACCCCAAAGGCGCAGTGTTTTCATCTCATTGGTGTCCCAGTAGCAGGCATGGGAGGGTCAGACTTATAGCAGACCATCAGCAAAGCGATGTTAGTAGCCAAAAAGTTGGCAATGGTAGCGACGATCATAAATTTCTGGATCCTATCAACGGTACTCTGCGTAATATGCGGGGCATAAAGAACTATCGAGCTTTTCGAATTTTCAGCTTGTCCAACTTGGCTCTGTTCTTTGTTGATTCCTCGGAACGCGAAAGAGCCTTCGCCACGGCCTTTAGGCTCATCCCCTTTGTCACCAGCAAATGCAGTTTTTGAATTTCCTCTTGCGTCCAAGCTTGGCGGTGGCGTTCATAACGTTCTGCCATTTTTTCCGTCTACCTTATCATAGTGCCCGAGCTAACATAGAGCATGGTCGTGTTGATGGCGCCAGTACAATGGCAGTACCAATCAATGTCTGCCAAGTGCCCCGAATCACCGATTCAGCAACCTGTCGAATGGCAGCCAACGTCCGGTGGGACGGCAAAGTTGGCGTTGTTAAGGAGCGCCTATTTGAGGTAACAGGATGCCAACGACGGGCCGTTCCTGCGCCCGTGATTTGGAAAGCCCACACATCCTATGTCTGATCCGTGCCTGAAGATGGTATTAGTGACGCCTGAAATTCCGTACAATACCGGCGCAATAGGTCGGACCTGTGTCGCGCTAAATCTGGAGCTGATCCTGATCAAACCTTATGGGTTTTCCCTTGACGAAAAAGCAGTGCGACGGGCAGGAACGGATTACTGGAAATATGTCAATCTCAAGGAGTATGACAACTGGCAGAGCTTTGTGGAGGATCGAAAACCACCGCGCGAAAGCCTGTATTTCTTCGAAGAACATGGCGCTCAGAGTGTTTATGATCCTGACTATCAACAGGATGCCTATTTGGTTTTCGGATGTGAATCCAAAGGTTTACCGGCTGAAATTTTAGATGGCATGGACGATCGAATGTTTAATTTGCCGATGCTCGACCCACGTGTCCGATCACTTAATTTGGCAAACGTAGCCACCGCGGTTGTTTACCAAGCTATGCGCACGCAGCTGGGCGGATGAAAGCTGCCTTTAGCGCGATCAAAGGCTAGCCCACCTTATCCATACTGCCATCATCCGATCAGACCAATGCTGCACTGAGGACAAGTAAGCAGTCCAGGCAAAGCGCCATGCAGCGCCATGCCATCCAAGTATCGGAAGGCAAGGGCCACACGCCATCCAACCTAATGGGCAAGCACGATGAATATCTTCAGGCCAACTTGAAGAATGCTGGACTGTACAATCAAAGACAGCTTTGCTATGAGCCCAATTCCTGCAACTCATTGCAACTTCAAACCAGAAAGGTGGTGTAAACCACATGCAGGTTAGTGTTCGTGACAACAACGTCGATCAGGCTCTTCGAGTTCTAAAGAAAAAGCTCCAGAAGGAAGGCGTATTCCGCGAAATGAAGCTCAAGCAACATTTCGAGAAGCCATCCGAGAAAAACGCTCGCCAAAAAGCGGAAGCGATTCGTCGTGCCCGTAAATTGGCTCGTAAGAAATTGGAACGTGAAGGTATGATGTAAATCATACTGTCGATTTGATGAATTTCGAAACCCCCGCAGCCAATTGGCGGCGGGGGTTTTGTTTTGGGACTGAACTCGATCCGACATTCCCCCAATCCTGACTTCCTTTAACACCGGACGGCGGATTGGCAGGTCTTTCGGATTAGTGCTCTGAATGACTTCTTCATCTTGCGGATCGTATTAGGCTGCGGCGGTGGCCTCGATTTCAAACAGCAAGCCCGGAATTGCGAGTCGGGTCACGCCAAGCAAAGTCATCGGTGGGGCGCATTGGATCGGCCCAAAACGCATCCCTAGAAGATCAAAGTTCTTTAGCGCCTCATCCATGTTGGTCGCAAAAACACCCAGCCGGATGATGTTGCTCAAGTTCATGTCCGCACCAGCCAGCACTGCCTCTAGATTGTCCAACGCCAGGATGATTTGCCCGCGCATATCGCCCGGACACTGGAGATTGCCCGCACCGTCGACAGCGGTTTGACCTGCACAGATCAACTGGCGTGACGTGTCAGTGATGATCTCTGCCTGATTGTAGCCCAGCTTCAAGGACCAGTCCCATGGGTTTACAGCTGTACGTTTCATTGTAAAAATCTCGTTGTTGAAGTGTGTACAAACTGATTAGAATTAATTGGTGCCAATTTTTGTCACCAAAAGCGCTAAAGTGAAGAAATGAATATTCGTCTCCGCCATGATGCGATTGTGCGTACTCTTCGCCGCAACGGAACTTCGACAGTCGATGATCTGGCCGAGGAGGTCGGGGCATCGAGGCGAACGGTCCTACGCGATATCTGTGCGCTGCGCGATCAGGGCTTTGTTATCCATTCCGAACGCGGGCGCGGTGGCGGTGTGCAGCTTGACCCGCATTCAGTGCAGACCACCGCACGATTAACAGTGGCCGAGGTGTTCGCACTTCTCATTAGTGTCGCGACTATGCGGGCGGCTCAAAATCTGCCATTTTCTGATCTCGCAGATGCCGGGCTTATCAAGATCGAGAAAGCCCTTCCGTCAGACAAAGTGCGCGATCTGCGCCGGTTCCTTGACTGTCTGCATATTGGTAAACTGTCGCCGCAGCAGGATATATCAGACATCCGGCCGATTGATCCCGCACTTCTTCCTGCGTTCGAGACGGCGTTTTTACAGAAGCTCCACCTGCGGTTTCAATACCGCGCCGCAAACGGGGCCGAAACGCGCCGCGAGGTGGAACCTCAAGCCATGCTGATCCTGTCGCCATTGTGGTATTTGGTGGCCTGGGATCCTGCTCGGGAGGATTTTCGGCATTTTCGCATGGATCGGATCAGCAGACCGGAATCCATCAATGGCGCGCCGTTTCGACGGCGCCATGTGCCATTCGAGGAGGATATCTGCCCATTTAGAGATCTATCGCGCTAACCCCGCGCAAGGCCGACCTTGAGGCTGATGGCAGCGAATCTCTGGACGTCCATCCTATGACAACAAATATCAAATCCAGAACACTAACTTTCTTGGTGGCTAGGTCGCCTATTATCCTGCAATATTACCCACATTGAAAAACCGGAGATTATTGTCATGCATGATTTGAACCGCAGAGATTTCATACGGACCGGGCTGTTGAGCGCGACTTTTTTAGTTTCACCTGCCGCTGTTGCCTTGGCGAAAATGTCTTCTCTTTCTGATGTTGGTAGACTGATGAACACGGACAGCACCATAACGATATATTCTGCCCGCGAGATCGTCACTCTGGATTCGTCGCGTCCAGCCGCCACATCCGTGGCCGTTGTGAACGACCGCATTTTGGCAGCTGGAACGCTTGAGCATGTGAAAGCCATTGTCGGTAGCCAGCCTTATGCAATGGATACAACGTTCCAAGACAAGGTGATTGTTCCAGGCTTCATCGCCCAGCACGCGCACCCCCTGCTTGCTGCTCTCTCAATGTCGTCCGAAATTCTATCGATTGAAGATTGGGACTTGCCCACTGGAATGGTGTCCGCGGTAAAGGACAAAATTGATTTCATACAACGGCTGGGGGCCGCCGAAGAGAGACTCGATACCCCCGAGGGCGTTTTGTTCAGTTGGGGGTATCACGCCGCATTTTATGGCGCTCTCACACGCAGTGATTTGGATGAAATCAGCACAACTCGCCCCGTTATCATCTGGATGCGTTCCTGCCACGAATTTGTACTGAACTCGTTCGCCCTCGCTCAGGCGGGTATCACCCAAGACCTCGTGGATGGGTGGAGCGCCACAGCCCAAGAGCAATCGAATTTTCGCAACGGGCACTTTTGGGAGCAAGGAATGTTCTCGATATTGGCCAATATCGCTCCAATGGTCGCAGACCCAGACAAGTTTCGCGAAGGCGCGATTTTGATGCGGGATTATATGCATTCAAAGGGGATCACCTTTGGCAACGAACCCGGTGGAATACTGGCCAAGCCGGTACAGGACATGGTGAATTCCGTTATGTCCAGCCCATCGATGCCGTTTCGCTGGTCGTTCATGCCGGACGGAAAATCTCTGGTTCAAATGTATGAGGATGACGCACAGGTCATTGCCGAGACCGAGAAACTGGCAAGCTGGTACGGGGGCATGACGGGCTTTTCGAAAGGCTCCGTGAAGCTATTTGCGGATGGCGCGATTTATTCGCTCGCAATGCAAGTGCGGGAACCTTTCATTGGCGACTACCACGGCGAGTGGATGATGGATAAGGATCTTTTTGAGCGTGCCTTCCGCGTCTACTGGGACGCAGGCTATCAGTTACATATTCACGTAAACGGGGACGCTGGGCTTGACCGTGTGCTCAATTCCCTTGAGAGCAATCTTCGTCGCAATCCACGTTATGACCATCGCACGACAATTATCCATTTTGCCGTAAGTGCTGCCGATCAGGTGGATCGCATCAAACAACTTGGCGCCATTGTCAGCGCGAACCCATATTATGTGACTGCCCTGGCGGATAAATACAGCGAAACGGGGCTTGGGCCCGAGCGGGCAGATCAGATGGCGCGCCTAGGCGATGTCGAGCGCGCGGGCGTTTCTTATTCGCTCCATTCAGACATGCCTATGGCACCGGCGGACCCTCTTTTCTTAATGTGGTGTGCGGTAAATCGGATCACCAGTTCAGGACGTGTCGCAGGAGAAAACCAGCGCATTTCGCGAGAAGGTGCTCTGAGCGGTGTTACGCTTGATGCGGCCTATTCGCTCAGGTTGGAGAAGGAACGTGGGAGTATCGAACCAGGAAAACTCGCGAACTTCACAATTTTGGACGCTAATCCCCTGACAGTTGATGCGATCAAGATCAAGGACGTTGGCGTCTGGGGCACGGTCATGGAAGGTCAAAAACTTCAGGTAGGAAAGGCCGATGGGCGAAAGGTTTTGCTGGACCCTAAGGCGCCTGAGGTCGGCAGCACCGAATTTTCCATAGCCGCGTTAGAACACGCCATTCGATCAGTCCATGCCCACGGGTAGTTCAAAATCAATGAGATCAACGGCGGGCTTTCACTAAGCAGACATCGGTTTTTACCGCAGATTAAATATGGTGAAAACAAAATATTACACGGAGGTAGTGGTGCCGCTGACAGGACTCGAACCTGCTACCCCGTCATTACGAATGACGTGCTCTACCTGCTGAGCTACAGCGGCACTGGTGATCCTGGTGCGATCAACGATGCGTTTGCAGCGCGCTGATAAAATTGGCGCGCTGCAGGCGGAAGGTTTATTTGACTTCTGTTTTTCCCAGGACCACGTCCGGTGGCAGGATGTCCGACATCACCAATTCAACGTCAGCCATGTCTTCTTTGGGGACCTTAGAACCCTGCGGTGTTCCAACAATCAACGGCAACATATGCACGCCCGTAGCACTGGCAATTTCTGGCGTGTCCGGTGTGGTCCAGGCCAGACTGTCAAAGCTAGAACAATGCTCGCAAACCGGCGCCCATTCGGCGTGGATGTGATGGCAATTGTTGCAGACCCATTGTGGCCCACGCGGGGCATTCAACGCGCCAGCCAGCCAGCCCTGCACCACCGCATCCGAGGATCCCTCGCCACGTTCGATCGCGGCCATCAAGGTTAGAGCGCGAGCATCAGGCGCGCGCTCAATCAGATCGCCCAGTGCCCGGCGTGCCTCGGGGAAATCCTCGGCAACGATGTGTAATTCGGCCATCACAAGTCGGGTTTCGTCGTGTTGTGGCTGCAGTTTGGCCAGTTGAGCAAACCGAGTAACGCGTTGCTGAGCGGTTTCTTCTGGTTCAATTCCAGCAAAAGCATGCGCCAAATCAGGATGAGGCTGAACGCCCCAGGCTTTTTTCAAGACTTGAGCGGCGTTTCGTTTTTTGCCCTTGGTAATATAGGCACGCGCGGCCATGGCTGCGGCAGGTACCAGATCAGGCGACAGACGGTTGGCCTCGATCGCCTGCTCTTGTTGTTGCAGCGACGCGCCCTCCTCGACAATTGCTCCGGCGGCTGACAATGCCAGCACCGCATCCCGGCGTTTGAACACATCCCTTGGTAATGTACCGGTTTTTAGCTTAGTCGACAGAGTGTGGCGTGCTCCGGCCCAATCCTGCGCCTGTGCCTGCAACTTCAATAGCGTGTCCTGCGTCTCTTCGTGCTTGGGACGCATCGCCAGTGCCTTTTCGGCTAGCTTGCGGGCCGTGTCAGTATCCCCTTCGGACAGCTTTTGCTTCATGATGCCGCGCACCCCGACAAATCGGGTGGACTGATTGGTAACCAGACGTTTGTAAACTTCGGCAGCTTTCTTGGTATCACCCGACATTTCAGCGGCTTGTGCGGTTAACAGGTCCGTCAACTCAGGTTTTTGCAGAAATTTCTCAGCCCGCGCCGCCTTGGCCATCGCCAATCGTCCCTCCCCCGAGGCCAGCGCCATCAGCCCGTCGGCCAGCGCCTGATAGCCTTTGCGCTCGCGCCCCTTGTCGAAGAAACGCGACAGGGCAGTGTCATCACCATTGAGAAACTTCAGCGTCGCCAACAGCAGTGACAGCAGTTTCAGGAACAGCCAGACCACAACAACCAGCACCACCATAGCGATGACTGATTGCAGCGCGCCGAGAGTGTATTCAGTGCCCGCGACGGTGATCTGCACGCCGCCTGCGGTCTCCATCAAAATGCCGGCACCAAAGGCCAGCAACGCAATGAGAGCAACAAAAACAAGGATTTTTAACAATGACCAGAGCATGGCAGCTCCCTTAATTGGCGTTCAGGCTTTGGGCCAGGGTATCGGCGGCTGCGATGGCGGCCTGGCGTGTTTTGGCGGCGGTTTCCCAATCCAACAGGACGGTCCGGGCAGAATCGGGCAGGGCTTGAATTTCATCCAGCGCCAGATCCAGTCGACCGCTTGCGATGGCGGCCTCGGCGCGTGATAGGACGGCGTCCGGATCGTCACCCTGACGCGGCGTGACCGAACGGGCCCCCAGGTGCCGCTGGGCGTAGGCCAGCAGACCACCACCTTCGGCGTTGTCTTCTCGGACGCCGGCAAGTGCGGCGCGGGCAGCGGGCACAAAATCATTGCTCAAAGCAGCCAATGTGGCAACTCCTTGATCAGCTGACGCCGCCAAAGCCGTCGGCACCGTTACGCCTAGGCTTTCAAGGTCGTTCAATATTGAACCATATGCAGTTCCTGCATCCAAACTAGAGCGCAACCGGGCCACCATGGTCTGAGCACTGGCAATGCGGGCAGATTCAGTGCTGGCAGCATCCAGCGCCTGCGCCTCGGCCACCATTTTCTGGACTTCTTCACGCTGCGTTACCAGGCTTTCTTGCAGCTTGGCCAACTCGGCCTCGTAAGCCGCCACTGCCGCCGGAGATGCGCCTTCACTGATAGGGCGTTTTTCAAGATCACTCAGGCGCGTGGACAGGGCGGCGGCATCAGCGGATAGGGTGTCCAGCCGATCCTTGGCGGCATTCCAGTTTGAACTAAGCGGTGCAATCTGAGCAGACAACGCATCAATCTGACCCATCACGACGGACAGGTCAGGGGTCTTGTTGGTTTCAACCTGCGCCTGCAACTGAGCCAGTGCGGCGGTCAGTTCTGCTTGGTTGCTTTCCAGAGCTATAAGGTCCGCCACGGCAACTGATTTCAGAGAATCGGGCAGTATAAAGTCCAGCAGTTGCGCCTGACCGGCAAAAAAGCCAAGTCCCGCCGCCGCCACGCCGCCAATAAAGGCCATGCCAAAACCACCGCGTTTTTCAATCACATGTGTAACGTCACTTGGTGGCTCAACAGTATTAGTTGATGTTTCGACAATCTCGTCCTGGACCGTTGGGGCTGGGCCGTCTGTCTCAATCTCAGAAGAATCGGCGTCTTCTATATCAATCTCTTCAAATGTCGCTGGGGGGTTTTCATCAACCGTAATTTCAGGTGCATCAACCTCGATCGCCTTATCGTTCGGGTCGGTCTCACTCGCCAGATCAGAATTCTTTTTGTCAGCCACTCCGGCCTCCCCATCGATTCTCAAATTTCTTACACTTGAACCTACGCGACATTACTGCGCTGACCTGCCGCTCTCAACCCGGTTCAGCCGGAGTACAATAGCACTGGCCAGCTTCGCCATGGCCTGTACATCCGGTTCCTTACATACGTTCAAGTCTTTGTAGTTCAAGAGCTTTAATGGCTCCGCGACAGCTTCACTCATGGCAATCAGATGGATATTCGCATCGTTTGGGCATAGATCGGCAAATTGTCGCGCAGTGCGTGGCGAAAAAAGCGGCACCACGATATCACCCGATGCGGACAGCACCGCCAAAGCTTCGGCCGTTAAAGTCAGTAAAGGCTGGCTATAGATCACCTGCTCACGACAGATTAATCCGGCGGTATTCAACCGTTCGGCAACATTACCTCGCGAATGCTCACCGCGCAGGTGCAACAGCCTACCGGCTGGACGCCGTTGCAGCAGTTCAGTAACCAATTCATCGGCGGTTTTGCCACAAAACTCGGCCTTCCAGCCGGCATCCCGAGCTTTCGAAGTGGTACGCTGCCCCAAGCAATATGCAGGCATTCCAGTTGTGGCGAGGGTTTCTGCAGCCACTGAAACGCCATTGGCCGAAGTAAAAATCACCGCCTCGCTTCCGCCCAAATCGATACCTTGGCCCAACGGCATCATCGAAATCAGCGGAGAATAGATCACTTGATGTCCTGCGGTCAGCGCAGTTGGCAACATCGCCACAAAGCGCCGCGCCGCATCTTGCGGACGTGTCATCAACAGGACCGCCATGCCGCTCACCCGGGATTGTTTGCCATTGTCTAAGGTGGTAGCTGCGGGGCCATTGTGATGCAACGGTAAGACGATGACACGAACACTGACAATTCTGGGACTTGAAAGCAGCTGCGACGATACTGCGGCGGCGGTGATACGGCAGGTTGGCGATGAACTGCCCGAAATTCTGTCATCAATTGTGTTTGGCCAGAACGAGCTTCACAGCGCCTATGGTGGCGTGGTGCCAGAGATCGCCGCACGTGCCCACGCCGAAAAACTTGATATCTGCGTGCGTGAAGCGCTGGACAAATCCGGCCTAACTCTTGCTGATCTGGACGCTGTGGCAGTGACTGCTGGGCCGGGTCTGATTGGCGGAGTTATGTCTGGGGTGATGTGCGCCAAGGGTATCTGTGCTGCCACCGGTTTGCCTTTGGTTGGAGTCAACCATCTGGCTGGTCACGCGCTGACGCCAAGGCTGACTGACGGCATTGCCTATCCTTATCTGATCTTGTTGGTATCAGGTGGGCACTGTCAGTATTTGATCGCTCGCGGACCTGAAGACTTCACTCGTCTGGGCGGCACCATTGATGATGCCCCGGGCGAGGCTTTTGACAAAACCGCCCGGTTGTTGGGGCTATCGCAGCCCGGAGGACCAGCCGTGCAAGCAGAGGCCGAGGCAGGTGATCCTAAACACTTCCAGTTTCCCCGCCCAATGCTCAACCGGCCCGATTGCAACTTGTCGTTCTCGGGGTTGAAAACCGCTTTGTTGAGGATGCGCGACAAGGTTGCCGGAGAGAAAGGTGGCTTGACCCGTCAAGACCGTGCCGATCTTTGCGCTGGATTTCAGGCCGCCGTGGTTGACGTATTGAACGAGAAAACACGCCGGGCGATCCGTCTGTACCTGCAGGAAAACCCAGCCACACCTACCGTGGCCGTGGCTGGTGGAGTGGCCGCAAATACCGCTATACGGGTCGGGTTAGAGACTGTTTGTGCTGAAATGGGCGCAGCCTTCACCGCACCTCCGCTGCATCTGTGCACCGATAACGCTGCGATGATTGCCTATGCCGGGATGGAGCGATTCAAAGCTGGTGCGCGCGACGGAATGGATCTGTCTGCACGGCCACGCTGGCCACTGGATCAAACCAGCCCTTCGATGCTGGGCAGCGGTCGCAAGGGTGCCAAGGCATGAGTGTTTCGGTTCTGGGATCAGGGGCTTTTGGCACCGCTTTGGCGATTTCCTTGGCAGGGAACGGTCCGGTTACACTGTGGGCTCGCGATCCACACCATGCCAGCGCGATGCAGAATAAGCGGGAAAATGAAAAACGCCTGCCCCATGTACCACTGCCTGACACACTGTCAGTCACCGATGATATTACCGTTGCTGCGCAAAACCAGACTCTATTACTGGCTGTTCCGATGCAAAAACTGCGTTCCTTGCTACGGGAACACGCCGAAATTCTTGCCGGAAAAACCCTCGTTGCATGTTGCAAGGGCATTGAGCTGAACTCCGGTCTTGGCCCCATTGCGGTTCTGCGTGAGGCTTTGCCCAGCGCCCGACCCGCCTTGCTGACCGGTCCCAGTTTTGCCGCAGATATCGCCCGAGGATTGCCCACCGCGCTGACCCTTGCTTGCGCCGATGCACAGCAGGGCATAGACCTGCAACAGCTGCTGACAACCACTAACCTGCGGCTTTACCGCACCACCGACACCATAGGGGCCGAGCAAGGCGGAGCGTTGAAAAACGTGATGGCAATTGCCTGCGGTGCGGTGATTGGAGCCGGGCTTGGCGACAGTGCGCGCGCCGCGTTGATGACTCGCGGGTATGCTGAGATGCAGCGCATGGCCCTGGCCTGTGGCGCGCAATCGGAAACCCTAGCTGGACTGTCTGGCTTTGGCGATCTGACGCTGACCTGCAGTTCGGAGCTGTCTCGCAATTACCAGTTGGGCTTGTCGATTGGTCGCGGCGAGGTGTTTGACCCGTCGATAACCGTCGAGGGTGCCGCCACTGCGCGAGCAGCTGCAGCGAAAGCCGTCGACATTCAGATCGACATGCCAATCACTCAAACGGTAACCAATTTGCTTGATCAGAGCTTGACGATTACCGAGGCTGTGGCTCAACTGCTGGCAAGACCATTAAAAGAGGAATAAAATGCTAATTGCTTTGATTGCCCGCGACAAACCCGACGCCCTGCAAACCCGGCTCGACAATCGCGCGGCTCATCTTGCCTATATCGAAGACACTGGTGCTGTTGCGCAGGCTGGCCCGTTGTTGGATCAAGAGGGCAATATGGTTGGGTCGCTGGTCATTCTTGACGTCGAAGATATGGCCGTTGGGCAAGCCTGGGCTGATAACGATCCCTACGCCAAGGCCAATTTGTTCGAAACTGTTGATCTGATCACTTGGAAAAAGGTCATCGGCTGATGGCATATTGGCTGTTCAAATCCGAACCTTCGACCTGGGGCTGGGATGACCAGTTTGCCAAGGGTGATGTGGGTGAGGAATGGGACGGTGTGCGCAACTACCAAGCGCGCAATTTCATGCGCGAGATGAAGGTCGGCGACCGAGGGTTCTTTTACCACTCGCAAAAGGAAAAGTCGGTGGTTGGCATTGTCGAGGTCTGCGCCGAGTCGCATCCTGACAGCACCATTGATGATCCTCGATGGGAATGCGTCGATATCAAAGCCGTGCGCGGCTTTGTTCAGCCCGTGACTTTGGATCAGATCAAAGCCGACCCGCGGCTGGAAGACATGGTTCTGGTTAAAAGTTCCCGCCTATCGGTTCAACCCGTAAGCCCGAGCGAATGGCGGGTAATCTGTGCCTTGGGCAAGACGGAAGCGGACTGATTTGCCTCATAGGTCCAGTGGACTCTGACGTCATGCCGGTTGGGAAAATGTGAAAAAGGGAAGGTCCGATTGCTCAGGACCTTCCCTCTCACCCCGCGTGCTCCCAAGCCACCACACGCGTATGAAAATTTCTGGTTCCTGGTCATTCTGACCGTGATACATGGATAGCCCATCTGCGAATGATTCCGCAAATGATTAGCCCGGACAATAATGCTAAAATGCGACCAGTTCAGTGTTGGAAACAAAACGCCCACCATAAGGCGGGCGTCGTCATGGCGTCACAAAAGGTCTTAGCCGTAGACTGACTCTTTGCCAAAATGCTTGGTCAGCATGTAGTAGACCACTGCGCGGTACTTGTTGCGCTCGGACTTGCCATAGGTTTCCAGCACCGCGCTGATCCCGCCCATTAGCTCGGGACCATCAGCCAACCCCAATTTTTTGATCAGGAAGTTCTGCTTGACGGTTTCAATCTCACTGTCCTGAGTGGCAGCAACTGTCGAGGAGTCAGCATTGTAAATCGCCGGTCCGCAGCCAATGGTGACTTTGGTCAGCAGATCCATATCCGGATCCACCCCACATTTGTTTTTTAAATCATCCGCATATTGCGCAATCAAATCGTCTCGCTTGCCCATGGTTTTGGCTCCCCAAAAAGTGTTGATACTCAAATTTGAACTTGGGAAACTCCCAATGTGACAAATCCTACTGGCACAGGCTTGCTATACAAGGGGAAAAGTAAACGACTGCGTCCTACTCAAAACGGCCTTCGATTCGGTGCCGCTGATCTGAAAACGCACGGTAAAGGTGATCCATCAGCAATCGAACACGCGGATTTTGCAAAATGTCTACGTGGGTCAGTGTCCAAATTTCTTTGTCGGGAATCAAATCCACCTCGGGCAGCCGAACAAGATTTGGATCGCCCTGCCCCATAAAGCAAGGAAGCAAACCAATCCCTTGGCCTCGGCGCAGCACATCCGCCACCACGGTCAGTGAACCGGCCAGAAATACCGGTCTTGCGTTCAATAAAGGGGGGATGGTCGGCGGATAGTCCAACGCAATCCAGCGATCAATAGCGGGGCGCTGGTTCAGGTAGTGCGGCGAGCTGTATAGGGCAAGCGGGCTGTCCGCCACCTTGCGTCCAACCGCCTGTTCCGGCGGGTTACTGGTGATGCGCACAATGACATCGGCCTCCCGCCGACTGACATCGCGCAGGTTGGGCGTGGTTTCGATGGACAATTCAATCATAGGATGGGCACGCATAAAACTGTCGAGTGGGCCTGACAGAACTTGGTGATAGAGATCCTCTAGGACCGAAAGCCGGACGGGCCCGGCCAGACTTCCATCCTGACCAAAGGCCAAACGATCTATCGCTTCGACCCCGACGCTGACACCTTCGGTAAGATCCATCATGCTTTGACCAAAGGCGGTCAGGACATGCCCCTCGTTGCGGCGCTCGAATAACGCGCTGCCCAGGTCCTCTTCCAGCGCGCGAATTCTACGCGACACCGTTGCATGGGTGGTTCGTAAATCTGCAGCAGCCGCCCGAATCGAACGGGCTTTGGCCATTGCGCGAAATATGCGCAGGTCATCCCAGTTTTTCATGGATCATATTCTAACCAGTTTGGATTGAATTTGAACAGTTATAATCCAATCCTACAACTGGGCACACTGGTTTTAGTCAAATCAGGAGTTCACATGACTTACGAAATCACCCTGCTGTCGGCAGATATCCAAGGCGCCCAAAAAGGTGAAATGAACCTTGGTCTTGTCCATGAGGGCACTCAGCTGGCCGAAGTTCAATACCGTTGGACCGATGCCGACTTCACCGCAAAATTTGTTGGTCTAGCCTCAGCCATGCCGATTCCAGCCCATCCCACGGAATTCATTGCAACCCCTATCGCGGCCATCCGGGCGCTAATGACGCCTGAGCATCGCGTTCCCAGCGACGTCTTTGGTGACAACCGGGTTCGCATCCATCTTCAGACAAAAGGATAACACCATGTCCCTATTCAAAACCCTTATCGCCGCGGGCCTACTTGCCACAGTTGCCGGAAGTGCAAGCGCAGGTCAGGAAAACGCTCTGGTAGTCCTGTTCAGCGGCAATGATACCCTTTCTGAGCAAACTGCTGATAGTATCGGATGCGCAATCCTGCGCAGTGGCCCGATCATGGCTCAGCAGGGAACCGTCAAAGTTCCGGACCTTGCCGAATATGCCGTTATGACCTGTGATAATCCGATTTTGGCAGATGCAGCCGCCCGCCGCAAACTGAGTGGTGCCTTGGCAGCCTTCGAAGGCTCCCTGACTCAGTTCGCTGCTGCAGAAGACTCGAATGGGCTGGCCGACCGTCAGTACATTCTCAAACTTGGGTATTACAACAACAGCGACATTGACGGGCGAAATACCGATCTGGCGGCCCTGGGTGCTATGGCTGAACAGCGCGATGGTCACTGGATCAGCGAAGCCTTTTTGAACGTTGACGACGCAATGGGCATGGCCACGCCGGACGAGGTAGTGTTGCTGTATTATCCGTCAGCCGATCAGGCCACGGGCTTTCGCGATGCAAATCAGGATATATTGGAAAAGGTCGGTGCTTTTAACAAGGCTCATCTGACAGGGTTTTCCTATCTCATCGGCACTGCAACCCGATAAATAGAAAGGCCGCCGTGAGTTTCTCACGGCGGCCTTCGATGTCTCTATTGCTTACCAGAAAGCTTAGTAGCGGTAATGCTCGGGCTTGAATGGGCCATCAGCGGACACGCCGATATAGGATGCCTGCTCGTTGCTCAGTTTGCTCAGCTTGACGCCGATCCGGTCCAAATGCAGGCGGGCGACTTTCTCGTCCAGATGCTTGGGCAGGATGTACACGTCGTTCTTGTACTCGTCACCTTTGGTCCACAGCTCGATCTGAGCCAAAACCTGGTTGGTGAACGAAGCCGACATCACAAACGATGGGTGGCCAGTGGCGTTGCCGAGGTTCAGCAAACGACCTTCGGACAACAGGATCAAACGCGCGCCCGAGGGCATCTCGATCATGTCGACCTGGTCTTTGATGTTGGTCCACTTGTGGTTCTTCAGGTTTGCGACCTGAATTTCATTATCAAAGTGACCAATGTTGCCAACAATCGCCATGTCCTTCATCTCGCGCATGTGCTCGATACGGATCACGTCTTTGTTGCCGGTGGTGGTGATAAAGATGTCAGCACTAGAGACAACGTCTTCCAGAACCACAACTTCAAAACCGTCCATTGCGGCCTGCAGGGCGCAGATCGGGTCAACTTCGGTAACTTTCACACGGGCACCAGCACCGCTCAACGAAGCAGCCGAGCCTTTGCCAACGTCGCCATAACCACAAACGACGGCAACTTTACCGGCCATCATGGTGTCAGTGGCGCGACGGATACCGTCAACCAGCGATTCTTTGCAGCCATATTTGTTGTCGAACTTCGACTTGGTGACCGAGTCATTCACGTTGATCGCCGGGAACGGCAGTTGGCCCAGTTTCACCAGTTCGTAAAGACGATGCACACCGGTGGTAGTTTCCTCTGAAACACCCTGGATCGCATCGCGCTGCTTGGTGAACCAACCGGGGCTGGAGGCCATGCGCTTTTTGATCTGAGCAAAGATTGCCTCTTCTTCTTCCGAAGTTGGCACATCCAGCAGGCCAGTTTCGCCAGCCTCAACACGGGCACCCAGCAGAATGTACAGTGTCGCATCGCCGCCATCATCCAGGATCATGTTGCAGGGGCCATCTTTGAATTGGAAGATCTGGTCCTGATAATCCCAATGCTCGACCAAAGTCTGGCCTTTGACCGCGTAAACCGGGATACCAGCGGCGGCGATTACCGCAGCAGCGTGGTCCTGGGTCGAGAAAATGTTGCACGACGCCCAGCGCACTTCGGCGCCCAGCGCCACCAGTGTTTCGATCAGAACAGCAGTCTGAACCGTCATGTGCAAAGAGCCGGCAATCCGGGCGCCCTTCAGCGGCTTGCTTTCGCCGTATTCGGTGCGCAGTGACATCAGTCCTGGCATTTCAGTTTCGGCTATATCAAGTTCCTTGCGGCCAAACTCGGCCAGCGCGATATCCTTGACAAAATAATCTCCGGCCATCGTCTTCTCCAATCCGGTTTGAAATAAGTCAGGCTGCCCCTAACATTGCATTGGTTGACAAGCAACGAAGATGCCCGGATTGAACGTCGGAATTTGAGTTTGGTAGTTTAACTGTCCGAGCCTTTTGGCTTTTTTAGCGGACCAATGTCAAAGTAGTCGGTGCCAACTGCTACGATACAACTGATCCCATTGGCTTGGGTCATCAGCACTGTAAAGGTCCCGGTTTGCTCGGATGACCAGATTTCGACCACGGAGTTGTTTGAGGGAGCGGTTTGTAACCCACCCGCGGTCAGAGTTTCAGAATATTGGTTTTCCAATTGATGGATAACGTCTTCGCGTTCTCCACAGGTTGAAGCAAAGGCCGGAGGCGCCGTTGCGGCCATTCCAAAGATGACGGAAGCTGCTAGCAATCGCTTGAACATGACATGCTCCTTTCGATACAAGTTCATCGTCAAGGAGGGGTCGCCAGGAGAGGCCCTGTTTCCCCTTCATGCATATAATACTAGGGTTTGACTCGTGAATTTCAAAACACAGTGCCTCAATAATTTGTTTCTTATTGGTAATCTTGACGTAAAATCAGGATGCATCTCAATTAAATAGACCCTTAGAATTCTCCAAAAAGGACTAACCAAATGGCCACCCCTCCACGCGCCTGGCAACGTATGCTGTCCGGCCGCAGACTGGATCTATTGGATCCCACTCCGGTTGATATTGAGATCGACGATATCGCCCATGGGCTGGCTTTTGTGGCACGTTGGAATGGCCAGACCAAAGGGGATTTTGCATATTCGGTGGCCGAGCACTCGCTGCTTGTCGAAACCCTGTATGGCCGCATCAATCCCAAGGCACCGGTGAAATGGAGGTTGGCGGCACTGCTGCATGATGCGCCGGAATATGTGATTGGAGATATGATCTCACCGGTCAAATCAGCTGTTGGCCCGTCATATGGCGAGTTGGACGCGCGTCTGACTGCCGCCATTCACCTCCGGTTTGGACTGCCCGCAGCACTGCCCGTCACGGTCAAGAAACAGATTAAGAAAGCCGATCGCATCAGCGCCTGGATGGAGGCGGTGCAAATCGCGGGTTTCTCGGTTCAGGAAGCCAACAAGCTGTTTGGCAGGCCGGACGCGAACCTGATCGGAGATTTAGCGATCCAACTGCGTCCACCGGTTGAGGCTCGCAATTCATATATCGCGCGCCATAGCGAGCTATTGGCAGCGTTATGAGAATTCACAGGTAATCAGCCGCATAATATAGGCCAATTACCCCTTATTAGAGCCTATTTTGGGCTGCGTTTGGCCAAGATCCGCTGCAACGTCCGGCGATGCATATTCAAACGACGCGCGGTTTCCGACACGTTGCGGTCGCAGAGCTCATACACCCTCTGAATGTGTTCCCACCGTACCCGGTCAGCGCTCATTGGGTTCTCTGGCGGTGGTGGCAACTCGTCCGGCTGCGCCAGCAATGCGTTTGTTACATCGGTGGCATCTGCTGGTTTACTCAGGTAATCGGTGGCGCCAATTTTTACCGCAGCTACTGCTGTGGCAATGGCGCCATAACCGGTCAGTACCACCACCCGGCTGTCCGGGCGTTTTTCGCGTAGCACTTCGACCACATCCAACCCGTTGCCATCTTCAAGGCGCAAATCGACGACCGCATAGGCAGGTGGGCGCGCCGTGGCAATGGCGCGACCTGCAGCCACAGACCCGGCGGTCTCGACTTCGAAACCGCGCTTTTCCATTGCTTTCGCCAACCGCCGAAGAAACGGCTCATCGTCGTCAACCAGCAGCAGCGTTTTGTCAGGTCCAATGTCCAGCGGAACAGTTTCGGCCATGCTTAGTCCTTTACGCCAGTAGTTTGGTTGTTGTGAGCAAGAATATTACCGGGCAGGCGTGAAACGTCAAACAGCTACATATTCTCTAGGAAACAGCCGATCTGATCGGCCATTTCTTCAGGCTCCACATCGCGGCGGAAAAATTCAACAAAACCTTGTTCGGGCAGCACCAGATAAGAAAACGTCGAGTGATCAACGAGGTAGTATTCGTCCTCGGCAGGCTGCACCTTGAAATAGGTTTTATAGGCCCGGCTTGCCGCCTTGACCTGCTCGATCGACCCAGTCAGGCCAATCATCCGTTCGTGCAGGTTTTCAGCAAAATCGCCAACCGCCTCGGGGGTGTCCCGCGCTGGGTCAACTGAAATGAACACTGGCGTTACGCTTTGACCACGTTCGGCCAGCACATCGATTGCGTCGGCATTACGGGCAGTGTCCATCGGGCAGACATCAGGACAGAAAGTATAGCCAAAATAGATCAGCGATGGCTCGGTGATCACATCTTTGTCGGTGACGGTCTCGCCCTTTGCGTTCACCAGTTCAAACGGCCCGCCAATCTGCGCCGTCCCGCCTGCGATCTGACTGCTGCGGCACTGGGCAAATTGATCAGCATCCTGCCCGCCCTGGGTCACAACCCAAACACCGCCCAGCAGAGCGACAACAGAGACAGAAGCGAGAACGGCATATAGACGGGTCATGAGATCACACCTTGAAAGTTAAGTGATATGTTGATCGTTGCTGATGTCAGACCTATCAACAATTACAGCCGATGCAACCGGAGCCAAACGTCATGAGCGAGTCCTATATTGGCCTGATGAGCGGACAAGAGCGCAGCCACTGGATCCGACTGCGGACCTTGATTCTGCTACGCTGGGTCGCCATCGGGGGGCAGATCACTGCCATTACCGTTGCCCAAGGCATGTACAATCTGCAGCTGGACCTTGGCCTGTGCTATTCTGCTGTCGGCATTTCCGTGGTCGGAAATCTGGTCGCAATGTTTATCTTCCCCGAAAACAAGCGCCTGTCGGAATTTGAGAACTTTTTGACCGTGCTGTTTGATCTGCTGCAACTGTCCCTTTTGCTGTACCTGACTGGCGGGTTGAACAACTCGTTTGCACTGCTGGTTTTGGGGCCTGTGACAATCTCGGCCACGATGATGCGGTTGCGATCAACGCTGATCATTGGTGGCACCGCCATCATTCTGGTGACACTCATGGCCGAATTTCACATACCCCTACGCACTGCACAGGGCTTTATCCTGCGCATTCCGGATGTCTTTGTCTTTGGCAATTGGATCGCCATCATCATCGCGGTGCTGTTCCTGGGCGCCTACTCGCACCGGATCAGTTCCGAAATGCGGTCGATGTCAGATGCGCTGGCGGCGACGCAACTGGCCCTGTCGCGAGAACAGAAACTGACCGACTTGGGCGGCGTGGTAGCCGCCGCCGCGCATGAGTTGGGCACGCCACTTGCAACCATCAAACTGGCAAGTGCCGAATTGATCGAAGAGCTGGAAGACCGCCCCGACTTACGCGTGGATGCCGCTCTGATTCGCGAGCAGGCTGATCGCTGCCGTGACATTCTTCAAAATATGGGACGGGCCGGAAAAGATGACCTGCATCTGCGTCAGGCGCCCATTTCCACGGTGATTCACGAGGCCGCAGAACCGCACATGCATCGCGGAAAGTTTATCCATTTTGAAGAGGGCCCGGTTGAGGGGGGCGATGTTCAACAGCCGACCATTCTACGCAAACCCGAAATCATTCATGGATTACGCAATCTGGTGCAAAACGCCGTGGATTACTCGCGTGCCAATGTTTGGGTTGATTCGACTTGGGCTGAAGAAACCATCACAATACGCATCTACGATGACGGCAGTGGCTACCCTACGCAAATGATAGGACGAATCGGTGACCCATTCATGCGTCAGGGACGCGTAGACAGCGAACGCAAGGCGCGCCCCGAGTACGAAGGCATGGGGCTGGGCCTGTTTATCGCCAAAACCTTGTTGGAACGCACCGGCGCCAGCCTGCGCTTTGCCAACGGTTCTGACCCATCGCAAACTATTAGCATTCACACTGACCGTCCGGGCGCTATTGTTGAAGTGTCCTGGCCGCGCAATAAGATCGATGCGCTCGAGGGCGAATACGCCGTTCCCATGGGCCACAACCAACCGATAGAAATTTAACTATTCATATTTAGGCAACCAGTTAAACATCGATTAACTATTAATGAGTCAAGATAAGGTAAATGACAGCTAGACTAGGCAGGATAATATGCAAAACATCGTCTCCATCGAATGGCTTGTTTTGGCAACTCTATGTGCAGCCACGGCGGCCGTTGCCGTGTGGTGGTTATCACCAGCGCAGGGCCCAAAGGGTATGGAACATGATCTGCTAACCGGCGACAGCCGGACCGATGCTGTGTTCCTGTTTGACGAGGCCAACCTGATTGGCTGGTCCACTGGCGCGCGCAAGTTTATTGGCGACAAGGCCGAAGGCTTCAGCTGGACCACCCTGCGGGATCAACTGGCCCGCAGTTACCCTGGACTGCCTCAATCGCCAGGGTTTCTAAAGGATGTCGGGCCGCTGGTGTTGTCTGGGACTGCAAATGCCGAATCTCATGAGGCCCATTGTGAATGGATCGACGGTGTCACCCGGGTCCAGTTACGTCGCAGCACAACCGAGGCCAAAGATACCTCTCTCGACGATGAATTGACCACCCTGCGCGCTGCGGTGCATCAGGCCCCTTATCCTGTGTGGCTGCAGTCCGAAGAGGAAGAAGTCACATGGTCCAACTTGGCCTATGACAATCTCAGCCAGAAGCTGCGCGGTCGTAATGTAGATTTTGCTGACCCGCTGTTTTCCGATCTTTCTGAACCAATGACCAGCGGCAAGGCCGAGCGGGTTTCGATCCCATTGCCCGACAGCAAAAAGAAGTTGTGGTACAATATTTCAACCACCGAGACCGAGGCCGGCTGGCTGTGTCACGCTGTGGATATCAACGCGGTGGTTGATGCCGAGGTTGCCCAGCGTAATTTTGTACAAACACTGGCAAAAACCTTTGCTCAGCTGTCAATTGGCCTAGCGATTTTTGACCGAAACCGCCAGTTGGTGCTGTTCAATCCTGTACTGATCGACCTGACCGCCCTGCCCGCCAATTTCCTCAGCTCGCGCCCCAATTTGCTCAGCTTTTTTGACCGTCTGCGCGATCAGCGCATGATGCCCGAGCCAAAGAACTACACCAGCTGGCGCCATCAGATGGCCGATCTGCTCGAAGCCGCCGCTGAAGGCCGGTATCAGGAAACCTGGTCGCTGCCATCGGGTTCGGTTTATTCGGTCAGCGGTCGCCCGCACCCTGATGGGGCCGTTGCCTTCCTGTTCGAAGATATCACCGCCGAGATCACTCTGACACGACAGTTCCGCTCGGAATTGGAGATGGGTCAGTCAATCATGGATCAAATGGACGAAGCCATTGCCGTGTTTGCCAATGACGGCACCATGACCTTCTCTAACAAGGCCTACCACGATTTGTGGCAAATGGACCCCGACGCCAGCTTTGCCAAAGTTTCAGTGGTTGATGCTTGCCGGGTCTGGCAGGACATGTGTGCCGCGACCCCAACCTGGGGAGAGCTGCGCGATTTTGTTGCAGGGCGAGAAAACCGTGAGCAGTGGTGGACCCATGTGCAGTTGCGTAACGGCACCCCGCTGATCTGCAAGGTTTCGGCGGTGCAAACCGGCGCCACCATGGTAACCTTCCGCGCGCCTGCTCCCAGCATCGCACTACCAGAGCAGGAACGGTTCAAGATCACTCATCAGGACAGCTAACCAGGCTTGCAGCCGCCACCCGGCAAGGCCATTGTGGCGGCATGATAAACAGCCCTGCGACCATCACTCTGTCTTCGCCTGAACAAACCGCCGATCTGGCCACTCGCATCGCCGCGGCTCTTAGCCCCGGCGATTGCCTGTTGCTGGAAGGCCCCATTGGTGCCGGCAAGACCCATTTTGCCCGCCATCTGATCCAGTCGCTGTTGCTCCTTCCTGAGGATGTTCCGTCACCCACCTTCACCCTAGTGCAAACCTACGACGTCCCAACGGGTGAACTGTGGCACGCTGATCTATACCGGCTGTCATCGCTGGACGAGATCGAGGAACTGGGCCTGACCGAAGCCTTTGACAGTGCCATCTGTCTGGTTGAATGGCCGGACCGGTTGGCTGAACTGTCTCCATCACACGCGCTGCTTCTGAGCCTTGCACTGGATTCCAATCACCCCGATACCCGCCACCTGACCTTCACCTGGAGCGATGCAAAATGGCAGATGCTTATGGATCGGATGACACATGACTGACCGCAATAACTTGGCTGCCACCTTTCTGGCCACAACAGCCTGGGGCGCCGGCATTCGCGCTGATCTGGCCGGCGACGCCTCAAACCGACAGTATGAGCGAATTTCAGATCCTAACACAGGCAAAACCGTTGTTCTGATGGACGCGCCACCCGACAAGGGCGAAGACGTGGCAGCTTTTGTGCACATCACAAAACACCTGCGCCACAATGGGTTAAGTGCCCCTGAAATACTGGCTGAAGACACCAAAAACGGTTTTCTACTGATCGAAGATCTCGGCGATGATCTTTACGCCCGTGTTCTCCAACGCGACTCAACTCTGGAAATGCCCCTGTACCAAGCAGCCACCGATGTTCTGGTTAAACTACACGCAGCACCTGTGCCTGACTTGAACGCAATGGACCCGCGTATGATGGCGGAACTGGTCGAGATTGTCTTTACCAGCTATCGCGACGGAATTCTCGGGTCTCAGGACACCACTTTGACAGCCCCGTTTGTAGATCAGTTCGAAGATATTTTGCGCCAAACCATCACCGGCGATTTAGTACTGGTGCAACGTGATTACCACGCCGAGAACCTGTTGTGGCTGCCGGAACGCGATGGCATTTCTCGGGTGGGTTTGCTGGATTACCAGGCCGCCCGCGTCGGCCATCGTGCCTATGATCTGGTGTCATTGCTGCAAGACGCCCGCCGCGATGTGCCTGCCGCCGTCGAGCTGCAAATGATAGAACGATATATCGCCAGTACCGGTGTCGACAGCTTGGATTTTCACGCCGCCTATACTGTGCTGGGTGTACAACGCAATCTGCGTATTTTGGGAGTGTTTGCCCGTCTGTCGCAGGATTATGGCAAGCCACAGTATGTCGATTTAATTTCACGAGTTTGGAACCACATGATCCGTGGGTTGGATCATCCGGCACTAACGCCGGTGGCGCAAATAATCCGAGACAACTTGCCAGCACCAACCCCCGAAAACCTAAACAAGCTGAGATCGTGATGCCAAGCCATCCCTCATCGGTGATGCTATTTGCCGCCGGCTTTGGCACCCGGATGAAGGCACTGACTCGCGATTGCCCCAAGCCACTGATCAAAGCCGCAGGCCGACCGTTGATTGACTACGCCCTTGACCTAGCCCGCGACGTGTCGCCGGACCGGATCGTGGCCAATCTGTTTTTTAAGCCGGAGATGCTGGAAGCACATCTATCACCGCAAAATGTGCTGCTCAGCCATGAGTCTCCGGCGATTCTGGATACAGGTGGCGGGCTACGCCACGCTTTGCCACTGTTGGGCAAAGGCCCGGTTTTCACCATGAACACCGATGTGATCTGGACAGGGCCCAACCCACTGAAACTAGCGCAGGGCGCTTGGGACCCCAAAAAAATGGACGCGCTACTTGTCTGTGTCCCACTGGCCCGCGCGGTAGGCCGCAAGGGGGCTGGTGATTTCACTGCTGACAGCAGTGGCCGCATTAGTCGCGGTGGAGATTTAGTATATGGCGGCGTGCAAATTGTAAAAACCACCGGATTGCACCAGATCAAAGAGACAGCTTTTTCTTTGAACACCTTATGGAACCAAATGCACGACGCGGGTCGCCTATTTGCGCTGGAATACCCCGGTCACTGGTGCGATGTCGGCTATCCCGAAGGTATCGAATTGGCGGAAAATATGTTGAAATCACATAATGTTTGAACCCTCAGACACCCCCCGTCTGTTCGCCCTACCCTGCGGCGTCGATTTTCCCTGCGCATTGGTCAACGGATTGATCCAGCGCAGCAAAAGCCAACCGCCCGAGGAACTGGCTCGGGTTGAGTTGATCGTCAACACCCAGCGTATGGCGCGCCGCATTCGCAGCTTGTTTGATGCCGGACCAACCCTGTTATTGCCACGCATGTCATTGCTGGGGGACCTGACAAAACGCGCCACTCTGCACGGGCTCCCCCCCGCACTGCCCGCATTACGGCGGCGGCTTGAATTGTCGCAACTGGTCGCCAAACTCTTGGACGCGCAACCTGACCTGGCCGCGCGGTCTTCGCTGTATGACCTTTCAGACAGTCTGGCAGCGCTGTTTGATGAAATGCAGGGCGAAGGTGTTACAACCGATACCATCCGTGACCTTGATGTTTCGGACATGTCTGACCACTGGTCGCGGGCTCAGAAGTTTATCGGCATTGCGGACGAGTTCACCGATACTCACGACGGCGCGATGGATGCCCAGGCCCGCCAACGTCGGGTGGTTCTGGATCTGATCGACTCTTGGCAA